>JBGTDT010000201.1:0-9639 GCA_041748155.1 Thermosynechococcaceae cyanobacterium | reverse complement strand
GCACGCTTGAGTTCGCGGGCATCGGTTGTGGTTTCGATAAACTGATTGAGCGAATCCATTGCTATCTAAACAGTTGACGAGAGATTGTCTTAGCCTACAGTATATTATCTGTCCTTGCTACCTATTTAGGATCGCTATATGTATGAGACAGACTTTTTCTGTCTATCTACCCTAATCTGGATGATCAGGCTGAAACTGTCTATCTAAACATTCCAAATTAGAGTGATTAGACTGGAACTTCTCACTCTATTTGTCCTAAGTAGGAGATTAGACTGCAGCTAGTCTGCATATTACTCCTCTCAGGATGATTAGACTGCAAAGCTCCGCAGTCTTTCTCATGAGATTTTGGAGCAACATAGGAACCCTAAAGTGTGTCCCTATGTGCTACTGGCCTTGCATCCCTGATCGGGAAACCTCGCCCTCAGAAACTGCTTGATTCTCTGAAGATGCTACGCGAGCAAGTTCATGAAGCCATTCGCCTCAAGCGTTACTTTTATCGTACTGAAGAAAGCTATGTCTACTGGGTCCCTCGATATATTCTCTTTCACAACAAGCAGCGTCCCGAAGACATGAGCGTGTATTACCGCCAGCTCAGTCTAGACAAGATGGAAAGAATTGACACGTTTGTCAACAGATTGTTCATTGCCGCTGCTAATTAACATCCTGCTACTAAAAGGGTGCGCGGTATAGCAGTTCTTACTTCTGGGAGCGAGTACGATAGTCAATGACAATGGCGCAACTCCCCTGTTAGGATTGCGGAGCTTGCTTGCAGGAGGGGGCCATTGGGAGTGATTTATCCTCCAAACTGAGACTGACCAGACACCGCTAGCTAAGATTCTCAAGGCGTTCCCCGACCAGACTCAATGCCGATTTGAAGGAGCAAGACCATGCTAGAAACAAGCGTAGAGCAAGAAAAGCAGCTTCAATCACTTCAATCAAAGGAGCAAGCCTTAGTACTCTGGCTCGATCAAGTCCGCCTGAGAGATGTTTCCCTGGTTGGAGGTAAGAATGCCTCTTTGGGCGAAATGATCCAACACCTGTCGCCCCAGGGGATTAATGTTCCAACCGGGTTTGCAACCACGGCTTATGCTTACGGTTATTTTCTTCAGTCCGCAGGTTTAGAGGCAAAGCTGCGTCAGATCTTTGCTGACCTAGATGTCGAAGATGTCAAGAACCTACGGCAGCGGGGGAAAAAAGTCCGCTCCCTAATCCTTGATACTCCTTTTCCCCCCAAACTGGAGACTGCTATTACCGAGGGTTACCAGGGGCTTTGCCAACGATACAGCGCGGATGCGGATGTAGCGGTGCGCTCCAGTGCTACAGCGGAGGACCTGCCGGAGGCCAGTTTTGCCGGACAGCAAGAAACTTACCTGAATGTCAGCGGTGCTAAAGGGGTGCTCGAAGCCTGTAAAAAGTGTTTTGCCTCCCTGTTTACCGACCGGGCAGTTTCCTATCGCCAGCGTAAGGGGTTTGATCACTTTAGTATTGCCCTCTCAGTCGGTGTGCAAAAGATGGTGCGCTCGGACCTGGCAACCTCCGGGGTGATGTTTTCTATTGATCCAGAGACCGGGTTTACGAACTCCGTGTTAATCAGTGCAGCCTATGGTCTGGGAGAGAACGTCGTCCAAGGCGTCGTCAACCCGGATGAGTATGTGGTATTTAAGCCGACACTCAAGCAGGGATTTCACCCGATCTTAGAAAAAAGACTAGGCAGCAAAGCGTTCAAGATGGTCTACGCTGATGGGTCAAAGTTGACGAAGAATCTCCCCGTGCCGCCAGTGGAGCAGCAGCAATTTGCTCTTTCTGATCAGGAAGTTCTCCAACTGGCCCGCTGGGCCTGCCTGATTGAAGACCACTACAGCCAGGCGCGGCAAGTCTTCACTCCGATGGATATTGAATGGGCAAAAGACGGCGATACTGGCGAACTCTTCGTCGTTCAGGCCCGCCCGGAAACGGTGCAATCACAAAAGTCGAAAAATGTCCTGCGGAGCTATCAGCTTCAGCAACCAGGGCAACTTTTGATCACAGGTCGAAGCGTTGGAGATGCGATCGCCCAGGGCAAGGTCCGCATGATTCTTGATCCGCACAAGCTAGACCACTTTCGGGCCGGAGAAGTCCTGGTCACCGATAAAACAGACCCCGACTGGGAACCGATCATGAAACGGGCCAGTGCCATCATCACTGACCAGGGGGGGCGGGTCTGTCATGCCGCCATCATTGCCCGCGAACTCGGTATTCCAGCAATTGTGGGTACAGGGAATGCCACCGCTAGCTTGAAAACAGGTCAAGAAGTGACAGTATCCTGTGCCGAAGGTGATGAAGGACTGGTCTACCAAGGACTGGTCCCCTTTGAGGTTAAGGAAGTACCGCTAAAAACCTTACCTCAAACCCGGACCCAGCTCATGATGAATGTAGGTAATCCGGGAGAGGCGTTTAGCCTTGCGGCCATCCCGAACGATGGAGTAGGACTGGCCCGGTTGGAGTTTATTATTGCCAATCATATCAAGGTCCATCCCTTAGCTCTGATTCACTACCATACCTTGGCCGACCCAGAAGTGCGGGATCAACTGGCAGAGTTAACCAACCTTTATGAAGACAAGCCCCAGTACTTTGTCGATAAGCTAGCCCAGGGAGTCGGGATGATTGCCGCGGCATTCCATCCCAAGCCAGTTGTGGTGCGGCTATCAGACTTCAAAACCAATGAGTACGCCAATCTCTTGGGAGGTAAACCGTTTGAACCGAAGGAAGAAAACCCGATGCTGGGGTGGCGAGGGGCTTCCCGGTACTGCGACGATCGCTACCGCCAAGGCTTTGCCCTGGAGTGCCAGGCGATGAAACGGGTACGCGAGGATATGGGGTTGACGAATGTGATTCTGATGGTGCCCTTTTGCCGCACCCCGGAAGAAGGTCAAGCTGTGATCGCTGAGATGGCTCACCACGGTCTAGTCCAGGGGGAAAATGGACTAGAGGTTTATGTGATGTGTGAGCTACCCAGTAATGTGATTTTGGCTGATCAGTTTGCCCAGGTGTTCGATGGATTTTCGATTGGTTCGAATGATCTCACTCAGCTCACCTTGGGTCTGGACCGGGATTCCGCTTTAGTCGCCCGCCTGTTTGACGAGCGCCACGAGGCTGTAAAGCGAATGGTGGAGATGGCGATCGCCACCGTCAAAAAACACGGTCGCAAAATCGGCATCTGTGGTCAAGCACCCAGTGACTACCCGGAGTTCGCCCGCTTCTTGGTTGAGCAGGGAATTGATTCGATCAGCCTGAATCCTGACTCGGTCCTCAAAACCCTTCTGGAAGTCGCCGAAGCTGAAGGAGTCGATGTCCCTACAGGTGTTTACTGAGGCATCAGTACAGTATCAATGACGTGAATGACACCATTGTCCGCTTCAACATCTGGGGTCATAACTGTAGCGTCATTTACTTTGACACCATTGATAGCATCAATTTTGACGGTTGAGCCTTCCACCGTAGTTGCTGAGTCAAGTTTTGCCACGTCAGCAGCCATTACCTTTCCTGAAACCACATGATACTCCAGGATCTTTCTCAGCTCGATAACGTCCTCTAACAGAGACTCTACCGTTCCCGACGGCAGCTTGGAAAATGCTTCATCGGTTGGTGCAAAAACGGTGAATGGGCCAGATCCCTTAAGTGCAGTATCAAGACCAGCAGTCGTGACAGCTGTCACTAGCGTGTTAAAAGTACCTGCGTTAATCGCAGTATCTACAATATCAGGCATGCTTATAGCCTCAGTTAAAGAGTTTCTTTCAGAGATGGAGCACACTCCTAAGTTTATGGCGTTAGCGGCATGAAAGGCTTAATTGTATGAAGTCAGAGCGCTATCCTTCAAGCTCGGTACCTAGAGCGCCCAGAACTAGGAACTTCAAATATCGTGCTTCAACACGCAATCAGACTTCCTCTCGCTCAGACGAAAAGGTTTTCAACTGTCCGCTCCATCGTGTTGTTATACTGCATCACCTTCGCCAATCGATATCAAGGACTACGAACCTTCCCTGTCCGCCGAACTAGAATGTCTAGTGCCATGATATGTGATGCTCCTGAGATACCAACTCCAAATAATGGAATCAAGGCGACAGGATAAGTCGCAATTGTCTCCATCATAGGAACTTGAAGCAATGAAAAGGTTAATCCTGTGCCAACCGCAGTCACAAAATCTGCTAGACCGAGGAGGTGAAAGCCCCAATATTTCCAATTGCTCTTTGGTAATGCGAGTACCACTAATACCAACAGACCTGCCGCTAAGTCTCCCCAAGCTGCATTTCGCACAAAGGTTGATGGCAACAAATCTTGACTACCGTAATAAAAGAAGGTTAGTGCTGCTGGAATGCGCCAAATGTGGAATAGGGTTAAGTAATTGAGATGGAGTCCCTGGATATAGGCTCGGAAGATTGAGTTCCCGTAATAAATTGCCAAGGGCGTAGTGATGCCCATTGCAACGAGCAAGGCAAACCACGGTAGGGGAAAAGTGCTAAAGAGTCTGAAATAGCTGCCGACTCCCACACCAAGTCCCCAAATACTGATGATGGAAAGTAACCGTTGCGCGATTTGATTGCGTTGAGTCAAGGATAGAGAAACCATAGAAGCCTCCAAATTTCATTGAACGATTTGATAGAGTTTCTTCAGGAGATTCAGGCAAAGCGAAAGCTATTTCAGTGTATATACACGTTTTGCTGAAAATTTTAGACTCAACGAATTAGCGCGGTTGTCTCAGCCAAATGTGAAAGCAGGGCGCTCCATCGCTGTTGTCCAAGCACTTCCTCCACACTATTTTGAGCTTGTTTCCACAACGGCAGTGCTTCCGCCAACGCAGCTTCTCCATCCGTTGTAAGGCTAATCACACGAGTTCGCTGGTCTTGTCCAGGCTCGGACTTTAACCATCCCTCTCGCTCAAGCGGTTTGAGGTTCCGGGTTAAGGTTGTGCGATCCATCACTAAGATTTCCGCTAATTCATTGATGTTTCCTGACTTTGCCATTGCGACAGCCACAAGGATCGTGAACTGGGTAATCAGAAATCCGCTAGGCTTGAGGACTTCATCAAAGCGTTGCGTGATGACACGAGAAGCCTTTCGGAGACTGAAACACGCACACGTTGAAACCACTTGACTTAATTCAGTTGCGTTGATTGTGTGGATGTGTTTCTTCATGCTTTGAGTGTATATACACTCATTTTGTCTGTCAAGAGGCTGCATGAAATTTGCTGTTCACCAACAATCTTAAAGCTTGGCTTCACCAATAGCCTCAAAACCACTTAGCCTCGGACACCAACAGATCCGTTTCAAACATACCGCCACAACCCGAAAGCGCAAGCAGTATAACTCTCATTAGACAGATCTTCGCTACCTATCTACCGATTGCAAGTGAATGTGCAGCGGAGTATCTGTTCATCTTCCGTATTCAGGCAGATAGGTAGCAAGTAATCCGCATAGTAGCCCCAGATTGGGTAGATAGACAGCAAAGCTCTGTATCTATACCGAATCAGTTCCAGTAGTACTTTTGTATTTTTGAGTTGAGTCTGACACAGTTGTGCTCTGATACTAAATAATGGAACCACCTTTAAAGAAGCTGTTAGACCGAGCGCAGGATGAAATTCGAGTTAAGCATTACTCTTACCGGACTGAGAAAAGCTACACCAACTGGATCAAGCACTATATCGGCTCAAGGAATTCACATCTTGGTTGATGACTTGCGGAGATAGACAGCAGTTCAGGCTTGAAGTTGTCATGATGTACACCTCAGTAAAAGACGTTGTTCTTGGTGTAGTCTTGCAACAAATCATCTACCGCTAACGCCTTTGACTTGACCTGCTGCAATGCTGATGTAGCGAACTGCATTCGTCATGTCAATGGTCACAATCGCAATGTCAGTAGCACCTATGCCAATGTAGTAGGTCGTATTCCTCATGCAGGCTGTTGCATTGGTAGGGCAGGCGATCGCATTGATGATATGAGCTAGTTCATTATCAATATCAAGTGCTTTGTTACTAATGGATGTGGTTCCACCACAAGTGGAAACTTTTAACACTCTGAGATAAATTCGAGTCTAACTTGAGCAGCTCGACAAGCAGTCATCTAATCTACTCAGGCTGCTCCCGCTCCTACCAACTGAGACTTCAGTTAAGCATAACGGCTAAGATGAGCGGCGACGAGTAGACTATAAAGATAGACGAAAAAACTCTCAACCGTTTGCTCCATCGCGTTGTTAGCTGGCGATTACCTCTCAACGTTGCAACAGCTTAAAACCAACTTGTCCGAATTGTTGGGCGTAAGCAAGTTGGATCAGCAGCATCATAGCGGGTTCAACATAACGTGAGTTCTTCAGTGATCCGGCATTGATCGGCTCAACATCAATTTCGCGCAACAAATCCGCTACGACCTGTTTTGCATCCTCCTCGTCGCCGCTATAAAACACTGTTGCAAGTTGATCGCCAAAGCGTCGTGACGGGGAGTTGAGAACTTCTGCAAACACGGGTAGTGCCTCAACCACGCGGGCACCTGGAGCCAGTTTAGCGATTTCCTCAGCGGCTGAAGTGGTTGTCCCAACTGCCATTCTGCTCATATCGGGTAACAGTGCATTGACAGTGCTGAAGAGAATCTTGCCGTCCAGTGACCCTGCTGCCTGGAGTGCGTCTTCTACCGCGCCGTAGGGCACAGATAATACGACGGCATCCGCAAACTTTACGGCTTCAGCAGGTGTACCGACACGGGCATTGCTGCCGATCGACTGTGCGATCTTTTCGAGCTTTGTGGTGTCGCGAGAGTAACTGAACATGAGCTTGTGCCCATTCTGCGCCCAGATTTTACCCAAGCCACTGCCCATGCTGCCAGAACCAATAATGCCAATGTTCATAAGCTTATTCTTTGTTGCGATTTAGATAGCTTTAAAGTGTAAATTTTAGGCGTGGTTGATCTCACGCAACAGCACGCCAGGTTGAGACTCTGGCAAGACTTGTCGCCATTCGTGGATGGTGACTCGTTCAAAGACTCCGGCGTGATTGTAAGGCTCTGCTTGGATAAAAGCCTCGGCTGATACCAGATCAGGGGCATCTAAAATAATCAGCATCATTTCAGGCTGACCATCGAGATTAACGGTCGGACCACCACAAAAAATGCGGTCTTTGTTTGCCTCCATAAATCGCAGATGGGTAGGTCTCAAAGCCATCCGGTTCTCATCGGTGTTTTCTGCAAGGACACATTGAATGGCGAAGCGCATACTTATTCTCCTAGTACAAGTCCTTCCATGCCCACTTCCAGTCGCACTACATTGGCAGGCTCAACCCCGGTTGATGGCGGTAATGACATTCCTCCATTAGTAGTGACATAAAGATTGGTGAGATCACCCTTACTCCGACCAAATGCTAACGCGGTGCTGCCTGTCATACCCTGTTCAGCTTTGGCAATGGTGGTGATTTGCTTTTCGGGTGAAATCCGAATCACACTGTTGTAGACATGTGTAGTCCCATAAAGATTGCCACGGGTATCGAATGCGAAATCATCCAGGTTGACATTCGTTAAAAACACTTCTGGCGTTTCGGGTGCGTCATTTTCTGCGAATGAAATGCGAATCAGGTGTTGGCGCTGCGTGTTGGAAGCAAACAGTGCGTTTTGGTAAGTCTTGATTCCATTGACGGCTGGAAAAGGATTGCTAGTGTCTGAGCGGGCTAAGCGATCATCTTGTATCCAGACTCGCGCCGTTTTTGCCGTTACATCAACTTCCCAAATCGCTCCTTTGTAGGAATCTGCAATCAGATAGCGATCGTCCTTTAAGTGAGTCATGCCGTTGAGAAAAATCGCTTCGGGTAGCGTGACCAGAGGTTCGACGTTTCCGGTTGAATCGATGCGAAAAATCATGGGAATTTTGCTGACAGACCCTGCAACCAACAAATCTCCAGCGCGATCGATTGCAATCCCAGCAACATTTCCATCAATCTTGGCAAACTCGCGCTGTTCGCCGCTTGAAGTCAGACGGTAAATTTTTCCTTCTTCATAGCTGGTGACGAAGATGATTCCTTGTGCGTCAATGGCGATATTTTCTAGAAATGTATTGACGGGAAATTCTGCGATTGTCTGTGCCGGAGTGATCGCTTCTGGTGTGTGGTCAAAAATCGCTGGAAGCTGATGATTAAGGGCAGTCACAAGGGCACGGGCAATACTGGCGCTAGAGTTTGGATTTTGCCCAGTGATCATGTTTCCGTCGCGTTCCACATGATCGGCTTTGTTCTTGTGGGCAACAAAAATTGCACCCAATTCACGCAAACGCTGTTCTAAGATAAACGGCACTTCTTGATCCAGCTTTGCTGCAACTTCCTCGGAATAAGTGTAGGACGTAAGCACTTTACCTTTGACTAATGGGGTTCCATCTGCCAGCGTTGCGCTGACTAAGCCAACGGGTCCATGACACACCGCCGCGATAATCTTCCCTGCCTCGTGAAACTCCCTTAATAATCGCTGTAAGTCAGAATTGTCGGGAAGGTCAAACATCGGACCATGACCACCAGGGATGAAGATCGCGTCAAAGCCTGTCGATTTTAGATCCACAAGTTTGACTGTGTGCTTTGCAGCGTTGATCGCACTCTGCCATGCTTTTTCTTGGTCGGGTGTGGGTAAGCTGCGCGGATCAATGGGCATCGCGCCGCCTTTTGGACTGGCGATCGTCATTTCAACGCCGTTCTTCAGAAGCTCCAGGTAAGGCAGCGCAAATTCTTCCATCCAGACCCCGGTTGGATGAGGGTTTGCTCTCTCAAAATGATCATGACTCGTGGTCACGATTAGAACTTTAGTCATGGTGTTTACCTCTGACATTATGTTAATAACCTTCCCTAAATCCAGTGCCTAAGAGTAGCAGAAATCAAAGGTGGTTTAACGTCAGGCAAGTAAAATAAAGATTGCTCATCGATTCCTGCGAAATTTATGGCAATCCTGCTCTACTTTTCGGCTTAGAATCAAAGTTGTTTTCGATAGTTGCTGGGCGTTGTGCCTGTAAACTTGCGGAATTGAATAGTGAGTTGATTTTGATTGGAAAAGCCAACTTGCTCGGCGATCGCTGCTACCGAAAGTGCACTTGTCCTCAACAAATGCTCGGTTCGCTCAATTCGCTTTCGCATCACGTGCTGGTATGGCGATATGCCCATTGATTGCCTAAACAATCGAGAGAAATAGTATTGGCTCATCTCTAATTCATTCGAGATCGCAGCAATGGATAAATCCTCTGCCAAATGGTCGTTGATGTAAGTAATCACTTGTTGCAACTTGCGCTGCGGTAGCCCTTCTGTGTCCTCACGCAAAGGTCGCTGCCAGTCTGAATAATGTCTCAACAGATGAATTGAGAGTGCGATCGTTAGCGAATCGGTAAACAAACGACTTCCTAATGGGTTGAATTCCAGTTCTGCGATCAGCGATCGTCCAATTTGGTCAATAAACGGATCGGGCATAGCATGGTGAGGAATGAGTTCAACGCGATCAGCCGGAATGGATTCATGCGCGATCTCAATCAAGTAATCAGGCTCAAGAAACAGCAAAGCAAAGGGACTTTCCTGATTCCAATTTGCTTGGTGCTGCACCGTTGCCGGAACAATCACGATATTATTTCCGCCTCCAAATTGCTCTTGCTGCCTGC
>JBGTDT010000200.1:0-6831 GCA_041748155.1 Thermosynechococcaceae cyanobacterium | reverse complement strand
TTCGCAAGTTCTTTATGCTGTGCAAATCCTTTGCGGTAGTGAAGTATCTGTTTGAGTTTGTGACGCATCAGCAACGCTTTACATTTGAGAAAGCATTCATGTATGGCTGACCTCACATCCTATTTAGGATTGCTATATGTCTCTTAGTTATTGCAACATTAAATCTACCTAGAAATAATATCTATTCGAATCTGTCAAGGTTTCTTTCTAATGTATTGCCATCAATAAGACCAGATCTTGCTCCAAATTTTGTTGACACGTAAGTTGCAAGAATAAATGCGATGTTGGCGAATGTTCTAATACCCTCTTTTCCTTTTAACAATCCATACAAAAAGCCAGCCGCGACCGCATCGCCAGCACCAGTAGTGTCTACAATAGCTGAATCTCTAAGCCTGTAATTTATATTTGAATGGCCAAAGAAACTCATCTTATCGATACCGCTAGCTATTGAAATATAGTTCTGACGTATTTGACCATTTTGAATCTTTAGGCTGTCTTTGATGACAAGAATCATTGGTTGAAAAATTCCCTTATTAACCTTCCACTTAAAGAAAAGACTAGACTTTTTCCAAATAGAAATATGTTTGTTGAATCCTCTAAAATCAGCACTTTTGAGAAGCTCATCTAACTGCTCCTTGTACAGAAAAAGTAAATTTGTGTCTTTCAAAATTGGGTACAACATTTCGAGTCCTTTCTTGACATATAATGCTCCGGGTGTAAACGAAACTACCGTATCTGTTTCTTTATAATTCAAAACTCTCTTTTGTAACTCCATCTCTGCATGATCAACAAATGATGTTAAGTGAATAATCCTAGAGTCTTTTATTCTATTTTCAAGTTCACCGAACAAGCCTCGTTCCTGAATTATTCTTGATAAGGAGTCGTTTATACCTGGTTCAACCAAAATCTCTCTTTTCCCTGAAAGCTCAACTAAGATTGTCGTTATAC
This sequence comes from Thermosynechococcaceae cyanobacterium, assembly GCA_041748155.1. GTDB lineage: Bacteria > Cyanobacteriota > Cyanobacteriia > Thermosynechococcales > Thermosynechococcaceae > JBGTDT01. The sequence continues at coordinate 5,883 of JBGTDT010000200.1, read as the reverse complement.
CTGTTTTTTGATTTGATGCATTATCCTCAAGGAGAAGATCAATATTTACGCCATGTTGTATGAATGACTTGGTTATTTTTTGACCTCTCTCATCATTTTTCACACAGCTAACTATAGACGTCTCTTCACCTTTTTCTGGAGTACAAAGTTTCGACAATCCACAGATTGTATTTGCACCGGAACCCCCTGGAAACTCTTCTTTTCCTATAATTTGACATTCATAATCACTAAGAATTTTCTCAATTTTAATAAAGTAGTCATAGTTACATGCACTTATAGCTACTACACCAAACTCTCTAGATTGAGTACGGCTTAGCATCTCAGTTATACTTTTTAGTGCATCAGATTCCTCACTTTGTGGAGAGCTTAACATCAGCAATGAATCTAATAATTCAACTATCTTACTTAATGGCGATCCCACAACTGGTACTAATTCAAGTGCCGCTTTTATTACTCTTACTACTTCTTTCTTTGACATGATTCTTCCTTTAATAATGGTTAACAAACATAAGTATTTTAGTAGGCTTTAAGGTTCTACATTGATGTGAATAGTTATAGAGCGCAATTGTACAACTGCCCTAGATTAGTGGGTTTAAACCTATATAGCTCTAAAAATTTTAAGTATTTGATAAGTGGCTTAACATAATCTTAAAGTTTAGTTAGAACATAGACTCTTAAGATAAAAGTAGTTCAAAGTTTATCTAAACAAAGCTTGGACTTGAAATCTAATAAAGGGCTTTAAGCTATTACCTCACGAGAAACTGAAGCTGACTAGCGGTTGAGCTTACCAGACGGAGATAACCTTTGCTGTATCTTGACAAACAATCATGCCCCCCTCCGGTTCAGCGACTTGTGGTCTATCCACCATGTTGATCTACACTGGCTCCATAGGTGTGATGCAACAGTAGCCCCTGAAGAAGCTTCTAGATCAAGTGCAAGAGGCAATTTGGCTCAAGCACTACTCTTAAAGCTCTAGATCTCACCTGTATTGCTGTGGGGAGAGACCTGCTATCCTTCCTTTCTCAACGTTTCGAGTACGCCAAGGTCTTCTAGAGTTGAGGTGTCACCAGAGACAGCTTCGCCGCTGGCTAACCCTCGCAGGAGGCGGCGCATGATTTTACCGGAGCGGGTTTTGGGCAGGGAATCGGCAAAGCGGATTTCTCCGGGACGGGCGATCGCGCCAATTTCCTGGACAACATGCTGCTTTAGCTCTTTTTTCAGGTCTTCACTGCCGCTGTAGGTGCCTTCTAAGGTGACGAAGGCCACCACATCCTGCCCTTTGATCTCATCGGGTCGGCTTACAACTGCCGCTTCCGCAACTGCCGGGTGGGAAACCAGGGCCGACTCAACTTCCATCGTGCCCAGCCGGTGCCCGGAAACGTTAATCACATCATCCACTCGACCCATAATCCAGAAGTAACCCGCTTCATCCTGACGCGCCCCATCTCCAGCAAAGTAGACGTAGTGGCCGTCTTTGGGGGGAATGTGCTCCCAGTAGGTTTTGCGGAAGCGCTCTGGGTCTCCGTAGACGGTTCGCATCATTCCTGGCCAGGGATGCTGGATGGTAAGGTAGCCCCCCTGATTGTTACCCACCGGGTTACCTTCTAAGTCCACAACACTTGCCAGAATTCCTGGGAAGGGGAAGGTAGCAGAACCTGGTTTGGTTGAGACGGCACCAGGCAAGGGCGTAATCATAATCCCACCCGTTTCCGTTTGCCACCAGGTATCGACGATCGGGCAGCGGCCACCACCAATTACCTCGTGATACCACATCCAGGCCCGTGGGTTGATCGGTTCGCCCACTGTGCCCAACAACCGCAGCGAGGATAGATTCCGTGCCTTCGGTAAGTCCTCGCCCATCTTGATAAAGGCGCGAATGGCAGTGGGAGCAGTATAGAAGACATTGACGCCATATTTTTCCACGATGTCCCAGGTACAACCCGGATTAGAGGGACGCGGAGTGCCCTCATACATTAGAGTCGTGGCACCGTTGGAGAGGGGACCGTAGACAATGTAGCTGTGGCCGGTGATCCAACCGACATCGGCAGTACACCAGTAAATGTCCGTGTCCTGGAGGTCAAAGATCCACTTGGTGGTCATGTGGGTATAGAGGTTGTACCCAGCCGTCGTATGCACTACCCCCTTGGGTTTTCCAGTGGTTCCAGAGGTGTAGAGAATGAACAGCATCGCTTCACTGTCCATTGGTTCGGCGGGGCAATCTACGGGCACTTCTGGTTGGATGTCGTGCCACCAGCGATCGCGCCCCGGTTCCATGTTTACGTCCTGGGCTGTGCGACGAACCACCAGAACGTGTTGCACCCTGGGAGCCCCATCATTTGCCAAAGCTTTATCTACCTGGGCCTTAAGGGGAACAATTGCATCCTTGCGCCAGCCTCCGTCTGCCGTGACCACCACCTTGACCTCGGCATCTACCAGGCGGTCCTTCAAAGCTTCAGCACTAAAACCGCCGAAGACTACCGTGTGGGGAGCGCCAATCCGGGCACAGGCCAGCATCGCGATCGCTGCTTCTGGAATCATTGGCATGTAAATACCCACGCGATCGCCTTTCTGCACGCCTAACTGCTTCAGAGCGTTAGCAAACTGGCAGACCTCTCGGTGTAACTGGGCGTAGGTGAGGGTGCGGGAATCTCCCGGTTCCCCTTCCCAGATTAACGCCGCCTTATTCCGTCGCCAGGTAGTCAAATGGCGATCTAGACAGTTGTAGGAAATATTTAGCTTGCCCCCGACAAACCACTGGGCAAAAGGCGGCTGCCAGTCCAGCACCGTATCCCACTTCTGAAACCAGTCCAGTTCCTGTTCTGCTAGCTCTGCCCAAAATTTTTCGGGATCAGCTTTAGCCTGGTCATACAGGCGCTGATAGTCTTCTAGACTCTTGATATAAGCTTTTTGCGAAAACTCTGCTGGAGGCTGAAATAGGCGCTTTTCTTGCAGAATTGATTCGATTGTGGATTGTTCCATCGCTGAATACCCTGACCCCTTTGTTGCCGTGGCTGGAGTTGCCCTCTTAAAACAATACTTTACTTGCTTCTACCTGCACATTTGCACAAATTTCTTCAATCTTTAAGGTCAGGATGATTCAGTGACTGTAACCCCATCAATAGTACTGTCGCACTGGGTCAAGATTTAAGATTAATATTCTCCAAACAGCAACCCGCAGCAACGTAAATTATCCTGGATGTAAATCGTCGCACCTTTTGACATTAACTTTAACAAGGCCAAAGGTATTGGATTACAACATTGAGGAGAAAACCGAAAAGTGAGGTCCTGATGTCTTCAGCCTGGTATTTTATTGAGCAGACCGATCCACCACGTTCTCCGAGAGACACTGCCAACAATGTACGACCTGCCGAGTGAACATCCTGAGTTAAATCGTTAACAATGAACTGGCTTATATCATCAATGCGATCACCTGCATTGGTAATGTAACAGCCTGCATGACAAACGCGACCCGTTGCATTAACATCATTGCAACTTGCAGTGCAGTTTTTGCCATCGATGTAGCGAGTTGCACTCGCTACATCAGCATTGCCAGGGATCAAGTCAGAGATGTGAGCGGTAGATGACCTATTTCAACTCAAAAATACAAAGGCACTACTGGAACTGATTCAAAATATCTCAGGATATCTGCGGAACTTTGCTGTCTATCTACGCAACATGGGGCTGTTATACGGATTACTTGCTGTCTATCTGCCTGAATACGGAAGATGAACAGTCACTCCGTTGCTCATCCACTTGAAATCGATAGATAGGCAGCGAAGATCAGTCGAATAAGAGTTAGGCGTCAAATGGAAGTATTCGAGCAATGAGCGTTATGTATAAGGAGCTTCTGAGCGCAGTTGCTATTGCGCTGACATTCGCCATTTTTCTCCCCTATATCCGCTCCGTACATCGCGGGCAGACGAAGCCTCATGTGTTCTCCTGGGTAGTTTGGGGTCTTGGTACCTTCATCGTATTCTTTGCTCAACTCGCAGATAAAGGGGGTATCGGCGCATGGTCTATTGGCGTTTCTGGGTGCATCACTTGTTACATCGCCTCACTCGCATACTTAAAACGCAGCGATACCAACATCACACAAGCCGATTGGGCGTTCTTTCTGGCAGCGCTTTCGGCGTTACCACTCTGGTTCCTTACCTCGGACCCACTTTGGGCTGTGGTCGTATTAACAATCGCTGATATCGTTGGTTTTGGCCCGACCGTCAGAAGATCCTATATCCGCCCCTATGAGGAAAGTGTCAGTTTCTTCGCGCTTGGAAGTGCTCGCAATCTCTTAGTTGTTCTTGCTTTAGAGCATTACTCTGTCACTACCGTGCTATTTCCTGCAGCAGTTGGATTGGCATGCATTTTCCTAGCCATATTTCTGCTATATCGGCGGCAAGTGTTCGCTGGGAACAACAAGGAAGTATTATCGAAACCAATGAAGGAGCCCAGATGACGCCTAACAAATCGTTGGAGACGGACGTTTATTCCGCACGCTACGCGTGCTCCACAAACGCCCCTCAACTCAAGCGTTATGTCGCAAGTTTATCGGTGAGGGCGGTGGCCTGAAAGTTGTCTGTCGGCATTCAACATCTAAGTTAGCGAAAGGTTGTTGGTGAAATAGTACTTCGAGGCTATCCGTGGAGCGATCGCGGAATTAGGCATTGGAAGGATAAAATCAAAGCAGAACCATTCAATAGATATGCTAAAAACGCTTTGGGCTACTGTTCGGCAAGGAAAAATTGAACTGCTGGAATCAACGGAGTTACCAGAAGGAACAAGGGTGCTGGTAACACTGCTTCCTGATGATACTGAGTTTTGGCTTCAGGCTAGTCAAGCATCACTGGATGCAGTTTGGGATAACGCTGAGGATGATGTTTATGCCCAGTTACTTCAAAAATGACGTCATCTTGGTTCGATATCCCTTTTCAGACTTGTCTAGTTCAAAGGTTAGACCCGCTGTGGTTGTGAGTGCGCCGCATGTTTCTCAAGACATCATGATCACGCCACTAACGAGCAAAACGGGATCGTTGCTTGAGGGTGAGTTTGTACTTTCTGAGTGGTCAGCGGCAGGGCTAAATGTGGCTACAGCAGTCAAGCGAGGTTTGTATACGGTGCACGAAAGCTTAGTTGTGAAAGTGATTGGCAAGTTAGCTGGTGCCGATGCTGAGCAGCTAGAGCAGTCTTTGCGAGGTTGGTTAGGGTTGTGATGCAAGCCAGCAGACCAACACTGCGCTGCAACGGACGGAGAGAGTCTCAGTGAGGTCTCAATGGTTACTTGCCACCGTTGAGCTACATCGCTACGCCGCAAGTTTATCGGTGAGGACAGTGGCCTGAAGATTATCTGTCGGCCAGGATTAGACTGCTTTGAGATGATCAATGAGGCAGTGTTTTGAGGCTGGTGGTAGGGCAATCAAGCTTGAGGTCAGCGACGATCGCTACGTAGAGTGTCTCCAGAAGTTAGCCTATGAGCCTTGCTTTAGAGCACGAAATGCCTCCTCTACGTGAGGATGTGAGGATGTAAATCGTCACGTAGAGCTACTCGGTATCCATTGGCAATGAAGTGCTTGACATTGCCAATAAACTGGCTCATATCACTGATGTAAATCTTGCCAAGTTCTTGACAATTGTTGCTTAGAATTTTCTTTATTTGCTAGTTCTCGGAACTCAGTTAACGCTAAAGGGTTTGTGCCATGTTCAGGTCTAAGAGGAGTGTACTTGCCATCGGTCTCTCAGTTGCAATCTTGGGGGGTATTTTAGGAAAATTGGCGATCGATAACCGCCTTCCCTGGCAAACGGCTGAGGCTAACAGCAACATTGCCGCAGTAGACACTACAGGGACCCTGGAAGGTGAAGCTGTGGAGACGCAGCAGGGGTCAAAGATAA
>JBGTDT010000199.1:0-68154 GCA_041748155.1 Thermosynechococcaceae cyanobacterium | reverse complement strand
CATGTGGGTCGAGCAGAGCTACAAGCAGGTGAAACAGGCACTGGGCTGGGTTCAGTACCAGGTACGGAGTGATGTAGCAATCCGACGCCATTGGGTGCTGGTGTATTGTGGGTTTTCATTCTGTTGGTGGCATTACAGCCACACGTGGGCACATGAGGGGGTCGTGGAGACTGCTCAACTTGAGACCGTTCGGCTGAGCGCTCACGTCGAAGCCACGGTTGAACACCCCATCCCCATAGCAGTGGAGTGGGGAAAAAAGCAATGTCAAACAAGCCCGCCGACCTCAGGTGACATGACCGGTAGCCCTGCGTGCAGTGTGGGCATGGCTGGAGCTGTGGGTTATGGTATGGCGCTACTGGCGAACATGGTCGAAACTGCCGCCACCACCCGAGCTTCAGGCACTGCTAGCATGGGTCAAAGCCGGACACGGCATCTGCCTCCATAGCACCACCTGACCCATGTCAACAAAGTACCGTTAGATCGGGAATTTTAGATTATTTGATAGAAAAACCTGAGAAGTAAGGAGCAGCAGGGCTGTCTCGCTTCTTCTCACCCAGTCTGCAAAAGTTCTGTAAGGCCATTTTTTACTCTCTCACCACCTTCAGGGTTTGGAGGCCGGGATCAGTGCAACCTGTGATTGTTCCATCGGCATTGAGGACCTGCTGGAGGTAGTCCAGAGTGGCCGGGGCGATCGCCTCACCAGGAAGCAAAACAGGAATCCCCGGTGGGTAGGGGCAAACCATCTCGGTACTGATCCGATCAACTGCCTGCTCAAAGGGGATGGTTTCTGGAAGTGACAGCCAGGCTGCACGTGGGCAGAGCCTTGGTTGGGCGATAAACTCAGGCAGTCCAGGCGAGAATACTTGCTGTGGGGAACTGGTGTAGTTTTGGGCCAAGACAGTGCAAGCCTGGATTAGGCGCTCAATATCAGTTGGTTTGTTCCCCAAACTGACAATGAACGTCAGATGCCGCAGCGAGGGAAGCTCGGCAGTCACCCCTAGGTGCTGGTGCAGAATCTCATCGGCGGCAAATCCACTCAGCCCCAAGCCAGAAACCGTTAGGGTGAGTCGCGTCCTGTCCAGAGCAAAGTAGCCAGGTTTAACGCCTGCCTGCTCTGGGCCTAAGACGGAAAATTCAGGAATTTGGTTGATCTGATCGCGGGCCTTGTCAGCTAGCTCTAAGGTTTGGGCCAGCAATTGCTGGCCCTGGAGTGCCACCTGTTGACGGGCCGCATCCAAGGAGGCCAAGAGCAAATAGCTGGGACTAGTTGAGTGCAGCAGTTGCAGGGCCTGGGTAATCCGTTCAGGCTTGACTCGGTTGCCCTGCACATGCAGCATAGCAGCCTGGGTCATCGCAGCCAGGACCTTGTGGGTTGACTGTACACTCAGGTCTGCTCCAGCAGCTAGAGCCGAGATCGGCAGATCAGGGTGGAAGGCAAAGTGGGGACCGTGGGCTTCGTCTACCAGCAAGGGAATTTGGGATTGGTGGGCCACTTGGGCGATCGCGGCAACATCGCCACAAACTCCCTCATAGGTGGGATAGACCATCATCACAGCCTTGGCATCCGGGTATTGCTCCAAAGCGGCTGCCACTGCTGCAGGCGTGATACTGTAGACCAGATCCAGTCCGGGGTCATACTCTGGCGCGATAAAAATCGGCACCGCCCCAGCCAGAATCAACCCAGCGATCGCAGACTGGTGCACGGTGCGGGGCAGGATAATCTGCTCTCCGGGTGCACAGGTTGCCAGGATTGCTGCGGTGATGCCACAGGTGGAACCATTGACCAAAAACCAGGTCTGGTCTGCACCAAACGCTCTAGCTGCCAGTTCCTGAGCAAGCTGAATGACTCCTTGGGGTGCAAACAAGTTGTCCAACTCTGGGAGTTCGGGCAGATCGGCCTGAAACACGGCTGACCCTAAGCAGGTCGCCAGCGATCGCGGCATGCCCTGGCCACGCTTATGCCCTGGTGCGTAGAACGGTACATTGGCACTGTGAGCAGACGACCGGAGTGCGTCCAATAACGGTGTGGTTTCCTGAGACACCGAACCAAAATCTAAACCAAAATTTGGCACAGATGGCATAAGGCAGTTGCAAAGAGAGCGAATTCTGACACTGGTGACCATGCTGTAGAGGACGATCACCAAACCGACAGCAATTTCCCTAGAATTTAACTCCTACCTAAGTTTGATTCACCAGTTGCAATAAATTGTTAGGGATAGAATGTAACAGCATTCACCTGTTTTGACTATCTTCAACTTAACATCGTCGTGATTTATCCCAACCCCGAACCCAATCCAGTTCCTCAACCTGAGCCTACGCCAACCCCCCAGCCAGTTCCCGGTCCAATTCCCCAACCAGTTCCTGGTCCAGTTCCCCAACCAGTTCCCGGTCCAGTTCCTCAACCCACACCAGGCCCGGCTCCCCAGCCTCTGCCTGGACCAATCTAAAATCTGAAAGATGCCATTCTTAACTGTTGCCTTAAACTGAGATGCTGAGAGCTGGGATTGTTGGACTCCCCAATGTCGGGAAATCTACTCTGTTTAACGCCCTAGTTGCTAACGCCAAGGCGGAAGCAGCAAATTTTCCCTTTTGCACGATTGAACCCAATGTCGGAGTCGTCGCAGTGCCGGACGAACGGCTAGCAGTGCTTGCTAACCTTTCTGCTTCTGCAAATGTAGTGCCTACACGGGTAGAATTTGTTGACATTGCCGGTTTGGTTAAGGGCGCAAGTCAAGGAGAAGGGCTGGGCAATCAGTTTCTCGCCAATATCCGGGAAGTGGATGCGATTGTGCATGTGGTTCGGTGCTTTGATAGCGATGATATTATTCACGTTTCTGGCTCTGTGGACCCGCTGCGCGATATTGAAGTGATTAATTTGGAACTGGCCTTGGCTGACTTAGCTCAGATTGAGCGCCGGATTGAGCGGACTCGGAAAAATGCCCGCACAAGTAAAGAAGCCCAGACGGAACTGGCAGCCCTAGAGAAGCTGAGTCTAGTCCTAAATCAGGGTAAACCTGCCCGGCAGGCTGGCTTAAGCGAAGAAGAAGCACTAGCGGCCGAGATCCTGGAGCTGCTAACTCAGAAACCTGTGATCTATGCGGCGAATGTCTCAGAAGACGACCTGGCAACCGGGAACCCCTGGGTCGAGGAAGTGCGGCAGATCGCAGGTGGGGAACAGGCTCAGGTTGTGGTAGTCTCTGCCCAAGTCGAGTCAGAACTGACAGCCCTATCAGAGCCAGAACGAGCTGACTTTTTAGCAGCTTTGGGGGTTGAAGAGGGAGGACTAAAGGCTTTGATTGGAGCGACCTACCAGTTGCTTGGACTCCATACTTTTTTTACGACAGGCCCAAAGGAAACGCGCGCCTGGACTATCCGCTCAGGCATCCGAGCACCCCAAGCTGCAGGCACAATTCACACTGATTTCGAGCGAGGATTTATTCGAGCTGAAACTGTATCCTATCAGGACCTGGTTGCTACCGGCTCAACCAATGCTGCCAAGGAAAAAGGATTGCTTCGGAGTGAGGGCAAAGAGTATGTGGTTCAAGAAGGCGACGTGATGCTCTTCCGGTTCAACGTTTGACTAACTCTAAACAGTGGTTGAGTGACCCTCAACCGGGTACTTGAAGGCTTGCCAAGCAGCCAGTCCGCCTTTGAGTTCTGCGACATTGTAAAAACCAGCCGTGCGGAGTTGGGCCGCAGCATCAGCAGTCTGCTCGTCGGTTTCACCATAAACGTAGATGTCTCGGTAAGGATCAAGACTCTCTAGGGCTTGGTTCACTAAACTTCCTACTCGCATAGAAATTGCCCCAAGAATGTGCTCGGCGTTGAACAGGCTGCGATCGCGCACATCCAGAATAGTCAGAGCAGGCTCACCCCAATCCAACCGAGTTTTGAGATGTTGGGCACTTGATTGAGGTTTGAGTGGTGAAGGCTCTGGGAGAATGTTCATGAAAGGTCTTTAAGAAGTAGTCGGATAGTGGGCAACGCCCCTCTAAAGCTAAAAAAGATAGGTCCAGGCTAGCCGCTAAGTACAAGCCAGCCTAACCCGCCTAAAAACAAGTAGAGCTACCCCCCAAAGCTGCCCTATTCCGCCCTTACAACTGAAAGGATAGCTGAGCGGCATGCTGAGTTTACCCAGAGCGCCAAGCACCAGCTATAGAGACTTTCGCAGCTTTACCCTGAGAATCTATGATGTCTGCTTGCCACTATAAGCCTTCTGAATAAAAGCTATAGGGCAGTCAACATCTTTTCGTCAATTTAACAACAAACTTTACGAAAAGCAAACTTTTGTAAACAGATTATCATAGACTACTCACTAATGGTCCGCTCCAGGACTGAACCATCCCCAGTCTTGTAGTCTGTGATCTTCCACGTTCCATTCACTGACTCCAAGCTGTAGCGAATTAATTGCGTTGCAAAGGCGGTCTGGCTGGCATCGACTCTGCCATTGCGATAGAGTGTCCGGTCTTCCGTGAGATCTACTTCGATTGCTGCCTTATCTCCATTGGCGACAAACTGCTGGACAGATTCTACTTTCTGAACGCCGAATCGGTAGTAAGCATTGTTGTTTTTCAGCCAGGTTAGGGTTCCATCCGGTTTGGTCAACGCTGTGGATAGTTCTCCGGTCGTGAGCTTAGCAACGAGCCGGCGATCAAAGGGAGGAGCAAAGATCTGTTGTTTAGCTTGTAGCCACTGATTGATCAGATCTATTGCCTGCTGCTGGCTAATTGTTGTAACTGGAGGTGAAGGCTGAGTCGTTACAGCAGGTTGACCAGGACTCTGCTTAATGTAGCTTTCTACGCTCTGAATCGCACGAGTGGCATATCCGTCGGCGGGGCGATCGCTTAAAGCTCTTTTGAAATTAATTAAAGCGGTTTGGTAATCCTTTTTCTGGGTTGCGGTGTAGCCCAGTTGCATGTAGCGATCGTAGTCGGATAGCTGACGCACGGCCTCAGCAGGTTGCAGGGGTATCTGCTGCCGGTAGAAGCTAAGAACTTTTTGCGTGTAGGGACCTGTTTGAGGGCTGTCGTAGCGCTTGGAATCGCCCGTCATCCACCAGGTAGCGACCCGTCGCACCGCGATAGACTCATTGCTGCCACTGGCGCGGTACTCGTCTCGGAGAACATCTCTGATCACACAGGCAAGAATTGTCCGGGCTGTCACCGGGCTGGCCTCAAATTCCGCAATAGAAAGTTGCCGTCCAATACAGGCCTTTGACCAGCGAGGAATATTAGCAGGTAAAATCTGCCAGTCGCTGTAGAGCCCATCGTTCTTGGTTCCTGTCTGCGGTGCTGCCAACCGCAGGGCCTCGACCAGCGCTCCGATTTGGGTATCGGAGACTTGGGCTTGCACTGGCAAAGCCCACAATACTAGAGCGATTATTGATCCTTTCAACAGCGATCGCATAACTTACGTCCTACTAACTTTGAGTTTCTCAGATTGGAGCTAAACAGGGGTATCAATCCTACATTTCTACCGGCACTTCTACCGGGAGACAGATCTCAGCATCCTAAAGCAGCTCTCTCAAGAGCACCGGCCAAGCCATGACGCCAGGTTTAACTATTTGGTTCCACCGCAGTGACTGCAAGCAAGGTTTAGTAGTCTAGTTCTGCCTAATCTGAAGCTAAGCCGGGGTTGCAGTACAGATCGATAGTCTTGCAGATTTTATCTAAGATGCAAGGTGAGGCCCAAAGCCAGAATACTGATCTCAAGGGCGAGTCCATCCTGATCTCTATGAACTCCTTAGGACAAGTAGGTTTGCAACCGCAGATTTTAGTCTGTCAGAACCGCACCTGCCGTAAAGCGGGAGCCACTAGGGTGCTGCAAGCCTTCCAGCAATTGACGCCTGAAGATATTTCTGTGGTTGGCTGTGGCTGTTTAGGGCATTGTGGTTCGGGGCCAATGGCGCTGGTCCTCCCGGAGGAAGTCTGGTACGACCATGTGCAGCCAGAGGCGATTGTTGATATTCTGCAACGTCACTAGGGTCTAGAACGGTGAACCCTATCTGCGTTTAGACTAGATCTATGTAAGACTTAGTTCGAACTGAAGGCATGACCCATACCGTAATCTACGACGGCAACTGCAACCTTTGTACAAACCTGGTCCGGGCGCTCGAAACCTTGGATCGGGGCGATCGCTTTGGCTATGTGCCTATGCAGGATCAAAACCAGTTACAGCACTACGGAATTACTGCCCAAGATTGTCAGCAAGGCATGATTTTGATCAAAGATGATGCCCCTGAGCAACGCTGGCAGGGCAGTGATGCAGCCGAAGAGATCGGTCGCCTCCTGCCAACGGGAGAAGTTTTTGTCTCGCTCTACCGGGGGCTACCGGGGCCCAAGTGGCTGGGAGACCAGATTTACGAGAAAATTCGGGACAATCGTTATGCTTGGTTTGGTAAGCGTTTAACAACTTACCAGTCAGCTTACCCGGCCTGTAAAACTAGCGCTTGTCAGTAGAAAGCCAATAATCGGCCCGCTCATGAACTGGATAGGGGCAGCACTAAGCTAATCGTAGTTGAAAATCCACTGGGCTGTGGGCTCTTTGGGAAAACGCCATGCCCTTTAACATTCAACCCTTACCTGTAGAGGTTGTTCATCGGATTACAGCCGGGGAGGTAATTGACTCTCTAGCCGCCGTCGTCCGGGAGCTAATTGATAACGCCCTGGACGCAAAGGCAACCCGAATTACGATCTCCCTTTGGCCCCAAAATTGGCGAGTACAAGTTGCTGATAATGGCAACGGCATCAGCCTCGCTGACCTGAAACAGGCAGCCGCTCCTCACACCACCAGTAAGATTCGCAGGCCCGCTGACCTCTGGCAGATTACTAGCTTGGGGTTTCGGGGTGAGGCACTACACAGTCTGGCTCAGTTGGCAACCCTGGAGATTTGTAGTCGTCCGCTAGAGGCCAGGGAGGGCTGGCAGGCAATCTACACTGCTCAAGGTCAACCTAGGCAGCTAGAAACCGTCGCGATCGCCCCCGGTACGGTTGTAACCGTCTCCAATCTGTTTCAAACCTGGCCCTCTCGCCGTCAGGGTTTACCTATCCCGGCTCAACAGATGCGTGCTGTTCAGACTGTGATTCAACTCAGCGCCCTCTGCCACCCTGAAATTACCTGGCAGGTGCAGCAAAATGATCACCCCTGGTTTGGCATTTCTCCTGGAAACAATGCCCAAGATATCCTGCCGCAAGTTCTGCCCTCGGTTCGACCCAGTGATTTGCAAGGACTGAGTCTTGAGGTCCCGAGTCATCCAGCCGCGACCTGCTCCACGCCCAACACAACTGACCTGTGGGGCATTGCTCAACCATTGACTCAGGCTTCCCTGGGCTCAGTTACAAACAAGATCGAGCTAGTCCTGGGCTTGCCTGATCGGTGTCATCGCCGCAGACCCGATTGGGTCCGGGTAGCGGTCAATGGTCGCTGTGTGCAAGTTGGAGACAGCAAACCTATACCAGAGCTAGAGCAAACAATTTCAGAGGCTTTCCGGCAGACCCTACCTCGCCACCGGCATCCCGTCTGTTTTGTTCATCTAAAAATGGCTCCAGCCCAGATTGACTGGAATCGGCACCCGGCCAAAACAGCCATCTACCTGCATCACCTAAATTTCTGGCGAGAACAAGTTGCCCAAGCGGTCCAGCAAACATTACGAATCAGCCCCTGGCAACCCTCATCAGATACCTATCAGCCTGAGCGGGTCAGAAAGCTGTTGCGAACCGCTGAAGTCAAAGGAGTTTACAATCTGAGTCCCTCTGTCTCAACAACGTCTGCCACTACCAGTCTAGATAGCAGCAATACAGGGCTGAGTCAGCTTCGGGCTGTTGCACAGATTCACAAAACCTATATTTTGGCTGAGCATCCCAGCGGGTTCTGGCTCGTAGAGCAACACATCGCCCATGAGCGGGTGCTTTACGAGCAACTGTGTGACGATTGGAAATTAGTTCCGCTGGAACCCCCAGTTATCCTCCGTCATCTTCGCCTAGCTCAACTGGAACAACTGCAACATCTGGGTCTCTTGGTAGAACCCTTTGGCGATCAGCTCTGGGCTGTACGGACTGCCCCAGCCTTATTAGCTCAAAGAGCAGACTGCTCAGAAGCGCTTCAGGAACTAAGTTTAGGCGGTAACCTCCAAGCTGCACAGGTTGCCACAGCCTGCCGGAGTGCAATTCGCAATGGCACAGCTCTGAGCTTAGAGCAAATGCAGACTCTACTGAACCAGTGGCAACAAGCTCGCCACCCCCGCACCTGTCCTCATGGTCGGCCTATCTACCTCTCTCTAGAAGAGTCAGATTTAGCCCGCTTCTTCCGGCGTCACTGGGTTGTGGGCAAAAGCCACGGGATTTAGTTGACCTCAAGCACTCAGCTCTGGCTGTCGAACCGCTGTTTGTTCCATCAACAACCGAGTGTAAAGATCGCTCAGTTGTAATGCTACACCCCGCCAGCTAAACTTGCTCTCCATTCGCTTTCTAGCTGACTGGCCCAACTGCTGCTGCCAGTCTGGGTTTGTTAAAATCCGGTCAATTGCGACTGAGAAGGCTGCATCATCCTTAGGGGGAGCTAGTAGACCTGTCACTTCTGGCACTACGGTAAACTGCAACCCGCCCACGTCGCTTGCAACAACTGGCGTTTCACTTGCCATAGCTTCGATCGCCACCAAGCCAAACGGTTCATAGTGACTGGGGACCACACAGACATCTGCTGCTGCGTAGTAGACTGGCAAGTCATCGTCCCCTAATCGACCAGGAAATTCCGCCAGATCCTGGAGTCCGAGTTCCGCGACAATCCCTTCAATGCGATCGCGCTCAATTCCATCACTTTTGCCCGGACGACTGCCGCCACCGATAATCAGCTTCAGGTCAGCCTTACCCCGTAAACTTGACTGGCCGACGGCCCGGACCAGGGTTTCAATTCCCTTACGGCGATCAAACCGTCCCACGTAGAGCACAACCTTAGTTTCCGGTGCAATATTTAGGCGTTGACGAGCCTCCCGGCGGGAAACGGAGCCAAAGCGATCTACATCCGTGCCACAGGGAATCACCTCGATCGCGCCTTTGGTCGAGACCAGCGATCGCATATGCTCCTGCTCTTGAGGGCTAGTGGCAACAATTCGCTCAGCAGTCTCCAAACAAGCTTTTTCAACAGCCAGACGAGTTCCGGCAATCATCGGCACCTGGAAGACACTGCGGTACTTGATCGCTCCAAGGGAGTGATAAGTATGGAGCTGAATCAGAGGCTGGCGTTTCTTCAGTTCCATCCCTACCCAACTAGAAAGCCAGTAGTTTGTATGCACCAGCGCATAGGGAGCAGCCTGTTTGGACTGAAAGGCAAGAAACTGCTGCACGAACTCCGGTAAGGCTTCAAAGATCTCGTCTCGCGAGATAAAGTCTTCAGGCCCTGCTATCAAGCGGATCGTCCGGCAACCCGGTGAGTGCTGAATAATTTCCTGCTGGTCGGGGCTGGCTTTGCGCGTGAACATATCGACTTGCCAACCCTGTTCAGCCAGCGCTTCACCCACATGCCGTACATAAACGTTTTGTCCCCCTGCCTCTTCTTTGCCAATCTCAATGGCCGGGTCTCCATGAACCGAGATCAGGGCGATACGCTGCTTGGGTTGAGATTGTTGATCTGGCTCAGTGTTTAACATACTCACCTAACGAGTGCAGTGTGTACCGAAGTGCTAAATGACTCCTCCAATAAAGTAGAAGACTATTGACTTTTCTTCTCTGCTCTGTCAAAACTCTGTGTCCTTTGAAAGCTAATGTAGGAGGCAGGTTTAGACTCTAGTCAGTAGAAATCTGATAGCTAGGCACTTAGTACCCTAGAAGAAGTACTTCAAAGTGTTGAGGATTTGTCAAGTATTGTATCAGAATTACTTGCTTGAGGTTGTGACGTATCCTTGAAAGACTTCAAGATGGGCTTGCCAGACCTGCTGGACAAATTGATTCAACTGGTGACGGGCAGTCAGGCCAGAGGGTGGGATCGCAGGTTTGGGTAGCTCCTGGGACTCCAACCGGGCCAGCAGCGGCAAGACCTCTGTATCTAAGGCAACTCGGAACAAGGTCATGGGCCATAGTAGATCTGCACCCTGGCGTAGGTCATAGAGAGTAGAGCGATCGCTAACTTCCTCAGGCCAGAGGGTAGGATCAGATTGTGCAGCGGGAGATATAACTAAAATCAGCGGGCGAACCCAGCATCGTTGACGCGCTTCCATCACTTGAATAACTTCTGCATAGAGGCGGGTGTCTTTGTGCTCTAGGCAGAGAATTTGGCAAGCTCTAAAGTCAGGAATGTTCACAGGTCTCAAACTTTGGCAACCTGAAATCAAGGGATGTTTCAAGCGCTACTTTACATCTTAAAGCTACCCAGCCCCAGGCTGAGCATCGGCGATCTCGGCTACTTCCATCAGCCGTTTTCTAAGGGCCTTAAAAAATACCCTCACTTCAGGAATTAGGAGCAGCTAAAAGAACCCCTCCAGGCGACTGAGCAGATCTTTAACCCGCCCTTCTAAGGCACCGAGTTGCTGCTGAACTTCGACCAAGCGTTCGCCCTCAACTTCAACCTCAGAGGTAGGATAGTTCTGAATCGTTTCAATCAGCGTAATCTGGCTATCACGAGCAGCCGAGAGCACCAATGCCGATCGCAGGGCTTGACGGTCTGCCCGACCAGAGGGAGTGTGAACAACCTGGTTCACTTGGTCTAGGAGAACTTCACCCAGTGGGTTATTCAGCACCCGATCTAGCAGCAATGGGCTGACCTTTACCGCTTGAGTCATTGTCTGGCGAACTTCTTCGGGTTGTTTGCCACTTGCCGCCAAATAGAATCGTAACGTTCGCGAGGTTTCTCCAGTTTCAGCAAAGGTTGTCAGTTCCTCAACAGGTACAGATCCCCGAAAGCTGCCGTACTTCAGCACAACTGTATCAGCCGCGATCGCTTGAGCAGTCGAGAGTAGAGCTGTTGCGATCGCACTCAAGAATAACCCAGAACGAAGGGACAAAAAAGATAAGCGCATAGTAGAGCCAAAAAACAACTAGGTATGTGTCGACGTATCCAAGCAGCGTTGGTTGCCAGTCCCTTGATTAGACTTTGGTGGATTATTTCCGTGATTGCCGTAGCAGTCAGCCGCTAGTATAGGCTACTAAGGAACTCAGGCTACCAAAGCCTGACAGTCCATGCCTCAAAAATTCTGTTGTGTTTGGTTGTTTGAATTAGCAGGAGAAATTCATGCTCTGTAATCAACCCTTTTTCTTCACAGGAGGTGAGCAAGCTTGTTTACTCCTACATGGTTTAGGAAGTGGGGTATACGAGATGCAGTTGTTAGGGGAGTATCTCCACCAGCAGGGTTTGACGGTGCAAGGAATTCACTATCCCGGCCACGACAAGCCAGTCTCTATCATGCCAGCATCAACTTGGGAACAGTGGTATGCTCACGTCCTCGATATTTATCAAAGGCTGGCCCGGAACTATACCTCTGTTTCAGTCATTGGCTTTTCGACCGGGTGTCTGCTGGGCTTGCACTTGGCCGCTTCCTATCCGGTTGAAAAGCTTGTGTTACTGTGTCCTTTCCTAGCACTTAGGTATGAATGGTACTATCTATTTCCTCTAGAAGCCTACCTATTTTCTTTTGGTTGGCTGATCGATCAAATTCCCCGGCTGAGACTGCCGCTCCAAGATCCAGTCATGCGAGAGGCTGCTAAACAGGTCGAATTTTTTCAAACGTTTAACCTCTCAACTGTCCGCAGCGCAATTGAGCTGATTAGCCAAGTTAAGACCGAGATTGCCCAAGTGAGCGTGCCGACCTTAATCATCCAGTCCCGCAAAGATACCATTGTTGATCCCGCTCAAGCCAAGTGGCTCTATCACCAGCTCAGTTCCCCGCTCAAGCAACTTTACTGGTTAGAACACTCAGACCACATTATTCCCCTAGACCTGGAACGGGAGATTGTGTTTACCCAGGCTGGAGAATTTCTAGCACTTTTGCAGGCCGACTTTACTTGAGCCAGAGTAGCCTCAATTTCGTTAAACTAATTCTCAGGGAAAGAGCAGGCACAGGTGGTTGCGGACTCATATCAAATAATCTGAGTCTGAGGAAAGTCCGGGCTCCCGAAAGACCAGACTTGCTGGGTAATGCCCAGTGCGGGTGACCGTGAGGATAGTGCCACAGAAAGATACCGCCTTCACAATTTTAGATTTTAGATTTTAGATTTAATCCTAAATTCAGAATCGTCAATCCAAAATTATTGGGGGTAAGGGTGCAAAGGTGCGGTAAGAGCGCACCAGCAACGTCGAGAGGCGTTGGCTCGGTAAACCCCGGTTGGGAGCAAGGTCACAGGGACTACGGTTGGTCTTTTACCGGTCCTATGCAGGGGTGGGAAAACCTGGTCCTGATTGAACCGCTAGAGGTGTCTGGTAACAGGCGTCCCAGATAGATAATCACCCTCCTGGCTGTACACCATTCAGGAGCACAGAACCCGGCTTACGTCCGGCTCTTTCCCGTCTGTCTTAAGTAAATGCAATGCAAAAGCCTCTGCGCGATCCTCGCCGTCACGAGCAACTTCAGAAATTGATCGAAAAACTGGGTCTGCCTGAAAGTTCCTCAATTCAGTGGTCTCTCCTGGATACAGCGCTAACCCATCCCACCTTTGCCTCAGATGCGAACTATGAGCAGCTTGAGTTTGTCGGGGATGCTGTGGCGAGGCTAGTAACTGCTGAATTTTTGTACAAGGCTTATGCAGGCTGTTCAGTTGGTGAGCTATCGGCGATTCGCTCCGTGTTAGTCAGCGATCGCATCCTAGCTCAACTGGCCGATCGGTATGGATTAGAGCGCTATCTTCTGGTTGGGGCTAGTGCAGCAAAAGATCCCCGTGGCCGGGAATCTCGATTAGCAGATGCCTTTGAAGCCTTACTTGCAGCTCTCTACCTCAGCAGCCAAAATCTTAAGCTAATTACTCCCTGGCTGGAGAGTCATCTTTTAAATTTAGCAGAAGACGTTCGAGCTGATCCAGCGCATCAAAACTATAAGGCAGCGCTCCAGGAGGAGACTCAATCTCGCTACAAAATGCTGCCGGAGTATCGAATTCAAGATTTAGGACGCGACCCGGCCCCAGGGGGGTCCTCGGCCTTGGATGCCCATCGGTACAAGGCTGAAGTTTGGCTAAAAGACCAACGCCTGGGTCAGGGGAGTGGACGCTCAATCAAGCTGGCTGAAAAAGCAGCAGCTTATGCTGGCTTCTTAAGGCTACAAGCACTTGGTGCTGGCCCACAAGTGCAGCCAATCAGCGCGATTGAGTCCTTACTGTTCATTAAGACCGATCCCAGGGGCAAGATACCGGATAGGATGGACTAAAGGTTAGAACTTCGACCCTTTACTATCAGGCACTGTTGGGAGAACACTGAATGAATCTGGTTACACTCCAGAACTGGTTAGATAACGGTTCGTTTGCTGTCCTATTTGTGACCACGCTGGTTTACTGGAGTAGTGCAGCTTTCTCGCAAATTCCCTATCTTCCGGCTTTTGGTACAGCCGGGATGGCGATCGCCAACCTCTGCATGGCCGCTTTACTGGGAGCACGATGGTTAGAGGCTGGATACTTCCCCTTAAGTAATCTCTACGAATCTCTTTTTTTCCTGGCCTGGGGCATTACTACGGTTCACTTGATTGCTGAAAGCACAAGTCGTAGCCGTCTGGTTGGCATCGTGACTACGCCCGTTGCCATGAGCATTGCTGCCTTTGCTACCCTTTCTCTGCCAGCAGGGATGCAAACTTCGGCGCCTTTGGTCCCAGCCCTAAAGTCAAACTGGCTGATGATGCATGTCAGTGTGATGTTGCTCAGCTACGCTGCTCTGATGGTTGGTTCCCTTTTGGCGATCGCTTTTTTGGTTGTAACACGGGGCCAGAACGTCGAGCTCAAAGGTAGTTCTGTCGGTACAGGCGGATATCGTAACAATGCGGCTGATCGCTTAAAGCGAACTAATGAAGCAACGGCAATTACCACAGATATGACGCAATTGATGGAAAATAATGGCCGTGGTAGCAGCACTGCCGTGCTAGAGCGGACCACAATGCAGCCTCCTGTTGAACCGTTGTCTCCTCAGCGCCTCAGCCTGGCGGACACCTTAGACAATATCAGCTATCGCATGATTGGTTTAGGGTTTCCACTCCTAACCATTGGCATCATTGCCGGCGCGGTCTGGGCTAACGAGGCCTGGGGAGCACCCTGGAGTTGGGACCCGAAAGAAACCTGGGCCCTAATTACTTGGCTGGTCTTTGCCGCCTATTTACATGCCCGGATTACCAGAGAATGGCAGGGCCGTCGTCCAGCCATTCTTGCGACAACAGGTTTCTTTGTCGTCTGGGTTTGTTACCTAGGAGTCAATTTGTTAGGTAAGGGTTTACATTCCTATGGCTGGTTTTTTTAGAGCTCAGTTAGTGCTGCGAGCCTAGGGCTAGTTCTTTTGAGAAAGCTGTTCATTGATACTTTTCTCAAGTTGTTTGTCTCAGTAATCAACCTGTCAAGGAAGTCAGACGTTCAGTGTCGCTAGAACGACAAAATTGGACACCTCTCCATGCCCGCCTGCACCGGACACTGCGCCAACGGCAACTACTAAAGCAGAACCAGTGGTTGCTGGTTGCGGTGTCTGGAGGACAGGATTCCGTTTGCTTGTTCAAGCTGTTGCTGGATTTGCAGCCAAAGTGGGGCTGGCGGTTAGCGATCGCCCACTGCGACCACCGTTGGCGGTCTGACTCTGAAGCCAATGCTAAGCACGTTGCATATTTGGCCCAGTCTTGGGAAGTTCCTTTTTACTGCCAAACAGCAGTTGAAGTACCTGTAACTGAAGCTCAGGCACGAGAGTGGCGCTATCAAGCCCTAGCTACGATCGCGCAAGCAAACGGTTATCAGGCTCTATTGACCGCACACACCGCCAGCGATCGGGCCGAGACTCTACTCTACAACTTAATGCGTGGCAGCGGTGCCGATGGATTGCAGGCTCTAACCTGGCAACGCCCCCTTGGTGCTAACCTTCAACTCATCCGTCCACTATTGGAAATTACACGGGCAGAAACCGCTCAGTTTTGTCAAAGCTTTAACTTACCCGTTTGGGAGGACTTGACTAATCAAAACTTGAAGTATGCTCGCAACCGGATTCGCCGGGAGTTGTTGCCCTACCTCCAAACTCACTTCAATCCTCAAGTTGAGCAGGCTCTGGCCCAGACTGCCGAACTTCTTCGGGCTGAAGTAGATTTCTTAGAAAGGTCAGCAACGGCTCTCCGGCAAAAAGCCGAGCCATCAGCAGCGTTAGGGGAACGGCATCCGAGTCAAGCTGGTTTGAACCGGAACGTTTTACGGGAAGCACCCCTGGCGCTTCAGCGCCGAGCAATCCGCCAGTTCTTGCAACAGATCTTGCCAACTACGCCCAGCTTTGATCAGGTTGAGAAAGCGATCACGCTAGTTTCGGCTCCGAACCGGACCCGCACTGATCCTTTCCCAGGGGAGGTCACTGCTGAGGTCGCAGATCCTTGGATTTGGTGGAAAACTTAGACCAACAGCATCAAGGGGCTCTAGCCCTAGAAGAAACCTTCAGGTCAGCCTTGCTTAAGAGACAGCTAATTCGGAGAGCTGGGCAAACCCTGTTACAAGTCCTCTGATTTCTTCAATGACTTGCCGTTGTTCATCACTACCCTGCTGACTCTGAATTGAATCAGCTTCGACTGCTGTTAGACTCTGGCGTATTCCATTTAAGCCGTCCTGAATGGGCTGCAATGTCTCTTCATACGCATTGGTTTTGCCCCAAAGCTCTGCTACTGCGGCCTTCTGGTGCTGTAAAGCTAGCTCCAGCTCTTTCAACTCATTGCGTTTAGTATCTTGGTCTCTAGACTGGTGCTCAATTGCTTTCTGACTCTGTTGAGTGATGGAACGCAGTTGCTCAGCTTGGCTTTGTAAATTCTCTAGCTCCTCCCCTTGCTGCTGACGCTGAGCCTCGAACTGAAGCAAAAAAGGCTCTAGGCCAGGTAAATTTCCTTGACTTTGTTGTCCTTGACGCTCAAGCAGCACAGCCTGATGCTTAGCGAGGATTCCTTGCCGCTCCTGTAGGCTACGGCGTTGACCTACTAAAGTTTCATCCAGCATCTGATAACTTTGCTGCTCGAACTCCAAGTCACCTTCAAGACTGAGACGATCATAGTCGCTAGCCTGGTTTATTTTTTCCTGGAATTCTTCAATTGCCTGTTGCTGAAGTGCTAGCTCCTCTTCTTGATCATGCACAAAGCGAGATATACCTTCTAAGCCTTTTCGGAGGTCTTCCACTGTTGCTATCAGGTCCTCCAAAGGCATGGTTTTAAGGGACTGGATGTCAACTTGCTCACCTAAACTTTCAGGCTCAGTGCCATTACTGAGGTGATAGAGCTGTTGATATAGGTCTGCCTGAGCTTGGGCTCGACCAGCTAGGGTATGTGCATATTCTTCTTTCAGATTCAAGGCTTGTTGCTGGAGCTTTAGCTCGATTTGGTCCTGCTCTAAAAGACCCTCAACCTGTTGCCACGCTTGCCAATGACTATCCAAATCACGAGCCTGGAGATCTACTTCCGCTTGGCGCTCCTGCGCTGAAGCACGGTGTTGCTCAAGTTTTTGCCAGTGTTGGTCCAGCACAGTTTGCTGTCGTGCTATGAGGTCTAAGGCAAAGGTTGGTTGCCCTTGAGGGAACTCTAAAGAAGTCATTGCTCCCGCCAAGCGATTGAGCAACTCCTCAATACTCCGGAGTTGCTCATCATTCGGTACGCTTGCTCGTTGAGCTTGATGCTCCTCTAGCCGCCGCATCTCTCCGTGCAAATGCTCCCAGGCTCCCTCTAGCTCTTGACGGTTACGCTCGGCTTCTTCCTGTAGCCGCTGTGCTTCTTCAACAGTGGCCTTGGCCTCCAGTTGTTGTTGTGCTAGATGCTTTGAGGCTTCTTCTAGCTGCTGTAACTCCTCTGTTCGCGACTCTAGCTCTAACTCACGGTGGGTTAGCTCTTGACTTTGATAGATTAAAGATTGTTTCCAGCCTTCTATTTCTTCTTCTTGGGCACGAAACTTCTCTCGATTGCGGGAAAAGCTCTGTAAAATGCCAACTAACTGCTTCGTGGCTTCATAGGTATTTTGAATTTGACGAGTAGGAGTCAGCTCTACAAAAACCAGTGCACCAGCATTAAACTTGTTTGCCTCTTCTGCTGGAAGCAAGTCTTCACTGGGTAGGGCATTCCAGTTTTGTTCAGACTGTTGGCGAATCAAAAGTCTAAGCTCGGTTTTGACACCCATGAACCCACTTTTCTTTTGTACTTCTGCTAGATACAGCACACTGATGGTCCTCTTCCACTCTGGATCTGCACCAGGTCGCTAACACAAACCACTGTTCCCCTAGGAACTACCTACTAAACCCAATTTAAGATGAGATAACTTTTTCTAACACAATTAGCTTCAGTGAAACTTCAGTACTTTTACTAATTTCTATTAGGGATAGGTCGTGTAGGCTCCTAAGCTGATAGCGTCACTGAGGGCTTTTGGGGAATTGGTTAAAGATACAAACCCTGGAATGGGAGCGGCTGATTCCCCCTAATTTTGTCAGAATGTAAGTCAGGATTGCCTGATCGGGGGGTACTGTGTAGCAGTAGGACTCGCTTCTTAATCCTGTTGGCTTTATCTTGGTACTGCATTTAATGCTCTATCTTAAAAACCTGGTCTATCATCCAGCAGCAGCGGCAGCAGCAATTCTCAAGCAGATTAACTTGGAGCTTCCCCCCCAGCAGCTAGGGCTAGTGATTGGCCCTAGCGGTTCGGGCAAAAGTACACTTTTGGAGACGTTGGCGGGCCTGACAGAACAAACGGCTGGACAGATCTTCTGGCGAGAACAGGA
This sequence comes from Thermosynechococcaceae cyanobacterium, assembly GCA_041748155.1. Taxonomy (GTDB): domain Bacteria; phylum Cyanobacteriota; class Cyanobacteriia; order Thermosynechococcales; family Thermosynechococcaceae; genus JBGTDT01. The sequence goes on along the minus strand of JBGTDT010000199.1, from coordinate 50,271 downwards.
ACTCACCTCGCTGCATTTGCAGCAGTTGGGTGGCTTAGTCTTTCAATTTCCAGAGCGGCACTTCTGCGGTGGCACGATCCTTGAAGAGGTCCGACTCGGCCATCCAGAGTTAAAAGCAGAGCAGATTAATGAAGCCTTACAGGAAGTAGGTCTGGCCCACTTACCGCTGCATACGTCACCCCACTCACTAAGCGGTGGTCAGCAGCGCCGCTTGGCTCTGGCTGTGCAGTTGATCCGTCGGCCTTACTTACTGTTGTTGGACGAACCCACGGCTGGACTTGACTGGTCAATGCGGCGGCAACTGGTGACGCTTCTTGCCAAACTCAAAGCTCACTGGAGTTTATTGGTGGTTACCCATGATGCCGGAGAATTGCTAGCGATCGCAGACTGCTGCTGGACCCTAAATCACGGTGAACTGCACCCCGTCGATCCGAAATCCTTGGTAGCCAAGGCTGAACCACAACCTCAGGCGATTCCTTAGCGAATTTAGAGCAGGGGAGCACAATGGCTGGAATCGATCTACCAGTGCTGCCTGAGATGGCTAATCTCTGGCAGCAGACGCTCAATTGGCAGCCAAACACTCAGCAGCAACGTCAGTTTCAGCAACTCTATGAACAGGTCCTAGAGGGTAATCGCCGCCTCAACCTAACCCGCATTAAGGACACACTGGAGTTTTGGGAGAAACACCTGTGGGATTCCATCAGAGCTGTTGCACCCCTGAGGCAAACCTCTCTGCCGCAGCAAGTGATTGATATTGGTACCGGGGGAGGATTTCCGGGGGTTCCGATTGCGATCGCCCGACCAAATTGGACAGTCTGTTTGCTTGACTCAACCCAGAAGAAAATTATCTTCCTCAAAACGTTAGTGGCAGCCTTGGGGATCGACAATGCCAGTACCTTATGCGATCGCGCTGAGCAACTTGGCCAGCACCGCCATCACCGGGAGCACTACGACATCGCCCTTATTCGGGCGGTTGGATCTGCATCAATTTGCGCTGAGTACACTCTTCCTTTGGTCAAGATTGGTGGTTTAGCAGTTCTCTATCGAGGCCAGTGGACAGCTTCTGACACACAAGCCCTAGATTCAATTGTCGAAAAGTTGGGCGGTAAGGTTGAATTAGTTACAAGGTTCACCACGCCTGTCAGCCAAAGCGTGCGGCACTGCCTCTACTTGCGTAAGGTCACCCCTACACTGGCTGCATATCCCCGCTCTACTGGTGTGCCTGCCCAGCAACCGCTGTAACAATTAGTAAAAGCGTAAAGAAAATCGTTTGCGGACCTGCGAGCGAATTTTCGTAGCACCAGAATATTTGCCGGTTTGGTCCGCCAGGGCGGGAATTGCTCGTAACTAAGGCTGTAGAAGTCTCTGGGACTCAGGGGTAGGGCGGTAGCGATAGCCAGCAGTTGACTGGTCAGAATCATCCAAGATCTCAGGGGTAACTGCCACAACCACCTCTCGCCGTTCATTCACCCTTTCTTCCCGGCGAAACAGGCGCCCCAGCAATGGAATGTCACCCAGGATCGGGATCTTGCTCACACTGACCCGGTCTTGGTCTTGGATGATGCCGGTTAAAATTAGAGTCTGCCCATCTCGCAGTCGCACCGACCCCGTCTCCAAGCGACGCTGGGCTAGCAATGTACCTGAACCACCGTCATCGGTTTCGTAGTTCCCAGAGGGGGCACTCACCTCCGGGGAAACACTCAAATTGACAAAACCATTGTCATCAATACTTTCCACCGTGACATTGACAATCACCCCAGCGGGGCGAATGATTGGCGTACGTCTCAAGCGATTTGCATTGTCATCAAAAACGTCAGTGGTCTCAAAGCCTGAGAAGATTTCTTGGGTCAGATTCACCTGGGCAGAACTGCCCTCTTGGACCACCAAAGTTGGATTGGTCAGAATCTTAGCGGTTTGATTTTGAATTGAGGTAAACAGGATACCCAAAAGGGTCTGAGGCAAACGTGTGATCGCAGAGCTACCGGGAAGGTCAACGTTCCCAATCGTGCCCAAAAGACCAAAGTTGTTAGACCCATCAGGATCTCTCCTGAACCCAATACCAAGAGAATTAGTGGCGCGATACTGCAAGTCGGCATTCGAATTGCGCCCTCGACTCAGATCAACATCGACAATCTTGACATTGATCGCAACTTGGCGGCGGCGCACGTCAAACTGCGACAGGATGGCAGAACCAATCTCAACCAGGCGGGGAGGACCAATTAGCGTCACGGTATTGGTCCTGGCCTCAGCAACGACCTCTAAGCCCCGCAGCAGGGTAGCACTCGACCTGGCAGAGTCACTAAACGGCTCATCGATACTGGCCTCGTCTTCAAAGGTTTCATCAGTCGCAGCCTCGTCTTCAAAGGTTTCATCAGTCGTCGCCTCGTCTTCAAAGGTTTCATCGGTCGCAGCCTCGTCCTCAAAGGTTTGATCAGCCGTGGTACTTGTTTCTCCAGTGTTGGCCCCAAAGGCCTGCAAAATCTCCTTCGCCCCCTGATAGCGAATCGTTTGACTCGTTGAAGTCGTCCGACCGATCGCAGTCTGAGCGGTAGTTGAGCCGCCGGAGTCAAAGCTACCTGAGTCACCAAACTCATCAAAACTACTCGTAGGGGCCCTGCCGCCAACCGTTCCCCCCGTTTCAGCTCGACTGGTTAATCTTTGAGCCAGGGTGACCTGAGAGGTTGCCCTGAGTTGGTTCAGCCGCAAGGTGCGCAGGATAATCCGGCCCGGCTCCTCGTCGGCTCTTGGGGTGATATCCACCGTGGCCACAGCAATGTCTCCTACCGGAGGTGCAGCGGCCCGAGGCAGGCCGGGGGGGCCGGAGCTTGGCTGTTGACTCGCGCCAGGCACTTGAGGCAAAGCAGGTTGTGCTGCCGGTGTCTGACTAACTCTGGGGGGCTGGGAAGCAGTCTGAGGCTGAGGTGGAGCAGACGGGGTTGGTGGTTGGTCCGCAGAAGATGGCCGGGTAGAGAGGACAGGTGTGGCTGGGCTGTCTTTACTTGATGGAGTAGCTTCGTTGGAGCGCTCCCCACGCTGAGCGACTTCAGCCGTAGTCTCTCTAGGCGTGCTTCTGCTTGCAGTCCGATTGAAGCTCAGAACTAAGCTGCTACCGTCTTGGCGAACTACCTGCTCAATTGGTTCGTTGCGGCTGCCACTGACGATGACTCGAACGGTTCTAGGATTGAGCTGGCTGAGAAGAACTGAGGCAATGCCGGGTGCGGGGTTGTCTTTGCGAAAGGAGGTTCGCTCCGCCAAGGGGTCTTCAGGGGAAGCTGGGAGTCGAAGTTGAGTCTCAGCTAGCTCGACAATGATACTGTTGTCGCGGCTGGTGGTTAAGATGGGGGGACGATTGTTCCCTTGTGTTGCGAAGACGAGCTCAACCCCACTGGGCGTTGCGTTGATTCGAATCACTCTTAGTTCTGTCGCAGCCAAAACAGGCAGGCCGACTGCTACCAAGGCTACCACTCCAATTGATATATAGCTAAAACCTTGATACAGTCTCATGTCAAGCTCCTCGGTCGTGACCATTCACAAAAACCTGGTTTATTCCAAAGTTATTCATGAACTGAAGGTAGAAAAGACCATTACTGAAACCTATGAGCTCTTGCAGGCAGGCCGTCTCAGCAGCAAATTATAGAAGGACCAGCAGGATTGTAAATTCAAATAACTTATCAGGCTTGGACCATACAGGCTCTTTAACTTTGCCACAGCCTGGTCAACTCTGAGGAGTTACGAGAGTAAGAAAATCACCCGAACTAAGAACAACCTAAGGTAATCGAGACCCTAATAGCTACGTTAAGCTCGCTGTTGCATCCAGGACATTGGCCCCGAGTGGGATTGAGAAGAAAGTAGCACTTAAGCTGAGCATCCCCAAACGGCTGAAAGAGTGCAAGTACCTTGGAAAAACGTCCAAGACATGAACGGAGAAATGCGGATTTCAGCTTAACGCAAACTCAGGTTAAATTTAATTGAGTTCTTCTAGCTTGGCGAGACGACGGCCCAAAGCTGTGAGAGGAAAGTGGTGTTGATATAGGTGGTACTTCAGATAGAAGTGACTGGGAAAGCCGGTACCGGTGAAGTGTGCCTCATCCCAAGTACCGTCGGCGCATTGAGTTTGCAAAAGATAGCTAGTTCCATCCTGGATTGCTTGATCGGCAGACCGACCTGTCGCTTCACCTGCTGCCATTAGGCCAATCAAGGCCCAGGCGGTTTGGGAAGGCGTACTGGTTCCTTGCCCCTTTAGGCTGGGATCATTGTAACTGCGGCAAGTCTCACCCCAGCCTCCATCGGAGTTTTGGCACTGAGCCAGCCAGGTCGCCCCCCGTTGCATGCTCCTTTGGTGAGGTTCAGATCCGGTTAGAGATAAAGCTGTCAGTACCCCGCTAGTGCCGTAGATGTAGTTAACCCCCCAGCGGCCAAACCAGCAGCCTTCTGGTTCTTGTTCTTGCCTGAGGTAGCTGAGCGCCCGTTCGATCTGGTGGGAATTGATGGAGGAGTTACAGCGACCAACCATTTCTAGAACGCGGGCTGTGACATCAGCGGTATTGGGATCAATCATCGCTTTCAAGTCACCGTAGGGGAGTTGATTGAGCCAGTCCTGATTGTTATCCAAGTCAAAAGCGGCCCAGCCCCCCGGTTGGCACTGCATGGTCGCAATCCAGGCTACGGCCCGGGCGATCGCCCTTTGTTTTAATTTTTCATCCGGCAATTGCACTGCCTGTAGAGCCATGACCACGACCGCTGTATCGTCTACATCTGGGTAGAAGCGATTGTCAAACTCAAATGCCCAACCTCCTGGTTGACCTTGCTGGTTTTTCACCGCCCAATCCCCGTAGTCGAGAATCTGTTTGCTCAGGAGCCACTCTCCCCCTTTGACCAGGGCCGGATGATCAGGAGCCAGACCAGAGTCAACCAGCGATCGCATCACCAAAGCTGTATCCCAAACCGGGGAAATACACGGCTGAATCCGATAGGTCTCATCCGTCTCAATCGCAAAGCGATCAACGGCCTGTAGGCCGCGTTTCACAACTGGATCAGCCGCAGCGTAGTTTAAGGTCCGCAGAGCCAAGAGAGAGTTCAGCATGGCCGGGATGATGCCGCCCCAGTCCCCTGTGGCTTCTTGCCGTTCTAGCACCCACCGCTCGGCGGCCTTGATGCCTTCTTGCCGGAATAGTACCAGATTAAAGTCCTCAGCAAGTTTGAAACTAGAGTCCAAGACATTGAACAAATCCCGCCAGTCTTGACTCCGGGGCAACTCAAACTGAGCGTTGTTCCGACCTTCAGCGTATAGCTCATCCAGGCTGATTGCTGGTCTGACTGTAAAGACAGGCTTGCGGTCCAAAACAATTACCAGGGGCACCGTGCTGCCCCTGGCCCAACTTGACATCTCGTAGACGTTAAAGGGCGAGGTTGACGGCAGTAGCATCACCCAGGCTGGGAGTGAGGGGACCCCGCGCCAGTCGTAGCAGCCGATCAGGGCCAAGTGAAGTTTGGTAAAAATTCGCGTCCGGCTGACGCCACCCCGCTGGAGGATAAACGCTTGCGCCCAGACCATCGCTGGGTCTGTCTCCGGTACACCCAGCAACTTCAGGGCCATGTAAGCTTCAACCGAAACACTCAGTTCGCCGCCATCGCCGTAGAACAATTCCCAGCCGCCGTGCTGCCGCTGCTGCGATCGCAAATAGGCTTCTACCTTGGGCAGCGGTCGTACCGCATCCGTACCCCAAATTTTATGGAGCAGCACCGCCTCTGCCGTAATCGAAACATTTGACTCTAGTTCTGCCCACCAGTAACCTTCTGGATGCTGGAGCGAAAGTAGGTAGTTTTGACTGGCAGCGATCGCCGACTTCACCTGAGACAGCTCAACCCGGTCTTGAATTTGCATGGCTTTAGGTTCGGCCTTGAGAATATCTACCAAAGTGCAGCATAACGGAAAATTTCGCACTTGCTTCCAGTTCAACGATTTGAGCGAGTGCATCTTTGCGATCGCTATCTGGGCGAACGACTTGACGAATAGTTTCCATGTCTTTTGACTCCCGTTAACCTTATGCTTGTACTTGGTAGCTGTGAGCAGCGCGATCACCGAAAAATAACAGTAACTTAGGTCTGCTAGCATAAGGTTTCCTGTGCTACGCCCCGGCACAACAAGTTAACAGCATGATCATGAGTGTTGTTGGATTGGGACTAACAGTCCTCTCCCTAGGAATTTGGATTGGACTCCTTTGTTTTCGAGGACAGTTCTGGCAAGCAGATCAGCGCCTCGCAGATGAAGTAGTTGACCTAAAAGAATGGCCTGCGGTTTGTGCTGTGGTTCCGGCCCGCAATGAGGCAGATGTGTTGCCTGTGAGCTTGCGATCGCTGCTAAGCCAAAATTATCCTGGCCCCTTCAAAGTGATATTGGTTGATGATCAAAGCACTGATGGTACAGCCGAAGTTGCCCGAAAGGTGGCTCGAACCCTCAAAACCCAGTTAGAAATTCGCTCTACTACCTCCTTGCCGCCTGGATGGAGTGGAAAGCTTTGGGCGGTAGAGCAAGGTATTCAACAGGCTGAGCAGCAATCTTCTCCACCGGAATATCTACTGCTAACAGATGCAGATATTGAGCATAACCCTGGAAATCTTCGTCAGTTAGTTGCTAAGGCCGAGCAAGCAGATCTAGATCTGGTTTCTTTAATGGTGTCGCTGCGCTGCCAAAGTTTCTGGGAGCGGTTTTTGATTCCGGCCTTTGTCTTTTTCTTTCAAAAACTCTACCCGTTCCCCTGGGTTAACAACTCCAACAAGTCCACAGCAGCGGCAGCGGGGGGTTGCATCTTGATTCGGAGAAACACTTTAAGCCGGGTGGGTGGGATTCAGATGATTCGCCAAGCTTTAATTGACGACTGTGCTTTAGCCCAGGCAATCAAATCTAACGGGGGTGGCATTTGGCTGGGACTGAGTTCCTCGACCCGCAGCTTACGCTCCTATCCCAGTTTAGGAACAGTCTGGGAAATGGTTGCCCGCACCGCTTTTACTCAGTTGAACTATTCTCCATTGCTTTTAATCGGAGCAGTGCTTGGCATGGGCCTGCTCTACGGTGTTCCTCCCGTAGCGGCACTTCTGGGTGGGCTGACAGGGAACTGGTCAAGTGCGATCGCCGGGCTGGTAGGGTGGCTGCTGATGGCTGGGGCTTACTTGCCGACGCTGCGACTCTACGGGTGTTCTCCTTTGCTGGCCCTGGGCTTACCGGCGATCGCCCTACTCTACACGCTTATGACCCTAGACTCAGCTTTGCGGCACTGGCGCGGTCAAGGTGGAGCCTGGAAAGGACGGGTTTATGCAGCACCCAGATAGGACAAAGTTTTTTCCAGTACTCAGTCTGGTGCTGCTACCTATCTAAACAAGCGAGTTGTCACGTCCCGGAGAATCTGAAGACTCTTGAGGGAACCTCGAACGAGTCGAGTTGCGGCAATTGGCTGCCGGAGCAGCCCGATCGCCAAGGGTAAGGGTTGTAGTGTTCCTTCTGGGCTGAGAGCACGGTTCAAGTCAGGCAAGTCGTGATGGCAATTGTCACTGACCACGCGGAGCATTGCCACAGCAATTCCAGCTTGACTCAAGACTTCTAGAGCAGCATACCCTTCCATATCCACAACCTCAGCCTTATGCTCCTGGGCCAGTTGGCGTTTCTCAGTCGCGGACCAGACGATGCGATCGCTGGTTAGGGCTTTGACTTGGCAGATCCCTTGCAGGTGACAATCAATCAAGTTCGTCAGGACAGGGTCACAGGGCAACAATTTGCTGGATCGGTTCGTCCCGTAGACACAACCTTGGTAAAGCACGACATCTCCGACAGCATGTTGGGGAATTAAGCTTCCACACAGTCCTACAAGCAAGATTTGGGGGTGACGATCGCAGGTAATTGTTCTATTTTTTTGCAATTGTGCCAGGTGCCTAATCAACGGCCCAGGTCCGACCGGAATTGACAGGACAGGGGGTGGGGTGATAGTCGTTCGGTTTAACAACCCTCGACAAACGGCTTTGTGCTCTGATCCCTGAGGTACAAAGATCATCTGAATTGGCAGAGTCATTAATATTGCCTCATAACTTAGATGTGCAAGTTTTATGCTTGGAAGTGAAAAGACCCAGGGGATTTTAAGTAATTTCTCATTAGCTTGTGCTATCTTCCTCGCAGACAGCGCAAATCTTTGATAGAACACTGTCCTTTTCTGAGCCAAAACTGGGCAGGGGAAGAGTGGTTGTGTTATTCAATGATTTTGCTTGAGTGGTGTGATTTTGCTGCTGAATTTGTGTGTGCAGGAGTGACCGTTTATGACCCAGATGGTGCTTGAGTCAGCCCTTGAACAAAAACAGGCTGAACGCTTTTGTCAGGAAATATTGCCGCAGGTATCCCGGACTTTTTCCTTGAGTATTCGCTTTCTGCCCGGCCACTTAGGGCGGTCAGTACTGGTTGCCTACCTGATTTGCCGGATTGCTGACACGCTTGAGGATGATCCCATCGCCTCTGTTGATCGCAAAATCCTCTGGCTTGATCAACTTCTCGATTGTTTTGATAACCCGACTGTGGCAGAGGATTTTCCCAGCGCAGCCCAGGGTGTGACCGGGGAGCCTGCCCACGTCCAACTAGTTCACCATACAAATTTGGTTTTTGCCTACTTTCGTTCCTTGCCTGAGCGATCGCAGCAACGGGTGCATCACTGGGTGAGCGAGATGGTGCAGGGAATGAAAAAATTTGTCATCCTCCATCCCCACGGAATTCGAATTCAAACCCTGCATGAGTACAAAGAGTACTGCTACTACGTAGCTGGAACCGTTGGCTACCTCTTGACAGATCTCTGGCACCAGCATTCTCCTACAATTGGCTCCGCGGAATACCAAGTGCTCCTGACCCGCTGTGCTGCCTTTGGTGAAGCTCTCCAGACGGTCAACATCCTCAAAGATATTGCCTGGGACGTAGAACACGAAAACTCAATTTATATTCCCCAGCAGTCTCTCAAGGCGTTTGGCAGTAGCCACCAGACTTTGCTCAGTCCAGAACACTTGCAACAGAATCGAGCTGCGATCGCAGCATTAATTCAACTGGCCTGGTCAGATTTAGATCAGGCTTTGTCCTACTTGCTCTCCATTCCCAAGCAAGCAGTTCCAATTCGGCTATTCTGCATTTTGCCGCTGTTGTTTGCCTATGCAACCCTGCGGGAGTTGACCCAGTCCACAGCGATGTTGCAGTCTGGTGGAACCGTAAAGATTTCCCGGGCTGAGGTAAAATCCCTCATGGTGATGGGGCCACTCTCAGTTTTGAGTAATCACAGTGTGCGCTGGCTAGTTGCCCAAGTTCGGACCAGACCTTTTGTCCTCGGCTCAAGGCCATTAGAAATAGCTGTTGCGGGAAGATCCTGAGTCCAACTGAGGCTGGCTTACTTGGTTAGACCATTTTCCAGGGTGTAGCGGACCAGTTCCGTGCGACTGCTCGTGCCAGTTTTGCTGAATAGCCGACTGACGTACTTTTCAACATTACGAACACTGGTATCAAGTTGACGAGCAATTTCCTTATTCATCAAGCCGCTGGCGACCAGGTCTAAAACACTTTGCTCCCGTGGGGTTAGGTCTATTTGAACAGATGCTGAGGTTTGGGGCAATCCCCCTCGCTTGGTTAGGAGAGATTTGATTTCGGCAATTTGACCCGCCAAGTCTGCAATATCTGGATTATTATCTGCTGAAGCTGAGCCGCTAGCTCGCCGCTCCAGGATATTTTCAATGATTGCCACTAGTTCATCGGGGTCAAAGGGTTTTGGAAGATAGGCATCCACCCTAGCCTGGTAGCCTTGAATTCGATCTTTGGTCATGCCTTTGGCGGTGAGAAAGATCACCGGTAACTCGCGGAAGCGCAGATCTTGGCGAAGTTGCTCCAGAAACTGGTAGCCGTTGACCTGGGGCATCATGATATCGGAAATCACCAAGTCTGGGGAATGCAGTTCAAGTTGCTGCCAGCCTTCCTGGGCATTGGCGGCAACATCAACTGTGAAGCCACTGTCTTCTAAGTAGGCCTGCACTGCTTCGCGCAGTCCTGGTTCGTCATCGACTAACAGTAAGTGTCCTGCCATTCGCCACCCCTTGTTCTTACCCCCACTGTAGCGATTAACGGTGTTTTAAGGTGTAAGATGACACGTCTTTAGTGGTAGTGTTGTGACCTGCCCAAGACTTGAAACATTTAGCAGTGCCAACCCCGATGCAGCTTAGGTTTGTCCCGGTTGAGGAATTTTATTTTGCCTTGACTTTAGCGATGCGAACTTTGGAGGAAATTGATCAACCCGGTCTGGTGGAGCAGGTGCGATCGCGGCTGCAAGAAAAGTGCGGTCAACCCTCAACCGTGGCGGCAGCCCAGCAGAATAGTTTTACCTACATGTTTTGGGTGCAGGGATACGACAATAGTCCAGCAGACCAACTGCTGGTTTCCATCGGCGACTGGCAGGACAAACTGCGTCTCAGCAGTGACTATGGCTGGATGCTCGACGAAAATCGTAAGCCGGTCCGAACCGAGCGCTTTGCCCAGCGGCAGGAACTGGCTCAAGCCCTGCGGCGATACCTGCAAGATTGGCTACAGGTACCCCTGACTGACCTCCCTGGGGATTAGGAACTTCTGTGCACAGCAGAAAGTCAACCTGTCAAGCCAAAGCCTAACGCGTTAGATTGCAGATGTGAGGACAGTGAGGACAATTGAGTTATGGCAGTCAATCTCAAACAAGCGATCGCCGTTGGCAAGTACTTGGTGACTCAGCGATTAATCGGCCGCAAGCGCTTCCCATTGGTCTTAATGCTTGAACCTTTATTTCGCTGCAATCTAGCTTGCTCTGGCTGTGGCAAGATCCAGCACCCAGCCGAAGTTTTGAAACAAAACCTCAGCCCAGAAGAATGTTTTGCCGCTGTCGAGGAGTGCGGTGCTCCGGTCGTTTCCATTCCCGGTGGCGAACCCCTCCTGCACCCGCAGATTGGTGAAATTGCAGCCGGAATAGTCCAGCGCCGCAAGTTTGTCTACCTCTGTACTAACGGGCTGCTATTGGAGCGGAGCCTGGACAAATTCCAGCCTTCCCCCTACCTCACCTTCAGTGTGCATCTGGATGGGTTGCAAGAGCATCATGACAAGTGTGTAGACCGCGATGGCGTTTTTGACAAAGCAGTGCAGGCGATTCGGGTGGCAAAAGCTAGAGGATTCCGGGTTACCACCAACACGACAATCTTTGCGGGTGCTGATCCCCAGGAAATGCAGGAATTCTTTGATTTCGTCCATTCCCTAAACCTGGATGGGATGATGGTGTCTCCCGGCTATAGCTATGAGTGGGCTCCGGATCAAGACCATTTCCTCAAACGGGAGCAGACCCGTGTTCTATTCCGGCAGATCCTTGCCCCCTACAAGTCTGGCCAGAAACAGTGGAACTTTAACCACAACCCCCTATTTCTAGATTTCCTTACCGGGGAAAGAGATTACGAATGTACGCCCTGGGGCATGCCCAGCTACAGTGTTTTAGGTTGGCAAAAGCCCTGCTACCTGCTGAATGAGGGTCACTACAAGACGTTTCGGGAGTTGCTAGATGATACCGACTGGAGCCAGTACGGTCGCGCTAGTGGTAACCCGAAATGTGCCGATTGCATGGTCCACTGCGGCTATGAACCCACCGCTGCCATGGATGCCATGGCACCGGCAAATCTGGGTCGCTCCGTCGGCAGCTTGTTAGGCTAATCTTGAAATACCAATGCTTGAGTTGAAGCTCACTTATGACCCCCAAGGTTGAGATCTACACGTGGGCATCCTGTCCCTACTGTCTCCGCGCCAAAGACTTACTGAAACAAAAGGGCATTGAGTTCACGGAGTACCCGATAGATGGGGATGAATCAGCTCGGGCAAAGATGGCGAAAAGAGCCTGTGGAGGTCGATCCCTACCGCAAATTTTTATTAATGACCAGCACGTGGGTGGGTGTGATGACCTCTACGAGCTCGATTTTGAGGGAGAACTAGATCCATTGCTGCAAACGGGTTAGCACCACGGTATGCTTGTGGCTAGGAAGTCCAGCCAATCATGGTTAGACTCCTATTAAGTTGCTTAATCAACCCGGCCTGAGCACTGCAAGGAGAGAACGAGAAGGTATGCCGTGAAGCTGGCTTTTATCATCGACCCGATTGAACAACTTGACCCCGGCCACGACACTAGCGTGGCCTTTATGGAAGCAGCTCAAGCGTCAGGCCACGAAGTTTGGATCACTCGGATTGAGTGCCTGAGCGTGCTAGGTTCAAAGGCTTGGGCCCAACTGACGCCAGTGAGTCTCAAACCTGTACAGTTGATTGAGGGCCGCTGGGTTGCCGCAGAACGATGGTATTCCTTGGGTTCACCTCAAGTCGTGCCCCTGGAGAGTATGGATGTGGTCTTAATGCGGAAGGACCCACCTGTGACCATTGCCTATCTTTATGCCACCTACATTCTGGACTGCGTTGATCCCGCAATGACTCAGGTGATCAACACCCCGAGAGGACTGCGGGATGCCAACGAGAAAATGTACGCCCTCCAGTTTACAGAGGCAATTCCAGAAACGATTGTCAGCCAGGATAAAGCTACGATTCGGAAATTTACAGAAGAGAAAGGGACAGCAGTCCTCAAACCCCTGAATGGAAAAGCCGGAGAGGGCATTCTGTTACTCAATCCCAGCGATCGCAACCTCAACTCTCTGATTGAAGTCAGTACCCAGCGGGGGCAAGTTCCGGTCATGGTGCAGGTTTACTTGCCTGCGGCCAAGGAGGGCGACAAACGCATTATCCTACTGGATGGAGAGCCGATTGGGGCGCTAAATCGAGTTCCCACAGGCAGCGAATTCCGGGGCAACATGGCCACTGGGGGGAGTGTAGCTCAGAGCAGTTTAACTGAGCGGGAGCGCCAGATCTGCATGCAGTTAGCTCCGATACTACGGCGAGATGGCCTAATTTTTGTTGGAATTGACGTGATTGGTGATTATTTGACGGAGGTAAACGTCACCAGTCCCACGGGGGTGCGGGAAATCGATCGCCTGGAGAATACTCGGCTAGGTCACGTCGTGATCGACTGGATTGGTCAAACTCAACTGAACTGCACGGAGGTCTAATGTCAGCAACAGTTTTGGTCACAGGCGGTGCCGGCTATATTGGCTCTCATACCGTGCTGGCCCTACAGCAGGCTGGGTACTCAGTCATTGTTTTGGATAACCTGGTCTACGGTCATCGGGACGTAGTCGAGAAGTTGCAGGTCGAGTTTATCTGTGGCGAAATTGGCGATCGCACCCTACTGACACAACTCTTTGGCGAGCGGCAGATTGATGCCGTCATGCACTTCTCCGCCTATGCCTACGTGGGAGAATCCGTCACCGAGCCGGCCAAGTACTACCGCAACAACGTGGTCGACACCTTGACACTCTTGGAAGCAATGGTGCAAGCCAAGATTAATGTGTTTGTCTTTTCTTCAACCTGCGCCACCTATGGCGTGCCTCAGCAGATCCCAATTGCCGAAGACCACCCCCAAAACCCGATTAACCCCTACGGTGCAACCAAACTGATGGTAGAGCGGATCTTGACTGATTTTGAGCATGCCTACGGCCTGCGCTCTGTCCGCTTCCGCTACTTTAATGCAGCGGGGGCTGACCCTCAAGGACGTTTAGGGGAGGACCACAACCCAGAAACCCACCTGATTCCCCTGGTGTTGTTAACCGCTCTGCAGAAACGGGACCACATTTCCATCTTTGGCACCGACTACGATACTCCCGATGGCACCTGTATCCGAGACTATATCCACGTGAACGATCTGGCTCAAGCCCACGTCCAAGGGCTGGATTACCTGCTCAAGGGAGGCGTGGCTGAAGTCTTCAACTTAGGCAACGGCAGCGGCTTTTCGGTCCGGCAGGTGATAGACACAGCTAAAAGCGTCACTGGCAAGCCAATTAAGGTGATTGAAGCAGAACGGCGACCCGGAGATCCGGCGGTCCTCGTCGGCAGTTCCGAGAAAGCCAAAGAAACCTTGGGCTGGCAGCCAGCATACTCCGATCTGGAAGTTATTCTGGAACACGCTTGGCAGTGGCACCAGCAACGTCATGCTTAGAGCCTTAACGTTATTAGTCAAGCTTAGATGCAAGATAAACGGGTTGAAGCTGCCGGTTCCTAGCCCCTTTATGTGTCGGCACTAGCGCGATCGCTGTCTCTTGGCGAGTAGAGCTTTCGACACCTGGCCCCTACCTAGCCGGAACACAACAGAAAAGTGAACGCTTTCTGGCCGAAAATGTTGACGACTGAAACCAATCAGGCTCTAGGATGGGTTAGTTTCCTGTTGCATCCAGCCGTATTCCTATGAAGTCTTACCTTGCTGCGGCAGTCCAAATGACGAGCCTGCCTGACCTGAAGAGAAATTTGGCCCAGGCTGAAGAGCTGGTTGAACTTGCAGTGCGCCAAGGGGCAGAGCTAGTGGGCCTACCGGAAAACTTCTCATTTTTAGGCGATGAAGAAGCGAAAATCTCCCAGGCAGCAGTAATTGGGCAAGAAAGTGAAAAATTTCTCAAAACCATGGCCCAGCGCTTCCAAGTCGCCATCTTGGGGGGTGGCTTTCCTATCCCCGCCAACGGGGGCAAGTTTTACAACACAGCGCTGTTGATCGACGCCAGTGGGCAGGAACTAGCCCGGTACGAAAAAGTTCACCTGTTCGATGTGGATCTGCCGGATGGCAATACTTACCACGAGTCCCGCATGGTCCTGGCCGGGACCCGGATGCCCCCGGTGTATCCCTCTCAAGAGCTGGGCAGTATCGGGTTGTCCGTATGCTACGATGTCCGCTTCCCAGAGATTTACCGGGCCATGACTCAAGCTGGGGCTAGTATTTTATTTGTGCCCGCCACTTTTACGGCTTATACGGGCAAGGACCACTGGCAGGTTCTCCTGCAGGCACGAGCGATTGAAAACACCAGTTATGTGATCGCCCCTGCCCAGACCGGCTGGCACAACTCCCGGCGTCAATCCCACGGTCGAGCAATGATTGTTGACCCTTGGGGAGTGATCTTGGCAGACGCTGGGAGCAAACCCGGTGTGGCGATCGCTGCGATTGAACCGTCGCGCTTAGCCCAAGTTCGCCAGCAAATGCCGAGCTTGCAGCATCGAGTGTTTTAATTAGCCTCGCCTGCAAATTGTCTATTACACCACTCCACGCGCCCAAGATTTCCAGAAACATGTACAGTGAACAACATGATTTCTTTACCTATGCACGATTTGACGAGTTGGCTTGACTGGTTTTTGCCCCTTTCTACTCCCGGCTGGCGTAGATTTTTCCTAGTATCCACTGTAGAAGGGAGCGCCGCTGCTGAAAAGGGTCCCCTGATCTTGGCTGGCGTGCTGTTAAGTTTAGTGGTGATCTATCTTGCCAGCAAAATTGGTGGAGAAGTCTGCGATCGCATTAACCTACCCCCGGTTCTAGGCGAACTGGTTGGCGGGGTAGTCGTAGGAGTATCTGTCTGTCACTTTCTAGTTTTTCCTGCAAGCGTTGCTAGTGGCACTACTGCGCCCTTGACAGCCTTTCTCCAGCTCACGACCGGGGCGAG
The DNA here is from genome assembly GCA_041748155.1 of Thermosynechococcaceae cyanobacterium. Classification (GTDB taxonomy): domain Bacteria; phylum Cyanobacteriota; class Cyanobacteriia; order Thermosynechococcales; family Thermosynechococcaceae; genus JBGTDT01. Next base: position 34,683 of record JBGTDT010000199.1, on the reverse strand, counting down.
TCCAGAGGTGGCGATCGCCGCCTTTGAAGAATACAGCGAGGTAATCTCCGTCCTGGCAGAACTTGGGGTTGTGATCCTGTTATTTGAAATTGGCCTGCAATCGGATCTGCAAGAGTTGATCCGCGTCGGACCTCAAGCCGCAGCAGTTGCTGTTATAGGTGTGATTGCTCCGTTTGTGGCTGGCACCTTTGGCTTAAATCTCCTGTTTGGTGTCCCGATTGTGCCAGCAATTTTTGCCGGAGCAGCCCTGACGGCAACGAGTATTGGCATCACAGCAAAGGTCTTGGCCGAGATTCAGCGCCTCAATTCTAAGGAAGGGCAGATCATTATTGGAGCAGCCGTTTTAGATGACATCTTAGGTATTATTATCCTGGCAGTCGTGGCAAGCTTGGCAAAAACCGGAGAAGTAGAAGTCACGAATGTCCTTTATTTAATTGTCAGTTCAGCAGTTTTCCTGATCGGGGCAATTGTTCTGGGTCGGCTTCTCAGTCCTCTCTTTGTTACCTTGGTTGCTAAACTCAATACCCGTGGTCAGCTTCTTCTCTCATCCCTGGTTTTTGCGTTTACGTTGTCGTATGTAGCTACAGCCATTCACCTGGAAGCGATTTTAGGAGCCTTCGCTGCCGGTCTGGTCCTGGCCGAAACCGAAAAGCAGCAAGAACTGGAATCACAAATTATTCCCATCGCCGATATGCTGGTCCCAATTTTCTTTGTCACGGTTGGCGCTAAGACGGACCTGGGAGTGCTGAATCCAGCAGTAGCCAGCAATCGAGAGGGGCTAGCAATGGCCCTATTCTTGGTTGTTGTTGCTATCCTAGGCAAAGTCGTCACAGGCTTGGCTGTTTTTGGTCAGCCCCAGATCAACCGCTTGGCGATTGGGGTAGGCATGATTCCCAGAGGAGAAGTGGGTTTGGTTTTTGCCGGAGTCGGGTCAGCCAGTGGTGTACTTTCCGAACCTCTAGAGGCGGCGATTGTCGTCATGGTCATTCTGACGACCTTTCTCGCTCCTCCTTTATTACGAATTGTCTTCCAGCCAGCAGTCATTCCCCCAAACCAAGCGGAACCTCTGGCTGCTGGATCAGAAGCACTATCATTGCCCAACAATTTAACCAGAGCAGAGGAAATCGAATCGAGGCAGGAAACGTGAGGGATAAAACTTTGCTGAAACATGGAGGGCTGTTAGTGCGTCCCTAGGGTCAGGGCCAATCCTGGCTAAAAAATCTGCAACTCACGATCTAGACGAGCCGGTTAGTCAATTCGTCAATATTAACCGGACCTGGCATCAACCCCTGACCTGCTGACTCATCTGAATCGATAGTTGGGATTTGAATAGACATAGACAGCGGGGATCTATATTAAGGAGGGCGTTTTTTTAGCTTCTGGCTGGATCAACTGATCAATCTACTCAACCTAACTTCTGACTGATCAAGTAACGAGGATGGATACGGCAAGGGCTCTGGCCCACGCTAACCGAGCGAGGAGAGATTGCTTTGAGACGATGTTGGCTATTACCGGGCTTTCTGGGTGTTTTTCTACTGTCCTCAACTGCTGAGGCAGCCAAGCTGCAATCCTGGCGCTTTGATGTCAGCCAAAACCGACTCAACTTCGTCACTGATGAAGGCGTTCAACCCAGAGCCCAGTTGATTACAAATCCAACGCGGCTGGTGATTGATTTGCCGGGAACTACCCTGGGGCGACCAGCCCTTCAGCAAAGCTTAGGTAGAACGGTTCGCTCGGTCCGGATCGGGCAATTTAACCAGCAGACGACCCGGCTGGTGGTTGAGCTGGCTGCTGGGTATACGTTAGACCCTCGCCAGGTTCAAGTTCGAGGTGAGTCTCCAACTCGCTGGTCTGTCCAGTTACCCACTCCCCAACTCTTGCCCCAAGTACCTTCACCTGCTCGCGCTAAGTCTTCTCAGACTATCAGTAAAGCTCCAGTCACCACCGTAGCCAGAGCTAGCACTCAGGTTGAAAATATCCGTGTCACTCCTAATGGCTTGTTCCTGCGGACCCGGGGTAGTGCTCCTGAGGTTGAGGTTGACCTTGACCGCGATCGCAACCAGGTCAATATTGACCTGAAGGGTACTGCTCTCTCCTATCGCTTAACCGATGCAGCTTTTTCAGTTGGTCGGCTGGGTATCGGTCGATTGCGGGCTACCCAGGTTGATACTTCGCCCCCCGTTGCGCGGGTGACCTTAGATGTTGATAGCAGCAGCGAAGATTGGCGGGCAAGCGTGAGCAGTTTAGGGGGGGTTGTGGTTATCCCGCAGCGAAGAGAAATTCCGGCCTCGGAGCAGAGGAATTGGCAAAGCTTCAGTTTGCTGCCGGAGGGGTCAGCTCAAGCTACAGTTCAGCGTGGGTCGAGCCCGTCTCAACCAGCGGCAACAGCACCACAATCCCCACAATCTATAGTAGTTCCCGTTCCTCCGCCCCAGGTTTCTCCACCAGTGGCTCAGGCAGCACCTGAACCACAACCTAGAAGCAAAGAAACGGAGGGCCGAGCCGTGGTTGTCGTGGACATTGGGCACGGTGGTAAAGATTCAGGGGCAATTGGGATTGGTGGACTTCAGGAAAAGAATGTGATCCTGCCCATTGGCTTGGAAGTTGCGGAAATTTTAGAGGAAGCGGGCGTCCAAGTTGTCTTACCCCGCTCAGATGATCGATTTGTCGATTTAGGCCCCCGGGTTGCCTTGGCCCAGAGCGTGAATGCGGATCTTTTTGTCAGTATCCATGCCAATGCAATTAGTTTGAGCCGCCCGGACGTAAATGGTATCGAAACCTACTACTACTCCAGTGGGGCTCGCTTGGCCCAAGTTATTCACGCCAGTATTCTCCAAAGTCAGAATGTGCGCGATCGCGGCGTCCGGCGAGCTAGATTTTTCGTCCTCAGGAAAACCGCTATCCCTTCAGTTTTAGTGGAAGTGGGTTTTGTCACAGGGGCCGAAGATGCCCCTCGGCTGGCTGACCCAGATTATCAGGAGGAAATGGCCGCAGCGATTGCCCGTGGCGTTCTCCAGTACTTACAAATCAATCCGTGATCAAAAATCCTCTAACTTGACTGGATGGCAGGCAGGGCAAATCCCGTACAATACAGTTGCCTTAATTGGGCCATGAACCTCTCTTAAGGGGTACTATCAAGGCGCTTAGGGAATGCTTGTTTAGTATCTAAGCGGTGTGAGTGAGGGTAATATCACGCGTGTCTAGCTTAAAAAAAATTGACTTACTAGGAACCCCGCCCCTTTCTAGCAACAAACGACCGCAAGCCAGAATTGGCGTTTTTGACAGTGGGGTGGGGGGTCTAACTGTTTTCAAAGCAATCTCTAGCCTGCTCCCGCATGAATCCGTGCTTTACTTTGGAGATACCGCTAATTTGCCCTATGGGACCCGTTCTCAAGCGGAAATTCTGGCGTTCGTGCGCCAGATTCTCACCTGGATGGTGTCAGTCCCGATCAAGATGGCTATCATGGCCTGCAACACCAGCTCAGCTTTGGCCCTAGATATTGTGCGGGCAGAGTTTGCAATTCCCATCCTGGGTTTGATTCTACCGGGAGCCTGCGCTGCCGTTCAGCGGGGCAGGCGAATTGGGGTGATCGCAACCCCTGCGACGGTGAAGAGTAACAGCTATCCTGAGGCGATTCTAGAAATTCAGCCGACTGCTCAGGTTTGGCAGGTGGGTTGTCCTGAGTTTGTCCCCTTAATTGAGGGCGATCGCATCCGTGACCCCTACACTGCTAAGGTTAGCCGAGAGTATCTTCGTCCTTTAATTCAGCAACAGATCGATACGCTAATCTACGGCTGCACCCACTACCCGTACCTTGCGCCTGTACTCCAGGCCATTCTGTCTGAATCCGTTCAACGAATTGACCCCGCTATTCATGTTGCGGCGGCCGCTAGGCAAGAATTACAGTTACTGGGGCTCAACAATACTCAGCCCGCTCAACCGACCCGGTTTTATGTGAGTGGTTGCCCAGAACAATTTGCCCAACTTGCCAAGCAACCGCTGGGCTACATCCCTGTAGTTGAACAGATATCCTTACCCCCAGTGCTGATAGATTCTTCCAGTCAGCTTTCCTACTGAAGCCATGGCAGTAGAGTACAGGTTGAATCGCTGCTGTAACTAAGATAGTCTGAAGCAGAAGTGTCTGGAACTCAGCTCAGCGGAAAATTCAGGAATTTGCAGTATGACTGTAGCAGACCGGCGCATCGGGCTTGAACAAGAGTTTTTCCTGGTAGATGAGACAGGTGTGCTTTCTAATCGGGCGGATGAATTCCTGCAGCGTTGTCGAGGGCTGGCAGAAGGAGGGCTCAGTCCAAACTGCTTTGCTCCAGAATGGGTCAAGGGCATGGTCGAAATTAATACACCCCCGGCCTACAGTATTGAAGAGTTGGCTAGCGCCTACCTAAAGCATTTGAAATTGGCCTTGCAGGTTGGTCAGGAGCTGGGTTTAAGACTCTACCCGCTTTCAACCTATCCTTTGCACGTCATGCCTGTTATTCGCAGTGGGCTATGGTACGATGTCCAGCTTCGTACGGTTGGCTATGACCGTTTCTTGCATGCTGGCAGGTGTACAGGCACTCACCTACATCTGGATCTGCCGGAGGGAACAATTAGCCCACAGGTGGGGGTATCCTACGGCACAACTGATGAAGCGAGAGCAGAACTGCTGAACCTCTACAACCTGGCAACAGCCCTAGACACAGCCTTGATCGCCCTCTCTCGTGCCTGCCCCTTTTACGAAGGACAAGCCCTGGGGATCGCCGCACACACTGTTCACTACCGGGGTAGTGATGTCTTCGGCTGGGATGGTGTTTATACAAAACTCCCAGAGGTTGGTGGCCTGCAACCCTACGCAGAAAATGTAGAGGGATTGGTTGAGCAGCAGTTTGCTCGCTACTACGCTTGGCTAGAGGCTCTGGACCGAGCAGGTGTAGCACATAATCTCTTTCGAGAGGCAGGCGGAAGTTTGCTCAAAGCTGCCTGGAACCGGGTACGGCTGAATAAGATTGGCACAATAGAGATGCGAGGGACGGACAGCAACTACCCGGAGATAACCCTGGCGATCGCGACTTTGATCTCCAGCGCAGCAGACCGAGTCAGGCGTGAAAAGTTGACTGTCAAACCAACTGAAGGAGCCCGGACGTTTGAGCTGAATGGTGATCAGCTCTCTGTGCCGGAGTTCAAGTACCTGAATGGAGACCTCCTCTATGCCGCTGCCACTGAGGGAGTCAAGCATCCTGAAGTAACAGCTTACCTGGATTCGATTCTAAAATTTGTTCTCCCAGGGGCCAGCGACGGCCATAAATATTTAGCAAAGCTCTGCCCTCTGAGTAATTACCAGACCACGGAAGCAGAAATTCTCCAAGCCTTTCCCGCTGTAACTGGCCAGCTCTCCAGGGATGAAGGCTTGCAACTAGTGCAGCAGGCTTGCGACAAACTAGAGAAACAGGTTGCCTACCTTTGCCAGTAACCTGATCCAGTGCCTATAAAAGCCCTAATCAATAGAACTGAGGATTCTCCACCTCACTACGGTTCAAATTCATTGATCAAGATGGCTACTGGTTTTGTTGGGTAGAATTTGGCCTGTCTAGAAGAGAGGATCCTAAAACGGGGGACAATTTAGAAGCAAGTTCAATCTTCTACCTCTACTCAACAATGTGTATATTTAAACACTGGTTCAAAGTCAGCCTTAGTACGCTTCTGGCTATCACTTTATATCTAGGTTTTTGTGGAACTGCAGCGGCCCTCTCAATCAGTCCGGGCCTGATTGCTGCCCTACCAGGTGGTAACCCCGTCAAAGATCCAGAGGCATTGTTGCGATTGGCACTTCCTGTTAATAATCAGCCGATCCGGGATATTCAAGCTGACTTGGAAGATATTTCCAATCAACTGCGAGGTAAGCAGTGGGGAAAGATCAGTGGAGACATTTCTAAAGCCTCAACAACCCTCAATTTGCGCAAAGAGGAACTGCTAAAAAGTGTTCCTCAGGACCAACGAGCCAGAGCAGAATCATTAGTAGACGAGATTCAAGCCAGTCTTGGTCCGCTGAAGGAAGCTGCCGAAGCTGGAGATGGTGAAAAGGTTATCCAAGCTAGATCTAACTTGCTAAGCCGAGTCGGGGAGCTAGAAACGTCCATGATCAAAACGTTTCCCTTTGAAGTTCCAGCAGAGTACAACAATCTGCCGCAACTGAAAGGACGGGCCACAGTCCTAATCAAGACTGACAAAGGTTCGATCACGCTCGTGGTAGATGGCTATAGTGCTCCTGTTACCGCCGGTAACTTTGTCGATTTGGTGCAGCGAGGGTTCTACGACGGTCTAGAATTTACCAGAACAGAAGAGTTCTACGTTGTCCAAGCAGGCGATCCGCCTGGACCTGAAGATGGTTTTATTGATCCAACGACCGGGAAGCCACGGACAATTCCCCTAGAAGTGCTGGTTGAAGGGGATGACAAGCCGATCTACGGCGTTACTTTAGAAGAAATCGGTCGCTATCGAGATCAGCCAGTTCTACCTTTTTCCGCCTATGGAACTGTAGCAATGGCTCGTCCTGAGATTGATCCAAATGGTGCCTCTTCCCAGTTCTTTTTCTTATTGTTTGAACCTAACTTAACGCCCGCCGGAAAAAATTTATTAGATGGTCGCTACTCAGTGTTTGGTTACGTGGTTGAGGGAAAAGAGGTTCTAGAAAAATTGAAGCTGGGAGACAAAATCACATCCGCTCAGGTGATCCAGGGAGCAGAAAATCTGATTCAACCTCAAGCTGCTTAGCCCAGGCTTAGTCGAACTAGCGGATTAGACTTCTTGCATAAATGCCCAAACAGGGGCTGAGAGTATTGAGATTACGTATCTTAAACCGACTTATGCAAGAAGTCTATTCTAAAATTACGCTTAAAGCACCAGAGTAGTGTGTCACCCTTGCAACAAGTTCGAGATTTAGGAGAGCAGGGAGTTCTGAATCGGTTGCAGCAGTTCTGCCCAACTGAGCTTGTTGGGGATGATGCCGCTGTCATGGCTACCCAGCCTGGTCAATCTCTGGTGATCACAACAGATGTCCTGGTGGATGGAGTACATTTTAGTGATCGGACAACGTCCCCAGCGGATGTGGGCTGGCGGGCAGCGGCGGTAAATTTGTCGGACTTAGCGGCAATGGGGGCTTCGCCCCTTGGGCTGACAGTTGGTCTGGGGCTGCCTGGTGATGTTCCGGTAACCTGGCTAGAGCAACTCTACCAGGGGTTGACGCAGTGTCTGAAACGTTATAACGCTGTGATTGTAGGCGGCGATGTCTGTCGCTCTCCAGTGATCACCCTGGCGATCGCTGCCTTTGGTCAGGTTTCCCCGGGCCAGGTGATTCGTCGCTCCGCTGCCCAACCTGGAGATCTGATCCTGACTACGGGTGTTCATGGGGCTTCTCGTGCTGGACTGGAGGTACTGCTGAACCCCACCTGGGGCAGTGACCTGAGTCAAGCCGAACGCCAGATGCTGATCCAGGCCCATCAGCGTCCCCAACCTCGACTGGATGTTGCCCCACAACTATGGCATTTAGACAGCGGGTTACGGGTTGCCGGAATGGATAGCAGTGATGGCTTAGCTGATGCCGTGCTTCAGATCTGCCGGGCTAGTGGTGTGGGTGCTCAGATTGAGCGCAGTCAAATTCCTCTGCCTGCTGCCTTGACTAGAACTGCTGTCTCGAATCAGCAAGCCCTAGAGTGGGCGCTCTACGGCGGGGAAGACTTTGAGCTAGTCCTGTGCTTAAGTGCGGCGATCGCCCAACCTCTGGTCAGACAACTTGGCAGGGGAGCCGCCATTATCGGTCAGATTGTCGTGGGGTCGCAGGTCGAGGTCGTCGATGCTACCGGCTGGCATCCACCCCTAACTCTCTCTCTTAGTCAGGGCTTCCAACACTTCTGATCAAGGACTGCCTACTAGAAGCTGACGAATCATCGGCACTGGCCTTTAAACTCACTGAACCCGGTAGAAGGCTACCAGGTCCATGTAGAACGTTATTCAAATAACTTGCTTACTAAGGGTTTACAGGTGCTTACAGCCTCAATTCAGCTAGTCGTATCATTCCTCCGTTACTCATTTACCTGGGTGGTTTGGCTTTTAGGTTGAGACTTCTAACTGACTTAAGCGACTGATCACGGCCATCTCTAAGTCAAAACCTGCGCCCTGCAGTCTGATGTGGTGTGTGAAAACTACTGTGGCTGTAAGTGGCTCAGGGAAGGAGGCACGGCCCTGAATACCAGTAAGTTTCCTGTGCCTATTTACAAGAGTAGCGACTCCTCTAGAGAAAGGCCAAGACCTTTTAATAGAAATTTGCTCAGCTTAAGCATGGTTTACAAACCGAAGTATCGTTTAACAAAAGACTCGCCGATGATGCCCGCTAGCCTGACTCACCGTACCGCTCCAAAAGAAGGTTAATCAGTGTGGCCGCGTCTGTTCGTTGGCGTTGGCCTGCCTGCACCCACCAGCCTTGGGTGGTGTAGGGCGATCGCCATAAGTCTAAATGTTCAACGGCTGGATCGGCGTAGAAACTCTCTACTCCGGCCCCAAGAAGCTGCGAACTCCAGTAAGTAAAGTAGTCGTGGCTGATCCTGTAAATCGGAAAATCGCCGTAAAGCGGGACGCCCCAGCCATCTAAGGCCAGGAATGCTTGTATTTTTCCTCCCGCTTGCTGCCAGGGCCAGGCTGCCCCGATTCCACCCACCACTCCAGCGCTAAAACAAATCAGTATTAAGGCGGATTGAATCGAGCAGTGCCTCTGTAAAAATTCCAGCACGTGAACAGGTGAATAAGCCAAAGACGTTTGAGTTGGAAAAATCAAGGGCTGCTCAAGCCGCTCTAACCGGGCGGGCTCTGGAAATCGAGCAGCTCTCAGTTGAGCAATAAAACTCTGCGTCAGGGCTGGATCATGGATACCTGGGCAGATCACGATGGTCATTAGCTAGTCTTGAGGTCACTCCTACCTGAGAAAGATTGTTGGTGGGCTTCACCCGCATCCCCCCTGAGGGGATGTTAGTCTAAAATAAATAATGCTTGGGACAGGGCAGCGTCTGTGCAAGATTTAAACCTATCTGCCTGCTGAGCAACCTGTCATTGTTCTATCTAGACATTACTAAAGTCGAGGAATCCTAAGTGGTTGCAACTCCTGAAATGCGGCAACAGCCCGAAGGCCAACTACAGGGCACAGACCGGGTCGCGGTTTTGTTAATGGGCTATGGCGAAGTCGAAAGCTACGAAGACTTTGCCAACTATAACGAACAGGCTCTGAATTTGCTCACTGCTAAGTTTGCCCCCGTGCCAACCTGGGTTTATCCTCCCCTGGCCCGGTTGCTGGCAATTTTTGACTTGCACGAGTGGGACCACCAGCATAATCATTTTATTTCACCCCACAACGAAATTTTTGAGCGGCAAAGGGCCGGAATTGAGCAGCACTTGCAGTTCCAGTGGGGCGATCGCGTCCAGGTCTTCAAGGCTTTCAACTTCTGTGCTCCCTTTCTACCAGAACAAGTTTTGACTGAGATCAAAGCCAAAGGTTTTGACAAGCTACTGATCTATCCCCTCCTAGTAGTTGATTCTATTTTTACCAGTGGCATTGCTGTGGAGCAGGTCAACAAAGCCCTGGCAAAGCTCAGTGATGGTTCCGAGCACTGGATCAAAGGGATGCGCTACATTCCCTCGTTTTACAACGAACCTGCTTACATTGACCTAATGGCTAGTCTGGTAGAGGAGAAAATCGCTCAAGACCTAGCCGTTGCCCACTTACCTTCCCAGACCGCTATTGTCCTAATGAACCACGGTTGTCCTCACAAGGCCAAGGGGTTTGTTTCTGGAATTGAAGAAAGTCAGGCCATCTACGATCGGGTGCGGGAGAAACTCATGCATCGCTACCCCTTAATCTCGATCGGCTGGCTGAACCACGACACGCCGTTAATTGAGTGGACCCAACCCAATGCCAAGCAAGCTGCCCAGAATTTAATTGACCTGGGAGCAACTGCACTTGTCTTCCTCCCGATTGGGTTTGCCACCGAGAACCACGAAACCCTCTTGGATGTCCACCACATCATTCATGCCCTGCAGCGTAAGCGCCCCGATGTCACTTACGTTCAGATGGAGTGTGTCAATGACCATCCTGATTTTCTTAGGATGGTCGCTGAGTGGGCAAATCCCCAGGTTGAAGCCCTGTTCTCTGCCCAAGCACTGGCAGTCAATCCTGCCCTGGCGGGGCAGCCTCAGCACAATGGCCACCATCCCGATCATGTTCATTAAGCTACAACAGGGGCAGGATTTCATCTCTGTATAACTGGCACTCCAACCTAAAACTGCTCCCTTAAAGCAAGTCATGGCAACTTTTTCAGCCCCAAACCGTCAGAGTACTTAACTCCTTTTTGTTGCCCAAGAGTCGATTGGTCAACTTAGGGCAGAGGAGCTGGTGGATTGACCAGATCAGATAGAGCTACACTAGGCTTAAGAAGTACCCTGACACAGCTATAAGCGAATTGGTTGAGTTAAGTTCTCCGTTAGGTCAAGATAAGCAAGGGACAGCCCAAAGGTGATGAAAGGTTCTTGGAATAAAGCACTGGTTAAACGTCTGTCTGCGATCGCGCTCGGTCTGGCAATCTTCCAAGGAGGGCCAAGTCTAGCCCAAGCGGAAAAAGAAACCCTCAGCTACGGTCAGTTCCTTAAAGACGTGCGGGCTGGTCGAGTCGCTAAGGTAGATATCTATGAAGATCAGCAGTTAGCCAAGGTTAAATTAGATAACCAAAAGAGCAACGACCCTCCCCTTGAGGTGGAACTGTTTGATCAAAACGCTGACTTGATCGAAACCTTGCGTCGAAACAACATTGACTTTGACGTCGTACCGACTAGTGGAGATGACGCGGTTCTCAATCTTCTATTCAACTTGCTCTTGGGCTTTTTCGTCATTACTGGCATCTTGCTGATCCTACGCCGTTCTGGCAATGCCCCAGGGGGTCCGGGGCAGGTCTTGAACTTTGGCAAGTCAAAAGCCCGGTTCCAAATGGAAGCTAAGACGGGTGTCCTGTTTGATGACGTTGCCGGCATCGAAGAGGCGAAAGAAGAACTTCAAGAGGTGGTGACCTTCCTGAAAAAGCCAGAGCGCTTCACAGCCGTGGGGGCCCGGATTCCTAAGGGCGTACTACTAGTGGGGCCACCGGGAACCGGCAAGACACTGCTGGCCAAGGCGATCGCCGGCGAAGCGGGAGTCCCCTTCTTCAGTATTTCTGGATCAGAGTTTGTCGAGATGTTTGTCGGGGTGGGGGCTTCACGGGTGCGCGACCTGTTCAAAAAAGCCAAAGATAATGCCCCCTGCATCATTTTTATTGATGAGATTGATGCGGTGGGACGCCAGCGCGGCACCGGAATTGGCGGTGGGAACGATGAGCGGGAGCAGACCCTCAACCAGTTGCTGACAGAGATGGACGGATTTGAGGGGAATACTGGCATCATCATTATTGCGGCGACCAACCGGCCCGATGTCTTGGATGTCGCCCTGCTGCGGCCTGGTCGCTTTGATCGCCAGGTGATTATCGATCTGCCCACCTATAGAGGTCGGCTAGGAATTTTAGAAGTTCATGGCCGTGAAAAGAAACTAGCTCCAGAGGTTTCCCTAGAGGCGATCGCCCGCCGCACCCCTGGATTTTCCGGGGCTGAGCTAGCAAACCTGCTCAACGAAGCAGCCATTTTGACAGCGCGGCGGCGCAAGGACGCCATTACTCCCCTCGAAGTTGATGACGCGATTGACCGGGTGACTATCGGCCTGACGCTAACCCCCTTACTCGACAGTAAGAAGAAGTGGCTGATTGCCTACCATGAAGTGGGTCATGCTCTGTTGATGACGCTGCTGAAAAACTCCGATCCCCTGAACAAGGTTACGATCATCCCCCGCTCTGGCGGTGTGGGTGGCTTTGCCCAGCAAGTCTACAACGAGGATTTGATTGACAGTGGCCTGTTCACTCGCGCCTGGTTGCTAGATCGAATTGCGATCGCTTTGGGTGGACGCGCCGCCGAGGTGGAAGTATTTGGAGATGCCGAAGTCACCGTAGGCGCTAGCAGTGACCTGCGGGCGGTGACGAACTTGGCCCGTGAGATGGTAACGCGTTACGGTATGTCCGACCTAGGACACGTCGCCCTGGAAAGCGCTTCCGAGAGTGAGGTGTTTTTGGGCCGAGACTTAATGCCTCGCTCGGAATATTCAGAAGAGTTGGCTTTACAAATTGACCATCAAGTGCGGCAGATTGCCCTGCGTGGCTACGAGCAGGCCCGCAAGCTAGTGCGGGAAAACAGAATGCTGCTTGATCGCCTGGTGGAGATTTTGCTAGAGCAAGAAACAATTGAAGGAGACCAGTTCCGGCAAATTGTTGCAGAATATACGCAGGCTCCTGTTAAGCAGACTGCTCTGCCTGGCTAAGGTCAACCCTGCGTGTTCAAGTCAAGCAAGCACGTGCCGCTTCCGCTCACTCCATAACAATTTTCCACTCGTAGAGATCATACTTGACGCAACCTTGCTCGATCAGCGGGTCTTGAGCGACAATTTTCTCGGCTTCACCCAAGGAAGTGGCTTCAAAGATCATCATTCCGCCCCTCTGAGTTGCCCAGTAGCCAGTTCGGGCTCGGTGGCCTGACTGAATCAGCCTCTGCACGTAGGCTTTATGGGCCGGTACATGTCGGTCAAAGCTGGCCTTATCGACAATTCCCCGCTCAATTTTGGCAAACCACGGCATTGGTGCGCTTCCTTGTCTCTATTTGGCCTTCTAGTTTGGTTAGATGGATAATCTTAAACTACAGGTACTTGCGTAGCAGCACATCTAACTTTGATCGAGTCGTCTGAGGAACCTGGTCTAGGGGAGTGAGAATGGCGTGTTTCAAGGCAGCATGGGCACTAGAGGAGGGAGGAGTCTGGGTTAGCAGGTCTACGGTGGCTTGAATTACTTTCTGGGCATTGGTGGCATTACGCTGGAGGTTGGCGATAATCATGTCTACGGTGACGCTATCGTGATCGGGGTGCCAGCAGTCATAATCTGTAACCAGCGCCAAAGTTGCATAGGCAATCTCGGCCTCTCGCGCCAGTTTGGCTTCCGGTAAGTTGGTCATCCCAATCACCGTGCAGCCCCAACTTCGGTAAAGGTTAGACTCGGCTCTGGTTGAGAAGGCTGGACCCTCCATACAGACGTAAGTGCCACCCCGGTGGAGGTTGACCTCAGGCAAATTGAGGGAGGAGATCGCATCCGCCAAGATCTTGGCCAGGTTAGGGCAGACCGGGTCGCCAAAACTGATGTGAGCCACAATACCGTCGCTAAAGAAAGTCGAAATGCGATTTTTAGTCCGGTCAATGAACTGATCGGGCACGACCATATCTAAGGGCTTTGCCTCGGTTTTAAGCGAGCCAACGGCGGAAGCCGAGATCAAGTACTCTACTCCCAGAGACTTCATCGCGTAGATATTGGCCCGGAATGGTAGCTCGGAGGGAGACAGATGATGCTTGCGCCCGTGGCGGGCTAAAAAAGCCACTCGCGTTCCCGCCAGCGTTCCTAAGATTAAAGCATCAGAAGGCGGGCCAAAGGGAGTGTCGATTTTGACCTCCTCCAGATTCTTGAGGGCATCCATACCGTAGAGACCACTGCCCCCAATAATCCCAATTTTGACATGCTCCATCCTAATAAACCTTTTTCTGAGTACTCCCGCTAGTTTACTGGCAAAATTAGCTTAGCTAAAGGTATCACGAGCAATAACACTAGGCTGACATAGCCGGAGACTGACAATGCACGCAAATGTCAAACCCACTCCTGAAAGATTAGAAATTTGGCCGCCTTTGCCGCTGAAAGCATGGGAAAATACGTACACTACGCTACACATGTGGACACAAATCGTCGGGAAGATTCGGCTTGCCCTCAGCCCAAGCATGAACCACTGGTGGCAGGTGCCGTTGTACGTAACAGTGCGGGGACTGACGACATCTCCCATACCCTATGGGGAGAGAACTTTTGAGATTACCTTTGACTTCATCGATCATCACCTTGGTATCTACACTAGCGACGGTGCAAAAAAAATCCTGGCCCTAACACCCCGTTCTGTTGCAGACTTTTACCAGGAGTTGATGGCAACACTCCGGTCCCTTGGCATTGAGGTCAAGATTCAGGCCAAGCCGGATGAAGTCAGTCAGCCGATCCCCTTTGCTGAAGATCACGAGCATGCCGCTTACGACCCAGAGTATGTCAACCGATTCTGGCGAATTCTAGTTCAAGTGGACCAAGTATTTAAAGAATTTAGCGGGCGCTTCATCGGTAAGTGTAGTCCTGTGCATTTTTTCTGGGGCAGCTTTGATTTAGCGGTGACGCGCTTTTCTGGACGTCGTGCCCCAGAACGGGAGGGGGCAGATGCAATTACCCGTGAAGCCTACTCCCATGAAGTGATTAGTCATGGTTTTTGGCCCGGCGGTGGCGACCTTCAGTCACCTGCCTTTTACGCTTACACTGCCCCAGAACCGCCGGGGTTGAATCAAGAACCCATTCGCCCTGCTAATGCCTTTTACAGCTCCGAGATCTCAGAGTTCCTCTTGATGTATGACGATGTTCGTGGCACTGACTTGCCGAAGCGGGTCCTGCTTGACTTTTTGCAAAGCACCTATGAGGTAGGGGCAAAGCTGGCAAATTGGGATCGGGATACCTTGGAGCGTTGAAACTAGCTAATTTAGTGGGGACTGGCATGAGTGTTTGGGAAGTTGATTTCTATCGTCGCCCTCTGGTAGGTCAGCAAGGTGACCCGTTGTGGGAGTTATTGATCTGTAATTCGACTCGAAGTTTCCAGTTCAATGAATTTTGCCCTCAGCCAGAGGCGAACTCAACCTGGCTGGTTGCCCAGTTTCAGCAAGCTGCCAAGGTAACAGAATTGCCAGTCCAAGTGCAAGTCTTCCGGCCCCAGTCACTCAGTTTAATTGAAGCAGCCTGTAGCAGCTTGAATATTGCGGTAGAACCTACCCGCCGCACTGCTGCTCTGAAGCAGTGGCTACAGGAACGCGCTAAACAGTACCCGGAAATGCAGGGATATACCGGGCAGTTCTACTTACCCACTGAGCTTGACCACCCTCCCCCACTTCCCTTACCAGAAGATCTCTGGGGGGAACAATGGCGGTTTGCTACCCTACTAGCCGTCGATCTAGAGGAGGAATTAATCGAACGACCCATTCCTATTCTAGAAACGCCAAAATTCCGAATCCCCAGCCAGTTGCGGTTACCCAAAACCGTCAGTGTGCCGGGGGTAATCATTGATGCAGGACGGCAATCAATGCGATTGGCCCGCTGGCTTCAGCAACAATGTCCGGCATCCTTGCAGTTGATCGCAGGTGCACCCGATGGATTGATTCTAGAGGCCGGGCTTGTCGATCGGTGGGTTGTCGCGACCTTTGAGGACCCGGAAGTGACCGCGGCGGGGGCAGCGTTTGAGCGACGCAAGCAGGCCTGTCAAGGGTTACATTTTTTACTCGTACAGCCAGATAGTTCCGGGGTAACCTACAGCGGTCTTTGGTTGTTAGGCTGTGAGCCCTGAGAAACCTGTACCCCGAATGTTCGAGTTAGACCAGAAAAAAGTTAAGCTGTGGGGAATGCGGGTAATTCTGAGAAAGCCGAAGTGAGATAGCGAGGGAACTTTAGTGCGATTTGAGCGAATTTTGGCGCTGGTCATCGCGATCGCCTGCGTGGTAGCCGCAGTGGGAAACTGGATCGGTGCACCTCCCCAACAGGTTATCTCCCCAGCTAGTCCGGCGGGCGGTAAAGCTGACGTCGCCCTGCTAGAGGTTTACGGCCAAATTGCCGATAGCGCCACTGGGGGTGGTCCGTTCAGCAGCACGACGGGCACAAATGCCAACACCTTGATCCAGCAAATTCGCCAAGCCCGCAAAGACGACGTCAAAGCTATCTTGTTATTGATCAACAGTCCCGGCGGCACGGCGGCAGCCTCCCAGGCCATCTACGATGAATTGATGCGAGTCCGCAAAGAAACTAATACGAAAATTGTCGCCGCTCTGGGGGACGTCGCTGCTTCCGGGGGATACTTTGTCGCCAGTGCTGCCCATCACATTGTGGCAAATCCAGCCTCGGTGACGGGCTCGATTGGCGTGATTGTTCGCACCCAAAATGTTTCCCCTTTGCTCGATCGACTTGGTGTCAAGTCTAGTTCAATTCAAAGTGGCCCCTACAAAGATATTCTTTCTCCCTTCCGCGAGACAACCAGCCCCGAACGAGAGATTATTCAAGCCGTCGTGACCGAGTCCTACCAGCAATTTCTCAATGCGATTGTTGCCGGTCGCGGCATTTCCCTGGCCCAGCTCAGGCCCTTAGCCGATGGCCGCATCTTCACCGGATCTCAAGCGCAGAAAGTTAAGCTGGTCGATTCCCTCGGTAACGTTCATACTGCCCTAGACAAAACTGCTGAGCTGGCCAAGATCCAGGGAGAGCCCAATGTTCGCAACTACTCCGCCGCTAATCTCTGGCAGTCTTTCTTCCCCAGCTTCGAGAGCCTGATTCCGGGTTACCAGCAGGTGCAGCAAGCCCGCTGGCACAAAATTCCGTTAGCCCTAATGGAGTAAAGCTGGAGTAGCGGATGCTGGAAGCCCTATACTCGACCTTGTTTCACCCAAACGAAGCCTCTGAAGACCAACTCTCAACCGCTTGGGGGGTGTGGTTGTTCCTGGGTGGCGTGCTGGCTTTGAACGCAGCCGGAGCGATTGGTCTAGGTGCTAAGGGGGTGCTGGTCTTGGCCGTCGCCTTTATCTTAGCTGGACTGCTGGGCTGGTTCTGGTTTTCTGCCGCTGTGAGTTTGCTGGCCCACTTGCTGGGGGGTCAGGGGAGCATCCCCGGCACAATGGCCGCGATCGCCCAAAGTCTCTGGCCGCTGTTGCTTACTGCTCCCGCCATTGCCCTAAAAGCTTGGCTGCCCGCCCTGGGTGAGTTGTCGTCCCTGGGAATTGGGGTCTGGGTGCTGGTGATTCTAACGCGGCAGATCCGCCGGGTTCATCGCCTCAGTTGGGGCCGGGCTGTCCTCTGTTTTGTGCTCACGGTTGGTCTGGCGGTGTTGGCTCCTTTGGGACTGCTGCTGTGGCCGTTTATGATTATTCTCGGAACCTGAGCCGGAGTCAGTCGTCAGGTAAACCTCAGAACAATAGCTGAGACGCAATCATGTCAAGGGGGATGAGTGATCAGGCGAGTCATACTGCTGAGCAAGCATCAAATATTGGCTTGGGTCCTCCTGCTCGGAGGCTTTTTATCGGTCAGTGTAGCCGTAACACCCGCTACAGCTCAGTCGGTCCAGATGACCCGGCGTTTTGTTCGCGGCACTCGGATATTCTTAACAACCATTGATCTAGGCGATCGCAATACTTACTTGGCAATGGGTTTGGCTAAAGCAGCAACCCAGGCCAACAGCGCTCGCTTCTCTCAGGGGGACGAGTCTTTTCGGCCCTTGGTCAATCGCCAGCACGCCGCCGTGGTTGCCAGTGGCACCTTTTTTAGTTTGGATGCTCAGAAGCGGGTCATGGGTAATATGGTCTCCGCTGCCCGCTTTCTCAAGTACAGCCCTTGGGAGAACTATGGCACTACCCTGGGAATTGGCCCCAACAAACAACTGGAGATGGTGACCGCCCGGGTGGAGGGCAAACCTGAATGGCAAAACCACTGGTTTTCCCTCACGGCTGGACCCAGGCTGCTGAAACACGGCCAGGTTTGGCTGGCTCCGCGCTCAGAGGGCTTTACTGATCCGCGAGTTTTCGGGATGGCACGCAGGGCGGCGATCGGCTATCCGGCGGGTGGGCGCAAGCTAATCATGGTTGCCTTTCCTGCCCAGGTTTCCCTGGGCAAAGCAGCAGAGGTTATGCGGGATCTTGGCTGCCAAGAAGCTTTGAATTTGGATGGTGGCTCTTCTCTAGGTCTGGCTCGAAGTGGCAAGATCTTAGTATGGCCGACCCGACGACTGACGAATGTGATTGCTGTCTACGACGGGCAACATCCAGCCTCCACTGCTTTGCGCCAATCCTGGTCTAGATTTGTTTTAGGCGAGCGGCCCGGACAAGCCCAAACAAAAGCGAGTCGTGGGTTGAAGCCCTAAGGGTTGCTGCCGATTATCCCCGACTTGATACAGGGGTAGCCCTGGTTCTCTAACAAAAGACAACTCAGTTCTGAACCTACTGGGTTGGAGATGGGGACGGCGTTGCCGGCGCGTTTGGGGGAATTTGGTTTTGCAGTCCGGTTTGGAGCGCATCTGTGATCTGCTCCAGGTTAGTGACCTTAGTATTCAGTTCGCTGATCCGGCTTTGGAGTTGTTGAAGTTCGGCCTGGTTGGTTTTGAGCTGGTTGGGTAACCCTTTTGGCACTTGCTGGCGTAGGGTGTTCACCTGCTGGTTGAGGGTACTAACCTGACTGTTAAGGGTCTTAGCTTGCTCAGATTCTGCCTGTTCGTCGGCAGTCAATGTTCCAACCTGTTCTTCTAGTTGCTCTTTCTCTAGGGCTAATCTGATCGCGATCGCAGACAGGATGCCAATCAACAGCAGCATTCCTAATAAAAACCCGATTAGCCAGTTAAACTGTCTTCTCAGCCGTTTTTGGTCTTGAGAGAGTAGCGCTAGCTGCCGCTCCTCTAGATTGCTGGGGTCAGTAAAGTCAGTCATGAGTCAGTCCTACCTTAGTCCATCCGACCCTTATTCTCCCAGGTTAACGGATCAAAATGAGTCCTGTGAATGGGTGGCGGAACTTGTAGATCAATCGCCTCTCACCAGGGCTGGCTTAGCGCCAGTCTGGCTATTCGCTATGGCATAGTTGCAGGGCTTCCTCTTCCTGGCTGAAGTCTGAGTAAGAAAAACATCCGCCCTGGAATCCCGGAGCGGATGTGTAGCCTGCAATTATTCTCAGGGGCTAGGACCTCACTTGGCAGCCATCGCCGGAAGCGCTGCCTCTTGCCTCTGACCCGGTAGAAGTTTGACCTGGCCGTTGTCGTCTGTATCGACGGTAGCAAAGTCTCCGGCTTTGAGGCGACCAGCCAGCATTTCCTCAGCCAAGCTATCTTCTAGGAGGCGCATGATCGCCCGGCGTAGGGGTCGTGCCCCGTAGCTGGGGCTGTAGCCCTCTTCAACTAAGCGATCTTTGAACCGCTCGGTTACTTCTAGGGTGATACCCTGCTCAGAGAGGCGACTAAAGACCTGAGGCAAAAGGATATCGGCAATCTGCCTCACCTCTGGTTTCGTCAACTGACGGAAGACAATGATCTCATCAAGTCGGTTGAGGAACTCTGGGCGGAAGTACTGCTTAAGCTCCTCATTTACCAGTGCTCGAATCTGAGCGTACTGGGCGTCGGTTTGATTTCCAGCGGCAAATTCAAAGCCGAAGCGGCCACCCCCTTTCTCGATCACCTTAGACCCAATGTTGGAGGTCATGATCAGCAGTGTATTTTTGAAGTCAACCGTGCGACCCTGGGCATCAGTTAGCCGTCCATCTTCCAGGATTTGGAGCAGGAGGTTGAACACATCAGGGTGAGCCTTTTCAATTTCGTCGAACAGGATCACGGAATAGGGTCTGCGGCGCACGGCCTCGGTGAGCTGGCCGCCCTCGTCGTAGCCGACGTAACCCGGAGGTGAGCCAATCAGCTTAGAGACGGTGTGGGACTCCATGTACTCCGACATATCTAGCCGGATCATCGCCGCTTCCGAGCCAAAGAAATAGTCTGCTAGAGCTTTAGTCAGCTCTGTTTTACCCACTCCGGTAGGACCGGAGAAGATAAAGCTGGCAATGGGCCGATTTGGATTTTTGAGTCCTACCCGGGCCCGACGAATCGCCCGTGAGACGGCAGTCACTGCTTCTTCTTGACCGATCAGGCGCTGGTGCAAAGTATCTTCCATGTGCAACAGGTTTTCGGATTCAGACTCCGTCAGCTTGTTCACTGGCACACTGGTCCAGGCAGAGACAATCTCGGCGATCGCCTCCTCGTCCACGACAGGAACAAATTGATGCTGTCTAGGTTCTGACCCAGCTTCGACCAGCTTCTGGATCTCCGCTTGCAGATCCAACTCGCGCTGGCGCAACTCTCCGGCCCGCTTGAAGTCCTGGGCGGCGGCGGTCTTGTCTTTGTCCCGGATCACTTGCCCCAGTTCCCGGTTCAAAGTCTGGGTTGCCGGAGATTGCTGGCTATAGCGCAACCGGATCCGAGATCCCGCCTCATCGATCAGGTCAATTGCCTTGTCCGGCAGGTAACGATCAGAAATGTAGCGGTCTGAGAGCTTGGCTGCTGCTTCTAGAGCTGCGTCAGAGATCTGGAGCTTGTGGTGTTGCTCGTAGCGATCGCGCAGGCCATGCAAAATCTCAATCGTCTCTGACACACTGGGTTCACCCACCATCACCGGCTGAAAACGTCGTTCTAGAGCAGCGTCTTGCTCAATGTGCTGGCGGTACTCATTCAATGTCGTTGCCCCAATGCACTGAAGCTCACCCCGCGCCAGGGCAGGCTTCATTAGGTTGGCGGCATCCAGGCTGCCGCCAAGCGCCCCAGCCCCGACTAGGGTATGAAGTTCATCGATCATCAAAATCACATCGTTGCTGGCCCGGACCTCATTCATCAGCGTTTTGAGCCGTTCTTCAAACTCGCCCCGGAACTTTGTCCCGGCCAGCAGTGAGCCCAGATCCAGGGCGACGACCCGCTTGCCTACCAAGGTTTCCGGCACGTCCTGGTTGGCAATTCGCTGGGCTAAACCTTCGGCGATCGCTGTCTTACCCACGCCTGGCTCACCAATCAACACTGGGTTATTCTTGGTGCGACGACCCAAAATCTGAATTACCCGCTCGATTTCCGGCTGGCGACCGACAACCGGATCTAACTTTCCCTCGACAGCCAACTGGGTCAGGTTGGTGCTGAATTCATCCAGCGTTGTCGTGCGGGTTTGGCCTTGACGACGCTTCCCAGCAGGAACTTTGGCCCGGTCACCCAGTTTCTGAGTCACCTGGGACCGGATCTCTGAAGGGTTAATATCTAGGTTCTCTAGCACTTTATTTGCTACGCCTTCTCCCCCCTGCAACAGAGCAAGAAGCATGTGCTCAGTAGTGATAATATCGTCCCCAAGCTGACGCGCCTCTTCTAGGGATAGTTCGAGTACACGCTTAGCTCGCGGGGTGAAAGGAATTTCAACCGGGACAAAGCCAGAACCACGACCCACGATTTTTTCAACTTCAGTCCGAGCATCTTTGAGAGTGACGCCCATTGAATTTAGCACTTCGGCGGCAATACCACTCCCTTCACCAATTAAGCCCAGAAGAATTTGCTCTGTCCCTACCAGGTTATGGCCCAAGCGACGAGCTTCTTCTTGAGCTAACATGATGACCTTGATAGCTTTATCTGCGAAGCGTTCAAACATAACGTTGTTTACCACCCTGTTTAAGCGAAAACTGTGCAGCAGACAGCTTGACTCTTGGCATTTACCCTACTCAACTGATCTGGCAAGTGTGCCAAAGTACAGAAGTGTCGTATCTATGGACTGCACGTGAACTTTTATTTCATTCTTAAGCTCACTGTAGCGTCGTGAAATCGACCTAGCAGTGGGGAGATCCGTAACAACGGGAGGTACTTGCCGCCTAGCTTTAGAAGTAGAGACAGATGATATGGTGTCAACCTCACCCAACGTATACCTAAGCGATAACTTTGCTCCGGTCAGCAAGGAGATTACGGCTGAGAGCCTCAGAGTAATTGGCGAAATACCGCCTGACTTAAATGGAGTATTTGTGCGGAATGGCCCCAATCCCCAGTTCACTCCCCTAGGCCAATACCACTGGTTCGACGGGGACGGGATGCTGCATGGCGTGCAGATTCAAAATGGAAGCACGAGTTATTGCAACCGCTACATTCGGACCAGAGGGTTTGAAATTGAGCAGGCAATGGGTCATTCAGTTTGGACTGGCCTCCTAGAGATCCCTCAGGCCAACAACCCGCACGGCCCCTTCAAAAACACGGCGAATACAGCCTTAGTATGGCACGACGGTCGGCAGCTTGCCCTTTGGGAGGGAGGCGAGCCCTACGAGATCCGGGTGCCTGATCTAGCAACGGTTGGTCCCTACACTTATGGAAGAAAGCTGGCTTCTGCATTCACAGCTCATCCTAAAGTGGACGCCATCACGGGCGAAATGATGTTCTTCGGCTACGCTCCGGCAACCCCACCGTACCTGAAGTACAACCTGGTCTCAGCAGCGGGAGAGTTAGCGAAGACGGTCCCGATTGACCTAGACGTTGGGGTGATGATGCATGACTTTGCCGTTACCGAGCACTACACGATTTTCATGGACTTGCCCCTAACCTTCCGTCTGGAGCGGATGCAGTGGGGTGAGCCTGCCTTTGCCTTTGAGCCGAATCGTCCTAGTCGCTTTGGCATTCTCCCCCGCCATGGAGACAGTAAGGCAATTCACTGGTTTGAGGCCCCGCCCTGCTATGTGTTCCACACGCTCAATGCCTATGAGGTTGGGGACGAGGTGGTGCTGGTAGCTTGCCGAATGAATTCCACCCAGGTTTTGGGTCTCTCAGAAACACCCCATGACCATCGGGAAAGCGGTATCACGGATGGCAAAGATAATATTGCCTGCTTGTACCGCTGGCGATTTAATCTAGTAACAGGAACTGTGGCAGAAGAGGCACTAGACGACAGGCCCTCTGACTTTCCCCGGATCAATGAGCAGTTGACTGGGCGGAAAACCCAGTACGGTTACACTGCACGTTTTGCACCTCCTCAGGAAAGTAAATCCCCGCTGTTCGATGGCTTACTCAAGTACAACCTGGCAACTGAACGTTCAGAAGCTCATGAGTTTGGCCCGGGACGGTATGGCGGCGAGGCAGTGTTTGTCCCCCGCTCCGGTACTGTCGCTGAAGACGACGGCTGGTTGTTGACCTTTGTCCACGACACGATTGCGTCCCAATCCGAACTGGTGATCCTCAATGCCCAAGATATGAGTGCCCCTCCCGTCGCCCGGTTACTGATTCCTCAACGGGTTCCCTACGGTTTTCATGGCACCTGGATTTCAAGCGAACAAATTGCAATGCAGCGGAATAGATAATTTGAGAATCATCAGGTCTTTGGTGTGCCCAGAGATGGTCTTGAGGACTGACCAGTTTTGATTCTACCCATCATACTTTCAGCAGTCCTACGACAATCTCTATCACAATCAGGGCGATAATCACCAGTTCTAAGGTTTGAGATTGGGCTGTATTGACCCGATCGATCAACACTTGGTAGAGATTGGCAATGATATCAAGTTTACGGGAGATGGAATTTTCCCATTCCTGCAAGTAGAACTGTTGGGTTGCGGCGGAGTGAATTCGCGCTAAGTATACGTCTCCGATTAGTTTAAGGGCATTCTCTACCCGCTCTGCCAGCAAGGATGATTCAAGGCGCAGCTCTGCTAGGGCCTCAATTGCTTGTCGATAGGGCATCCGCAGTGGGATAGGCCATTCAACCCGCTTTTGCACCAGTCCTTCGTACTCTTTAATTCGCCGGTCTAGCTGAGCGTCAATGTAGCGCGCCTCCAGCAGTTCAAGGTTGAGCAACTCTAGTACGTTCAAAGTGTCTCCATAGTCCTGGTCATAAATGATCGCTGCGTTCCAATCGATCAGGACAAGATCGTTCTCGTAGTACGAGATAGTTTGGCTCAAAGCTTCCTCCTGTTGCTCCAGACTAAGGCGCTGAGTGTCAAACTGGAGAATTTGAGCCAGCGTTGAGCGGTATTGAGTTAGGAAGTCTTTCGTTTGCAAGGGTTGGTTGAGTCGTTCAAGAATGAACACGTAGTAATCTTCGACTAAAGCCGATAGTTCAGGCCGGACCACTGCCGGGTGAATTTTCTTCAGTAGAATCTGAATTTGAGTTCTAGCATCAGCCTCCAAGCTTTGGCTGTAGAGCTTCTGACTAAGCTGTGGTAGGTCTTGGACTTGAAGTTCTTGTTTGTAGGCACTCAAGGGCCAGCGGTAGGCAATACTTGCAGCGCCAAAGTCAAACACTTTCACTTGGATTTGACCAGGCTGATCAAAGAGGATGTCAAGGACACCAGTCTCTCCCAGGTCCAAAACCTGGGGGGGCGGGGTGTACTGGAGGAGATAGCTGGGGGTTTGTTTTTTCCTAGACAGCGGCTGAACAGGCATTGAGGGGAGCAAACTGCTGACTTGCTCCAGCGAAACCTTGTAGCCGATATCAAATGCAAATAGGACAGCAAGCTGTCCTTGAAGAATTTCTAACATTTTAATTTTTTCTGCCTGTGGGCAGTGAACTGTTCTTGATCATAGACTTGGTATTCGCACCTGGGCCTAAGCCGATGGCTAAGTTCCCTTAAAACTAGGAGGTACGAGCCTTGCGCTTGATCAATGCAGCTTTGGCTGTAGAGAGTTCACACCTTGTGGATTCAGACATCAAAAAGTTAAAAAGTTATTTAAGCCCAGGCGACCTTAAAGTGGTTGTTCAGGAGTTTGAGGTTGGGGTGACTTTAGTAGCTCAACTTCTCTGGACAAGCTACTCTGAAGCTCCTCAATTCTTTTCCTTTGAGCATGAATTTTTCGGTTTCTATTCACGATAGTGGGAACGGATACGAGCAAGCCTGCGATCGCACCTAATCCGGCAGTCAATAGCAATACCAGGGCTAGAGAGCCTTGTGACTGCCAAAATAAAAACTGAATTGTGATCAAATAGGCATTCTGAAGCGCAAAGACAACCGCCAGCAAGGCAATGCTCAGAGCCAAAACCAACGACAGTCGAAACATGGAACCCCTTCTCCTGGAATTCTGCGTTTTGTTTTTAGATTACGTCATAGTTGGATTCTCCCACGTTAGAAAGGGGCTGAACACTTCTCTTTGGGCTAATTTACAGGACCTTGCCGATATCATTACAATCGTCTTCCAGAACTAGAAGTGCAATTCGCTAGGACCTTAGAGGGCTTAGAAGGGCAGACCAAGTAATCCCCGAATTACTACTCCAACGGCTCCTGCGGCCAATCTAGGGATGAGACTGCTAGATTTACCAAAAGTCTTTACTATCAAGATTGGTTTCGCTGCACCGAGTAAAGACGACTGCACTATGGTTTTTGAATTGAGCCAATTCCGTATCCTGCTGAAAGCCTTGGTTATTGCTCTGGCTTGGATCTGGGGATTGTCAGGGCCGGGACTTGCTGCTGACCAACTTAATATCCATATTGGTCCCTTGGAACAGGGGGTGGCGATCGCCGACGTAGAGCACTTTGTCCAAACCGGAGAAGTCCCGCCTGCCTTGCGGTTTTATGCCCCGGTTCTCACCCCCGGCCTCCGACAAGTTCTAGGTAGCAGATTGCAGCTTGACCAGGATATTGCCAGACTGGCGATCGACGAGCTACTGGAGCCGCCAGTGGGCAAACGCCTATTGCAGGTTCTAAGTGTTGTCGTGCAAGATGCAACTCCCAAGGAACTTCAGCTTGCGCTTGCTGCGGCAATCCGCCAGACTGAAGGACTAAATCTGATGGGTTTTCTGAAAGCATACCCTGAGAAAACTATCCTAATCGATGCCGCCTCCGCCTGGACAGTTGCCCTTCAGCTCAACCTCAAATACTTAGAGAGTCAAACCCTCAATTCTCGACTAGAGCAAGACCTTGCGGTCAAGACAAGCCCTTTTACTTCCAAACTCGACCCTACAGCTCCCGGGCCTGAACTGGTTCAGACCCAAACCCGAGTTTTGTGGGACCAGCGCCGTCACCGGACTATTCTCGTGGATCTGTACTGGAGTAGCAGTTCCCAAGGACCCTTGGTCTTGATCTCCCACGGATTCAACTCCAGTCGCAAACATCTGGCCTACCTGGCTCACCATCTTGCCTCTCACGGCCTCAGCGTTGCAGCTCTAGAGCATCCTGGTAGCAGTGCCGCTTGGCTGCGGGCTCAGGCAACCCCTGCCGACTCATTGGTTTTGAAAGAGAATTCTTTTTTTCCTGCCAGAGCCTTGCTGGAGCGACCTAAAGATGTGAGTTTTTTACTCGATAAGCTTACCAAGCTTAACCAGAAGTCAGGTCCACTTCAAGGTAAGCTCAACACCCATCAAGTCAGTATCATTGGGCACTCGCTAGGGGGCTATACGGCTCTGGCACTTGCTGGTGGAACCTTGGACTTAGAGGGGCTGAGAACAATCTGCCGGACTCAAAATCCGCTTGGGCAGGCTCCGGCTGACTGGCTTCAATGTAACGTGACCCAGTTACCAGGGGATCAAGTCAATTTACGAGACAAACGGGTAGCTCAAATTATTGCCCTCAATCCTCTGGCTGGAAACTTGTTCGGTAACCAAGGCTTGAGCCGGGTAGCAACCCCGATCCTAATGATGAGTGGAACAGAGGATACCGTTACTCCGGCACTAAGCAACCAGCTACGGCCTTTTAGTCAACTTCCCGATCCTAAGTATCTGTTAACGGCAATTGGAGCGTCACATTTGAGTATTAGTGAAACTGTTAGTACCGGCAGTGAATCAACCCTTACCCAGGGGCAACAGGCAAACCAAGTGAGCCCCTTGCAAGCGCTACTCCAGGGAGTTACTTTTGCCTTCATTCAGCAACTTACTCCCCAAGCCAAAACCTACGAACCCTTTCTCACCCCTGCCTATGCTCAGTCTTTCTCAACATCAAGCCTTCCCCTGCGGCTGAACACGGCACTACCAGATAGTATTGTCCGTTTATTGAAATAGTAAGCTAAGGATTAAAGCGCTTAACCCTACTAAATACAATGAGTGACGATTCTAAAGCAATCCAGGCCGAGTTTAGCAAGGTGGTTAATATGACCGCTAAACAACTTGAGGCGTGACTAGAAACGGAAGAGTCCAAATCTGTTGGTCAAAAGAAAGACGACGATGAGTCTACAGGGCACAAGTCCGGTAAGCGGATTACTGACCTATTGAACCGAAGAAAGCCCGACTACAGCAACGATGACTTAGCACACATGAAAAAAGTTGTGAGCTACGTCCACGGCCACTTGGCTCAGCAACCATTCGGTGATGCGAAAGAAACCCGCTGGCGTTACTCCTTAATGAACTGGGGCCATGACCCCCTCAAGTAACCAGGTCGTTATTGCGGCTTGTAGTAGTCACTTTATTTGATCTCTTCGACTGTGTTCCGAATCCTGATTGATGCAACCAGGTCTTTGAGCGTACCGGCAGACCCGCGCCCACAGGGTTGCTCTAGTGCCAGGTGGTCCTGCCGCAAACAGAACCTTATCGGCTCCACGGGGAAGCTTGAGTATCTTGACTCCGCAGGCGGGGCAAACTTCTGGATTCATTCAATCGTTCCTTTTCGACATCTGAATCGCACTGGTACAGATCTCAGCGCTAAGTAGGCCACTACCCGCCTGCTTAAACTGCCCGTAGCACCCTGTAGCAATATTAATAAATCACTATGATTAAGTTAAGAAAACTTCGTTAAGAAGTTACTACAACTTGGTTAAGACTAGTGTTCAATCGACAGTTTATTAGAGTTGTAGAAAATTACATCTTTTTCTTTTTAGGGAGGAAACCCCCGACTGAGACTGGGTTAGGCGCTGACTTGAATGAATGTTGAGCCTAGGGTTGCTGGAGCAGGCCGGGTTGTTTCCTGCTGGACTATTCCCTATACTGAAACTGAAAGTTGGCTTACCTAATTCCAAGTCTTGAGAGGTTAAGCAAGGTATACAAAAATATAGCTAAAGCTGTACTTGATAGTTATAAACTATAGCCAAATCTAGTTCTTTAGTCAGCTTAGCAAGCCCTGGGGGTAGGGGTAAGATTCTCGATTATTGAGTTCGTACGCCTTCACTGCTAAGCTCTTCTAGATTTGAGTATCTCTAAACATACCGACAATTTATCGTCTCCCTGATTAGGTTCATTCACTGATGGGTTAGAGTTCGAGCACTATGACAAATTCGATTGCCCAACCACACGAAACAGCCACCAATCGAAATGTCGTAAAACTTTTCCAGGTTGGCGACAAAGTTGTTAACGCCCACGAGATCTTGCCTCTGTTAGAGCGTTATCAACTCCTGCCCCAACTGATTAGAGAGATCATTCTTGACCAAGCCATCAGTAATCTCTCTTGCTCAGAATCTGAGCAGCAAGCAGCGGTGGAGCGGTTCTTTCAGCATTACAATCTTACAACTCAAGAACAGCAGCAAACGTGGCTTCAGAGTCAAAATCTGACCCCAGAAAAACTCAAGGAGCGGGTGGGCCGCTCAGTTTTACTGGATAAGTTCAAAATAACAACCTGGAACTCTAAGGTAGAGTCTTATTTTATGTCTCGTAAGGCCAGTCTTGACCAGGTGATGTACTCGCTCCTACGGGTCAAGGATATAGGAATTGCCCAAGAACTTTACTTTCGGATTAAAGAAGGGGAGAAATCTTTTAGTGATTTAGCCCGCGAGTATTCCCAAGGTCTTGAAGCACATACCAACGGCTTAGTCGGACCCATGCCCCTAAGCAAGCCCCACCCCGTCATTGCTAAGTTGCTAGCCGTGAGCCAGCCTGGTCAGATGCGACCGCCAACGCGCCTGGAAGATTGGTTTGTGATTGTGCGCCTGGAAAAATACATGCCAGCCCAGCTAGATGAATCTATGCGTCGTCACTTGATTGACGAACTGTTTGAAACCTGGCTAGGACAGCAGCTTCGACAGGTTGGCCCCCTACGTCCTCTGGACGCTTCACCCTCAGCATGACTCAAGCAATTTCTCCGGTCCAGATCCAGTCCTTTTTGACTAAAACAGCTCCCTTTAACCAGCTTGGGGCCGATGTTTTGCAAGGACTTATTCAGGAGTGCCGACTCCTGCGCTATCGAATGGGCCAAGCCATTGTGGTGCATGAACTCCTGCCGACCCAGGTTGTAATGATTTACCAGGGAGAAGCCAGGTTGGTTGGCTACGATCGCCGCACTCAGACTCCGGTTAGTCTGGGGTTAGTCGGACCCGGAGATGTGCTCGGCTGGGTCGGACTGGTGCGAGGCATTCCCTCTGAAACTGCGATCGCCTCGACCGAAGTGATTGGACTGACCCTGCCAGCCGCTCGGTTTTTAGATCTACTTGAGCAAGAGCCCCTGCTAGCGGGTGCATTTTGCAATCGTTCTGGCCTGAGCGAAGTCTTTGACCTACTGGGGGGCGAACTAGAGCGCCGGGCTGATGGCAGCACCGATCTCAAAGAACTGGCCCTTAAGGTTTGGCCGGAAGCAACAATTGTCCACCTGCCCCCTGGCAAAACTCCTCTAACTCAGCTTAACCCGAACCAGGTATGGCTGGTCAGTGGCAGCAACCTGGTTGGTTTTCCGGCGGGAAGCCGACTGGAATTGAGTCAGGCCCCGGAGCAGTTGGTTGTCAATAGCTCTGGTGCCCGCTTGCTGGGCTTTTGGGAATCGACTTTAACGTTGCCCGCTACTCAAGTACCGTTAGCGGTCCCAGCAACAACCGCCTGGGAAGAAATCCCCTACGCGCCGGACCAGGTGCCTGCACCAGAGCCTGAAGCAGGTACCAGACCGGGAAAATATCCCTTTATCCGGGGCAGAGGCCCTTTAGACGCAGCCGCAGCCTGCTTCCAGATGCTGAGTCAACACTTGGGCGTCCCCTTCCGGAGAGATGTAATTCGCAGGGTCTTGAGCAACCAGTTAGACCGAACTGGGAGCATCTCCCTGCAAACCTGTGGAGCCGTGGCTGAGTTAATGGGATTGAGTGCTCAACTGGTTAATGTACCCGCGATCGCGATCAGTCGCCTAGAGGCTCCCGCCCTGGTCCGCTGGCAGGACAGCTTTGCCCTGCTCTACAAAATCAGCGAACAAGAACTGGTTCTGGCCAGCCCAGAAGTAGGTATCCGACGCCAGAAACCGGCTAGCTTCATCCAGGAGTGGGGAGAGTCGGGCCAGGTTGTGCTGCTACAGCGGACTAAGCATACCCCTGAGAAGCGATTTGGTCTGAGCTGGTTTTTACCATCTCTCCGTCGCTATCGCAAGGTCCTGATTGAAGTTTTTATTGCCTCCTTTTTTGTCCAACTGTTTGCGCTGGCCAACCCTTTGATGGTCCAGGTGATTATTGACAAGGTGCTGGTCCAGAACAGTGTAGATACGCTGAATGTCTTGGGGGTTTTCCTGGTCGTGGTGGCAGTGTTTGAGGCCCTGTTGACCAGCCTGCGCACCCACCTGTTTGTCGATACGACGAACCGGATTGATCTGGCCTTGGGTTCAGAGGTGATTGAGCACTTATTTCGCCTGCCCTTGCGCTACTTTGAGCGTCGCCCGGTGGGGGAACTGGCGACCCGCGTGAATGAGCTGGAGAATATTCGCTCCTTCCTGACTGGCACAGCCTTAACCGTGGTCTTAGATGCAATCTTCTCTGTCATCTACATCGTGGTCATGGTGATCTACAGTTGGCTGCTCACCATCGTTGCCCTGGCTACGGTTCCCTTGTTTGTGGTCCTCACCGTCATTTTCTCACCCGTGGTGCGGCGACAGGCGCGGGAGAAAGCTGAACGCAACGCGGAAACCCAGTCCTACCTGGTGGAGGTGCTATCAGGTATCCAGACCGTCAAGGCCCAAAATATTGAACTGCGATCGCGCTGGGCCTGGCAAGAGCGCTATGCCCGCTATATTAGTGCTGGTTTCCAGACCGTTTCTACCTCCACCACCGCCGGGTCGATCAGCAATTTTTTGAATAAACTCTCAGGGCTGCTCCTGCTGTGGGTTGGTGCTTACTTGGTACTTCAGGGCCAGCTCACCCTGGGACAGTTAATTGCTTTCCGGATTATTGCTGGCTACACCACGAGTCCGCTGCTGCGCTTGGTGCAACTCTGGCAGAACTTCCAGGAGACGGCCCTGTCCCTAGAGCGCCTCAGTGACATTCTCAATAACCCCCAGGAAGTAGCGGAGGCGGATCGGACCAACATTCCCATGCCCGTAATTGAGGGGGCAGTAAAATGCGAGGATGTCTCGTTTCGCTTTGCCAACAGCGTCGCGCCCCAGCTGAACCACGTCAGTTTGGATTTTCCGGCGGGGATCTTTGTCGGCATTGTCGGTCAGAGCGGTTCGGGTAAGAGTACGTTAATGAAACTGCTCCTGCGTCTGTACGACGTCGACTCAGGCCGGATTCTGATCGATGGCTACGACATTAGTAAGGTAGAACTCTACTCCCTGCGGCGGCAGATTGGCATGGTGCTCCAAGACTCCTTGCTGTTTGAGGGAACGGTGCAGGAGAATATCGCCCTGACCAATCCCGATGCCAGCAGCGAAGAAATCATTGAGGCAGCCAAGACAGCCTACGCCCACGACTTTATCATGACCCTACCCAACGGCTACAATACTCGGGTGGGGGAGCGAGGTTCGGCCCTATCTGGGGGACAGCGGCAGCGAATTGCCATCGCCCGGACCGTTTTACAAAATCCCCGACTGCTGGTGATGGACGAAGCTACCAGTGCCCTGGACTACCACGCTGAGCGGCAAGTCTGTAATAATCTGGCTGTAGCCTTTCGAAACCGCACCCTCTTTTTCATTACCCACCGGCTCAGCACTGTTAAAAATGCTAATGTGATTCTCTTTATGGAGCAAGGGACGATTGCTGAGCAAGGCACGCATGCCGAACTGATGAGTCGCAGGGAGCGCTACTACTGTCTCTACCAGCAGCAAGGGGCCCAATCCTAACCGCTAAAATCACTGTCCTGACAGGTACTTCTCATGGTAATCAGCAAACACCAGGAACTCAAAAACGGTCACAAGCAAACAGATGACTTGGTAGGCCAACCTGTTCCTGGGCAGGGCGATCGCCCTAGCCCCCCACAGCACAAATTTGATCAGTCTGTTATCCTCCAACAATCCCCGGTTTGGTCACGGGCAATTATCTGGCTGATTGTGGGGGTGACGACCTCCGTGATCGTTTGGGCCTCAGTTGCCAAAATTGAGGAAGCAATCCCGGCTACCGGAAAGCTCGAACCCCTGGGAACGGTTAAAGAGGTGCAGCCTCCCGTAGGTGGTTTGGTGAAAGCAGTTCATGTAGAAGATGGTGAGCACGTCAAGCAAGGGGACTTGCTCCTCAGCTTAGACCCCGCCGCCGCCCAAGCGCAGTTGGAGGCTTCCGAAAAAATTCGCGCCGCTTTGGCCCAGGAAAACCAGTTTTACCGCTCCCAGCTCAGTGGCGCAGCTAACCCAGAGGCCACCATTCAAACAATCGCCCAGCTCCGGCTACCGTCAGAACTTGTTTCTCTGACGAAAAGTCGGGCTGCCCTGGTGGCAGAAAATCAACTTTACCAGGCCCAACTTGGAGATTTTTCTGCCGGAACCCTCGCCCCTGATCAACGCTCCCGCCTGCAAGCGAATCAAGCAGAAGCAAGCTCTCGGACGACAGCAGCCCGCCTGGATATAGGGCAGTTAGAGCGACAGTTTGACCAGAACCAAGTTCAGCTCACCAGTGCCAAAGACGTTGCAGCCCTTAACCAGCGTATTCTTAAAGATATTGAACCCCTGGTCAGGCAGGGTGCCATCGCCCGTCTCCAGTACCTGAGACAGCAGCAGGAAGTTCGCACTGCTCAGGGGGAAACCGACCAATTACAGCAAGAGCAAGAACGCCTCCGGCTGGCGATCGCCCAATCCAAAGCAAGGCTCTCCAACACCACGGCTGTATCCCAGCAAGATCTCCTCAACAGGATTGCCGGCAATGACAAAGGGATTGCCGAAATTGACAGTCAATTGTCTAAGGCAATTGTCGAAAACGATAAACGTATTACTGAAATTGATAACCAGCTCAGTCAGACTAAGTTGACAATGCAGTACCAGGAGCTGCGTGCTCCTGTGGATGGCACTATCTTTGACCTCAAGGCAAATTCCCCCGGATTTGTCGCTAATGCCAGTCAACCCGTGCTCAAAATCGTGCCGGATAATCGCCTGGTTGCCAAAGTTTTCGTCACCAACAAAGATATTGGCTTTGTCAGAGCCGGAATGCCTGTGGATGTCCGGGTTGATTCCTTCCCGTTTAGTGAATTCGGTGACATCAAAGGTCATCTGGTCTCAATTGGCTCGGATGCCTTACCCCCGGACCAAATCCGCCCCTACTACGCCTTTCCAGCCAAAATTCAGCTCGATGAACAGTTTCTTGCCATTAACGACCGTGAGGTACCTTTACAGTCAGGCATGTCAATTAGTGTCAACATCAAGGTGCGCCAGCGAACGGTCATGAGTATCTTCACGGACTTGTTTACCCGGCAGGTTGAAAGCCTCAAGTCTGTTCGCTAGGGCAAGGTGAGGTCCACCCTTCCTGTGCTCAGAGACGATGGGAAAGCTTGCCTAAGTTTTGTTTTCTGTTCCTGCTGCCCAGGGCGATCGCGAAGTTCAAAAAACTGTAGGGCAGGGCAGAGATTATTCCCAGAACTGCGCGCCATCTATTCCAAGAAAATACTGCTCGTGAGGTAGGATATACCCGCCAGAATCGATTAACTGCACAGACCATCTCGTCACCCAGTGAGATAACCTCGTGCCACCAGCCAGCGGGAATATAAAGGGTTTCGCCGCGATTGAGAATCACTTCGCGTTTATGCTCAAGTGCCTCCCTAAACTTCGGTAAGGATTGAAAGTCTGGGTTTTCAAGACAAGCCTGACTAAACCAAGCCCGCAACTTTAAGCCGTAGCGCAGATGAAGATAGACCGGAAATGGATAAAGGTTATAGGTCTGTGAGGGGGGAAAAAAGACCACTCTTTTGGCACCGTGAAGCTGCATTAGGGTGCCGTCTAAGGAATCGTAGTGTAAGCCTGAGCTATGGCCTCCTGGGGTAACGTAAATGTTCAGGTCGCTAGCAGGCTTGGTTAAATTCAGTTTCTCTCCAATAGTCTTTAAAGGAGGTGTATCCGCAAGGGTCGTGTTTTTCAAGGGGCATTTGCCCAGGCAAATATCACTTTCGTGAGCCTTTTGATTGCGCAATAGCTCTGCGTATTCAGTGAATCCCATACTTTGCATATCAACGCCACTGCCGATGCTTTTCCACTGGCGCACGTCCTGCTTGTACCTTTCACCTCCGTAGTTGCGGAAAAGAAAGGCTTGATTGCCGAACTTTTCAGATAGATACTCTAGGTTCCAGTCTGGTTCGGTCTCGAGTAATCCTGTAATTAGGACGGGTGTTCCGGTTTTTTGATACCGTTCAGCAAAAGTTTCTGAGGTTAGAGAAGATATATCTACCCGTAGGATTGAATTGACCTTGGTGTTTAGTCCTAATTCGGAGTCACTTGAGGAGATTTCCATGCGTGATTCTGCCTTTGATTAGCAATTGAGACGGCGAGAAAAAGCTGCCCTCAAGCCCTCATTGTTCAACCTCAAAGACCTATTCTGCAACCCTTAAAGTTGATTCGACCTCAGAACTTGGAACTGTCTAAGGTTACAGCAACTGACATCAGTGTAAATCTTGCCAAGTTCTTGACGATTGTCGCCTAGAATTTTCTTTATTTGCTAGTTCTCGGAACTCAGTTAACGCTAAAGGGTTTATGCCATGTTCAGGTCTAAGACGAGTGTACTTGCCATCGGTCTCTCAGTTGCAATCCTGGGGGGTATTTTAGGAAAATTGGCGATCGATAACCGCCTTCCCTGGCAAACGGCTGAGGCTAACAGCAACATTGCCGCAGTAGACACTACAGGGACCCTGGAAGGTGAAGCTGTGGAGACGCAGCAGGGGTCAAAGATAA
>JBGTDT010000198.1:0-11439 GCA_041748155.1 Thermosynechococcaceae cyanobacterium | reverse complement strand
ATTCGCAAGTTCTTTATGCTGTGCAAATCCTTTGCGGTAGTGAAGTATCTGTTTGAGTTTGTGACGCATCAGCAACGCTTTACATTTGAGAAAGCATTCATGTATGGCTGACCTCACATCCTATTTAGGATTGCTATATCTAAGTTTCAAGCTAACAGAGGAGGAAATGGAGGCAGAGAAGGAAAAATCTGCACCCATGACCCAACGCTGACCGTTGTGAATCAGCAGCGTTAGTGCTGGAGTTGTGAACTCGCATTGAAACGGTTGATGTTGAAACTCTGCCCAGGCAGTCCAAAAGTTTGCCCCTGTTAAATCTCGAGAGGCAACAGTTAGGTGGGGTGCGTACTGCCGCTTTTTCGCTGTTCGGTCAACAATTTTCAACTCACGTTCAAGGTAAGCTGACAGTTCTGCTTGGAGGAGCAATAGCTCTGGGGTTTTTAAGACATTAATGTAAATAACTCTGGGAGCGAAGGCTCCAAAATCCAACAGTTTGAGCGGAATAGCCTGGTAGTTCCGGGCAAAGTTCAGCAAACACTGCTCTAGAATAAAGGCTTGCTCTCTAGGCCACTCAAAGGGCGGTTGGAGTGTAATGTGAGGTGGAGAGTTTTGGGCCTTGCGACTAGCATACTGATCGGCAAAACATTGCTGTACCTGACTCGCAGCCGCTTGAATCTCTTGGGGAGGTAGCAGAGCAATGAAGTAGCGAACCATCTACCTGCACTTAGCTGAGGAGTTAGTTCTCAGAGGTTACCAAAGTTAAGTTTTGCAATAGCTAAAAGTGGTTGAGATTGATGCCAGCTTCCCGAGCGAAAGCTGCCAAACCCTTGTGTGCCAGAGTTTTAATTGCTTTGGTGGAAAGCTGAAGCTTTACCCAACGTTTGCCTTGAGGCCACCAAACTCGCTTCCATTGAAGATTCGGTTCCTGTAACTTCTTGGTACGAATATGAGAGTGCGAAACTGCGTAGGCGTTATTTGCTTTCTTGCCGGTTAACTGACACTTGCGACCCATAAGAAATCTCCAGACACTACCAATGCTCAGTTTACGAGTTTAGCATTGATCTGCTAACGAGACTGCTAGTGAGAACTTAGCTTCCAAATGTCGGTGAGACTTCTGGTGGCAAAACATCAAATTGTATGTTTTTTTGCAACACCTAAAAAATGTCCAATCTTTCCAAAAGTTTGCCCATTGTAGAACTGTCTTGCGTTTTCTAGACTTATCCTCGGACAATCAATAATCCTCACCTAGACTAGCTTTAGCTAAGTAAGACAGCCAGATCGCGGAAGGTTTCACGATGATTCACGATATTTCAAGTCCTGCCCAAAATCCCCTTCGCATTGCTCAGGTTCTAGCAGAACTTTGGAACGGAAAGGTTGTTCCGCTCCTGTCTCACCCAGCTAGTTCCGTTGTCCTGGCTAGCGACGAGCAAGGTCCGATGATCAAGATTCATCCCCTCGGCACCGAGTTAGTGCAATGACTCAGGTTCCACGGCACATAGGTGAAAGTAAAAAATGCGGACTCAGTACGTAAGCGATCAACACATAGGCTATATCAGCTACAGACTTTATAGCTTAGGATGGCGAAGTGGTTTGCATAGTCGGCTTCCCCTGCTCCAGCATCTGCTGCTCAGCATCTTTTTCTACTACCGTCGAGGCTTTGTAGGTGGCTCTGAGTGGGTTATAGAGTACCGTCTTGAAGGAAATCTGCGCTGAAAGCTTTTGCTCAGCCCTGATTTTGCTGCTTGTCGATTGGCTACATAGCCACCGGAACCCAAGCTAGGACTACCCAGCCGTGTTTAAGTAGATTGCTTGAATATCCTGGGGAAGAAAAGTCTCAAGTAGTTGATATCCTGCTTGTAGCTGACCTTGAACCTCTGCTGAGGAAATTGCTTCCCCTTCTGCTTCCAGGTAAGCGGCAATTCGCGTCTCGCTCCAGTGGAACGTTTGAGCCAGGGTGACCATTAATCGCAAAGCTGCCGGGAGGTGTGCCAGTGCCTCTTCTAAATAGCACCATAAGGGAGGAGAAGCAGCGCTTAAAGCGTAGTTAACAGTTTCAACGGGTGGCAGTTCAATCCGGTTAAGCCTACCTATGGTCTCGTTCAGAATCCAGCTTTGTAATGATATTTCAGAACCAACGGTGCTCCCCAGTTCTGGGTTGAGTATTAGCTCATGGTAAATTTGGTGCCAGATCTTGGCAAATAGGTAGTCCACTTGCAGGGGCGATCGCGTCACGTTTCTGACTAGGGCGTAAACTAGGTGGCTGTAGCGACAAAAAATAACTGTAAAGTACTGACCTTTGTCGCGCTGGCTGCGAAACAAATGCAGTAACGCCTGATCACTCTGGTCGGCCAACGACTGGACAACGGGGTGACAACATTCAGGAAAAGCAGGAAGTTTCATCACCACGTCAACTGTACCCACCCTATTAATCCGTTGATCTTGAAAGATTTAAAACTTAGATTAAAACTGAGAGTCATCGACACGCAATGAACGAGTACTAGTTACAGTTAGCTAAAGAATCCAGCATTCATGCAGAAACCGTAACGAAACTTTTGTTTAAAGCCTGGTTTGAGCTGTAGTCGTGGTAGCTTAAGCCTGGTTAAAGTTCAGTGCTCCAACAGGCTAAGGTGCAAATAATCCTCCCCTGATTGGATCTGTTATGCTAGCTCTTGCAATGGAGAGGTGGCTGAGTGGTCGAAAGCGGCAGATTGCTAATCTGTTGTACCTTTTAGAAGGTACCGAGGGTTCGAATCCCTCCCTCTCCGTTTAATGAAATCAAAAAACATAGGCATGCCATGACCCGCTTGCGGGTAGCCCGGTTGTTGCTTGTTGATGGGACTTGGGTTGGTTCAACTGTGTGTGGAGGATTAAAGCTTCGTTGCCGCCGGGGTTGGCTCGCTCAAGGACGCGATCGCGCCCCGCTCTGTTACCGCAAATTAGCGGGAACCTCCTCAGGGATAGTCCACAGGTAGATGGTAGAGCCATCCGATGTCTGCACTACGCGCTCCGGTTTCCACTCCCCCATGTCAAAGTCATGGGAGACAATGCGGGTGCCGGGCTTGAGCTGGCGGAACAGTTCCGGTCGCAGCTTTACATTCAACTCCGGTAGTAGGTAAAGCGTGACGACTGTTGCTTTGCTAAAATCTGCCTGGAACAGGTCTTCTTGACGAAACTCTACCAGGTCAGTTACACCTGCTTTTTGAGCATTGGCATTAGCCTCCCGAATGCGCTCAGGATTAATGTCAATGCCGACCCCGCGCGTGCCAAACTTCTGGGCGGCAGTAACCGGAATTCGCCCATCGCCACTACCAAGGTCGTAGAGCACGTCGTTTTTCGTGACTTTCGCCAGTTTTAGCATTTCCTCAACAGCTTCTGGCGATGTGGGAACATAAACTACATCAGGTTCCCGCAACGGAGGGGACTGGACCTGAGCCTGAGGCTGTGGACTTTGAACCTCGGTCTCGGCCTGGGGGCTTTCAGCACTAGTCTCAGCGACTGGAGTGCAGCCTGCAATGCCAAAGCTAGCTACACTCACACTGACTAATAGTACTTCTAAAGTTTTTCGAAGCGGAATCATTATTGTCTCCTTGAGTCATCGTTCTCATCACGTCGAAGCCGCGCTAACACTAGCAGCGGTACACCCATCAGTAATACCACTACACCTACCAAAGCCCCGAAGCCTGTGTAGGTCAGGCTGGACTGCAGCATGTAAACGCAGATAGCACAAAATAATAGGGGAGTTAGGGGGTAGAGAGGAACCTGGAAGGGGCGGATGATTTCTGGTTCCCGCACCCGCAACACCAACAGCGATACCCCGCTCAACAGAAAAAAGAACCAGAACACGGGGGCAGTGTAGTCCACCATTGTCTCAAAGCCTTGACGGGTCAAAGTCCCCAGGAGTACCAGCCCTAAGGTGATGGCACCCTGCACCAGCAAGGCGCTGGTCGGGGTATGAGTGCCTTCTCGCCAGTGCCCTAGGAAGTGGAACAAGGAAAAGTCCCGTCCCAGGGCATAGTTGGTGCGAGCCCCAGTAACAATGGTGGCGTTTGCCGCCCCCAGTGCCGAAACGACAATCAGAAAGCTGATAAACACAGCACCGGGCTCTCCAACGGCTCGCCGCATCAAGTCAGCGGCTACTGCTTCTGATCCTGCCGTTCCTGCCAGCCCTAACCCTTGGAGGAACGCCCAGTTGGTCAATAGGTAGATCCCGGTGATGATGCCAAGGCTCCAGAGCAGCACCCGTACCATGTTGTGTCCGACCTGACGCAACTCTGCCGAGATGTAGGCCGCTTCGTTCCAGCCCCCGTAGGTCAATAGCACAAAAATCATTGCTAGCCCGAAAGTCCCTTGGGGTTCGGGGTTACTTGGTGCACTCTCAGGACCAGAGGTAAAAGCAAGACCGATGATGATCACCAACAGAAAACCGAGCACTTTGGCAGCAGTTAACCAATTCTGTGTCCACTTTCCTTGCTGGATGCCGAGGAGATTTAGGCCGGTTAACAGGGCGATCGCTCCCCCAGCATAAAGGGATGACGAGTACTCACCCAGGCGCAACAACTGGGAAGCGTAGTCCCCAAACACGAAGGCCAAAATTGCAATGGAGCCAGTTTGAATCACCGTCATTCGCGCCCAGGCGAACAGGAAGGCGACTCTTTGACCAAAAGCGCGCTGAAAGTAATAGTAGTTTCCCCCTGGATGCGGATAGGTCGCTGCCAGTTCCGCGTAGCAAAGTGCACCTACCAGAGAAATGACACCGCCTAGCAGCCAGGTTAGCAGCGCCACACTTGCACTGCCGGTGTTGACTGCCACCAGAGCTGGCGTCTCGAAGATCCCGGCCCCAATCACCAGGCCGACAATCAGGGCTACTGCGTCGAGGCTGCTCAACATCGGTCTTAGGATCACTTTACCTGTCATACTGTTGACTCTTGATAGTAATCTGGGGCGGAAGATAATACTAAGGCCACGCTTTACTCCCAACACTGGGTAAACTTCACAATTGAAGATTCAAGGCACTGCTGCTCCCCTGAAAGAATGATGTGACGCCGGAACCGCTGAATTAGTCTTTTCTGCTTAAACATCTGGAGCAGTTGTGTGACCGTCGCTCGACTTGTTCCAGTTACTTCTGCAAATTCTTGATGAATTAATCGGACATTAATCAGTCGTCCTTGCCTGTGGTTACGCTCTCCTACAGGCAGAGTCAGCCCGTTCCTGCTGCTTCCCCGGCTCATCGGAACACCTCTAGAGGATGGTGTTGCAAGGGCAGTGAGAGTACCGCTGGTACAGGAATTGCCATCTAAGGAGGAGTTACTGAAAGACAGAGCGTGATTACGGATCAGGGTCACCGTGGACCTCAGGCCAGGAGCTTGGATTTGCCCGGTGTGGCGCAACTGGAAACTTGCTTTAGTGTCACGGAAAAATGTGACGAGAAAGTGACAGCAGTAAAAGAGTGGTAGCGTCTCATATCCCAGGCTCTATCTATAAGATCACCAGCCTTTTGTCGCCTAGCTCAGGGTTCTGTTTTTGCATCTAGAAAAAGACCAGTCAACTACTGACCCAAAGCTGAGCGGACTAATTGAATAAAGTCAAGCTAGGCCATACTGGCGTTAAAATCGTTCAAACGATAGAGGGCTATCTCTGCATAAACTTGAATATTTATCGTACCCTCAGGTTAATCTTGAGCTAATAGGACGTTAAGACCTGATAAAACTTCCGTCTGAGATACTCCTGTCCTGCCCACTTAAGATCGTGAAGCCCTGGAAACAATGAAAATCCAGCGCTTGGAAGGTATCTGCTATGACCAAGGCTGAAATCGAAGCAACTCTGCAAGCAGCGTTTAGCCAGTGTGACTTTAGCGGTTGTGCCCTGAGTGAAGCGCAAAAACAGATCCTGCTTCAGGTTGCCGACGTATTAGCACAAAGCTTATCTAACCCCTTGGCTGAGGAAGCAACGTCAACAGCTAATCCACTAGATCAACTGAGCCCTGAGCAGCGCCAAGCGCTCTTGGAGTTTGTCGCCCAGTTTGAACAAGGGAACACCTGGAAGGCTCGGTTGCTCAATGACTGGTTACATGGGAGAACTTCGGGTTCGGTTCAGTTTATTCGCGATCGCTACGGTCTTCAGTGGCTCAACACAATTAAACCCGAACATCTAGCTGTCTACGATCCAGACAGAAGCTTGTTAAAAGTCAAGCTGGGTGATCGCCTGGAAGTTTCTAATAGCTTGTGGGAGTGGGTGCCAGAGGCTGATCCAGACAACCGCGAGTGGCTGTCCTGTATTGTCATCAGAGTGTTTGAAACCTCCGACAGTGAGCGAGCTAGCACAACCTGCACTGTACGACTGAGTAACGGCCTTGAATACGACATCAATGGCCTATACGACTGGAATCGCTCCAACTGGCGCTGGCTACAGGTTTGATTAACCAGCATTGAAGCCATCTAGCAGTCAATTACACAGGATTTTTGTCCGGTATGGAGCTTATGTCGTCAAGTGCTCTTGCACTGCTTGACGCATCGCATCGACTGGCACAGGTTTTTCTAACCAGATTTGTAACGCTGCTGCTCCTTGGTGAACCAACATTTCTGAGCCATCGATCGCCGCGAGTCCCTGAGCTTGAGCTTGCTGGAGTAATAGAGTTGGCCTCGGAGTATAAATTAGGTCATAGACGATCGCCTGAGGGGGGAGTTGGGCGATCGCCTCAGCACTTAGGGGTGACTGGTCAACATTGGGGTGCATCCCTACTGGAGTGGTATTCACCAGTAAACTCGCTTGGGGGAGTAGTTCAGGCAACTCTGCCCAGGTGTGGATATGCAGGTTCGCGGGAAATCTTCTAGTGGCTAAAGCATCAGAAGCACTAACTGAAACGGCCTCAGTTGGGACTGGGTTGGTCCAGCTCTGTTGAAATTGCCCCAGCTTTTGGGGATCGCGCCCCACTAAATGAATAGCAGCACAGTTTAACTGAGCACACCCAGCTACCACCGCCCTAGCTGCGCCACCATTGCCCAAGACGACGGCTGATGACTGAGACCAATCCCGTTCCCTACCGTGCAGGGGTGCTAAGAACCCCTGCACATCCGTGTTGGTGCCACTCCAGCCTTGGTCAGTTCGCCAGACTGTGTTCACAGCCCCCACGATTTGAGCGATCGCCGAAACCTGATTTAGCAGCGGCAGAATGGCTTGTTTGTGGGGAATAGTGAGATTAAATCCTTGCAGGCCGATGGCGGCAAATCCCCGCACAGCTTCAGCTAGATCCCCCGGCTTGACGGGAAAGGCCAGATAAATATAGTCAAATTCTCGCTGGAGACTGTCCCCGCTAAGCTTTGCCAGCGCGGCATTGTG
Source organism: Thermosynechococcaceae cyanobacterium (assembly GCA_041748155.1). GTDB lineage: Bacteria > Cyanobacteriota > Cyanobacteriia > Thermosynechococcales > Thermosynechococcaceae > JBGTDT01. Next base: position 4,107 of record JBGTDT010000198.1, on the reverse strand, counting down.
CATTACCGGGGACAGGGAATGCTCAACCGGGTAACCCACAACCCCAAGCAGTTTAGTTGTGGCCGTGATTGTGCCCATCCAGGCTCACACCCTGAGTTCCAGTAAAGACTAGACTGCTTCTAGGTTTTTCTCGCCGGTGCGAATCCGGACAACTTGCTCCACAGGGCTGATGAAAATTTTCCCATCACCGATTTCGCCAGTACGGGCGGCAGTAATCACTTTTTCCACCACCATGTCAACCTGGTGGTCTTCAACGACGATCTCTACCTTAAGTTTCTGTAAGAACTCAACCGTATATTCAGAACCGCGATATCGCTCAGTCTGACCTTTCTGCCGCCCAAACCCTCGGACTTCAGAAACAGTCATACCAACGATACCCGCGTTGACGAGGGCAATCTTGACTTCATCTAGCTTAAAGGGCCGCACAATCGCTTCAACCTTTTTCAACGTTTTTACTCCATTGGTCAGCAGGACATTTTCTATCACCGCTGGTAGCGGCTTATTTGTAGCAGAAGTTACACTCTGGATCTCTTACCGGCTAGGTTCAAGGCTAGCGGCTCAGATCCGATGCCAAATTAACTTGTAAATCCAACAAATTGAATGATCCTACAACGATTCAGAGGTCCCTAGTCAAACGACCAAAGACTTTCTTCTGTAAAGTCAGTTTACTGGTTTTGTAGCAAGGCTTGTTGATGTAGTCTATCTGTCCGTTTTCTGAGCCAAACTTGGGGATAATTGGAAACGCTAGAGTGAAGCTAAGCAGATTTATTGGTGCGATCGCTGCTGAGAAACTCTAGAACGTCCATGAAAGCTTTGTTGGAGAGAGTGTCGAAATGCTTGAATCATACCGTCAGCATGTTGCAGAGCGAGCCGCCTCAGGAATCCCACCCCTGCCGCTGACAGCTCAGCAAACCGCCGAGTTGTGTGAGTTACTCAAGCATCCTCTCGACAATGAGGCCGAGCTGTTGTTGTCACTGCTGCGTGAGCGTGTCCCCTCCGGCGTGGATCAAGCAGCCTACGTCAAAGCGGCCTTTTTGACGGCCATTGCCACAGGAGAAGTGAAAAATTCTTTAATCTCTCCTGCGGCAGCGGTGGAACTCCTGGGCACAATGGTCGGGGGCTACAATGTCCAGTCCCTGGTAGAGCTACTCAGCCATGCCGATGCGAGTCTGGCTGTAGCGGCTTTGAGTCAGACGTTATTGGTCTTTGATGTATTTAACGATGTCTGGGCCTTGGCCGAAACCAATCCCTATGCCCAGCAGGTGATCGACGCCTGGGCGGCGGCAGCGTGGTTTACCCGGCGGCCTGCCTTGGCCGAGGCGATTCAGGTCACTGTTTTTAAGGTGCCAGGAGAAACGAATACCGATGATTTCTCTCCAGCTGCCCACGCCTCGACTCGCCCGGATATTCCCCTGCACGCCTTGTCAATGCTGGAGTCCCGGATGCCAGGGGCGATCGCGCAGATTGCCGCTCTGAAGCAAAAGGGTCATCCCATCGCCTTTGTGGGCGATGTCGTGGGAACAGGCTCATCTCGTAAGTCAGCCATCAACTCTCTGCTCTGGCACATTGGCCACGATATTCCCTTCATTCCAAACAAGCGGGCCGGAGGGGTTATTTTGGGCAGCGCGATCGCACCAATTTTCTTTAATACTGCCGAAGACTCTGGTGCCCTGCCCATCCAGTGCGATGTCACCCGGATGGAAACCGGTATGGTGATCACAATCCACCCTTACGGAGGTGAGATCACCGATCAGTCCAGGGCTGTAATTTCCACCTTCAGCCTCCAACCCAACACAATCACCGATGAGGTCCGAGCCGGGGGTCGAATTCCCTTAATCATTGGTCGAGGCCTGACAGATAAGACTCGTACTGGACTGGGTTTGGACCCCAGTCCAGTATTTATTCGGCCAGAGCTACCGGTGGAGACGGGTAAAGGCTTTACCTTGGCTCAGAAAATGGTCGGTAAAGCCTGTGGCTTACTAGGGGTCCGACCGGGAACCGCCTGCGAACCGCTGATAACCACAGTGGGCTCCCAGGATACCACCGGACCCATGACCCGTGACGAACTCAAGGAACTGGCCTGTCTGGGCTTTAGCGCCGACCTGGTAATGCAAAGCTTCTGCCATACTGCGGCCTACCCTAAACCCGTGGACATCCAAACCCACCAAGATTTGCCTGACTTTTTTGCCCAGCGGGGTGGCGTGGCCCTACGTCCGGGAGACGGAATTATTCACTCCTGGTTAAACCGGATGTTATTGCCCGATACCGTAGGGACTGGCGGCGACTCCCACACTCGCTTTCCCCTCGGCATTTCTTTTCCGGCTGGTTCGGGACTGGTGGCCTTTGCCGCTGCCTTGGGCGTGATGCCCTTAGATATGCCAGAGTCCGTCTTGGTCCGATTCAAAGGTGAGATACAGCCGGGAATCACCCTGCGGGACCTTGTTAACGCAATTCCCTACGTTGCCGTCCAGCAAGGGCTGCTGAGCGTTGAGAAGGAAAACAAGAAGAATGCCTTCTCTGGCCGGATTATGGAGATTGAGGGCTTGCCCGACCTGAAAGTAGAGCAGGCGTTTGAACTCACAGATGCCACGGCTGAGCGCTCCTGTGCCGGATGCACCATCAAGCTGAGCACAGAAACGGTTTCTGAGTACCTGCGCTCTAACGTGGCCCTATTGAAAAATATGGCAGCACGGGGCTACCAGGACGCGAGAACGATTCTCCGCCGAGCCGCCAAGATGGAGGATTGGCTGGCAAACCCGGTTCTGATGGCCGCCGATCCCGATGCAGAGTACGTCGAAGTGATTGAGATTGACCTGAACCAGATTACAGAACCGATCGTGGCAGCACCCAATGATCCCGATAACGTCAAGCTGCTATCTGAAGTGGCGAAAGACCGGATTGATGAAGTGTTCATTGGTTCCTGTATGACCAATATTGGTCACTACCGAGCCACGGCTCAAGTTCTAGAGGGTGAGCCCCCCACCCAGGTCCGCTTATGGATCTGCCCGCCCACCCGGATGGACGAGCAGCAACTGCGAGCTGAAGGGGTCTACGGTGCCTTTGCCGCTGCCGGAGCCAGAACTGAAATCCCCGGTTGTAGCCTCTGTATGGGTAACCAGGCACGGGTGGGAGACAATACTACCGTCTTCTCAACCTCAACCCGCAACTTTAACAACCGCATGGGCAAAGGGGCTCAGGTTTACCTAGGATCAGCAGAACTCGCTGCCGCCTGTGCCATCCTGGGCCGCATTCCCACGGTGCAGGAGTATCAAGAGATTGTGGCCCAAAAGATTGCGCCGCTTTCCAGCGACATCTACCGCTATCTCAACTTTGACCAGATCGCTGGCTTTGAAGACGAAGGCCGGGTGATCCCCCTGGAAGAAATGCCCAAGATCGAGGACATTTTAGGAATGCCCACCGGGGCAGGTCGCTAAGCTTGCTGACCAATAGAAGCCGCAGCTCCGCCAACTAAGCTCTTTTTAGAGAGCTTAGAGAGCTGCAAGTCATGATTTCTTCTTCAACTGGAGAAGGGACTGTTTGCTTAAGGACGTCAAACACCAAGCAGCTTTACTTGCAGTGCATCAGCACTACTTAGGGTGTAGTTCAGTCGTGCAAACCCAATAACGCGACCTTTCTGATCCTTGATGAGAATCACTTCCTCCCCCGTTTCTTCGGCTGCAAACTCTTTTTTAGGATCATCAAACCAAACTGTGAGTGTTTTGCCCTCTTCGTCATAGTAAATTTCTAGGCCATCCATAGGTGCTCGCCCTCTTCGATTTTGTTCGTCTGGTAGGCAGTGATGATAGATTCTTCACCGTTCAGGTGTCTGGCTAGATACGTACAGAGTAGGGCGGGTTGGGCTTGTAGGTCATGTCTGGGATTTGAAGGATTACCAGCGCCTACTGGAAGCGAGCTTAAGGATGAAGGCAGAGTGATCTTGCTGGAGAGAATGCCGAAAATTAGGGATATAGCAAAGAGCAGTAAGATTAGGACGAAGCTGCAACAGCTTTATCTACTCTTTCTCGGAAAGTTACATCGCTACCTGCCATCTTCCTCACTCGATTCTTGATAGGGAACCAATAATGTTCTATCTCATTCAAATCAGGA
>JBGTDT010000197.1:0-8640 GCA_041748155.1 Thermosynechococcaceae cyanobacterium | reverse complement strand
ATTCGCAAGTTCTTTATGCTGTGCAAATCCTTTGCGGTAGTGAAGTATCTGTTTGAGTTTGTGACGCATCAGCAACGCTTTACATTTGAGAAAGCATTCATGTATGGCTGACCTCACATCCTATTTAGGATTGCTATATCTCACTCCTACTAGTCCTAGAAGACCAGCCAGCACCGGAACGGTTTTCTGAGTCATTAACTTTAGCTGGTAAGCGAGGTATTATTGCTTGGATGCTAGACAAGCTCCTGAACTTTGATCCAAAGACGTTACAGTTCAGTGGAATTGTAGCCGCAGCCTATGCTGCTATGACGACTGTTGAAGCAATTGGCTTGTGGTGTCAAAAAGCTTGGGCCAGATGGTTGATTTTAGGAACAGCATGCATCAGTTTCCCACCAGAGATCTTCGAGTTGATCCGAGGCTTCTCACTGCTGAAGATCATTGTTCTCCTATTGAATATGGCTGTTTTTGCGTACTTACTCTGGAGATTTCCTAGAGAAGCTAGGAAATGACATCTAACCTGTAAGTTTTGCAAGCCTACAGACAGACTCCTTCGCTTTCTACACCAGCAACGTCACGAGTGCAGCAGGCCTGGAGCTGCCTCCTTTAGCAGTGCCAACGCTCCATCAGCAATTAGTTGGACCGCGATCGCCAGGATAAAAAAGCCGAGGACTCGATTCAGAGCCCCCATGCCGTTCTTTCCTAGCACCTTGAGTAGTGGCTCACCCAAGGCAAGACAAAGGTAGAGCAAGGTTCCCAACAGGATGATTCCGATCAAGCAACCCAAGTAGCCAGCCCATTGGTCGGTTTTTGCTGCTAGACCAATGACCACCCCAATTGCGCCCGGTCCAGCCACAATCGGCATTGCCATGGGAGTGAAAGAAATATCTTCTTTATCGACGGCTTCCTGATTTTCTGATTCAGTCAGTCGCTGACGGGCAGTGACCATTTCCCAGGCTGTATGAGCAACAAGTAAGCCCCCAGCAATCCGCAGCACTCCCAGCGAGATGCCAAAAAATTCCAGGACAAACCTGCCAGCTACCAGGAAAACAGCCAGTATTCCAACCACATAAACTGCTGTCTGCCGAGCTTGTCGTCCCCGGTAGGATGGGGTATCTGTTGCAGTCAGGCCGTAGAAAATTGGCACTGCACCTACAGGGTTAGTAATGGGAAACAGCGTCAGGAAGGTTCCCACAATGTAGGAAATTAGATGCTGCCCCATAGTCTTTAATGGTATCTAGGTGGTTAAGAGCAGCGGCCTCGACTCCTAACGATCAGGAGTGACTGTATCCTACGCTATTTTGATACTCCCCGAGCTAAAGCCCCCAAGTCTAGCCACCTTTTTGTAGAACCCTAATCACTTCGATCCAGATCAGAACGCTATGACGCTAAAGGGTATTCGAGCTGTTCAACTGCTAGTCCGGCTTGCTTCTAATCCAATTAACCGCTCGATTGTGGTTTTTCTGACTCGCCATCAACTTGTTTTGATCGGGCTGGTATTTATCGTCACCTTTGCCTTTTCTCGCCATGAAAACCACCTTGCCGCTTTTGTGCAAATCCCAGATCAAGTTGCTATTGAGTTCTTTTCAGTCACGTCTCAAGCCCTGGCAGCGCTGCTTGGCTTGTTAATTGTCTTTTTAACTTTTAGGATTCAGACGATTAGTGAGCAAAGGAACAGCTCTTACCGTGAGCTTCAAGCTCAGCTCAGCAGGTTGATTTGTCTCTCGCTCGAACGTCCAGATGAGCTAAGGATGTTTGATGGCGATCTCGCTCAAATTATCGATTCTTTTGCATTGCTGCGGATGAAGCACTTCCCCACGTGGGCATCTCAGTACGATGTTCCCTCCTTTGACAAACTCGGCTCAGGCTTCATCCATAAATCCCTTGAGCTGCAGGAGCAGCTACCTCGATCAGCTCGGTTGCACCTCCAGCAGACTGTCTTAGTTCTCGACAATATAGCCGAAATCATTGAAACCTTTTCTGATCTATACGTTGCTATTTTACTGATGAGCCACACAGTAATTGCGATCGCCAAACTTTCATTCCTTTTTGGTGCGTCTCTGGTGTTACTGTTATTGTTTGGCGTTGTTGACCTGCAACAAGCATTTCCAGATTTAGGATTGCCTACAATTGTTACCCTTGTGACCTGTTTACTGATTGTATTACTCGAACTCGTAGTGGATACGTGGCGACTTTACAATGACTTCCGACAGCCATGGAATCATTCTATTAATCAATAAGTTTCTGCTGCTACTTGCCGCTCTCCAGGCCGCTCCAGACTGCCCGGTCGTTCCGGTGGACTCAATTTCATCCAAGGATAACCATACCGGATATCGTGCCCATCCTTTTCAGTGCAATTGCTTAGAGAAACTCTTGAGTCGTATGCTTAAACTGTCAAAACTAGCTGCACCAAAAAAACGATGAAGCGATGACACAAAAGTGCAAGAATTAGGAGAAGAAGTTGAGAGGTTGTGGTGTGATCAACAGGGTTAACAAAGGACGTCAGCAGCTAGCAAAGACAGACATTGAAAGACCCAAATTTACTGCCAGAATTGATTGCTGGTAGTCCAGAGCTGCCTTACTGGTAGCGTTGGGAATGACTGCAACAGCAGTGGCACCAATTCTGCTTGCTACGCCTGCTACGGTAGAAGAACTATACGTTGGGCAACTCCTTTCACAATCCTCACGGGTCATCGTTTCGGCTGGAACTACCATTCCAGTTCGATACGACGAAGCTGAGAGAATTATCATAACGCCCAAAGAAACCGTACCTGTGATGTTGATCGTAGCGAAAAATATCCGCCGTCCCTTTTCAGGAGAAATTCTGATTCCAGCGGATAGTCAGATCAGGGGTGAATTAAGGCCAGCGACGGGTGGCAGCCAGTTTGTTGCCAAAGAACTGATTCTCAGCAATAGTGGTCAGCCCTTATCAATGAATGCAGTCTCTGAGATCATCGCTGCAACCGCAACAGTCACTCAAAAAACTAAACCAAATGTTTTCGAGAACGCTGCTATCGGTGCTGGGGCCGGGGCTGTGCTTGGTTCAATATTTGGTGGCAAAGTTCGGCTAGGAGAAGTCTTAGCGGGGGGTGGAGTCGGTGCGCTTGTGGGACAAGTGAATCAAGGTCAGAAACAAGTGGACTTGGTTGAGATTGATCCTGACACTGACTTGCACTTGTTCTTGCGGGCTGATTTAGTGCGTCCTCGCTAGCAGGAGAGAATAAAATCTAAAACTCTAAAGTAAATCACTGGATCATTGGCAAGTGCCATTTAAACGAAGCCACGACCGATGCTAGCTCCTCCATCTACAAATAGTGTCTGTCCCGTGATGAATGCTGCTTCATTGGAGCAGAAGAACGCGATCGCTGCCGCAATTTCAGCAGGCTGACCCAATCGACCCATCGGCACCATGCTTAAGTAGCGCCGCTCGCCCTCGCTACCAGGAGGGTTGTTTTCACGAAATAGTTCAGTCTCAATCGGACCGGGAGCGATCACATTCACAGTAATTCCGGCTTTTGCCAGTTCTAAGGCCCAAGTTCGGGTAAAGCTAATTAATCCCGCTTTAGCCGCCGCATAACTGGTGCGATTAGGCACTCCCAAAACCGTCAGGCTAGAGAGATTAACGATGCGTCCCCAACCCATTTGCTTCATTGTCGGTAGCAGTGCCTGAGCGAGTTGTACTGCTGGACGCAGATTGAGATCCAGGACGCTACTCAAGTCATGCAAATCAATTTCCCCTAATGGCTGTGGCTTGACCAGTCCGACGTTATTGACTAACCCTGTAATTGAGTAGCGATCGGTTAGGCCAGCGAGTACTGCTGCTGTTTGCTCAGGGTTAGCCAGGTCAACCGTCACGAATTCGCCAGGAAAATCATCTTCTGGCGGACGGCGGGCAAGCCCAATAATTTTGTGTCCTTGCTGAGCCAAATGACCAGCCGTGGCGCGTCCAATACCTTTGCTTGCACCTGTGATTAGGGTCGTGCGGGGTATGTTGACGTTCATGGGTTATCGCTCCTGATCAGATAAGACTATCGACACTCAAGGCAGCTTAGCTTTTGGCTGGGAGGACTTGTGATTGTCACTGAGAAAAATGGTAATGGCGATCGCCATCATAGAAAGTCCAGTAATGCAAACTCCTTGCCACTGTGCCATTCCCCAGCTATAAGCCCCTAAGCTAGAGCCAACGGACGCTCCCAAAGCAGCAGAGACAATAAAAACCGTATTGAGACGACTGCGAGCTGAGGGCAAGAGGCGATAAATTCGGGTTTGGTGGGCAACCAGTGCGCCTTGAGTTCCCAAACTCAACAGCATCGCCGCTACGACAATTACCCACAACTGATTTTGGAGTCCCCAAAGCAGTAAATAAGATCCAGATACTGCCGCGATCGCCCCACCAATCAGCAGACGGGTTAGTTGCTGATCTCCTCTGCCTGCTAACTTACCCAACATGGGAGCCGCAACGACACCGACGATGCCCGTTAGCCCAAATGCTCCGGCAACTTGGCTCCCGTACTCGTAAGGCGGTTGCTCTAGCAAAAAGACCAGCGTTGCCCAGAAGCCGCTAAAGGCTGCAAACAGCAGCGATTGAACCGCGCTGGCTTCTCGCAATATAGGCTGCTTTTTGACCAGCTGCCACAGTGACCGCATCAGTTGAGGGTAGGGTGTAGTGACAGATGGTTCGCTTTGAGGAATCCATCGGACTGAGGCGATCGCCAGAATCATCATTGCCATCGCCGCTAGTAAGTAGATTGATCGCCAGCCCAATTGTGCTCCTAGCCAGCCACTAATGGGTTGAGATAGTAGAATACCAGCGAATACGGCGCTCAAGATAGTTCCCAAGACGCTGCCCTGTCGATCGGAACTAACTAGCTTCGCCGCAAAGGGCAGAATAAGTTGGGCGGTCACAGAGACCATGCCAATGGCAAAGCTCACTAAAATCAACCACTCCAGATTTGGAGACGCAGCGGCTGCTAGTAGAGCCAATGTTGCAGCAATCAGTGTGATGACAATCAGCCGTCGGGCATCGACGCGATCACCCAGCGGGACAAATAGCAGTAGCCCTAACGCATAGCCCGCTTGAGTCAGAGTGGGAATTAGCCCGACCTGTTGCACCGAAGCATGAAAGCTTTGGGCGATCGCTGCCAGCAGCGGTTGATTGTAATATAGGTTGGCAACGGCAAAAGCACTGGCGATCGCCATTACCCAAAGGGTATTGCGTCTCATCACATCTCCAGAGTGAATCATCAAGGCTGAGTAGTTGTGCGTTCCCACCCTGCTAGGCGTTTTTCAGATCTGTTGCAGTGATCCCTTCTAACGCCAAACCGTAGCCAATGCCTTCGCTGACTAGACGCTTGAGTCGCTGGGTGAGAACGACTCGCGTGTAGCGCAGGTTGAGGGTGGGTTGCTTGGCAAGCTGTTTCGCTAGTTCCCATGCCCGCGCCATTAACTGGTCGGGTGGCAGAACTTCATTCACTACGCCATATTCATAGGCTTTCTGAGCACTCAGCGTCTCTTGAGTCAGGAGAAAGTAACGTCCGCGAGTCGATCCCAGAACCAGTGGCCACAGAATATGCACCCCATCACCAGGAACAATACCTGCATTCAGGTGGGGCATATCCTGAAACACAGCCGTTTCAGAGGCAAGCACGATATCGGTGGTGAGAATATACTCGCTGTGCAGCAGGGCTGGACCATTCACCGCAGAAATCATCGGAACTTCAATATCCAGGAGGTTTTGCAGGACTTTCTTGCCCTCCCAGAAGGTTTTATCCCACTCACGGGGATTCGTGACATCTCCCAAGCTCTCGAAATCAATCTGAGCGATCCAAGAGTCGCCTGTGCCGGTCAGGATGACTACGCGATTGTCACGATCGCGGCTGATGTCATAAAACGCATCGGGAAATTCCCGGTGAGTTTTCCCGGTGAACACCAATGATCCACCGTTGGTGTGCATTCGCACTTCTAGAATGCCGTTTTCATCGCGGTAGAAGTGCAGGTTTTCGTATTTTGTGAAGTAGTCAGGTTGAGTTGTCATGTTTGTATATCAACAAGGGCGGAGATTTCGGCTAAGACGCGATCACTGCATGCTCTCCTACATGAGCGTCCGGTAAAAAGGAATAGTCGAGGTATCCCTTCTCTGTACCACCGTAAAAGGTGGAGCGATCGTAAGGATTCAGCGACGCATTCAAGGCAAAGCGGTTGGGTAAATCTGGGTTGGCAATGTAGAGTCTACCGTAGGCAACCAAATCTGCATGTCCAGCAGCTAAGGTGGCTTCGCCCGTTTCGCGGGTATGTCCGCCAGCACTAATCACCGTGCCACTGTAGATGCTGCGAAAATAGCCTGTGCTGAGTTCCATATCAGGTGTTTCAACATCCATATTGCCCTGCACACGCGGTTCGACAATGTGCAGATAGGCGAGATTGAAGCGATCGAGCTGCTGTGCCACGTAGGTAAACAAAGCTTTCGGCTCGGAGTCGGACATGTTGGCAAAGGTGCCACTGGGCGACAGACGAATACCCACCCGGTCTGCACCCCACACACTCACCACCGCTGCTACCGCCTCTAATAAAAATTTGGCGCGATTTTCGATCGCACCACCATAGAGATCGGTGCGTTTATTGGAACCATCATGCAGAAACTGATCGAACAAATACCCATTGGCACTGTGAATTTCAACACCATCAAATCCGGCTGCCAGCGCGTTTTGGGCGGCTTGGCGATAGTCTTCTACAATGGCGGGAATCTCATCAGTTTCCAGAGCGCGAGGAGTAACGAAGGGCTGCGGTCCACTCAAGGTTGAGGCGTTGCCCTCAGGAGCGATCGCGCTGGGAGCAACTGGTAATTCACCGCTGGGTTGCAGCGATGGATGAGAAATGCGTCCAACGTGCCAAAGTTGCTGAAAAATCAGACCTGCGTTTTCATGTACCGCTTTTGTAATCGGTTTCCAGCCTTCTACCTGCTCTGGTGAGTGGATTCCGGGTGTGCTGGGATAGCCCTGCCCTTGCGGTGAAATTTGGGTGGCTTCTGTGACAATTAATCCAGCAGAAACGCGCTGCTTGTAATAATCAACATTCATGGGTTGCGGCACATTACCTATTACCGCACGGTTGCGGGTTAGGGGTGCCATCACCATTCGGTTTTTTAGAGTGTAAGGTCCCAGTTGATAGGGTTCGAGCAGTTTCAAGTTGGTGTTCATCAGTTATTTCCTTGAATTCAATTCACACTAAACGCCGAATGCAGTAACACCATCGATAAGTTTTGACTAAATAAAACTAGGTAAAAGCCTACAGTTGCTTCAGAGCCGCCAAAATTTCAGATGGTTCTAATCGCTTGGTAAAGTCTGGATCGGTAAAAGCGTAGACGATTTGCCCATTTCCAACAACATAGGTTGCTGAAATCGGCAGTCCGTAAGATGCGTCGCCGTTGGACTCAGACAGATTCACCCCAAAGCCCTTTTGCACCTCACGCATTTCTTCTGAAAGCTGGTAGACAATGCCAAACTGCTTGGCGACTTGATTACCTGCATCGCTCAACACTTCAAACTCCAGATTGTTCTTTTCAACAGTGGAAAGGGTGTTATCGGGCGTTTGGGGCGAAATTGCGACCAGGGAAGCGTTGAGAGCTTTGATTTCGGGTAATGCTTTCTGAAGTGCCGCTAGCTCCAAACTACAGAAGGGGCACCACTGCCCTCGGTAGAACGAAATTACAACCGGACCTTGAGCCAGCAGCGTTTGGATCTGAATTGGTTGACCTGATGCGTTGGGTAGAGTGAAGTTTGGAACGGTATCACCTACTTTGAGCGACCGCTCCGTAATCCCAGAACGGTTTAGGGTTTCCGTGGCCTGACCGATCGTAGCCAGGGTTCCTGGCGGCACGTTCCCTTGCATATAGGTCAGAATATCGTTGATTTCTTGTGCCAAAGTCATAATTGTTCTCCTTAAATTACTGCGTTCAAAATGATCGATTTGCTGTAGAGTAGACGGAATGAGTCTATTCCTTTCACCGTTTAATTTCCTTGCCTGGAGTCAAGTTTGGCGAGATTGTTGGAACTTGCTGACAAGATGAAGGTCAATGTTGCGCTTACTGCGAGTAATCACACCTTCTCGTTGCAGCCTTGAGAGTGCCCGCGAGAAAACTTCAGGACTGATGCCAATTTCCTCAGCAATGTCTTTCAACGAACGTTCCAAGTGCACCGTATTAGACTGTGCAACCAGTTGAAGATAGTGAAGGACTCGATCGCGGGGAGAGCGAATACTGCGGAGAGTGAGCAGAATTTTAGTTTCGTGTGCCCGTTTCGCCAGTTGTGCCATCACTTCCATTGCCAACGTTGGCTGCTGTTTTAGAGTCGCTAACAAGCTCTGCTTTTGCAGAATCATCACTCGTGATGGGACCTCGGCGATCGCAGCGCAATCATAAACCGAATTGAACAACGCTGCCTCGGCAAAACTCTCTCCGGCTACTACGCCATAATGTTTAATGACATGTCCGGCTTCGGTGAAATGGGCTAGGGAGTGTTTTAAAACTTCTTGAACGAGATGGGAATCCTAAAGCTAAGGTATTGAAAAGCTCCTATGATTCTTCCTCCTCAGCGTCGAGGTGACTTGACAAATTCCCAGTGGCAATGCCTGGCACCTCTACTCCCC
>JBGTDT010000196.1:0-9104 GCA_041748155.1 Thermosynechococcaceae cyanobacterium | reverse complement strand
CACTGGCCAGGGTCTGCCCATCTGAACTGATGGCGATAGAGCGAACTGGTCCTGTATGCCCAGAGAGGGTCTGCAGTAGCTCTCCGGTCTGAAGATTCCACAGCTTGATGGTCTGGTCGCTACTGCCACTGGCCAGAGTCTGCCCATCTGGGCTGTTGGCGTAGCCTGCGCTCGGCGCATAGGCAACAGACCAAACCGTATCCGCATGCCCAGAGAAGGTACGCAGTAGACTACCAGTCTGAAGATTCCACAGCTTGATCGTCTGGTCGCCACTGCCACTAGCCAGGGTCTGCCCATCTGGACTGATGGCAACAGACCAAACCGTATCCGCATGCCCAGAGAGGGTTTGCACTTGAACATCCTGCCAGTCAATAGCTGCACACTGCTCTTGCCGTCTTTGACCACTGGTGGAGTTTGGTGCTTCCTGGGAAATTGCTGGTATCATGCACTGCTCATCTTTCTGCTCTGCAAAGGTCTCAGTCGTTTGGAGTTGGTGTGCTTGCCGCCAACGTAGTCCATAAGCTATGCCAGCTAGAGCTAATACTGTGACAACGAATGCTCCGACCAGTAACCAGGATTTTCTCGGAGCCGAGACAGGATTAGAACGAGTGTTGTTTGTATCGATGACAGTTTCAGTCGGTGCAGGCGACGTAGTTTTACTTACATCTAAAGGGGCGAGTAAAGCGGAGCGCTGGCGTCTAACCAGCTTTGAAGCACCTCCGTCTGGGGATGTTACTCCTCCCTCATGCTGTTTGACCCTCTGAGTTGGAATTGGAGCAGATTTTAGCTGAGCTGTATGGGCTTCAACTGGGAGAAGGTTTGCGCCTGGGAGATCTAAAGCTTGGTGAGATTTTTTAGGCTGATTCTCAGCATCATGACTGGATGGAGATTTATGATGCCCTTGAACCCTAGAGAGCTTGCCAGTCCTGGGAAAACGCTCAACTTCATCTCGATAGAACTGTTTTGAATCATCAATTGGTGCTTTGGCCAGGACAAACCTGTTTTTGTCTCCTGGGCTTCGATAAATTTTTACGCTTATCGCTGGAGCGACTCTCTGGAGCTTCCTGCGGGTGTATTCGTACAACTCACTGATTGAAATCACACTATCGTGATTGAGGTCTGCTGCTCCAGTCCTTAGACCTTTAACGAGGTAATCAGTGTAGGTTGAGAACTGCGCTCCCTCCTCTAAGGGGTTCTGGGGAGAAGTAAAAGCTGTGAGGACAACCCGTCCCTGGCCGCCTAACTGCTGCCCGACATCCAAGCAACTATTGTTTGGAAGCCAGCAGCAGTCTAGGATGATCACCTGCCGCTTAGAGGGACAGTCACGCAATACATCATCAATGAAGTTGGCAGGAATGGCGGTTGACTTGACGAGTTTGCCCTGAGTATTTATGCGTGTTAGACAAGTTGATAGGTAAAGCTTGCTACGCTCGTCCTGAAAAGCTTGACCGCAGAAGTAAAGCAGTAAGAGATCATCCTTAGAGCGACCTACAGCTAAAGCCTCGATAGCTTCTTGTAGCGCCAAGGGATCAGGATTCTGCAGGATGTTCACCTCAGCAAACTTACCCCGCTCAGGGTGTTGCAAGACTTGCTTCAGAGCCTCTGTTTTTTGCTGGCCCTCAGGTTCGGGTCGGGTGAAGCCAGTTTCACAGTTGTTTACTTCAATTAGTAGTCCCACCCTAGCCATTTACAAATTCCTACCCTGTTGCTACAAACTACTGACCTCACTAAATAGTAGTGACAAAGGCTCTTACTGGCTGATGGTTTTATTGGTTTGTTTAGTCAGGGGAGTTTTAATATTGCCGCCGAATCTTGATTTCACCGTCCTCACTACCGCTAATTAGGAGCTGTCCATCGGGACTAAAGGCGATCGCATAGATATCGCTATTGTCTGGCGGGAAGGTGTGGAGTAGTTCCCCGGTTGGCAAATTCCAGATCTTGATAGTCCTGTCCTCGCTGCCACTGGCAAAGGTTTGGCCGTCAGCGGCGATCGCAACAGAATTCACATGGCTTTGATGCCCAGAAAGGGTGTGGAGTGACTCCCCGCTCTGCAAATTCCAAATTTTGATTGTGTTGTCAGTACTGCCACTAGCTAGCGTTTGCCCGTCCGGACTAATAGCGATGGAAATTGCTCGATCAGTATGTCCAGAGAGGGTGCGCCGCAGTTCGCCGGTTTGGAGATTCCACAGTTTGATCGTCTGGTCACCACTACCACTAGCGAGGGTCTGCCCATCTGGGCTGATAGCAACAGACCTGACTGTGTCGGTATGTCCAGAGAGGGTGCGCCGCAGTTCGCCGGTTTGGAGATTCCACAGTTTGATCGTCTGGTCGCTACTGCCACTAGCGAGGGTCTGCCCATCTGGACTGATAGCAACGGACCAAGTCGAGCCTAGGTCGTCATCCTCGAAAAGGGTCTGCAGCAGCCTGCCAGTGTTGAGATTCCACAGCTTAATGGTGCTGTCCTGACTGCTACTCGCTAGGGTTTGCCCGTCCGGGCTGAGCGCGATCGACCAGATTGTACCTGAATGTCCCGCCAGGGATTGTACTTGGACGTTTTGCCAGCTAACTCGGGCTTGACACTGCCTCACCAACCGCTGAGCCTCGGTATAAACAGGTGAGTTTTCAGGAATCGTCTGTGCTGCATTTAGACACTCCTGATAGTTTCTCTGATCTGCCAGGCTCTGAATCTTCTCTAGCTGTTGAGGGTTCTGCCTCTGCCGCTGTCCGTAAGCTAGGCCGACCACCAGAGTCAAAAGGGCAACAATGACTGCTCCACCCACCCACCAAAGATTTCTATTAGCTTGAAGCAGGCTGAGAAAATTGGTGCCATTGCCACTGCCATTGTCATTGCCTGTGTCTGCTCTGGGTAAGTTCCTCCGAGCCGTAAAAGCTGCTGGAATCAGTCTTCTAGCAGATCTAGCAGCAGTACTGCCTGGGGAAGTATTTCTGGGTGGGGATTTAACTGAGTTGAGGGTTTCACTGTTACCGACAGTCTGAGCTTCAGAGAGGCTGGAGGTAGCTGGAGCTAGAGATTGGTCACCTTTGACCTGCCGCGCTACTTGGACCTCGATCAGGGTGACGTCCTGATCTCGGAGTCCAAGAACTTGCTGGAACCGTTTGAATCGACTGCGAGTGTCACCCTTGAGCGGATATTCTTGCTGAACTGCCTCGACTAACACCTGGGTATATCGCTGTAGTTTCTTTTGGTAGGCTTGATGAGGCTTCAGAACTTGTGCTTCGATCGCTGTAGCTTCCTCAGGGGGTAAATCCAGCTTCTCTCTGAGTACATCTAAGATGCTGCGGCTAACAATAGAGAGTCCGCCATAGCTGGCGCAGCGTTCAACCTCCTTGCGGTATCTCAATCCGACGTCGTCAATGGGTGCTTTAGCCAGCAGAATCTTATCGCCTGCATTAATGCCATAGACTTCTGGTTGGGCAGCAGGGGTGCTTTTTTGAACTTTTCTGCGGGCATACTCATGGAGTTCGTCCAGTGAGACCATCGCATCGTTATCAACGTCTGCGGCGCCTGTCTCTAGGCCCTCAACCAAATAGTCTGTGTATTCTGACAGATCTGACCCCTTCTGCTCAAAAACACTCTGGGTAGACGTAGAAGATACCAGCACGACCCGTCCTGGTCCACCCAGTTGACTTTTGACGTCTACAGAGCTGTCACTCTCAGCCAGCCAGTTCTCTGTAAAGGTTTCCCCAAACCAGCAGTCGAGAATCACAACCTGACGCTGAGATTGGCTGTCGCTCATGACATCCTGCAAAAAACTTGCCGGAACAGCCGTTGACTTGACCAGTTTTCCTTGGGTATCTTTGCGAGTTATCCCAGTGGTCAAATAAAGCTTGCTCCGGTCGTCTTTTACACCATGACCTGAGAAGTAAAGTAGGGCCAGGTCATCGGGCTGGCGATCGCCAAATAGGTCTTCAATGGCTTGCTGTAGCACCAAGGGGTTAGGGTTACTCAACGTCCGTACTTCAGCAAAACCACCTCGGTCAGGGTGCTGGAGGACTCGCTTCATTGCTTCTACGTCTTTAGCCGTTCCAGGCAGGGGATTGAAGCCAGCCCCACAGTCGCTCACCCCAACCAGCAATGCCACCTTCATGGCCTGTAACTTGCTGCGCTGAGGCCGTTCAATCCTAGCGGGTTCCTCAGAAGTTGCTACAGCTTGCCTGCGGGTTTCCCTGGCGGGTACTTTAAGCGGAACAACAACTTCAGGCGAAGTCAGGTTTCTTTCGGTTCGACTTCGGATCTGTGCAAATTTTTCTGAAGGCGAGTTAAGAGTACTAGCCTCGATCACCGCAGCCTCCCCTGGTAGCAAGCCCAAGCGATCGCGGGTGACATCGAGAATGCCACGGGTAACTAGAGAAATCTCACCTCCCTTGGCCCGCCGCTCTACTTCCTGACGATACTTGCGCTTGGGATCACTAACAAGAGCTTTAGCCAGCAAAATTTTGTGGCCTGCTTTGACGGTGTAGATTTCTGGTTGGATCAAGGATGCAACGGTTTGGATGTAACCTTTGGTGTACTCATGCCACTCATGAATCGCGATCACGCCGTCGTTGTCTAGATCTGCTGCTCCGGTCTCCAGTCCCTCAATTAAAGCCTGAGTATAATCGGCTTGAGATCTCAGGGCACCATTGGTTGGGGTTGAAGCGATCAGGATTGCCTGCTGCTGTCCACCTAACTGGGACTTACCCTCCCCAGAAGTACTATCTTGGGCAGACCGCTCTTCAGCCAGTGTTAAGTCAAACCAGCAGTCAAGGATCACAACCTGCTGATGAGCCCGGCTACTGTTCATCACATCCTGGATAAAGCTGGCTGGAACAATGCTTGAGCGGGGAAGTTTACCCTGAGTATCTTGGCGATGGATGCTCGTTCCAAGGTAAAGCTTGCCTTGACTATCTCTGACCCCCTGGCCGCAGAAGTAAAGCAGTACCAGGTCGTCTCGCTGGCGATCACCAAACAGGGCTTCAATCTCTTGCTGAAGCACTAAAGGGTCAGGATTAGTTAGGGTTTTGATCTGAGTAAAATTACCAATCTCTGGATGCCGCAGGACTTGCTTCAGGGCCTCTACATTCCTTGCAGATCCCATTTCTGAACTCAGGTCCGGCTGAATATCCTTTCCCCCAACCAGCAGTGCTACCTTTGCCATTTGGGACTTTCTACTCTACTGCTACGAGTTGCTATGCTACTTGCATAGTAGCTAATAATGCTTGTTAGCTAAAAGTTCAGTCAGCTCTTGCTCAGGTCGCTTACTCACCAGCCCAGTTGTCTACCTAGGCGATCGCCGCAGAATGGCTCTTCCCAACAGTACATTTGCGAACTATCTCCAGTCATGATCTTAAACGGAATTTCTATGGGATAGGGATGGCTTTCATCTAGGCCAGCCATTTATTTCTGCTCTGCCTTGAGTTAGTCTAGGCACTCCAAACTAAAAGTAATAGAAAACTGCTGTTAATTGCTTAAATCACTAAGGTTGTCGGGACAATACGTCGCAACACCTGCCACAGTCGTAGAGGTAAAGAAATCAAGCGCAGCATCTCCGTAACACTTACGACAGACTGCTCGCATAAAAGCTGCAACTTGTTCAAAAGAAGACCCTTGTTCAAAAGCCTTACAGATTCTCTTTGCATACTCAACTTTGGCACTATTTGGAAAGGGAATGCGTGCTTGTAAACCCTTCGCCTCTGGTGAAGCAATCCTTTCCACAGTTGTAAGGAAAGTAGCATCTTTATCGGCTTCTGTCAGCTCCTTTGCAAGAGATACTTTAGTACTAGATAAAACTACTGTGATAAGAAGAGAATTTACTAGAAGAATTTGAAGAAGTGGTTTCTTGCTACTACTGCTAGATTTCATGATGCGCATCCCATAGAAGCTGAGTTAGTTCACCAAGAATTCTAGCTATGGTAATCCCTAAAGGTAGCCGTATCAGTACTGAACTTATTAAGGAATAGCAAGAAGTAAGTTCGTAAGATTACTGATAAGCGCTCAAGCCTCTAGCTTTTAGGATTGTAACTTTCAAAGCTTGTTATTAAAATGTTATTAAAAAGTAATTGATTGCTTTGTTCTATTTCAAAGCTTTTCTACTACGTCATCTATAAATAAATTATGACCGTAGTTAGAACTTGTGAGACAGCCAAAAGTCAGGTGACAGGTTTATAAAATCTATCTTCTATGTAAAAATCAACAGAGTTATTCAAATCATCTAAGCATAGCTTTCTTATTGTATGACAGCGTGAGATAACAATTACACCTGCTCATGAAGTGCAACCAGTGGGTGTAATGGCTTTAAGGAAAACGTCTAGAATCGCTTGGACTTCTCTACTATCCGGTTTGGCAATTTCAGAAGCTGCCCTCTATCCAACTGCAAGCCTTGGAGAACAAGTCAGTACCTCAGCGTCAAGTTTGCCAACGGTTGAGATCTCTCAAGCACACTCAACATTCGCCACCGAGACCCTAGCTTTCCAAGCAAGCCAGTCACTTGAAGCTGAGCAGAAAAACCAGGTACCTGCAACTAAGACCCCTGCAACTAAGGCTAGTGGGGTATCAGAATTAACATACACAGTCGGGAGTGAAACGTTCTCTGTGCTCCCCAACGCTGGTATTCAACCGCTTACAGCAACACCTAGCGTTTTGTCCCAACAACCTTCCGAACCAACGCCAGCACCAGCACAATCTGAAGTAACAGTGCCAACCTCAGAGCAGATCCAACAGATTCAGGATCGCCTGAAGCAGACGGTTGAGGAGGCCGAGGAAACCGAAGATCTCGGTACTCCCGGAGCTGTTCCAGCATTCACGCTTTTTGTCCCTAGCGGATATGGAGCTGATAGAAACACTGTGTTTGTTACCGGCGTACTTCAGACAGATGAGCGAACTGCTGGTGAAACGGATGGCGCTCTAAGTTTTGGTGTTGGCCTGCTTGACTCTAGTAAAATTGTTGGGCTAGAGCTTTCCTATGCCCTCCTGAGCTTTGGCACAGTAGAAGGAGGCCGGGATTTTGGTGATGGTACTTTCAACATCAAGGTCCACAAGCAGTTCCCTAATTACGGTTTAGGGGTAGCAGTCGGCTATAACGGCTTGGTGAGCATTGGTGCTGACAATGACCTTGAAGACTCTCCGTACGGTTCTGTCACTAAATTCTTCATCTTGCGGCCAGATTTGGATAAACCTTTTAGTCGACTTGCTGTAACCGCTGGTGCAGGAAGTGGGCAATTTCGCCTTGAGGGAGATGTCGCCGACGATGAGGATACAGTGAGTCCCTTTGGTAGTGTGGCAGTACGAATTGCCCGGTCTGTCAGCGCTGTCACAGAGTGGAGTGGACAGGACCTAGGTGCTGGTCTTTCCTTTGCGTTTAGGCTGTTTCCCGAAACTAACTTTGTTATCACACCAACTGTTCGAGATATTGTTGGAGCTGGAGACGGACCTCGATTTGTTTTGGGGGCTGGAGTGTCGTACAGGTTCTAGAAGGAGTTTGTCATGTATCGCCAAAGACTAGTTCGCTGGATCGTTAGTCTGCTTTTATTTGGGGGAGCGATGGCTCCTACCAGTGCTCAAGGTCAAAGGAGCCCTGATATGATCCCTCCCGTTACACCTGATATCAGTACCCCAGTTACACCAGTTAGCCCTAGCTTCAGAAGTGCTCCTGGGACTACCGGTTCTACATCTCCTTCTGGAATTGCTTCAGGTTTGCTTCAACAGATAGCCGAGGCTGAAGATCTCTGCGCTAAGTCTATAGCTGAAGCTTCTAACGATCCTCGACGGTTTGCCAGAGGTCCAGGTGATCCTGACGTGGTTTGCGCTAGCCCAGAGTGTGCGAGGTTGAATAGCTTGTTTGAAGAAGCGAATACTTTTTTACAGGACGTAGAAGCGGGACGAGCCGCTCCAGCACCACAACTCTGGTAGATTTTTGCATACGTATTAAGGAAACCACCACAGTAAGAAGAACGGAACATCATGAAGCAGATAATAGGTTGGAGCGATCGCGCTACGGTGCAGCAAACCCTAGTCAAGGCTATCCTGGGAGGGTCTGTCAGCATCACCACATATTTTGGAGGTATCCTACCAGCTCAGGCACAGGAAATGTTTGGGAATGAAGGTATTCAGTTCAACGTTGATACGATTATTGAATTTGAATTTGTCAGTTCTCACGGAGCTTACCAGTCAACATTTGGTGTTATCGACTTAGATACGGGGCAAAAGACGCCCCTTTTTAACGAAGCAAAGGCTTCTGACATTCCTCAAAACATCAATCAACCCTCGAACTTCCAGAGAAATAATGGTGAGGGAGGTGATTTCGAAGGTTCTGCGGGTCAGGCCGTACCTACTCCCCTAACCGAGTTTGAGTTTGAAGCCAACAAACGGTATGCCTTCTACTTAGAGTCAATCTACAACGACAAACCTACAGGGCTTTTCTTTTCGGTAGATGCTCAAAATCCTACTCGAACCCAGAGAGCTCAGTTTGAAGGCGGTGTATCTGGTCTTTCTAATGGCGGTACTCTCATCCGTTGGGATGATACAGGATCTGTTTTAGTTAAACCTAGAGATCAAGATACGGACTTCGACGACTTCATTGTCCGGTCGGGAGGCAATTTAGCCTGTCCATTTAGCAAAAAAGTCAGCAGCAGATCATTTAGAGGAGAAAACTGTAGCTAACAGTGATTTTGTGTTGGTGCAGCATGGGTTAAGTAGTTGAGTAAGACATGCCAAGCCGAAGCTACCAGACTCAGCTTGACCTCAGTCTATAGAAGGTTCCACTCTAGCAAGCTACCTAGCACGTTAACTGCTAGTCTTTATCAACACCCTAGCCTTTGTTCATTGGTCCTCACGGCACTGCATAGCCTCTTATACCTCACTCAAATAGACCGACACAAGAAAAGCCCTTCAACCTTGACTCAAGTGCTAGGTCGAAACATTCTGCGACATTGCCTAACTGGACAGAATCGAGCTCAAGGAAATTAGTTGACATTTAGGTGTGGAGGTTGCTAGCTTAGAAAAGCGCTTTTAGAGAGGACACCTTCTCTGGAGACGCTACCGGACCTCGAAAACCGAATAGTTTGAAAGCCAAAGCAGCACAACAACCTCGTCAGAAGATTATTTA
>JBGTDT010000195.1:0-5762 GCA_041748155.1 Thermosynechococcaceae cyanobacterium | reverse complement strand
ACAAGCACTGCGGCAACTGGCATAGCCACGAAAAAATAAGGTTTCATAGCATTCCTCTGCATTAGATCCAATTGGGTTAAACTTTTGGGGATTTAGGCAAAACTAAGTCCCTATCGGGATTATAAGCCCAGGGATACAGTTCTAATAGATTATGTCTTATGTCTTTACGCCTGCCTGGATCTCCGACCCGTTGAACATAACAACCTTGCAGACCATCATGAGTTAACACGTGGTGCAGAGTAAAGTTAACCTGACGGGTGTCAGCGCAGCACCGTCTATTTCAAAGGTAGAGGGCTATTGCAGTTCTCGCTGGTGATGAGGATGGGCAGTTGAATGATTCGGTAAACGTTGTTGCCGCTAACATTCCAACATTCAACGGCATGATTCATGTCATTGATCAGTTGCTGATACTGCCAGGTGTGACACTACCAACCCCAGTAGTGGATCAACCAGAGTGTAAAGTACCTATCGCTGCGTCTCCTGAGATGAGTGGACCACCAGCGCAACCTGCTGCGACAGTTCTGTTGCAAAAATCTTTTCAAACACCAGGCATGGGTTCTTGGCTTGGCATGGAATGGTCTTTGAAAACTTCCTTCAGCAGAATCGCTCCTTTTGCAACTTGAAGCAGTTTAGCTTCTGATAGCTCTGCCAATACACCTGCTAACCTGGATTGTGCTGCATCGCGGGCTTGCTGGAGATGCTCAGATCCAACTGGAGTTAGAGTATGGACATTACGACGGCGCTCCTGATGATGTTCGACCCGTACTACCAGACCTCGGCGAACCAGACGATCAACTGTAGATGAGGCGGTTGCTCGTGTCACGCCCAGGTGCTCTGCCAGGTCAGAGAGGGAGGCACCAGGGTACTGATTCAGAAATCTCAGTGCCCGGAACTGTGGTACTGATAAAAAACTTGCACCTTGGCGGCGCATTTCCGCTCGGATAAATTGCATCACGAGTGGCACAGTGTCTATCACTTCTGCTGCACATCGCTCTGGCGTTACTTTTTTTGGTGTGAGCATTGTTCTACGCCATCCTTGGGAATTCAGTCGCTTGATGCATTTTCCAATTAGGCCCTCGAGCTTGAAGATACTGTTTCTACTATCCTGATGGAGATCAGTCGTTATCTCAATTTCTTGCCCTTGACTAGAAGAAGTTTTTTTGTCTAATTGTTAGTAGATCTAATTAAAATGGTAGAGCTAATCAAGCAAATTAAAAACTTTAAACTTTAGCCAACAATTAATGAAGCCTCAGGCTAATCATGTTGATCACCAAGATCTTAGTTGGTTTCTCAAGGTTGCAAGTGTTAAGGGGCTTGGCTGTAGTGGCTGGGCTTCTGGCCATGTTGACAGGTTGCAACATATTGCCAGAAAGGGAGGCGGAAGCGCAATCACAATCTTCAGAAGCGAGGGGAAGCAGAGGTCCAGCGTCTGTTGATGCCGCGATCGCCCGAACCGGCTCTTTGCAGTCAGTGCCGGAATACACTGGCACAACTGAGCCTTTGCAAGAAGTCTCTCTTCGCTCTCAGGCTGAAGGGCAACTGCTAGACTTGCGGGTCGATGTGGGGGATCGGGTTAGCCGAGGCCAAGTCCTGGCCCGACTGAATGATAATTTGTTAGTGGCTGCTGTACTTGAGGCTGAGGCGGAACTGGCGGCCCTTGAGTCAGAAGTAGTACGCGCTCAGACTCAGGTGGGCAACGCCCGGACTCAGGTTGAACAAGCCCGACTCACCCTCAGCCAAGCTCAAGCAGACGCGGGGCGATCGCAGCAACTGGCGCGTGCCGGGGCGATCGCCAGGCAAGCAGCCCAACTAGACCAGACAGAGGCCCAAACAGCGGTGCAAGGCTGGCGCTCTGCCCAGGTGCAAGTCCGGACAGAACAGCAGGCCGTTGCTGCGGCTCAGCGCCGGGTTGCTGCCCAGCAAGCGGTGGTTGCCCAAGCTCAAGAGCAACAATCTTACTCAGTGCTGAGGTCCCCCGTCACTGGCTTAGTCCTGCAGCGGCCAACAGAATCCGGCAACCTGGTACGGATTGGGGATGAAGTTCTGAGACTTGGTGATTTTAGCCGGGTGAAAGTCGTCGTTCAGGTTTCTGAACTGGAACTGGCTAACGTCCGGGTGGGGCAATCTGCTCGGGTGCGGCTAGATGCTTTTCCGAACCAGCAGTTGACTGGAGAAGTAGTTCGCATCTCCCCAGTTGCCGATCCAACGGCTCGTTTATTACCGGTAGAAGTGACCATTCCCAACCCTGACAGCCGGACTGGGAGTGGGCTGCTGGCACGAGTGAGTTTCGCCCAAAGGGCAGTCCAGCGGATCGTCGTCCCTGAAACCGCTCTCCAGGAAACGGCAGTCCAGAAAAGTAACAGGTCAACCTTATTTGTGGTTACAGGAGAGGGAGATCAGGCCAAGGTCGCAGCTCGACAGGTTGCTGTGGGTAAGCGTGCCGATGGTCAGGTAGAAATTTTATCGGGTTTGAAACCGGGAGAGCGGTTTGTGGCTCGAAGCGGCAAACCCTTGAAAGATGGAGCGGCAGTGCGCCTGAGCATTCTTTCAGAGAGAAGCTAAGTCAGAGGGGCAGTCGGGGTGCAAAACTTTAAGATACCGGGACCTAGCATCAGTGGCATTGCCATCCGTCAGCACATTGGCACACTGATGCTCACACTGGCAGTCATTGTAGTTGGGGTGTTTTTTCTTTCGACGATTCAGGTTGATCTATTACCGTCTATCACTTATCCCCGGATTGGAGTCCGGGTTGATGCACCCGGTATTTCACCTGAGGTGGCAGTAGATGAAATCACAAGACCTTTAGAAGAGGCTTTGTCTGCAACTGAGGGTGTGGTCCAAGTCTATTCCCAAACCCGTGAAGGACAGATCAGTCTGGACTTATTCTTCCAGCCAGGCGGTAACATTGACCAGGCGCTTAACGACGCTACGGCTGCCTATAATCGAGCCCGAGGGAATTTACCAGACATCATTGAAGAGCCACGCTTGTTCAAACTTGATCCCTCGCAGCTACCTGTCTACGAATTGGCTCTCACTTCACCCTCACTACGGGATGTTGATTTACGGGTATTTGCCGATGAGGAGCTGGCTCGTGAACTGAGCATTGTTCCAGGGATTTCATCTGTAGATGTTTCGGGCGGAGTTGAGGAAGAGGTGCGGGTTAATCTTGACCTGGATCGCCTCCAGGCAGTTGGTGTCGGGTTGACGGATGTACTCAATGCCCTTGAGGAGCGCAATCAGGACATTTCTGGCGGTCGTATCCTGGGAGACAATTCTGAGCCCCTAACCCGGACTTTGGGTCGTTTCCAGGATGCTAGAGAAATCCGAGACCTCTCCTTTGACGTAGGAAGCTCCGCACCCGCTAGCGGCCCGGCAGCTGCTGGGGAGAATTTCCAGGACGCTGCTGGTGGAGTTAGGAGCACAACTGCAGACGCTTCTGCAAGGGGTGGGTTAAGGGGAGCATCAGTAGCCCCAGACCCCATCCCGACCCGGCGGATCTACCTGCGAGACTTTGCGGAGGTGATTGACGGCACTGAAGATCAACGAGTGTTTGCTTCCTTAAACAGCCAGCCTGCGGTTAAAGTCAGCATTCAGAAGCAGCCTGACGCTAATACTATTAAGGTTGTAGATGGCGTGAAGCAGCAGATTGCAGCCCTGAAACAGTCAGAACTGATTCCACCGGATGCGGTCTTGACCACCACGCTTGACGAGTCTCGCTTCATCCGCAATTCTCTAGCAGATGTGACCAATGCTGCTATTTCTGGGGCATTGCTAGCGGCGGCGGCGGTACTGTTGTTTCTAGGATCCCTGCGGCAAACCCTGATCATTAGTCTGGCGATTCCGCTTTGTACGCTGGCCGCCATCATCTTGATGAAGTTGTTTGGTCTGACGCTTAATCTGTTCAGTTTGGCAGGTCTGGCGATGGGAATTGGTCAGGCAATCGACACGTCCGTCGTCATCTTAGAGAACATTGCTGTTCGCGCAGATATAACTTCTGGTCAGCATACACGCACACACCTGCCGCAATCAGAGATGATCACCAGCGCGATCGCTGCCTCAAAAGAGGTGGAATCATCTCTGATTGCGGCCACCAGCGCCAACCTGGTATCTGTACTGCCGTTCCTGCTAATTGGGGGCTTTATTTCACTCCTGTTTAATGAACTCATCCTGACCATTAGCTTTGCAGTGGCTGCCTCGCTCCTAGTTGCCGTCACAATAGTGCCGATGCTGGCTTCTCGACTGCTGGCAATTCGCTGGTCTAGTCGCGTCAGTGAGTTTGCCTTGCTGCGGCAGTTTAATCAACGATTTCAGGCAGCAACGGGAGGATACGCTGGATTTCTAGCTCAGGTCTTGCGCTACCGGTTGTTAGTGGTGGCGATCGCCGTGATTGTCCTGGGTGGTAGTAGCCTGTTAATGGCAGGCCAGATTCCTCAGGAAATTCTGCCGCGCATCAGCACTGGGCAGGCCAGCCTGGTTGCCCAGTTCCCCCCTGGGACACCTCTGGAAACGAGCCGGAAAGTCATGGCTGCTGTGGATGACATTCTGCTAAAGCAGCCAGAAACAGAACATGTCTTTTCGACGGTGGGTGGCTCTCTGTTCGGCAGCAATACGACCGAGAACCCTTTGCGGGCTAACAGCACGATTACACTGAAGCCTGGTAGTGATGTTGAGACCTACGTTCAAAAGGTTGATCAGGAGTTTGACAAGCTGAACCTAGTGGACATTCGGCTGCGTCTCTCTCCTGGCGCGGTACGCGGTCTCGTCCTGAACAATTCTCCAGTCCGGGGAGCAGAAGTTGACGTTGCGCTCCAGGGAGCAGATGAACAGAAGCTAGAGCAAGCAGGCGATCAAGTGCTTCAGGCTTTAAGTGAGCGAGCTACCCTGGCTCAGTTTCGACCCAATACGGATGATCGTCAACCCGAAGTTCAGATCCGTCCAGACTGGGAGCGGGCTGCCGACTTGGGCCTGACAGCTCAAGATATCGGGGACACAATTCAGACTGCGATTGAAGGTTCAGTGCCCACGCAGCTTCAGCGGGAAAACCGTCTCGTAGATGTCCGAGTGCAACTGAATCAAGCGTCGGTGCAGCGGCCCTCTCAACTGGAGCGGTTGCCGCTGTTTGTCCAAAATAACCGTCAAGTTCGCCTCAGCGATGTTGCCAGGATTACCGGTGGCCAAGCCCCCGGTGAAGTCCAGCGAATTAACCAGCGTCAAGCATTCCTGATCGCCGGCACCCTGAGTGAAGGGGCCAGCCTTGGGGAGGCCCTAGCACAAGTGGATGCGGTGCTGAGTGATCTAGACTTACCCGATGGCATTACAGTGCTACCCAGTTCCGCCGCACAGAACAATCAACAACTTCAGGACTCTCTGAAAATCTTAGGTGGATTAGCTGCCTTCTTAGTTTTCGTCGTCATGGCTGTGCAATATAACTCTTTGATCGATCCACTGGTAATTATGCTGACAGTACCGCTGGCGTTAGCTGGCGGTATTCTGGGGCTTTACGTGACTCAAACCTCCATTGGAGCAACCGTTATTGTCGGTGTAGTCTTACTAGTGGGGATTGTGGTCAACGCTGCGATTCTCATGGTAGAACTGGCAAACCAAATTCGGGAACAGTCAGGCTGCGATCGCCAAACTGCCATTGTCAAAGCTGCCCCCCAACGCCTGCGCCCGATTGTCATGACCACAGTCACTACCACTTTGGGCTTATTTCCGCTAGCGCTGGGAATTGGCGAAGGTTCAGAATTTCTGCAACCGTTGGG
>JBGTDT010000194.1:0-46056 GCA_041748155.1 Thermosynechococcaceae cyanobacterium | reverse complement strand
CCTCAATACGCTGCGAATTCTGGGGCGCTGGATGCGGATGTTTACCATCCCGAACCAGTCTTCGGTTGCCAAAGCCTATAATGAGTTCCACGAAGACGGCACAATGAAGGATTCTGCCTATCGCGATCGCGTGGTTGATGTAATGGAGGAACTTTATAAATTCACCCTGCTCCTGCGGGACAAAGTAGATTACCTGACGGATCGCCATAGCGAACGTAAGGAAAAAGCTACGAAACAAGTTATTGCAACGGCAAATAGTGCCCTTGAGATGAACTCTAGCCAAAGTACATAGGCGATCGGCTATCTAGATCAACCCTGATTCCCTCTCTCCTTGAAGCTTAAGTTCTCTGATTTTCTTAGGCATGTTACTTGTTGACTCAAAGGTGGCTCCTATCCAATAGATAGACTTGATATTCAGCAGGAGTTTCTACCTTTTGTTGGCCTGAGAGGTTAAAGGCGGCGTGAATAGCCCGTAGCGCCGTGACTCCTGCTGACTCAGCAACGACGCAACTGACTTTAATTTCAGAGGTGGCAATCATTTGAATGTTGATTTGCTCCTCAGCCAGGGCCTGAAACATCTGGGCGGCAATTCCGGGTCGGCCCAGCATCCCCATGCCGACAATACTGACCTTGGCGATCGCCCGATTTACCACTATTTCACCCCAGCCCAATTCCGATCCAGCCTGCTCTAGAGCTATTCTGGCGATGTCTGCATCTGACTGGGCAACCGTGAAGGCAATATCACGGGTGATCACGCCTCTGACAGGCCGCGATCGCTGGGACTGAATGATCATATCCACACTGATGTTCTGCCCTGATAAGATTTTAAAGATCTGGGCTGCCTGACCAGGGCGATCGGGAACTGCCCGAATCGCCAGTTGGGCCTGATCGACATCTAAGGCCACCCCACGCACGGGGGGAAGCACGTTTGCGGCTGGCATGCTCAGGTGAGCCGGAGAGCTATCGACCTGAAAAACCTGACAGAGGACAGCAATCGCCCGGTCGCAGTCAGCCGCAGTAATGGTACAACTGACATTCACCTCGGAGGTAGAGATTAGCTGTAGGTTGACTCCGGCAGCCGCCAGGGTTTTAAACATCTGCGCCGCAACCCCCGGACGGCCAATCATCCCGGCCCCGGTGATACTGACTTTGGCGATCGCCGAGTGAACCAATACCTCTGGTCCTGCCTCTGGTCCTGAAGGTTGAGGTAGGAGGGCGTCACGAGACTGGAGCATTGGCCCAAACGCCATTGCCACCGCTTCGGCTGGTCCCAGGGAGGCTTTCGTCACCGTGAAGGCAATATCGTTGGTATTCCCCTCATGAATCGATTGAATAATCAAATCTACATCTAAGCCTTGCTGCGCCAGCTCCCCGAACAACCGGGCTGCCACCCCAGGCCGGTCTGCCACCCGTAGCAGGGCAACTTTAGCCTGATCCGTATCAAAGCGGACTCCATCCACCGGACGGCCCAACTCCAGGTTCTTCAAAGGACGGGGTTGGGGGACAGGCGACACCACACGCGTGCCTGGATGCTCGGTCCAACTGGAGCGAACGACCATCTGCACCCCGTAGTTGCGGGCAATCTCAACGGCTCTAGGATGTAGCACTTTTGCCCCCAGGCTGGCAAGCTCCAGCATTTCGTCGCAGGTAATCTCTACCATCAACTGGGCGGCTGGAACTAGACGGGGATCGGCGGTAAGGATGCCAGGAACGTCGGTGTAGATCTCACAGCAGTCTGCCCCCAGGGCTGCTGCCAGGGCCACGGCGGAGGTATCAGAACCGCCTCGCCCCAGGGTTGTGACTTCTAAATCTGTAGTGCTGGCAATTCCCTGAAATCCAGCCACAACCACCACCTTTCCTTCCTTTAGGTGGCGCTTGATCCGGTCTGTTTTGATCTGAAAGATCCGGGCGCGGGTGTGCTCTGGCTCGGTAATGATGCCAACCTGGGCTGCGGTGAGGGAAATTGCTGGCTGGCCTAGCTCCTGCAAGGCCATACTCAGTAAAGAAATTGTTACTTGCTCCCCCGTGGATAGGAGCATATCCATCTCCCGCCGGGAGGGACTGGCGGAGACCTCGCTGGCGAGCTTGACTAGAGTATCGGTGGTTTTGCCCATGGCTGAAACCACAATAACTAAAGACTTGCCGTCTCTAGCAGACGCAACGATTCGGCCAGCAACCGCTTGAATTCGTTCGACCGACCCCACCGAGGTGCCGCCGTATTTTTGGACGATTAGTCCCATAGCATTTACTCCACCAACCTTCCTTGAGCTTCACCAGTCAGGTCAGAGCTTGTCAAGAATTGGATGATCTGGCGACCTGTCTTACAACTGCCTAGAGTCGGCTACGGCAGGAGGAAGCTTTCGATTCAATTCGTCTAGTTTAAGCGTTTTCTCCGGCAGCGGGTCCAGTAGAGGTCGGCTGCCAGCACTGAGGGCACGAAAAATTTGGATCAGGGACTGGCCTTGCTGTTCATGGACTAGCACGAGTGGCAGGAGGGCCAATAGTCTCAGGATACTGGAGATGACAAACACATCAACGATGCCACGGTACTCAATCAGTTGAGCTAAGCAGCCGCCTGCAACTGTGCCTAGAGCCCCCGCGCCACCAGCTACCGCCGCTGCGATCGCAAAGTAACTAGAATGCTGCTGAATTGGCGCGATCGCAAGCTGAATATTGTTACTACACAGCTCAATTGCCGCCCAGGTGCTGCCGATAAAAATGTGCAGCAGGGGTAACCAAATCCATAACGAAGCTGGACCATTGCCAATTCCCAGCCAAAGGAGGGGGGTCACGGCAACTAAAATTCCTACCAGTAATAAGAGCGGGCGGTTACCAACCTGATCTGACAGCCGACCCCACAGCACCAGCATCAGCAGGGTAGAAGCTGAAGCCAGGCTGTTGTAGAGCGTCACCCACCTCACATCCAAGCCCAGATTATCGAGCAAGTAAATGTTGAAAAATGGCGAACTGAGATTGATCGAAAAAGCCCAGACGCCAAAGTAAAGCAAGAAAATCAGAAAGTTAGTATCCTGCCAGATGCTGGCCTGGGTCCGAGCCGGAGAATCTTGTGCCGGACTGGGCCCATCAGGGGTCTGGAGAAGTCTACCTCGATCCCCTGAAGCGAGCTGCTGCTGAGGGTTGACATCCCGCATGAAAAACTGAAATCCAATACTGACTGTACCTGCTACGATCCCAAGCAGCAGGACAACGCCATAACCCTGAATCGGTCCTCCCGGCCAGGCAGAAATTCCCAGCCCTGCTAGCGGCACGCAGATTAAAATAGTCAGGCTACTGGTACTGTTGCGAAAGCCAAAGTATCGTCCCCGCAGTTGGCGGGGAACTAGTGCCGCCAACCAGCTCAGCCAGGAGGCGCTCCCCAAAGCAGCTAGAATGTGAGAAATCAGCGTCACTCCTAAGGTCCAGTAGATTAGCAGGTGGGAATTAGTCTGGTTCCAAGTAGATAGGGCAATACCAAATACCAAAACTAGCCATACTAACCGAGAGGGGGCAAAAATTCTCAGGCCGTAGCGATGCCGACTGGTTGTGCGATCGGCAAGATAGGCTCCCAGGGGTTGGATTAAGTTGACCAGCATCGGGATGGCAGCCATGACACCAATCTCCACGGTGCTGGCATCCAAGTCTACCAAGAAGTTACTGAGCAGAACCCCCCCAGCAATATTAAGAAAGACTGCGGCAAAGACCGCATCAAGGGTAGATGCCTTCAGGCTAGAGCGAATTGATTGAGCTAGTTCTGCGGGGACTGGCTGAGGAGATTCTACTAGAGCTTCACTAGGCTGAGTGGTTTGCTGTCCAGAAACTTCTGCTGCGACGGAGGCACAGTCCTCATTGGCTCTGAGCATTTTCGCACTAACACCCTTGGCGGCCTGAAGATTTGAATAGCTGCTCGTTTGTGTAAAGCAACAAGGAAAAGTCTAAGTTAATCTTAACTTAGATTGAATTCACCTTAAGGTTAGATCCAGCCCTAATCTGGTCCAGTTCTGTCAAATGCTTGTCAGATGCCTATGGTGATTCCTTCAGTGTTTAACTGCTAGTGGAAGATACGTTGATGTCAGCAGTGCAGGTTCGAGCCGGACTCAAGTTACGCCGATGGCTCTTGCTATCTTTATGGTTGCTTAGCCTGCTAACCCTGGCAGGATGCGAGTTGAGCTTTGGTCATCCTGCTGCTAGCTCTAGGGAAGTCATTCACCTGACGCTGTGGCAGGGCGTGAATCCCCCTGCTAACCGGGAGGTTTTGCGATCGCTAGTAGACCGCTTCAACCGCACCCATCCCCAGATTCAGGTTGAGTCTCTCTACGTGGGGCAGCCCGATCAGCAGTTGCCCAAAATTTTGGCAGCCGTCGTCGGCAACGCCGTCCCGGACCTGCTGTGGTTTAACCCCACCCTGACCGGGCAGTTAGTCGAACTGGATGCGATCCGACCCTTAGACGACTGGCTAGCGACTTCACCCCTGCGGCAGCAGATTGACCCGGTCCTGTTTGAAACCATGCAGTTTCGCAATCACACCTGGTCAGTTCCGTTTGGCACGAACAACGTTGGCCTATTCTACCGTCCAGAACTGTTTGAGGCGGCTGGAATTACCCAGCTACCCCAAACCTGGGACGAATTACGCCAGGTAGCGCACATCCTGACACGCGACACGGATGGGGATGGCCGGATTGATCAGCATGGAATCTTACTGGGGTTGGGCAAAGGGGAGTTTACCGTCTTTACCTGGCTGCCTTTCTTGTGGAGTGCTGGCGGTGAGGTTGCACCAGCAGACCCTTTTACAGGACAATCAGCGGCTTTGAACATTGTCCAACCAGGACAAATTGCCGCCCTCCAGCTTTGGCAAGATCTAATTCAGGATGGCTCAGCAATCTTGTCTCAGCCAGAGCGGGGCTTTGAGTTAGATCAATTCCTCACGGGCAAGGTTGCCATGCAGCTCTCAGGTCCTTGGACGCTGGGCCAATTACGGCAGACTGGGGTCAAGTTTGGCGTTTTCCCCATCCCTGCCGCCCAGCAGCCTGCTACTGCACTGGGGGGAGAGAATTTGTTTGTCTTCAAAACCAGTTCAGAGCGGGAGCAGGCAGCCCTGACCTTTGCCGAATACGTGATTAGTGAGGAATTCCAGACGGAGTGGGCTTGCCAGACGGGCTACTTACCTGTGAATTTGAACTCGCGTCAAAGTCCGGCTTATCGGGATTTTGTCGCTCAGCAACCCGCTCTGGAGGTGTTCTTAAAGCAGATGGCCGTAGCGCGATCCCGGCCCCTGTTTCCCGGCTACACCCGCGTCTCCGAAAACCTGGGTCGAGCCCTGGAGGCTACTATTCTAGGTCGCAGTTCCCCCACGAAGGCTCTGCAAGCCTCGCAGCAGCGACTGGATCTGATTTTTGATCAGGGACCCAGAGCAGATTAACCAGCCTGCTACGATCCGATGCCTAAAATACACCCCTAAAGCCGTAATAGACACACGCTAAGCTACCAATCCCATAGACAAACCAGGTTAAAAAAAAGCCGATCGCACGCCCCACAGAAGGACCATAGATTTTGATCACACCGTACGCATAGGCAATTCGAGCAACTGTAAGTGTACCTCCCAGGAGCCAGATCAGCCAAGTCTGTGACCCCATTAACTCAAGCGCGATGATAAAAAGCAAACCAATCGGCACGTACTCTGCAAAATTGCCGTGAGCGCGAACTTTGCGCTGTAGAGCACTTTGATCAATCGCTTTTGCTGCCAGCTTTTGACTTGTTTTCTCAACGGTGGATACCCACGCCGTCGGGTTGACAAGCGGGTCAGGTTGGATCGCAACATCTTCTTCTGATTCACCATGCCAGACTCTTGTTCTCGTTCGTTCCATCACCACAATGTAAGAGAGTACAAAAGCAGTGAGTCCATTCAGCCCAATAAAGAGCGTTGAGATCGGAATGGCATCTGTGTTCATCTTGATTCCTCAAAAAAGCTCTGAGAACCCGAAACCTTCCCTGAAATCATACGGCTATTCAGCAACGCCCACTATAATTTGACTGGATCCTAATTGAATGGTCGTTTGATCTGGTGCAAGAATCTGTCATACCTCAGGCACCCCGGCAATTCCCGATCCTGGGAGTGCCAGTTCACATTCTAGAAAACTATCCCTACTGGCTCGTCGCCCGGTTAAATCAAGGCCAAGGGAGTCACATTGTCACGCTCAACGCGGAAATGACGATGGAAGCAAAGGCCAATCCGCAACTGGCAGCAGCGATTCGCCAGGCTGATTTAATTATTCCCGATGGGGCTGGGGTTGTTCTGTACCTGCAACTTCATGGGCTGCGGGTCCGGCGCTGCCCTGGCATTGAACTAGCAGAAAACCTGCTGCAAGAGTCAGTCGAGCCAGTACAGCCCTGGTCGATATTCTTCTACGGCGGTGCTCCTGGCGTTGCTCAAGCCGCTGCCCAGATGTGGCAGCAGCGAATCCCCGGTTTGGACATCGTTGGCACTCAGCACGGTTATCATACCCCCGACGAAGCAGAGGTATTGCTGCAAACGCTAGCAGATACCCAGCCCCGGATGATTCTAGTTGGCTTAGGCGTGCCGCGCCAAGAATACTGGATTGCTCAACACCGTCAGCTTTGCCCGCAATCCATTTGGATTGGGGTCGGCGGTAGCTTTGACATCTGGGCAGGTCAGAAATCTCGAGCTCCCGACTGGTTAAAAGATAACTATCTGGAATGGGTCTACCGCCTCTACAAAGAACCCTGGCGCTGGCGACGCATGTCAGCTTTACCCAAGTTTGCCCTCCGAGCCTTGGTCGAGCGTTTAACTAAGAATTTTATAACTCGCCAACAGACCTCGTAGTTCTTTTGGTAGACTGGCACATTGGCTGGAATTTCTCCATCCTGAGCGTGTGAGGACAATTTACGGAAGATTTGGCAATGACCCAAACTTTATTTATGCCCCGCCGTGGCACTCAGCCTACGGCTGCGGCAGTTGCAGCTCCGGTAAGTCCGTTTATGGTCCAGCTCAATGCGGTGACCAAAACCTATCCCAATCGTACCGTTAGCCTCCGGGATATCAACCTGAAGGTTCGGCGGGGAGACTTCCTATTCATCATGGGTCCTTCTGGCTCCGGTAAAACCACCTTGATGAAATTGATCTATGGTGAGGAGCGGCCTGACCGGGGAGCGGTAATTGTCGATAATCTGAATGTGGGCCTGCTCTGGGGCGATCGCCTCTCCTTACTTCGCCGCCGCCTGGGCATAGTCTTCCAAGACTACCGGTTGATCCCGCGCCGTACTGTTGCCGAGAATGTGGCCCTGGTGTTGCGGACACAAGGGGTGCCCCGGCCAGAGATTCAACGTCGTCTACTACCCGCCTTAGAAGTGGTTGGGCTCCAAGACAAGGCCGACTGTTTTCCAGAGCAGCTCTCCGGCGGAGAGCAACAGCGCGCCAGTATTGCCCGGGCCATAATTGGCACTCCGGATCTCCTCTTGGCTGATGAACCTACGGGTAACCTGGACCCCGAAAATGCTCAGCAGGTAATCAGAATTCTGCAACAGTTAAACGCAGTCGGAATTACCGTTTTACTCGCCACCCACGATGAAGCGCTAGCTCAAATGTCTCAGCGTCCTGTGATCCACCTCCACCAGGGTCGCCTCCAGTCCATTACTGGCTAAAGCAAATGTCACCACGGCAGAGGATCAAGCACGCCAAGCCGATCAGATATGAATCCCTCCTGACTAGAGGAGACTACCTGCTGCGCGAAACAGGTCTGGGCTTGCGACGAGGCGGCTGGATGAACTGGGCCGCCATTAGTACTGTTACAGTCTTACTGTTCCTGTTTGGGATCAGCTTGCAAGCCTCCTGGCAAGTTGAAGGACTGCTGGATCAAGTTGGCAGCCAACTGGAAGTTTCGGTTTACCTTGAACCAGGCGTAGGAGCGGAATCCTTACGACCTGGCGTGGCTGGGCTACCCCAGGTAGACCAAGTTGAGGTCATTTCTAAAGATCGAGCTTGGAGCGAATTGCTAGCAGATTTGGGCAGCGCCGAGATGGTCGACGTTTCTGAAGAACTGGGCGGGAATCCCTTGGTCGATGAACTGAAGGTGAAGGCTAGGACTGCCGCAGAGGTGCCAAAGCTGGCCCAGCAACTTTCGCAACTACCAGGCGTGGAGGGGGTTCAATACCTTGATGAAGCGCTGAAACACCTGGAAAGTTTGAGTCAAGGGCTGCGTTGGGTCGGATTAACCGTGACTTCTGTCTTGACAGTGACAGCGATCTCTGTGATCACGACAACTATCCGGTTGATTGTCATGGCCCGGCGGCATGAAATTGAGGTGATGCAATTGGTTGGGGCTACCACAAGCTGGATCTATTTCCCCTTCGTTTGCCAAGGAATCGTGTTCGGCCTACTTGGGGCAGCGATCGCCTGGAGTTTTATTGCTACCACCCAGCGGTTTCTGGCTCACTTACTGGCACAGCAGCCAAACTTCTTACAGTTTCTTACCAATGACCTACAGCCCAACGTTCTAGAGCTGATGTTATTGCCCCTGAGCTTACTGAGTTTTGGCAGCCTGGTTGGCCTGGTGGGTAGCTTGCTAGCAGTGCGCCGGTTTGCACTGCGATAGAAAGCACTGCTTTCACAGTTTTATCGTCCGTTTCACGAACTACTACAGACCGAAGGAGCAATTGACGGGAGCTTGAGGAACAGTACGCTGAAGCTGTTAGCTATGCATTTGTGCTCGACCTGCTCAAAGGTCACTTGGACATAATCATGAACCAGGTTCAGATGAAAATGAAGAACCACCAAACGCACCTGGTGTTTACATCAGCATGTAGTAGCGGGAAGTCAAGAAAATGATGAAGAAAAGGTATATTATTATCTTCTTTGATTTCTAGAATGTAGTTTGTCTGCAATCTTTACTTTATTCAAATATCGAGCAAGGCCTCGGTTCAACACATCACCAGGAATCAATGCAAGAATCAAGGCCCAAATTTGCAGGAGCGTCAAGACTCCAAGAATTGAGTAGGAGATACCTCTAAGTAGCATGTAATTCTTGATAAAGAAAGGAATCAGCTTCAGTAGAGGTGCTAAAGTTGTAACTATTAGAACAACAATTAGAGCCAAAGTAGAGTAAAGCAGAGGATACAAAAGCCTGTTTACTTTCCGCAGCTCTAGTTCAATTTCTCCTCTTTCTTTCTTTTTAAAAATATTTGAAAGGACGTCTGGATAAATAACAGCTATCCAGATTCCCATGATACCAAAGATTACAGCAGATGTATTTCGTAAACCCTCATAAAGAGTATTTTGAATTTCGTAGGAAACATTTTGACCATAATAGAAGCATCCTACAAAGACCACAATTACTACTATAATCTTTGCGAAGTTCAAAATCCTCATGGTATTTACCACTCTATCAGCCTTAAAATTATCTCTCGTTGCTGCGTTAGAGCATTAAGTAGAGAGTTTCCATTAACAATTTCTTGATTTTGTCGTGCCACATCTAATTCAAATTTATTTCTTGCTAAAGAGTGACTAAGCCAGACTGGAGTTTGTTTGTTTTTTAGTAAAAATCCTAGGTCGTCCCACTGAGTTTCATGATTACTCTCCCAATACTCGATCATTGTATTTACTTCTTCTAAAGATGGTGAATAATTGACTTCAAACTTCTGTCGTATTTCTTCTTGATCCAGTTGCGGATCACTTATGCCTAGATTCACGAAAAATCTTTGAATAAAGCTAAGCTCTTCTGCCGTCTGTATCGAAAGCGTATTTTTTCTAATTATTTTTCGAATATACTGATAGTTACTCTTGATATAAGCAATGTCTCCAGGGTTTTTAAGGAGAGATGTAGCAAACTGTGATGATAGGCTCATTGTTTGGTCATTTGTACTTTCCCTATATCCTTTAATTTTAGAAACTCCTTCGTCCGTTCTATCTGAAACCACGTATTTTGTGTATTTTGCAAGAAACTCTTTTAAGTATTTAACTAAGTTTTGATGGCCATTAACTCTATGTTGAAATTGCACAGTTGCAAATATTTGTTTTGAAGGGACAAACCAAAAATAGGTTGCGTAGCCTGGTATGTTTCCAGGAGGAATTTGATTCAGATCGACTTCAACTTCTCCAACAGAAGATGATCCACTGACTGATGCAACATTTCCATTGACTGACGGAGTTTCATTCCAGGTTGTCAGTAAATAGTCACCAGTAGATTCATTAGCTGCTAAATCAAAGCAATAAGTATGATAGCCTTCCTCACTTTCCTCAACTACGTAGGTACAAGTCTCACCAAGCTTTATGCTATTGGTAAATGCCCACTCATTAAGTTCTACAAGAGTAGTTTTAATATCTCCAAACTCAACTTCTCCTTTTACATTCTGATAGTAACCACATCGATCAATGGAATAAAAAGTAATTCTTGCTTCTTCCCTCATGAGTAACGTCTTTTTCTGTAATTTATACCTCCTTCTATTTGAGCACTAAATTATATTTGTGCAAATAAAACCATTGTTGAAAGCTAGTGGAATGAGTACTAAATTCCTGCTAGAAGTATGTGTGGCACGTATACACCTTGGCAAAGAACCAGACAAAACTTACTTTATAGTACATGTGTACTATTTTAGCAAAGATCTGAATCCAGTTTCGTATGAAGCACTTTGAGGAGTACCTTTAACTGTAGAGTACGCGAGTAATCCCCCTATATCGTTTATTGAAATGCTAGGAAGCGAAAACGAAGCTCAAAACCTGCTTCCATCTTTTTAGTGGCGTATACTTCTAGGAACCAAGAAAGCTGCTAAGGATTTCAACTGCTAAATCCTGTCAAACTCATGTTGGTCGAGGTTACACGCTTCTTTCAACCACTCGGCTTCGCTTGAGTCTAGGGTGGGAGCCAGCTTTTCCACAACGGCTTCGTTGTAATGTGCTAACCACTTTTGCTGCCGGGGTTCCAGGCGATTCCAATCAATCAAGCGATGCTCGAAGGGAATATAGGTGAGGGGTTCAAAGCCATACCATGCCGTTATCGCTGCATTGGTCTGGGAATCCTTTGCTTCAGACAGGTCTTTGACCACGTAGAGGTTCTCAATTCGGATGCCACCCCAGCCAGGTTGATAAAAGCCAGGTTCGATGCTGGTGATCATACCGGGCTCCAGGAGTGCTTGGGCTCGCTTGCTAATCCCGTTTGGCCCTTCATGAACGTTCAAAAAGGCTCCGACGCCATGCCCGGTTCCGTGACCGTAGTCCAGCCCAGACAGCCAGAGGTCAGAGCGGGCAATGCCATCTAGTTGAATCCCGGAAGTGCCTTTAGGAAACCGCTGCCCTGCACAATTGATGTGGGCTTTTAAGACTTCTGTGTAGCGCTGAATTTGTTCTGGGGTTGGATCGCCGACAATCAGGGTTCTGGTATCGTCCGTGGTGCCGCCCCAGTACTGGGCGCCGGAATCCAGGAGCAGGAATTCTCCTGGCTGCAAAATAGTATCTGGGCTGGGGGTGCCGTAGTGGACAATGGAACTGTTTGTTCCTGCTGCGGCGATCGTATTAAAACTCAAGCCCTGGTAGCCAGCCTCCTGGCGATAGAACTGGGCGATCGCCTGGGCAACGTCCAACTCACTCAACCTCCTCTCCTGCAAGGTCCTGTCTTGATCGAGCTGATCACAGATCCACTTGAGCGTACAAGTCTTGGCCCGACTGGCCTTGAGGTTAGCAGCCTGCATCTGCTCAAGTTCCACAGCATTTTTGCGCGCCTTCATCCCTTCAATGGGATTGGCTTTTTCGACGATTTTCACCTTGCTCCGGGCTAGATCCTGCCTGTCCTCAACTAGGAGGTGATAGGTTCCCAGGGTTATTCCTTGCGGATCAAGCAGAACCCGGAGTTTATTCGCTTGAGACAGCGTTTTTAAGGTTTCTGGATATTGTTCGTAGGGAAGTAACGTCACCTGGTCTGCGATCGCTTGCCTAACTTCTGGCTCAATCCGGGCCAGGTTGGTAAACAAAAAGGCTTGCTCCAGGGTAACGATCGCGTAGGCGATAAAAACAGGATTGTAGGGAATATCCTGCCCACGCAGGTTAAATAGCCAGGCGACCTGGTCCAGTTTGGCGATTGGGAGCAAATCGGTTTTGGCTTTCTGCATCGCCTCTCGGACACGAGTCAGTTTCTGCTTGATAGTTTCTCCGGTCAGCTCATCCGGGAGCTGAAATAGCTTCGAGTTCCCGTACGGGGGAATGGGGTCTGATTCTACCCAGGGGGTTTGAGTGCGGATCTGATCCACCAACTCTGCTCCCGGCAACGGTTCTACCCCGGCTAGCTGTTTTTCATAGGTTTGGAATTGGGCGATCGCCAGGGTGAAGGGATCAAATCCCAGTCGGTGAACAGTGTTAGCTTCAGTGGCAGTATCCCCCAGCATCTCCAGGGTCTCGATTAGGGTCTTTTGCTCGTCCAAGCCCAGCTTAACTACCTGGACCAGGGATGGGTCAACTTCTAAATCTGCCTGTTCATGGTAGCGGGAATCCACAAACAGCCAGGCTTGCTCCCGGCCCACCAGCAGCTCCCCCGCCGAGCCCGTGAACCCACTCACCCAGGCCCGCCGCTGTTTGGCTTCCGGCAGGTACTCGTTCAAATGTTCATCGGCAGACGGGACCAAGTAGCTGTCTAACTGGTGAGCTGCCATGAGAGCGCGCAGTGCACTGAACTTGACAGCAATTGAAGCCTGATTCGTCCGAGGGACAAGATCTAGGGGTGCCATAGCAGCGCCTCCGCAGGTTGTGGGTTACTCCTATTGCAGTATAGGCAAATTCTCAACCCTGCCAGAAAGCTGCCAGCCGCTGTTCCCACGCTTGCCAGTAAGCCCGGAGTGCTTCCGGCTCGAACCAGAACACTTCTGCCGGAATTCCGGGAATGGCGATCGCTAGCAGGGTATGTTCCAGCTTGATCTTGTGGGCTTGGTAGGCGTGGTTCATAGCCCCGCAGTAGGCCACCAGTTGGAGGGGATAGTCGTACAGGCGCTCGACTGAGCCTTTGGGCTTGTCAGCGGTTTTCCACTCACAAATACAAGGAACCCCTCGATAGCTGGCAACACAGTCCACCCTGCCGGCATAACCCAGGTCGTAGTGGAAAACGGCAGCTTCGACGAGCTGAACAGCATTGATATCTTGTAGGACTGCCTCCACGCTTTGCCAGTAGGGCAGAATAGCCTCAGAGCCCGTAAACTCTTTGCCCTCCAGGTAGCGCTGAATCTGCTTGTGG
Organism: Thermosynechococcaceae cyanobacterium; assembly: GCA_041748155.1. Taxonomy (GTDB): domain Bacteria; phylum Cyanobacteriota; class Cyanobacteriia; order Thermosynechococcales; family Thermosynechococcaceae; genus JBGTDT01. The sequence continues at coordinate 32,833 of JBGTDT010000194.1, read as the reverse complement.
GTTCCCGTACCGCGACGGCTGGCTGCTCCCGTAATCCGGTTGGCTTCAGCGATGCCAACCCGCCGCCGCCAGTTGAAGAGAGCTTCTCGATCAGCCTGGGGTTTGGTGGCATTGAGAATCGTCGTGACGCTGGGGAGCCTAGCACCCTGGGCATCAACAAAGTACTGTTTCCCTGCTTCCCGGACCCGTTTGGCCTGTTGTTGAGGTAGAAGGTGGGCGTTAGACAAGATTGACACTTCCTAACGGCACTAAAGGCGGACGCACTCCATTCTAAAGTTTCAAGGCGTATTAGACCTACCCTAGATATTGAGTCAGAAATACCATCGTGCGATTGTTTGCTTGCTCGGCTGCTTCCTGGTTATAGTCTGGGCTACCAGGGTAGTGTGCAAAAGCATGGTTTGCTCCAGGGTAGGTGTGAACGGTCACAAAGGAGTGCTTGCTTAGCTCTGCCTGGACTTTTGACCAAGCTTCGTAAGGTACAAACCTATCATTTTCAGCAATGTGGAGCATTAAAGGTCGCTGGATATTGACCGCCTCCGCTAGGTTCTGGTCAATCCCCACTCCGTAGTAGCCCACGTTGCAATCGGCATCCGAGCGGGTTGCCATCAGGTAGGCCAGCTTCCCTCCCAGACAGAAGCCAACACTCCCAACCTTGCCCCGACAGCTCGACTGCTGCCGGAGCCAGTTCAGGGTGGCAATCAAGTCATTTGTTGCTTGATTTTCGTCAAAATTCTCATAAAGCTCAAAGGCTTTGCTCCGTTCGGCTTCACTCAAGGGGTTAAGCTGAATTCCTGGCTCCTGACGCCAGAACAGATCAGGGACCACAACAACGTAGCCCGCCTCAGCGTAGGAATCAGCAATTTGCCGCATTATCTCACTGACCCCGAAAATTTCTTGAATCATGACCAAGCCCGGACCTGAGCCAGAGCTGGGTACGGCCAGGTAGGAACTGAAGCTGCCGCTATCAAGGGCTGAGATAGTTATTTCTTGAGCGCTTATAGGTTTTGCTTAGATTGAAGTGTCAAGACTGCTGCAACCAGCACAGATTAACCTCTTGAACCTTATCAAAATTCATTCTTGGGGTGTTGAGTCTTGTGGGCGAGTATCAGAACCTCGTTGATGAGTCTTTGAACCCCATGAGTGAGTATTGAAGGCTCAACAACGAGTCTTTTATTGTCGTGAACTGGTATTGGAACTTCGCCGTTGAGGCTTTGAACTGCGCCAGCGAGTATCAGAACTCCGTCGTTGAGTCTTTGATCTACGTCAGCGAGTATTAGAACCCCGTTGTCGAGTCTTTGAGTCCCGTGAGTGAGTATCAAAACCTCGTCGTTGAGGCTCTGAGCTGCTTGTCTCCCCGCCAGCCCTGATCCTTATACCCTAGTGGCCTGAAGGTATTGTCAATAGGGCTGACGCACTAATCTGCCTGCCGATTTAGAGAAGGAAATTACTACGATCGCCGGGAGGTAGATCCAGTAATGTCTAGAGGTGTCACACTAGAGGGCAGTGTAGTCAGTGCGGGCTGAATGGTCCGCTGATTGCCTACTACCAGAGTTACGATCTGCTCAGGCTTCAGGTAGGTTTGGGCCACCCGTTTCACGTCCGTTGCTGTGGTTGCTCTCACCCCACGCTGGTAGCGAAAGATAAAGTCTTGCGGATAGTTGTAGTATTCATACCGCATCAGCCGACCCAGAACTTGGTTGGTATCCTGGAAGTTAAAGACAAAGGCGTTGAGAACTGAATCTTTGGCGTAGGCGAGTTCAGCCGGGGTTACGGGTACAGTGCGGAGCTTGGCAATTTCTGAATTCAGGGCCTGAATCAAGGGAACAGTTGCAGCCGAACGGGTTTGTGCCGCAGCGATAAACAGACCAGGGTAGTCGTACTGGGGGTTCCAGGCTGCATAAACAGAGTAGGCTAGCCCTTGGCGCGATCGCACTTGGTTAAACAGCCGCCCGCCAAACCCATTTAAAACCCCATTTAGCACATCCAGGGCGGCGTAATCGGGGTCGCTCAACTGTCCTCCCAAATGTCCCATTTGCACAGAACTCTGCGTCAGTTGCGGCTGATCAATTAGAAAGATTCCCCCCTGTTTGGCTTGAGATACTGCGGGCAGGTTGGCTGAGTCAGGTTGCACTGCTGTTACCCAGTCCCCGAAGTGGCTCTGAATCAGCGATCGCATCTCCGCCGGATTAAAATCACCGCTAATTCCCAGGATCAAGTTGTCGGGCCGAAAGTACTGTTGGTAGAAGTCAATCAGATCCTCGCGGCTGATGTTGTCCAGCGTAGTGTACTCGACGGTGCGGGCGTAAGGGCTAGTGTTGCCGTAGACCAGTTTTTGAAATTCCCGCCGAGCAATCCCGTTGGGGTCGTCGTTGCGTCGGGCAATCTCACCTCGCCGCTGGGTTTTAGCCAGGGCTAACTTTTCCGGGGCAAACACTGGCTCGCGGATTACCTCGGCAAACAGTCTAAGAACCGCTGGGAGATCTTCCCGCAGGGCGTTAAAGCTGGCACTTCCGGCAGTTTTCCCCAAGTTGGTTTCGAGGATCGCTGCCTGCTGCTCTAACAACTGGTTGAGCTGGTCGGCAGTGTGTTGCCGGGTTCCTCCCGTCCGCATCACTTCCCCTACCAGGGACGCTAAGCCCACCTGGTTGGCTGGTTCCAGGCGATCGCCCGTGCGAAACAGGGCTGTGCCGCTGACCAGAGGAAGTTCGTGATCTTCCATCAGGTAAACTGTGATGCCATTGTCAAGCTGAAAGTGCGTGTAGGCTGGGATTTGGGTCTCAGAGGGTGGCGTAAACTTCAGCTCAGTATAGTGTCTGGCCGTGGTCGCGGTCGCCGCTGGCAATCGGAGAAGGATTAACAGCACCGTCAAAATAATCAACCCAATCGAGCTATAGATGAGGCTACGACTCCGAATTGCGGCTGGGGTCCTGTGCCGATCCTGCATCTAACGCGCCTCCTGAGTGGGTGCTTGGGGTAAAATTCGCCCAATCGTCAGGTTCTGGGGCTGGAATGTTGCCTGGGCAACCCGCTGAATCTCTGCCGGGGTAACTGCCGCGATCTCCGTTAGCTCTTGGAACAAGTTGCGCCAGGTGCCTGTTTTAACTTCGTACTCTAACAGCAACTCCGCCATACCTTGATTGGAGTTCAGCGATCGCAGTCGGTTGGCCCGGGCCTGGGTTTTGACCCGGTCTAACTCCTGGGCAGAAACCGGCTCGGTTTTCAGTCGCGTAATCTCCGTTCGCAGCGCTGTAGCCACCTGCTCAACGGTTCGACCCGGAGCTGTGAGGGCGTAGAACACCATCAAGGTCGGATACTTATCTCCAGGGAAACCGCTATAGCCCGTGGCACTCAAGGCCAGTTGCTGCCGCTCAACTAAAGATTGGTAAAGACGTGAGGTCCGGCCCTGACTCAAAAGGCTGCCGATCAACTCATAGACGACCTGATCAGGATGATTCAGGGCGGGACGGTGATATCCCTCCAAATACCAGGGTTGCGAGGGCAGTCGCAGCGTGACTTCTCTGGGTTGACGCTGAGGAGGTTCTACAACAGATATCTCAGCGGGGGCGGCTTTGGCTTTGTAGCGACCAAAGTAAACCTGGGCCAGCCGCTTCACTTCTTGGGGATTGACATCTCCAACCACGGCGATCGCTAAATTACTAGGCACATAGTAGGTTTCAAAAAAGGTCTGAACATCTTGCCGGGTCAAGTTTTGAATATCCTGCTCGTAGCCAATCACCGGACGGCGGTAGGGATGAACCTGGTAGGCTTGACCCAAAAACGCCTCAATCATCTGACCAATCGGCGAGTTATCGGTCCGCAGCCGCCGCTCCTCTAAGATCACCGCTTTCTCTTTGTAAAACTCCCGGAACACAGGTTCGAGAAATCGCTCTGACTCCAGAGACATCCACAGCTCCAGCTTGTTAGCCGGGAAGCTATAGAAATAGCGGGTGGCGTCTGTGGAGGTATTAGCGTTCAGGCCCACCCCCCCGGCTTGCTCTACAACTCGACCCAGTTCATTCGGCTCGATGTATTGGTTGGCCTCAGCCTCAACCTGGGCAAATTCCGCCTCCAGGCGGGCCACTTCTGAGGGATTCTTGGCAGCTTTTGCCGCTTGGATATGCTCAAATAGCTGGTCTAGGCGCTCTAGCGATCGCTGCTCAGCTTTATAGTCACGGGTGCCAATCTGCCTGGTTCCCTTAAAGGCTAAGTGCTCTAAAAAGTGGGCCACGCCTGTTTTGCCGTTTGGCTCGTTGGCCCCACCAACGTTGGCGTAGGTGAGAAAGGACACAACCGGGGCCTGGTGACGTTCTAGGACAATAAATTTCAAGCCGTTGTCCAGGCGAAACTCTGTGACTCGCTCAGCCACCTGGTCCAAGTAGGGCTGTAGGCTTGTGACCACCGGGGAGACAACTGACTGTGGTTCTGTACTGGCTAAAGCAAGGTCTGGTACAACTCCCCACCCGAGGAGTAAAACAATCAGAATTGCGGCAAATTGAATCAGTCGGGTTATCCTTTTCTGAAGTGCTACCAAATCTTGACCTCTGGCTGGTGCATCAACAGCAATAGTGCGATCGCGTTGACGAAGCCGCTGCCTTGCAGCTAGGGCTACGGAGCACTATCGCCCTTTCCCTAAGATAGTGACTTTTTAACCTCGCGTCCTACTTGTCAAACTGACAACGTAGCAATGTTTGCTTTCCTTCCTGCTGACATTTAATCCCCCCGGTTCATCGTCAGAGTAGTCCTAAGATGAGAAGGGTAGCTTTATTAGTTACCCCTAACTTGTCAACCTTTGCTTCAGTTCCCTTTCCATGCTGACGATCGCCTTACCCAAAGGGGCACTTCTCACCGATAGCATTCACCTGATCAAATCGATTGGGCTTGATTTTAGTGGATTTCTCGATCCAGCTAACCGGCAACTGCAACTGTTTGAACCCAGGGGCAACGCCAAGGCATTCTTGGTCAGAGCCCAGGATGTTCCCGTTTATGTTGAGTATGGGCAGGCCCAGTTGGGATTAGTGGGCTACGACGTCCTGCGGGAAAAGCAGCCCCAAGTTGCCCAGTTAATCGACCTCAAGTTTGGCCGCTGCCGATTGTCGGTTGCCGTCAAGGAGTCTAGCCTTTGCCGCTCTGCCCTGGAACTTCCTCCCCACAGCCGGGTGGCCTCAAAATACACCCACTGCGCCCGTGAATATTTCCGCCAGTTGGATTTACCCATTGACGTCATCCCGCTCTACGGCTCAGTTGAGTTGGGACCGATTACCGGCATGTCTGAGGCGATCGTGGATCTGGTCTCAACTGGAAAGACTTTACAAGAAAATGGTCTGGTGGAGCTAGACACCCTGTTTGAAAGTACTGCCCGGCTAATTGCCCATCCCTTAAGCTATCGCCTGGATGCTTATAACCTGCGCCACTGGATTGAGCAGTTACGAGCTATAGGTTTATTGGCGGTCTAAAGCTCAAAAGATTCGATCAAGAACCTGAGCTTCTGCCCGGATAGTGCTGTGAAGTAATAGGTAAATTGCACCGTCTAGCAGCGTAAATGCCTATACCTAAACTGGGTTAGAGTTGGAGGGCATGGGCTTTTTTTGTAGCAGAAACTACTGCTGAGACTTTGACATGACTAGTCTATCCCCGCCTACAGAGGCTCCTAAAAGCCAAAGGCCCCGTGAGAGCGACTGGCGCTTGTTTTTGCGACTGGTCCCCTATGCCCGTCGTCACACTCGCCTTCTCTCCCTGACTGGGGTTTTGCTGGTTCCCCTGGCTGTGGCAGGTGCAGTCCAGCCGATTTTGATCGGGCAGGCTATTTCCCTGCTGCGGCAAGAGCCGGATCTACTGTTTTTCTTGCAGGGTAGAAGCGTAGCTGCGGGAATCAACATTTTGACAGGATTGCTTTTCCTAACTGTGGCCGTGCGGTTTACTTTTCAGGCCGTTCAGGGCTACTTGGTCCAGAAGGTAGGTCAGAAAATGACCGCCGATATCCGCAATGACCTATTTGATCACGTCACCTCTCTGGCCGCACGATTTTTTGATCGCACTCCCGTAGGACAGTTAATCACTCGCCTCACCAATGACGTGGAGGCTTTGGGAGACGTATTTTCTACTGGGGCGATCGGGATTGTCAGCGATGTGCTGTCAATTGCCGTGATTGCCTTCACTGCGTTTTCGATTCAGTGGCAATTGGCATCAATGCTGGTGTTGATGCTGATTCCCGTCACGGGTTTAATTGTCTACTTTCAGTACCAGTTTCGCAAAGCCAACTACAAAGCGCGGGAAGAGCTGTCAGCCTTGAACTCAAGCTTGCAAGAAAACATTGTCGGGATTAACGTTGTCCAGTTGTTCCGGCGCGAGCAATTTAATGCTCAACTGTTTCGGACGATCAACCGCCGCTATATTGGTGAGGTTGATAAAACCATTTTTCATGACGCTGCGGTTTCCTCAACTCTGGAGTGGATTGCCTTTGTGGCGATCGCCGGGGTACTGGGGTTGGGAGGATTCTGGGTGCTGGGCAATACCCTGACCTTTGGGACGCTTTCCACCTTTATTCTGTTTGCCCAACGACTGTTTGACCCCCTACGGCAGTTGGCAGAAAAGTTTACGGCTATTCAAGCCGGTTTCACCGCTGTAGAACGCATTAGCGGTATTATGTCTCAGCCTGTGGAGATTCGTGACCTGGAACATCCGAAATCCTTGCCAGCCTCCACAGACCAGGCTGCTCAGGGCGAAATCCGGTTTGAACACGTCTGGTTTGCCTACAAAGATGATGAGTATATTCTGCGAGACTTAGATTTCATAATTCACCCCGGCGAAAAGGTAGCTTTGGTGGGGCCAACGGGGGCAGGCAAAAGCTCAATTATTCGTCTGCTCTGTCGCCTTTACGAAACGACTCGCGGTCGAATTTTGGTTGACGGAGTAGACGTACGAGACTTATCTCAGATTGAATTGCGTCGCCATGTTGGCGTCATCCTTCAGGACAACTTTCTGTTTGCTGGAGACGTGAAAGGCAACATCGCCCTGGGCGAAACCTACTCCCTACAACAAATTCGCGCTGCTGCCGAGCGGATGAATGTGGCCCAATTCATTGAACAACTGCCCCAGAGTTACGACACACTGCTGCGGGAGCGAGGCACTAATCTTTCTGGCGGTCAGAAGCAGCTACTCGCGTTTGCCCGGGCTGCAATTCGTAATCCCCGTGTTTTAGTCTTAGATGAAGCGACGGCAAACCTAGATGTGGCAACGGAAGCTTTAATTCAAGATGCCTTAGAACATTTGCTGGTAGACCGGACTGCCATTGTCATTGCTCACCGCTTATCCACCATTCGCAATGCTGACCGAATTCTGGTACTGAACAAAGGCAAGTTGGCAGAATCAGGCAGTCATGACGAACTACTCCGCCAGGAAGGTCTTTATGCTAGCCTCTACCGCCTGCAAATGCTGGGTCAGGCGGTTTGAGTAACCCGCAAAGATGATTGCTACTTCTACTGAATACTTTGTTTTTTAAGCCGCTTTCGGTGTTGCTTTTGGACAGAAGAATCCACTGGATAACCGGCGATCGGCATGACCTGATATTTTCGCTCTTCTTCCAATTGCTTTAACTTGGTGTAGTTAACCCAGTGAATACAATCAACAGGGCAGGTATCAATTGCTTCTTGAATGATGTCTGCACCATCTCCATCTTGTCTAATGACGCGAGATTTGCCGTAACTCTCTTCAATGTAAAAGGTGTTGCGGGCTACATGGGCGCAGTGCTTGCATCCAATGCAGGTGATTTCGTCCACGTAGACACCGTTTTGCCGCAGCACTCCCCCTAGCTCAGGTTCATAACCTGTACGCTCAGGTTGACTCTGAAGTAAACTTCCCAACTCAGGCTCTAAACCAGAGCGTGGTGTCAGAGAGTCTGGTAGAGTAGCATCACTGAATTCGGTCATTACGCACTCCAGCGCTGCAAAACAAGACGAATAGAGCCATCGGCGTTTTGTTGCTCTTCTGCAACTTGAAAGCCTTTTTGAGCAGTTTCATTCATCACCGTGTGATAGGCATAGCGCTGAGTCACCTGGCTAAGAAAACGATTGACGGACCAGTTTTGTTGCCAAAAGTCTAGATCAGCAATCAATTCGTACTCCTGGCCGTTCCAGCTAAAGCCAAAGTTATAACCGTTGTTTTGCTCAACTAAGAGATCAGCCTCCCGGACCTGGTTACGATACCCACGAACTTGCTGGGGACCGGGCTTCCAATCAAGTCCCAGGTCTGTTAAAGCAGATTCTAAGGCGGTGAGATTGCGAATTTGAGTTTTAATCTGACTAAAGTGTGACATGGCAATAGGGAGTTAACGGTTTAGACAAGAACTTACCACTGACTGAGTTGAACCTGAGCAGCCGCTGTAGCTGACTGCTGTTCTTCTTGGGCGAAATATTCTGAAGTTGGCTCGTGGCTGACAACTCGGCCAAGCTGTGCTTCGATCGCAGCCGTAACCTGAGTGCAGGATGTGCCGATCATACCGGTTACTTTCTCTTCAACCCGACCATCGGGATAGATGATGAATTCTAAAGTTTCCATACTGCTCAACCCTTAACCAATATCAATAGAAAATTAAGTCAAAAAATATTACAAGAGAAACTGAGCTTTGTGTTACAGAACTTAACTTTGCGTGGGGGAGTCAATCAATGATTGGTGATCCAAAACTAGAGCTAAGACTCAGTCCTAAGGCCTAAAGCAACAGAGATCAGTAAGCTATTTGATCAGTTTCGCCTACTGGGGAAATGCCGTCAACCACCAAGGGGTTGCTTTCTGACTTTAATTTTGTAATTAACAAGGTACTTGATCGAAAAACCTAATTCCTACATCAATAGATATAGATTCTTAGGGATAATTAAGGTTGATTTAGCGGAAGTAGCAGGCAATGGAGTCAAAAAAGTTGACAGGTCAATCTAACCAAATGGAGGCTCAGACGGGACTTCCCCTCCGGGTCGGCGTACTGGGTTTTGGTGGTTTAGGTCAGGCAGCCGCAAGAGTTCTAGCGCTTAAACAACAGATGATCTGGGTCGCGGCTGCGGATCAAAAAGGATATGCCTACGCAGCCACAGGGTTGAATCCCAATCAGGCGATCGCGACCTACCGATCCCGTGGCTCTTTGGGCTACCTAGAGCCGGGGGGAGTGCTGAGTCAGACCAGTATTCAAGATTTAATCCAGCAGGCTGAGGTGGACGGCTATTTTTTGGCCTTGCCCAACCTTCCCAATACTTTCATCGCCTCAGTGGTGCAGCAGTTTATTGCCGCTGGCTGGCAAGGTGTCCTGGTTGACGCGATCAAGCGGACCAGTGCGGTGGAGCAATTTTTGCCCATGCAAGCGGACTTAGCAGCAGCAGGGATTACTTACCTGACAGGGTGTGGAGCTACCCCCGGACTGTTGACAGCGGCAGCGGCACTGGCAGCGCAAAGTTATACCGAAGTTCTACAGGTCAAGATTACCTTTGGCGTCGGCATTGCTAACTGGGAAGCCTACCGGGCAACCATCCGAGAAGATATTGCCCATTTGCCTGGCTACAACGTTGAGCAAGCCTGTGCCATGACCGATGCTGAGGTGGTAGCCTTGCTCGATCAGACCCATGGGTTGCTGACTCTGGAGAATATGGAACATGCGGATGACCTGCTCTTAGAGCTGGCGGGCGTTTGCCCCCGCGATCGCGTCACCGTAGGCGGTGTCGTTGATACCCGCAGCGCCAAAAAGCCTCTCAGTACCCATGTCACCGTCACGGGACGCACCTTTGAAGGTAAAACCTCCACCCACACCTTCACTTTAGGCGATGAAACCAGTATGGCGGCCAATGTCTGTGGTCCTGCCTTTGGCTACCTCAAAGCGGGTGTGAGCTTGCAGCGCCGGGGCATTTACGGTCTCTTTAGCTCCGCTGAGGTGATGCCCCAGTTTGTTCATTAAACATGGTTTGCCTCAACCCGGCTACTCAATCAAGGCTGAAACATAGACGATGAGCAACCGTCTGGATATCCGCAGGGCCATGCTTCAAGCCGTATCCCTGACTTAGAAAAACTTTAGCCTTGAACAAAGAAACACCATGAAAGGGTTAATAGAGATGATTTTGGCTAGCTTAGTCCTGGCGCTTCCTATAGTTCCGGCAGTAGCCAGTCATCAAAAGATTGATGCTAACGGAAAGTGTACAGAGTACAGACCCCGCTACGAACAAGCGATTAGATACGGGTTATTCAAGCGGCCATCCCTAGTCAATAACGAACAGCAAGCTTATAGCCTGTACCGTAAAGCTAGACAAGGTAACTAACACGAAGCGTCTATTAGGCTGGCACAATATCTAGTGATTCTTGAAGACAAGTACGGAGTCGAGACAGCTTTCAAACATCATCGTTGGGCAAATAACAATCTAGATAGCTTAGCTCAGTCCAAAGGGATCAGTACTTTTGACATGCTTTCATTGAAATATTTGATTACGGTGAGAGTGCCTGTGTCTTTAAGCCCATTCCTTGAAGTAGCGCGTGTACAAGCAATCAATGTTCATCTTTGGTAGAAGTCTGAATTCCAGGGACGCCTTTAGTTCGAAATTTGGTTTTATTACGCGCCTGCTGCCGAAAGTTGCTCCCCACTTTGGTGATAGATTAAGGCTGTCGAGGTAGCATCCATAGGTATCTTCTGCGTTTGAGCCAGTTCATGCTGCCCACAAAGGGGATCACGATGTCACAGGACCCATTGAAGCAGCCAGAGCCCGCAAAAACTAAACCTCGAACTCCTGCATCAACTAGACAGGAAGTGAGCCAGTCTACTAGTAGAGCATTTCAAAAAGTATCCCAGACACTTAAGCAAACTTGGAACCGAGCCAAACCAATTCTGAGAGCTCAGACGATCAAGCTGCTCCGATTGACTGTTCGAGGATTGGAGTGGGTTTTATTAAAACTGGAGACAGAGTCCGCAGAAACGACTTCTACTTCGGCTTCAACCCAATCTAGCAGCCAAGAGACATCAGCAGCACAAGCACCATCTGGTCTGATTCCGACCTCAGATTTGGACAAAGTTTCAGAGTCGCGCCAACCATCACCTGACCTCGGTCGTAATCAAGAGCGGTTACACCTGGGATTTGAGCGCCTGACAGGTTGGTGGAGTATCGCTTTGGGCCAAATCCGCTCCCGCTTACCAGAATCCCTAAATCAAAAGCTATCCAACCCAGCCTTGACTGGGGTAATTACGGCTGCTTTTCTACTCCTAGTTTGGACCACGACGGCCATCCTACCCGATCGATCTCCTAAGGTTGCCAACACTCCTGATACTCAACTGGAGCCTGCAAAAGGCTTGAGGGTCCCACAGGAACTTAATGCACCCCCAGAATCCCCAGATCAGAGCACTGGTGAGGAGGTATCACCAGAACCTGTGAAAAGTATCCCCTCGCCTGAGCCCGTTGTTGTACCTGCGATCGAGCCGGAGCTAACCCCAGATCAGAAGCTCCTTGCCGCATTTAAGCAGCAGGTGTCTGAGTTGAGCAACCAGTACACTACAGGGCTAGTGCAATTCGTTCAGGCGGACATTCCAAATCATCGGCTGATGCTCAAGCTGAATCGCAGTTGGTACAATCTCAGCTACGATCAGCAAAATCAATTGGTTGGTGAACTCTTCGGCCAGGCTCAGGACTTTGACTTTAGCAAGCTAGAGATTAAAGACCCTCAAGAGGCACTTCTGGCTCGGAGCCCAGTGGTAGGACCAAGTATGGTGGTCTTAAAGCGACAAGCATGAGCAGCTGCTGCTTATTGAGCTTCTTGATAGGTCAGCTCTTCAAGTTGGACGGTATCCCGGCGAGGATCTGCGTGGCTCACTTTCACCGCTAAGGACTCGCCTAGGGGCACAAGGCGATTGAACCGCATGGCTAACTCCAGGCCCAAATCTTCTAGCAGGACTAGCCCTAACCTCTCATGCTCTCGCAGCCAGCGTAACAGGAGCGCCTGCCAAACTTGATCGGAATGCCGGTGTAGGTACTCCAGACTCCAGTAGCGATTTGTCTGACGCTCGACTAAGCTTGCCTCTTGAGCTGTGGTTATCACACTCGCCAGTAACATTTTTAAGGCATCCGGACTGAAAGGTGGCGAATGGCCCCGCAGGTGAGCTTTGATTTGGAAGTGAGTCAGCAGGTCAGTGTAGCGACGAATCGGTGAAGTGACCTGAGAATAAGCCTCTAGCCCTAGACTAGCGTGGCGAGATGGCGCAGTTCCCACTTCACTTCGAGACATGCATCGACGAATGGCACAGGCTTGCACAAATCCAGGAGGAAGTTGCAACAGTTCTTCTACTTGGGGCAACTCAGGCTGGGGCTGAAAGCGAAACGGAATCGCTAGCTGGTGAGCTTGACCGTAAAGGGCTGCGACCTCCCCAGCCAAGATCATCATTTCTGCCACAATGCGCCGAGCCGGGGAGTCGTTGAGCACCTGGATGGAGATATCATTACCCCGGACTTTAATTGAGGACTCTGGCATATTAATGCTGATTGCCCCTTGAGAAGTGCGCCACGAACTGCGTTGCCTAGCCCAGGCTGCGATCGCCAGAAGTTCTGGCTCTGCCTGGACAGCTAGTTGTAGCATTTCATCCACATCGTCGTAGGTGAGTCGGTAGGTTGGCTTGATCAGACTAGGGTGGATGCTGAAGTCCTGAACGGCACCCGCTGGATCTAAAACAACACCGAAACTCAGGGCACAACAGGTTTGGCCCTGGATTAAACTCATCGGTCCGGTTGCCAACGCTGGCGGGAACATTGGTACCATCCCTGTGGGCAGATAAAGGGTGGTAGCCCGCCGCCGTGCCTCTAAATCTAGCTCGTCACCGACTGAGATCCAGTGGGTTGGGTCGGCAATGTGAATCCAGATGCGTTCTTGACCCTCTGCCAGGAACTCCAGACTGAGGCCGTCATCAATTTCTTGGGTGCTCTCGTCGTCAACAGTGTAGACCTTCAGATGGGTCAAGTCCAAACGATCAACCTCAGAGTCCGGCAATGGATTGGTTAAACAGTGTTGGGCTGCTTCCAGTACCCTGGCGGAAAAATAGGTCGGGATCTGGCTGCGCCGGAGCATCAAGTTCTCGTGGGGGTTCCATAACTTCAAATCAACTAAGAGCTGAAATGCCCCCTGGGGAGTTTGAGGCCGTCTCAGCAATGAGAGAATTTCTAAGGCTGGGGCTTGATGAGAAGCATCCTCCCCGAAGGCTGCCAATCGTTCTAGAGTCTCCAGGCGGGAGCGATCGCTGGGTTGCCATTCCACTGCCTGTCCGGTCAGCGCTAAATTTAACCGGGCTAAAGATTCCTCTCGCTCACGCACTCGCTGGGCTTCGCGAGCAAACTGGTGGTTGAGTTCAGTCACCTGACTGGCTGAGCGCGGCTCGTAGAGATCTCCTTTTTGCTTAAAATAAAGCTTGTCTTCCGAGAGTAAGTAGTAAGCTGCGTAGCAGAGGTGAGGACTTTGATCGGAAAAAAGCAAGAGTGCCATTTGGGCTGGACTGACCGCAACGCCGTCTTCTAGAAGTATTTCCCAGGCAGTCTCCAAGCTGGATTGGTCTAAGTAAGGTTGAACCTGGCGTAAAAATTGAGGAATTTCTTCAGGTTTAAAAGTCGGGTTTGGAACCTCATAGGTAACCTGACGCGGGTAAAGCTTACAAGATTGACCCCGCTCATCAATTACGAACCACTGCTTTTTACCCTCTGGTCGCTCTACGACTGCCAGATGGCGGTTTCCGTTCAAGCGGAATTCAACTAAAGTTCCCTTCTCCACAGGTGACGGTCAACCCCAGAGTGGACAGATACTAGGGCAGCTCTAGCCCCTGAGCAGCCCCTCTTTAATTGTACGCTTAAGGGGCAGCCTAACCTTCGCGATTAATAAAGGGTAGCAAAGCCACGATCCGGGCCCGCTTGATCGCCGTTGTCAGAGTTCGCTGTTGCTTGGCGGTCAGGCCAGTAATCCGACGGGGAAGGATTTTGCCACGTTCGGTAATAAACTTGCGGAGCAAATCAATATCTTTGTAGTCGATGGGTTCATCGGGCTTGATGGGAGAAACGCGACGCCGAAAGTAAGCCATAGGAGGGAAACAGTAATCAGTTCAAATAACAGCAAAAAACTAACTTGGGGCCTGAATTTGGCCTTTTAAGCTTGCGAGAGCTTGAAGTAGACTTGCCTAGGCAGAGCCAGAAGTGAGAATGTGCCAGCAGAGCGCTACTTGGTCTACTTGATCTCTTTGTGGACTGTGTGCCGGTTGCAGTGTTTGCAAAACTTTTTCAGCTCTAGTCGTGCTGTGGTGTTGCGACGATTCTTAGCTGTAGTGTACCGGGAGACCCCCGGCGATCGCTTGTTCGGGTTGCTGCGACACTCTGTGCATTCTAAGGTGATCACCAAACGAGCACCCTTACTTTTGGCCATAGTTCTCTCTACCAGTCAGGCTGAATTAAGCACGGATGTTTATCATCTCACACGATGCCTAGCTTGGGCAACCAGCTTAATAATCTTCCGGTCCAACGAGTATCCCCGGTAAGTGTAAATCACCATCGTCTGGGCAACGCGATCATGGAATGCCTGCCGTAGTACCCGGTCTGCCAAGGCGATCGCACAGTCTGCCGCCAGAGGTAACCCTAGCAACAGCATGCCCGCATTTCGCCCCAAGTTTGCTAAGGCAATCACGATCAGTAAGCTCCCTAGCCCGGTAATTCCTTCCCGTTTAGACAGCTCTGCCAACCCTGGCACTTTGCCCAGCTTCCGATCAACTACTTTCATATCCAGAGCCCAGTGTCCCAGACTCTGCCCCTGATTTCGAGCAACTAGCAAGACTCGCAGGCTGAACCAAGCCACCAGAAACACCAGCCCTTGAACAGCCAGTTGATTCCCGGCTAGGACGGCGCTCAACAGCCAGACCACTACAAAATCAATAGCTAAGGCAACCCCCCGCTGCCAAATTCCGCCCTTGGGCAAGCGAATAGAGTTAGGTTGAACAGATAAGGAAGACATAGGCTATTGAGGGAACTAACCCGGTCTCAGTCAGGCTGGATGGACCCAGGTGGTCTGTAAAATTGCAGCCCTGGTCAGAGGCTAATAGCAATAGACTAGCAGAAAGAGGTTGTACCAGCGGACAGGCTTATGCTCTCGGTCAAACAGGCGGAAGCCCTGATCATGGAATTAGTTCAGCCGTTTGCGGGGCAGTCCGATCAAGAACAGCTTAATCTCTTGGCTGCTAGAGGGCGTATCTTAGCATCGGACATCAGTAGTCCCCTGGACTTTCCCTACTGGGACAACTCCGCTATGGATGGCTATGCTGTCCGCTTTGCCGACGTTCACGCTTGTAGTCCTGAGCAACCCGTCAGACTTGAGATTGTCGAAGAGATCCCAGCAGGATACGCTCCTCAACGGTCGATTCAGCCAGGAGAGGCGGCTCGGATCTTCACTGGCTCAGTCATGCCCCTAGGGGCTGATACTGTGGTAATCCAAGAGCGCACTCAACGACAAGGAAATAAAGTTCAGGTTTTGGCAGTCCCAGAGCCCCAGGCCTACGTTCGTCACCGGGGGGCATTCTATCAGGCGGGAAACCCGCTATTGCGGAGGGGAACGCTACTTAACGCACCAGAGCTAGCCGTCTTGGCAACGGTTCAGCGGACTGAGGTGGCTGTTTATCGCCGACCTGTGGTAGCAATCTTTTCTACGGGTAACGAACTGGTCGCCCCCGGTCAATCCCTAAATCCGGGTCAGATTGTTGACTCCAATCAGTATGCCCTGGCAACTTTGGTGGCCCAGTCTGGTGCAGAGCCTCAACTGCTTGGCATTGTGCCCGACCAGCCAGAGCTGCTCCAGGCCACCATTACCAAAGCGATCACAACGGCGGACCTAGTCCTGTCCTCCGGCGGCGTTTCAGTGGGTGACTACGACTATGTAGACCAGATTTTGACTGACTTAGGTGCAAAAATCCAGATTCAAGCGGTTGCGGTCAAGCCAGGCAAACCATTAACCGTGGCAACGTTCCCCCCCGCCAAAGGACTGCGGGACTGTACCCTCTACTTTGGCTTACCCGGAAACCCAGTCTCAGCACTGGTGAGTTTTTGGCGCTTTGTCCAGCCTGCCCTGAAAAAGCTCTCCGGCCTCTCCCAAGCCTGGGGTCCCCGGTTTGTCAGGGCGCGATCGCGTCAAGACTTACAGGCTGACGGACAGCGCGAAACCTATCTCTGGGGTCAGCTTCATCTCATCAACGGCACCTACGAGTTTAGTTTAGCCAGGGGCAGCCACAGCTCAGGCAATTTAATTAACCTTGTCCTAACCAACAGCCTGGCGGTCTTAGAAATTGAGCGGCCCTTTGTTCCGGCAGGAGCGGAAGTTCAGGTTTTACAGGTGGGACCACCTGTTCAGTAAGCTACACCAACGTGAATCGCTCAGATTGGCCGTTTTGTTCTATCGATAAAATTGCACACGATTACGACCAGCTTGTTTGGCTTGATACAGTGCTTGATCGGCCCGCTCCAGGCAAGTTTGAAGTTGATCGCCTGGGTGAACCATTCCAAAGCCAATACTGACGGTGAACTTAACTTCATCTTGATCAGTAGCAATGACCAATCTAGCCAAACTCGCACGAACCCGTTCCAAGGCTATGCCTGCGCCCCTGGGTTCAGAAAAAAGAACAACTAGAAATTCCTCACCGCCCCAGCGTGCAGCCCAGTCACTTCCCCGCAGTGTCTGCTTCAATTCCCGGCTCAGCGCTACTAGCACTTGGTCACCCACGGCATGACCGTGTTGATCATTGATCTGCTTAAATTGGTCGATGTCTATTACGGCAATACAAAGTGGGAGTTTATCCCGCACTGCCAGCCTCAAATTTTGTCTCAGTCTATCGTCTGCTGCCCGCCGATTGGGCAGCCCCGTCAGGAAGTCTTCTGAGGCAAGTTGTTCAAGGGTGCGTTGGCGACGCTCAAAGGCCTGAATAGAATAGGCAATATTGCTCATCAGCAAGCCAGCCTCGTCTCGAAACCGAGTTGGTAGTTGGATAACCTGGCCTTCATTCAGGTAGAGGCTCAATGCCCGCGTCACTAACTGTAATGGCTTCAGGATCTGATATAAAGCCCAGAGAACCAGTGCGGTATCAGCTAATGTGGCCAGTAATACAAGCCCGAGTATTGTTACTCTGGAAACGTATACGGGGCTAAGAGCAAAGAGACCAACTAAAGAGAGTAATGGCAAATGCGTCGAGATGAAAGCAATTAGAAAAATCTTGCCCAAATAGGAGCGTGGCCAACCCAAACTCTCGGTCCACCGATAAAACCATAGCTCGTCCATAGCCCACTTATCTCAGATACTAATCCCTGAATCCCCCTTCTCACAAAAGACTTGTCATTACATGTTAGCTGCTGGGACTGGTTTTAGAATATTGGGCTGTCTTCAGCCCAACGAAAACGCCACAAAATACAACAATGCAATGAATGACTCAAATTCAATTCACTACCGCCATCCTCTCTTGCCGCTGGGTAAGACTGTAACCCAGTTTGTCCGAGCCATTGCTAGCTGCTCTTGGGTTACGGTTGCTCCGGTTAAATTAGCCCCGCCTAGATTGGCCCCCCGTAGATTGGCATTGCTTAGGTGAGCATAGCTTAAGTCTGCTCCCCGCAGGTCTGCCCCTTCCAAGTCGGCATAGCTGAAATAGGCTTTGCTGAGGTTTGTATCTCGGAGGACTGCGCCTGTTAAACTGGCCCGGCCAAAGTTGACATTGAAAAGATTAGCCCCTTGTAGATCAGTCTTTTGTAGTTTCGCTTGGCTAAAAACTCCCCCCGATAGGTCAACCTTCTGAAGCTTGAGCAAACTGAAGTCTTGCAGAGTAAAGTCACGTCTGCCTTGACTGTAGGCCGCTCGTAAGCCGCTAGCATCTAGTTTGACTTTACTGCCTGTAGCGGCGGAACCACCCCGCGAACCAGTAGGTTTTCGAATTGCCTGAGACTGTAAGTGAGTCGGCTCTAATCTGGCTTGCTGAGCTTTCACCTCAGTTGCCATCCTTGCTGCCGGAGATACCCTACCTGTTAAGCCAGGTCGGTGGGCAGCGAGACTAATTGACTGACTGGTGCTCGAAACCATGCCCTGCGAGAGACTATCCGAGTGTCGATCTAGCTCTAGGGCCTGCAAAACTTCCTGGGTAGTTTGGTAGCGGTGACGGACAGAAGTTTCCAGCATTTTTTCGATCACTTTAGTTAAGCGATCGCTGAGCTTGACGCGACCCTGCCAACTTAGCTCACCCGTTGCACCATCGTACCCAAGGTCTTTAGGGGACTTACCTGTAAGCAAGTAAATACAGGTCACTCCCAAGGCGTAGAGGTCACTGGCGTAGACCGGGCGCATTGCCATCTGCTCTGGTGGGGCATACCCGGGTGTTCCTACGGCAAAGGTTGTTAACGGGCTATCTTCTGAATTTGCGGCGACAGTCTGACTGACCTGGTCTTTGACGGCACCAAAATCAATTAAGACAAATTTGCGATCAAAATTGCGGCGGATTAAGTTCGCAGGCTTGATATCCCGATGAATTACCTCCTGGCTGTGGACATAACCAAGGATAGGGAGCACCTCACTCAGAACTTCTCTAACCCCCGCTTCGTCAAAGCAGCCAGAGCGCTTGACCTCCTGCTGTAGGGTAGGGCCATCGACGTGCTCCTGAACCAGGTAAAAATCTTGGTTCAGTTCAAAGTAGTCAAGTAGGCGGGGGATTTGCGGGTGATTGCCAATTTTACCCAGGATGGTTGCCTCTCGCTCGAACAGTTCACGGGCCATGTGCAGAACGTGAACGTCACTCACCGCTGGGCGCAACTGCTTGATCACGCAGGTTGGACGACCCGGTAAACCCACATCCTCGGCCAAAAACGTGGCACCAAAGCCTCCTCGACCTAGGGTTCCAGAGGCACGATAGCGATCGCGAAGCAACAGCTTGGAGCCACAGGCCCGGCACAACTGAGCATCAGACAGGTTCTCAGGGTTTGGACAGGCCGGATTTATGCAGTAGCTCATTCCTAGGTCTCTCGCGTCTAAATGGTTAGGTCCAAGGATATTTTTCCCAACTTCAGTGGTATCCACGCCACGATCACAACAAAATGTCAACCTGAACTAAGGAGACCGAAAAGGTTGTTTAGAATTAAACAATTCCCAGGGTTATCTACAATGAAAGTCAGAATATCCACGACTCCTGTGAGCAACTCCAAACTGCCGCAAAAGTCTCGACAAAAAGCCTGAAGACAGCTCAAACCGTAACCAGGCTCAAGTGTGAGGGAGTTTATTCCTGTGATCCACCATTCCTCTCCAGTTAATCGCTTTACCAGGTCTACAACCTGTGGAGACAACGAATGCCAGCGGGAACAGGTATTGATCTGGTTAGCAGAAAACACGTCCCAGTCCCGCATCCAGCACATTCTTAGAGTTGAACAAATGGCAACTCAACTGGCCTGTCACCATCACCTGAACCAGGAAAAAGCTGCTCAAGCAGGCTTGCTGCATGATTTAGCCAAGTACTTTAAACCTACTCGACTACTAGAAATTGCCAGGGCCAATCGCTTAGAGCTAACCCCGGTTGATCAAGCTAACCCTCACCTGCTCCACGCAGACGTTAGTGCCGCGATCGCCAGAGACCAGTTTGGTGTTCAGGATCGAGAAACTTTAGCGGCGATCGCAAATCACACCCTGGGCCGACCCGGAATGGACTTACTGAGCTGCGTTGTTTTTCTGGCTGACAGCACGGAGCCGGGACGAGGGGACAGTCCTGAGTTAGCGGCGATCCGCCAGACCTGCTGGGAAAATCTCTACCAAGCCGTCTGGATGAACTGCGATCGCACCCTGAAGCATCTGATCGAGACTCGTAGGCTAATCCATCCTCGCATGGTGCTAACTCGCAACTGGGCCCTAGAGATATCTAAAGCCGTACCCCCTGAAGCTTAAGCTTCAACCGTTCTCGCAACCTGAGCGTTTTGCTCCGATTTGTTCTAAATTTGTTCCTTGTCCTTTTACCTGACTAAACCTTGACTGAGTTTTCCCCCCTTTCAACCTCTACATCTAACCATTTACACGGCTCTGGCAACCCGGATACCAGCGAACTACTTGCCTTGAGTGCCGCTCAAGCAGCGGATGATCGCAAGGGCGGAGATATTGTTCTTTTGCATGTTTCAGAGGTATCTTCTTTAGCGGATTATTTTGTCATCGTGACGGGGTTTTCTAAGGCCCAAGTCCGGGCGATCGCTCAAGCGATTGAAGACGCTATTGAACAGGAGTGGCAGCGGCACCCCTTGAGAAAGGAGGGTCACTCTGAGAATACCTGGGTTGTCCTAGACTACGGCGATGTGATTGTTCATATCCTGATGCCAGCAGAACGTGAGTTTTACAACCTAGAGGCGTTCTGGGCTCATGGTGACCAGATTGATTTCCCTACTCCTGGTTCCTCCAGCGGCTGATAACCTGCTGAGACTGTTTGCTAGCCCAACCAGAAATCTTCTACAGCTTTCTAGGACAGTCAAATCTTCTGCTTTCGACCGAGGTGAATACATTACTTTTTGCTCACCCTCAGCTCCCTTAGGAAGTGGGTAATTCTGATAGACTAAGAGTCTAATCCAGCTCGGACCAGGTTCAAAAAATACAAAACTGGCAATTTCAACAATTGAGAGAAGCTGGTTACCTGTACGGCAACTTTACAAAACAAGAGTATGACTTACGCAATTATCGAAACAGGTGGGAAGCAACTACGGGTTCAACCAGGGCGTTTTTACGATGTTGAACGGTTGCATGTTGAACCTGAGGAAACAATTTCTTTAGATCAAGTTTTGCTAGTCCAAAACGGGAGTGAGGTCTCTGTGGGCCAACCTCTAGTCGAGGGGGCTACGGTAGAGGCGACAGTGATGCGGCATCACCGAGGCCGCAAGATTATTGTTTACAAGATGCAGCCTAAGAAAAAGACCCGTAAGAAGCAGGGGCATCGGCAAGAGTTAACGCGTTTGATGATCAACTTAATTCGTCTAAATGATTCGGTGCTTGAATCTGCTCCAGAAGCTGAACCCGTACAAGCATCTGATGAATTAACTCTAGAAACCCCTGAATGAACAATGCCGAAATAGAGTCGGCGATCGCTGTTTCTGTCTACTCCGACAAAGCTTTTAACTAATTTAAGGAAACTATGGCTCACAAAAAAGGAACAGGTAGTACCCGCAACGGGCGTGATTCTAATGCTCAGCGCCTAGGCGTGAAACGCTATGGTGGTCAACTGGTGAGAGCTGGGAATATTTTGATTCGCCAGCGAGGTACTAAAGTTCACCCCGGCAATAATGTTGGTCGAGGCAGTGATGATACGCTCTTTACCCTAATTGATGGAATTGTTACGTTTGAGCGCCTGGGAAAGAGCCGCAAAAAGGTAAGTGTTTACCCAGCCGCTGCCGCCGAAGCATAACGTATCAAAAATACTCCTAAGATATAAGATATCTACTAAAGGTTCTTGGCCCAGGGTGGGAGGATAAACAGAGTGGGAGACTCCAAGCTGGAAGGTCCGCAGATTACTACTTGGCCTACTAGGCGCAGATTACGGTTAGGACAAAGCTTTCTATTCAGTACGCTCGCACTCAGCGTGACCTTTGATTTGCCCAAAACGGCTCAAGCAGTCACATTAGGCAATTTTGATGAGATTTATGTTTTTGGAGATAGCCTCTCTGATACAGGCAACGTGTTTAAGGTTACAGGTGGATTTCTCCCCCCGAGTCCACCCTACTTTCAAGGACGTGCCTCTAACGGCCCACTGTGGGTTGAATACCTTGCTCCTAAGCTAGAATTAACTCCAAATCCGAATACTAACTTTGCCTTCGGTGGTGCGACCACGGGAAGAAGTAACACCACTCCCTTTCCTGGTTTGCCGGGATTGCAGCAACAGATCAATGGTTTTACGGTAGCCAATCCAGCCGCTAATTCAAACGCGCTTTATGTCGTATGGGCCGGCAGTAATGATTACTTAGGCGGTGGGGCGAGCGATCCAACTCAGCCAGTCGAAAATCTCTCAACGGCAGTGACATCACTCGCCTCGGTTGGAGCTGAAAATATCCTGGTACCTAACCTGCCAGACTTAGGGAGACTTCCGGGCACACTTGGTAGCGAAAGTTCTAGTACCCTGAGTAGGCTGACTGAGGCACACAACTCTGGCTTAGCAAAGGTCCTTAGTGGTTTGAGCCAAGATCTAGGTCCTGACACCAACATCATCCCACTCGATGTCAACGCTTTATTCGATCAAGCGATCACTAATCCAGCGGAGTTCGGTTTTACGAACGTGACCACTGCTTGCCTAGACAACTTTGTAGCGTGCGATAACCCAGACGAGTTTCTGTTCTGGGACGACATCCATCCCACAACCGCCGTTCATCAGATAGTGGGAGAAGCAGCCTTTGCAGCGGTTCCTGAACCTGCTTCTGTCTTGGGCACGCTAGCGTTCGGGGCTCTGGGTGCAGGTGCCCTATTGAAACGTCAGCAGAAAAAACGGAAGTCTGTCACGCTTGATCGGAGTAAGGTCTAGTATGTTTCCCATCCACCGTCCCCGTCGTCTCCGCAGCCATCCTCAACTCCGGCGCCTGGTGCGTGAGCATGTTTTGACTATCAATGACTTGATCTATCCTTTGTTTGCGGTTCCCGGTACCGCGATCGCCCAGGAAGTCAAGTCGATGCCGGGGGTCTACCAGCTCTCGGTGGACAAAATTGCCGAAGAAGCTAAACAGGTTTACGACCTGGGAATTCCGGCAATTATTTTATTTGGAATTCCCACAGAAAAGGACCAAGAAGCAACCGGAGCCTGGCACGATCACGGTATTGTCCAGCAGGCGGCGACGGCGGTGAAGCAGGCTGTGCCCGATCTAATCGTGATTACCGACACTTGCCTGTGTGAATACACCAGTCACGGTCACTGTGGCTACTTAGAGGTGGGGGACCTGAGTGGGCGAGTGCTGAACGACCCCACGCTAGAGCTGGTCAAGAAAACTGCGGTTTCTCAAGCAGAAGCGGGGGCCGACATTATTGCCCCATCTGGGATGATGGATGGCTTTGTCCAGGCAGCCCGTTCTGCCTTAGATGAGGCTGGATTCCAGGACACCCCAATTTTTTCTTACGCGGCAAAATACGCCTCCGCCTACTACGGTCCTTTCCGGGATGCTGCCGACTCTGCCCCTCAGTTTGGCGATCGCCGCACCTACCAGATGGACCCGGCCAATGCCCGCGAAGCCCTGAAGGAAGTCCGCCTGGATATTCATGAAGGAGCCGATATGCTGATGGTGAAACCGGGCTTAGCCTACATGGATATCATCTGGCAGGTGAAACAGGCGTCTGAATTACCTGTGGCGGCCTACAATGTCTCTGGCGAATACTCGATGGTGAAGGCTGCCGCCCTGAACGGCTGGGTAGACGAAGAACGGGTGGTTTTGGAGACTCTAACCGGGTTCAAACGGGCTGGGGCAGACATGATTCTGACTTACCACGCTAAAGATGCCGCCCGTTGGCTAAACGGTTGATTTGCCAGGAGAACTGGCAGCCCTCGCTGCGGCACTAGTTTGGGCCTTAGCTTCTGTGGTTTATGGCCAGGTAGGGCAGCGGACTCCACCCTGGGGCCTGAACCTGAGCAAAGGAGTCATTGCGATCGCCTGCCAAGCAGTGAATGAGGTACAGCAATTCTTCTGACCTCGTAAAAGGGTGACAGAATTCGTGTCTCTAGAGGAGAGAAGAGAGCACTTTATAAAGCGGGTCGATGAGCTGCAAGTGATGTTCAAGGCAGTAAATGTTGTTGTGCATCATATCTATTCCAAAGAGCATTATCCTCATCTAGCTGCTTGCCAAGATAACTTGATTACCTTGACTCAGGAAGTTCACAACGACTTTCATGCTTGGAATGGTGGTTTTCACAAGCCTTGCACAGTCGATCACCTCATTCAGTTCGTGAACGAACTTCATCCTGACAATTACAAAGTCATTCTGAGACTCAATAAAGTCAAGCAGATGCTGGATGCACAACTACCTGGGCAAAAAGCAGCTTGAGTCAGTGAGTGCTCAAGATTAATGGGTGTAAGCGACGAGCTAACGAATCGATGAAGCGGAGGGACGAGAGATCTTGGTAGAGTTGTATAGGTTACTCGCTGTCGCTTATCTTAGTCGTTAGACCACAGAGCACATCAGCCCTGTTCTGATGGAATGCAGAATAATGGGTTTATTGCCTGCCTAGTAGTCATCAAGGCTCCATGCAGTTTGAATGGGATGAAGCGAAGAACCTCGAAAACATCCACAAACATCGGATTGACTTCGCAGACGTTCCTGAGATGTTCAATGGTTCTATGCTAATTGAGCTTGATGAGCGTACTGACTACGGCGAGGATCGCTGGGTCGGAATCGGCTTCTTACGAAACGGCTTAGCGGTTGTTGTCTGGACAGAACGGCAAGGCGATGTAATCCGAATTATCTCAGCACGAAAAGCAAACCGATATGAGTGTAAACGATTCGAGCAATACCTCACTTACTGATTGGGCCGCACTTGGGGCGATGACGGATGAGGAGATTGACTACTCTGACATTTCGCCTCTGACAGAGGACTTTTTTGAAAACGCCACTTTGAGAGTACCGGCTGCCCAGGCTCGTAACCTAACTCAGCTAGATCCTGACGTGATGGCATGGTTTCAAGCACAGGGTGCAGAGTATAAAACTTTGATCAACTCAGTCTTGCGCCGCTACATTGAGGGTAGTAGCGATAGACAGCCAGTCTCTTAAGAGCTAAACAGATCTACTTAGCATTAGCCCGGTTAACCTGAACAATTAGCAAAGAAAAGTAAGACAATTTCAAATTCGGGCGATCGCCCGAATCTGGTAAACAATTCTTGAAACATCATCACCTGGACAAGCTTGGCCTAGCATCCTGCTGGGCGTGTTCGCCTTGCCGACGGCGATCGCAGTAGACATAAAAAGCCTTGGTATCATCCCGGTGGTTAAGCACGTAGGCCCTCAGTTCTTCTAAACTCATGTGGGTAAAGTCGGGCTTGTTGGGATTATTCATCGCTTCCCTCCGGTAGTAACTTTCCACTAGCATTAATCTCAAGATAGCCATCCTGACCGTAGAGGATAACAAGGTTTCCAGTACGCTCATCGAGCCTAACCAGATCGATGCTGTACATAAAGTCTATCGTGAGTTCATTGCAGACTCGGTAAAGTGTTTCGTACTGAGCGGCTGTGGGTTTCGGTTTCATATCAGTTGGAATGATTGACCCGAATAATTAACAACGAAAAGTAAGGGAGTTTTAGGTGGGGGCGATCGCGTAAATCCTGGTAAATCACCTGCTGAGGTAAAGTAGCCCGTTCCAGTACATAGCTGTGCTCTAGCAAATTTTGTTCTTTCAACACCGACCAAACTTGAGCGTAGACGGAACTGACCTTGAGTAAAACTACTACATCGGCCCAGACGAGGACTGATTTTAACTCCCCTACGGTATAGAGAGCGGGCAAAATGGCGAGGCGATCGCGCCCTGTTGTCAGGGGCAAACCCAGGGCGGCGGCGGCGGCTAAGGGGGAACAGATCCCTGGTACGGTCTGGATGACTACGTCAGGATGGTGTTGCTGAAGTGTCTGAGATAGATAGGTAAAGGTACTATAAAAACTCACATCTCCCTCGGAGACAAAGGCAACATCTCCCTGTTGCAGGTGATGCCAAACCTGCTCTGCCGCTAGCTGCCAAGCCCGCTCCAACACTTCGGGGTCTTGGACGTAGGGAAAGGTAAGGGCAAGCTGCACTTGCTGGGGACTAAGCCACTGCTGCACGATCTGTTCAGCAATACCCGGTTTGCCCTGAATACCTGATGGAAAGGCAACCACAGGCACACTTTGGAGCAGGCGCAGTGCTTTTAGGGAAATTAGTTCCGGATCACCGGGTCCGACCCCAATTCCATAGAGAGTTCCAGGCTGATGACTCACACTTGCTAGGGTTACGAGCTTTATTTGGTCGTCAGATCTCGATTTGGATGACTTTAGGCGGGGCGATCGCGATCCAGATCCAGATAATAAAGGTAGGTTAGCTGGTCAGATGTTATCCATAATATGCCTTTACCCACGATCATTCTGCCGGGTTATTTAGCAGGAGCCACAAACTATTGCGCCTTGGAGCAAGCCCTGCAACACCTTGGCTTTCCAACAACTACAGTGCCGCTACGGCGACGAGATTGGTTAGCAACTTTGGGGGGTAGGCCAGTTACGCCGATCTTAGAGCTGCTAGACCGGACAGTAAAACAGGTGCTGCAACAGCACCAGAGTTCCCAGATCAACCTGATTGGCCACTCGGCGGGGGGTTGGATCTCGCGGATCTACCTCGGTGAGGAGGCTTATTGGCAGCGAGTCTGGCAGGCTCATCCTCAGGTGGCAACTTTGATTACTTTAGGCACGCCGCACCGGAGTTGTGAGCGCTGGACGAAACGAAATTTAGACTTTGTTAACAGCCACTATCCAGGCGCCTATTACCCGGATGTTCGCTATATCTGTGTTGCTGGCAAAGCGATCTATGGCGATCGCAGCCGACAGTTAGCAAAATGGTTTTCCTACCAAAGCTACCAGTTAACCAGTGGGCGGGGGGAGTGCTGGGGAGACGGAATTACACCCATTACAGCCGCCCATCTGGAAGGGGCTGAAAACCTGGTACTAGAGGGGGTGATGCACGCCCCCAGAGCAACGCGGGGGCGCGTCAGTCTTGAGGCTCAGGTTTGGTATGGCTCAGCAGAACCGCTGAAAGCTTGGCTACCTTACTTAGCCTGAAGAGACTTTAGCGATCAACTTCTGAGTCTAAGCTGGCTGGAAGCGGAGCAGGGGAAGCGGGTACGGGCACTTGTTCGACTTGGGGCAACTTCTGGGGGGTGAGAGGGAGCTGAGTTGCAAAGCCAGCCGCTAAGAATTTTGGTTTGGGGGTATGGAATAGATAGGTGAGGCGATCGCCCGGTTGCCACGCTTCATCATTGAGAACAACTCTGAGGCACTCGTGCCGCTCTACGAGCAAAGGTAGCAATTCATCGGCGTGGATCAAAGCTTGTAAATGGGCCTGCTGAAACTCAAACTTGGCTGCATCCAGAACGGTTTCACCCAGTTTGACATCATTATCACTCAGGTACTGACTCCAACCTTTGACCGACAGTCGTGGGGCAAAAGCCTGCTGAATTTTCCCCCGCGTCCCTTTCTCTGGCATCGGACAACTGCCTGAATTCTGGGAGTCCTGGGAAAATACAGCCAGAACCCGTGGCGGACGAAACTCTTCTAAGGCCCGCTGGGCTAAGACACAGTTGACCTCTGCATTATTTGTCACACTCAAAAAGGTACCCATTGATGACAATCCGGCCTCTTCTAGAACTTCCACATCCAGGGCGCTGCTCAGAAACACCCGTAAATGCTCTCGTCGAGCTTGGTTGCAGTATTCCGGGTCTGTGTCAATCATTACCACGGGCTCTCCCTGAGCCTGGATGAGTCGAGCCAGGAATCGACCCAGGGGATTACAGCCAACAATCACGGCCCCCAATGCTTCCTGCGATCTAATTTTTAGCAGAGTGGCTACCCAGCGGGCAGTCAACCCTTGAAAAACGACTGTCAGAATAATTGTCAGGAATACCAGGGCCTTGATTGAGTCACCCCCATTGATGCCCTGATTCGTCAGCGTAATCGAAAACAAAGAGGCAACGGAGGCCGCCACAATGCCACGAGGCCCAATCCAAGCGATGAAAGCTTTCTGTTGCCAGTTCAGACCACTATTCCAGGTAGAGATGAAAACGTTGAGCGGTCGGACTACAACCATGAGGATCAAGACGGTCAGCCCCCCGCCCCAACCAAGGGCGAAGATACTGGCAACAGATAGATCGGCAGCTAGCAAGATGAACAAAACCGATACGGCCAGAATACTCAGTTGCTCTTTGAAGCGGCGGAGCAACCGTTCCTCAGGTAAGGCCGCTGCTCGCAGCACGATGCCAGCAATGACTGCGGTCATCAACCCCGACTCATTCCGCAAAACCTGGGCTGCACCGAACAAGCTCCAGAGTCCGGCCAGGACAACGAGATTTTTCAATCCTTCAGATAAGAAGCGGGCCTGCTTCAAGATTAGGGCCAGGCACCAACCCCCACTGACTCCAATTGCTGCCCCAATGCCCAGGCGGAGGACCAATCCACTCAAGACGGTGATGGGCTCAGCATCTGCCCGCAGGACAATGTTTAAGACGACAACAGCCAGAATAGCCCCAATCGGGTCGATTAAAACCCCTTCCCCTTCCAGCAGGGTGGCGACCTGCCGGTCTACTCTGACTTGCTTCAGGAGGGGATTGATCACGGTTGGACCCGTGACGACAATCAAGGAGGCATACAGAAATGCGATCGGCCAGGGGAATTCGCTGAGCCAGTGAGCCGCCATTCCACCCCCAAGCAGGGTGATTAGGGTTCCAATGGTGACCAAGTTGCGAATACTACTGGAGACTTCTCCTAGCTGCCGCAGTTGTAAGTTCAAACCACCCTCAAACAGAATCAGGGCGACAGAGAGGGAGACAATTACCTCCAAGCCACTCCCCAAGAGATTGGGGTGTAAAAAGCCAAAACCGCTCGGTCCTAGCAGAATCCCAAATAGTAGTAGTAAGACGATACTGGGGACCCTGAGAAAGTCGGCTAGAACTTGAGCACCAATCCCTGCGGCAACTGTCACGATCATGAGCAGGGTGATTTCTAAGTCTGCTTCCATTGCACTATTGTCTCAAGCTCGTCATGATTACGGTCAAACCTGTTAGTTTTCTCCTTTGTTCAAGCCTAGTTGCTGATGCAGTCATGTTGGGCTGCGAACTCTAGTAAAGCCAACTTCAGTCTCGTCCGCTTTACCTCCATTAAGTGTCTCTCTAAATTCTGGTCTTCGGCTTCAATTCTAAACCCGTAGTTAGAACTAAACTGCGGTAAAAACAGCTTGGTAGGCTTTGACTTTCTGATCAATTCCTGTGATGTCGGTGCCAACAACAACGGCGTAAGCTCCTAACTCCAGAGCAGCCTGAGCCATTGCAGGTGAAGCAATTCCCCCTTCACAGATAGCTGGGATGCTGAGTTGTTGGACCATTTGAGCGAGTAAATCTAAGCCTGGAGGGGACTGGTCTTGAGTTTGGCCTGTGTAGCCGTACAGGGTTGTGCCCACACAGTCGGCCCCGGCAGCCTCGGCGGCGATCGCAGCGTCTAGGGTGTCTACATCGGCCATGACGGGGAGGCCCCATTGACGATGAATTTGACGAATCAGTTCAGGAACACTTTCCCCGGCGGGTCGGGGTCGTTGGGTGGCGTCAAGGGCAATCAGGTCTGCTCCGGCGGCAGCGATCGCCTCAGCGTGGTGCAGTTGGGGCGTAATATAAACTTCAAACCCCGGTGTAACTTGCTTCCACAGCCCAATAATTGGCACCTGGACTCGCTGGCGGACGGCCTGAATATGGGCAGGGGTGTCAATCCGGACACCAGCAGCGCCTTGATTCACCACAGCTTGGGCAATGGCAGCGATCACGGCTGGTTCGTGCAGGGGCGAGTCAGCCGGAGCCTGACAGGAGACAATCAGCCTGTGCTGCAAAGCCTGAAGAATGGAGGGAGATCTGAGCATAACAAATAGATTTGGGCAATAATCCAGCAGCTCCTTTACTGTGACGCTAATAGAACTTGCGTAGCGGTTTGAATTTGACTAGGGCTGAAACCTGCTTGCTTGAGGTGATCTAAAAACGGGCGATCGCGGTATCTGGGGTCGAGGTTGATAGCCTGACGGTAGACTTGCTGGGCGCGGGATGGCTCACCGCTATCCCACTGGGCGATCGCTTGGGCAACGAGGGGATGGGGATTTGTGGGTTCCAGGGTACCTGCTTGGTTGGCTGTGGCGATGGCCCAGTTGTAGTTCTGCAAGCCGTGGTAGGCCAAGCTGAGGTTGTAGTAAGCAATTTCATTGTCCGGCTGCAGCAGGAGAGCCCAGGAGTGAACGGCAACAGCATCGGTTAAGTCTGCCTGGACCAGACAGACAATTCCCAAAGCATTGAGGGCCGGAACGTTGAACGGATCGTGGTAGGTCGCTTGCCGCAGGGTTGCCGTTGCCATCTCGTCCTGCTCTGCCAGGTGGAATGTCCAGCCCAGCAGGACGCGGCTAGAGACATTTTGCGGGTCCAGTTCGACCGATTTTTGCAAGCTGGCGATCGCCTCTGGATAGCGTTCCTGCTGGCGGTAGCTTAACCCTAGTTCTCGGTACTCACTAGCACTAGGCTGGGCTGCGAGGGCAGGTCTGAGACTAAACAAGCCACTGAGGCAGAGGAATAAGACAATCAGAACGCTGCGGGCCTGGACAATCGGCATGGCTCATACACCTACTGAATCTACAAATATGTTCGCTGGGGTTGGGACCTGCCCTAGCAATTCACCCTCGCTGGCATGAAAATTCCTACTTTTAGTCAACACTACTACCCCGTTCTAAAATGTAAGTCAGATTCAATGTTTTTATTCTGGCCTGAAGCTTGCTTTAACCCAACTAAACTGGAGCATAGCTCAAACAAGTCAAGCTCAAGATCCTAATCTTTACAACCTGGAGGCGAAGCTTGGCCTTGAACTTGCTAATGATGATCAATCAATTTTTCAGCGAGTGGCAGGACGATTCACCGGAACCCACTCCTCTAAAACAGCAAAGGTTGGAGGAAGTTAAGGCAAGTTATACCTACTGGTTACCATATAACGGTGAAGTTGAGCGGCGGCAAGTAACCTCGAACTCTCACTGATAACCTTTGTACCGTCCGTACCGACGCAGTGCTGGACTGCTGACTGTACCCACAACATTAAACTATTGCTGGGTAACTTCGCTCAGTGCTTCCTGAATCACTTCATCACTAACACCATGACGTTTCAAGCCTGCAATCAATGCAGAGACAGTGTCACCTTCTAAACGCTCAAGATCAGCTCGAAGC
Organism: Thermosynechococcaceae cyanobacterium; assembly: GCA_041748155.1. Taxonomy (GTDB): domain Bacteria; phylum Cyanobacteriota; class Cyanobacteriia; order Thermosynechococcales; family Thermosynechococcaceae; genus JBGTDT01. The sequence continues at coordinate 1,877 of JBGTDT010000194.1, read as the reverse complement.
CCTTGCCCAATGTAAGCACGAACGAGTGGTTGATAACCAGAAAACCCAAGCATAGGCGCAACTCGCTTTAAATCTTCAATCACATCTTCGGGAATACGAATGGTGATTGTTGTCATGGGACGATTTCTATCCAACCGCTTTTTCAATGCCTCAACTTTCATAGTATTCACGTTCCTTGCGTGTTGCTTTACGAGCCGAGATGATCCGAATGATGTCGTTTTCACGCTCAATGTAGACGACGTACAAGAGATTCCAACGTCTGTCTAAACCAATGACAGCATCTCGCGCTTCATCGTTACGGCTTGCATCAACCACCACAAGAAGTGGGTCAAAGAAGGCTTCAGTAGCTTGCTGAAACGTAACGCTGTCATGCTTTTGGAGATTAATCTGAGCTTTCTCGTCGTTCCAAACGAAGGTAACGCCGTTGAACACGAAATACACATCCATACCCTGTAGTGTAGGCAGAATGTATTTACGTTGTCAATACGTTTCTTTTAACCAATTGGGGTAATGCTACTCGGTCTTCAGCACCTGACCAAAACGCTTGAAGTATCGTTCTATAGATAACGAGAAGCAGCCTAATGGTGCGGTTGAGCGGCTACGAATAACTTCGGCATCCGACACAGCGGTTTTGGGCAGTCCGCTCCAACCGAATTGTTATACGGCGATTACTGCTTAGCCGTCATATCAACGCCCTTTCCTGGCTTGCTGAAAAAGTAACCCTGCTGGAGATGCTTTTAGTGATTCTGATTCCTTTTGAATTTCCTTGAACTTATTCGGCAATTCCTTAAGTTTAGCGGTAGAAACAAACATCAAACTCCAGGAAAGAGTTCATCCGTCCTAATAATAGAGAGGCATCATCTGACAAACTCCATGCAAAAACCAACCTGATTGGGTCAAAATTCCCAATCTGTGCAGAAACCAGTAAACCTCTTGCTTCAACCGAAGCTAAATTGCCAGCTAAGACCACAGAGGTTGTCTGCTCTTCCCAAACTGCACCAAGTTGAACTCCAGTGCTGTATGGCAATACATTGACGCTTGCACCTGTGTCAAGTAGGGCTGAAACCTCTACCGATGAACCTCGATACGCGAGAGACAGCGGTAACTGAGGCAGCGCATCAGGAATACCAAATGCATCAAATCCCTCCGTAAAGCTAAACCTTTGAGCATCACGCATTTTGCGTTGGTTGCTCCGATTCCAGAAGTTGAGCGAGCTTGTGAGCCGCTTCGTGTGAATTAAGAGGTGACCATAGTGAATATGTTGCCCCCGATTGAAGAGCAGGTTCCTCTTCTCTAGCTAGTTCCGCGGTTAGAAACTGCATCACTTTCAACTTATCTGCGCGAGGCAAACTTCTGAGAGTAGAAAATAGCTCTGCTGCTGTCATAAGGATTAGACGAACGCGCTACCCTTCTATTTTCCCATAGGTGACTTCAACAGGGTTTTGATTGGGCAATGCAGTGAGCCAAACGCCTCCCAATCAACTCTTGTACCTGCCGTATAACAATTTATTGGACAGACCTACTCTGTCTATTCACCCTGGTTAGCGAGATAGACAGACATCCTGCTGTCCATTTACTCAAAATGGGCAGACGAACAGCAGATTTACTGCATAACATCTGGAATAGGTGAGATAGACAGTAAAATTCCGTATATCTTCCGATTTGGTCTTAGTCCTACCTCTGTATCGTTTTCGTTAATCCTGTTACATGGAATCCTTGCGTCTGAAAAAGCTTTTAGACTAGGGAGTGTTTTAAAACTTCTTGAACGAGATGGGAATCCTAAAGCTAAGGTATTGAAAAGCTCCTATGATTCTTCCTCCTCAGCGTCGAGGTGACTTGACAAATTCCCAGTGGCAATGCCTGGCACCTCTACTCCC
>JBGTDT010000193.1:0-5422 GCA_041748155.1 Thermosynechococcaceae cyanobacterium | reverse complement strand
CCACATTAGCTCTCGAACCGGCTGGGTATCGTTTTTGTGAATCGAATGCAGGATTTGGATCGCTTTGTCTTCGGAGGGGGAGAGCTTGTATTGCAATAGCAGCAGTGGCAGTTCTCCAACTAGATAGGACGACTGCTCTGGATAAGGACTGCGTTCTAAATAGTGCTGGCGGTTTTGCGCTAGGGTTGCATCGAGATGAGTGACAACATCAAAGGTCGAGTCAATTGCTCCAACGGTTTGTAGATAATTGATCGCCCACAGCACTCCCGCTTTACCAAAATACAGGTCGCTGCCAAACTCTTGATCGTCCATCGGATGCCCAGACAACAATAGCCCAGTTTGCAGTTGAGTGATGGTTTCGTGGGCGATCGCAGCAATTGCTTGTTGAGCCGTGTTGGGATTCCAGTCTACCTGCAAGAGTGGATAGTGTCTGGTTGGATCAAACAGTGTCATCTTTTTGCCTCGGTTCGCTTCGGTAAGATTGCGATCAACAGTTATTTGTACGTTGTTACCAGCCGCTTGCTGAACCTGCATCTTAGCTTGAGAAATTAATGAATCTATTTCGAGCGGCAAGATGCGATCGCGTGTATCTATTAGGCTTACCGACTCATGCAACCAATGCAATGACCTACAATGGCAATGTAATAGACTACATTTCAAATGTGACAGCCCACATTGGCATATTTGTCACTGACATTGCCATTCTTACCCCCAACATTACGAATGTGAGTCGCTACATTGGCATTGCAACGGGTCAACATAGAATTGCAAGGGTTAAATAAGCGATTGCGACGGGCACACTAAGCACAACGTTTTTTAACTTAGGTGTGCATCGTGACAACTTCAATTCCAAACCGCCGTCTATCCCCACAGCTTATTGATCAAGACGTGGATTCCTTAAACGGTCTTAAAACCGTCTCCAACTATCAAACTAGCCGCAGCGAAGCAACTTCAGAGACATTGCAACAAGCCTATCAAACCATGCTGGTGCAACAGCAAAATGAAACTGAGAAACTAGCTCTCTATCGCGCTGCTTCTGATGCGGCTCGACTGGCAGAGTGGGGATTTCATAACAGCGTCCTGGCAATGAAGGAAGTGGTGCGAGGGCAGTATGGCTCTGACAGCGATGAAGCTCAGGCAATTGGATTGAAGAAAAAGTCAGACCGTAAGCGCCCGACGCGCCAGAAAACCTCTCCTGTTAGCTAGTAATGTGCATAATTCAGCTAATGTGAAGTAGATGAGTGCTGCAGTGTCCAAACCAACAAGCTTACCCTGGAGCTGGATTAGCCATTCCACGAAGCCCGTTCCTGATTGACGTACACTCTTGGGCATCAATGCCTTGCCAAATTTCTTTGCCTAATCCTTCCAGTTCCATGATGTTAGGTTCAGGTTTTGGAGTCGTGCGGCGACGCACAATTGCAACTAACTTCTCCAACAAACGGAGTTGCTCATCCGGTGTAAGATTCTCTGCTTGGCGACAGATGTCCTTATAAGTAGGCATGTATCTTATTTGACCGCTCTTAGCGCCAATTACGCCATATTGCTCAGGGATTCAACACTGTCTTCGGGCGGGATCGCCTCACAAACTTGTTCAATAAACTGCTCGGTCATATACTCCATGACTACAGGCTGTTGGGTGAAACCAGTGGTGCTTTTTTCAATTAGCGATCGCTGCTTAAGAGATTCCAAAGCCTCTAGCAATTTGGGTTTTGATCCGGGTGAAATAAGCTCTGCTTGCAGTTCTGAAAAGGAAACTGGCTCCCGATTGATGGCTAACAAGACCATGATCTGCTTTTCTAGAGCTGACAAGCGATCGCACTGCTGATCTAACAGATCGCGAATCCCATTGAAAACGACTGTTCCTTGTTCTAAAAATTCAGCGGTGTTACCTTCAAATAACGCTTGAATCGATGTGGCAGCTATTCTCAATGCTAGCGGATTGCCTCTGTAACACTCAATCAGTTTTCTCCTATCGGCTTCCGATCCAGACAGACCCTTTGCTTCCAAGATTTTCCGTCCTGCTGTTTCGTCCAAACCTGTCAGTTGCAAGGTGCGAACAGGTAAAGTGTCTCCTTCCCTTGCTGCCAATCCTCTAGGTTGCTCTAGACTAGTGAGCACCAGGCAACTTTGATGGGAAGTTTCTGCCACACATCGTATTAGCTGACCATAACCCTCATAGCCTCCTCGATAGTGCCCGGCGTAATCACCACTTTGTAGAATCGACTCGGCATTATCCAGGAGCAACAAGCAGCGAGAAGTGCGTAAATACTCAAGTAATCGTGACACTTGAGCATCAGTAGTTTCCGGTAAACTACTCTCTTGTTGACTGGAGAGGAATTTGATTAGCGTAGCCAGGATCTCTTGAACAGGAGGGGCATTCCGCAATGATCGCCAAATCAAATACTCAAACTGATCCTGAATCTGTTGGGCTAGCTTCACAGACAGAGCAGTTTTGCCAATCCCACCCATGCCTAGTAAAGTAACCAGTCGGCAGCGATCATTAACGATCCATTGCTCTAGCGTGTCAAGTTCTTTACTGCGGTCATAGAAAACAGAGACATCAATTGCCTCTCCCCAGTCGCAGTGTTGAGCTTTGAGTGTTGAGTGTTGAATTGAAGGATCTAACTCAGAACTCAAAACTGAGAACTCAAAACTTTTTTCTCTACGCCGCAGGACTGAGTGGACATTACTCTTAGTAACTTTCTCTCCAAAAGCCTTTGAGAGTAACTGCCACAACTGAGCACCAACATGTCTGACGTAACTTGTGTCATAGCCGCAGGCTTCAGCAATCTTCTCGTAGTGTCGTCCTGCCCACACTTGGCAAAACACTCGCTCTTGAACGTCACTTAAACCCGCTGGTTTGAGCAGTGCGTCTAAAATATCGAGTGCTTCTTCAACAGTCATTAATCAAACGCGCCTTCAGTAAATCCCCCACTTAATATGGATAGTTTTACAGGGATCTACTCGCCCGTTTGCTTGAGTGTTGACTAGATCATTTCCTGAAAGTAGAGCACATCCTAGCACTTTTTCGCATTGTAAAACCTGATACAAACATTTAATTTCCTAGTTAAGACTCAAGCAGCCCTCTGTATCGGCTAATGCTTGCCCTAGACATAACTTTGGAAAACAAGGAGTAACTGAAATGGCTCAATTTCCCGGAACCAACCGTAATGATCGTACTAATGGAACAGATGATGATGACGCAATAGCTGGTCAGGCCGGCATTGACGTACTACTTGGCTTTGATGGTAATGACTTAATACAAGGTGGTGATGATAGAGATGTTTTAGGGGGTGGAAAAGGTGATGATGATCTAGATGGTGGAGATGATATTGACGTCTTGGATGGATCAAAGGGCAATGACACACTGCGGGGTGGAAATGATATTGACGACTTGAACGGTGGAGATGGTGATGACGTACTAGAGGGTGGTGAAGGTTATGATTCATTAAATGGTGGGGGTGGTAGAGACAGATTAACGGGTGGTGACGGCATTGACGTATTAATAGGTGGTAGCGGCGAGGATGTGTTTGTTATAGATCCAGCACAAGACGTGATAGTGGACTTCGAGCAGGGTGTAGATCGTCTTAGTAATATCACTCTGACGACTGATGCGGTATTTGGGCTGATAAATGAAGGCCCAGTTAACTCTGAGCTGTTCGAAACGGGTGAGAGCGCGTCCAACCCAGAAACTCTTTTGATTTACAACCCAAATGATGGTGCAGTGCTCCTTGATCCAGATGGTAGTGGCCTGGAGCTACAACAGCAGATTGGGATTCTTCCAGCAGGACTGAACTTAAGTAGCAGCGACTTTACCATCATTGCCAGCGACCAAGCTTCCCTATTGCCAGGTCCAGGAGGGATAGGACAATCGCCAGTTATACCGACGGACCTCTCTGGTGGCGCTGTTTTTGGCTAGAGTGAGCCGTGAAGCAAGGAGGTCTAAGAGCTTACTGTTTGAGTAATGTTTTGGATGAACTTAAAAGGGTGATTCTCTAAAGGGAACCACCCTTGAGTAGCTTACAGATAGAAGTGGTGAAACCGTTGCTGCGAGAGGTGGGTATCTTAGCTGCAAGCAAGTAGACTCATTAGGGAACTCATCATGCCTTACCAGGACATTTCCACCACCCTTTCTGAAGCAGATATGCAGGCAATCAAAGCTGCGATCAAGACCATCCAGCAAAACCTACCCTTTCTGATTACCCTAACCGTGGAAGAGCGGCGCAAGCTCTTCAAGATGGGGGATAAGAGCCTCGCTTTTGTCAACAACAGCCTGAGTGCTGCCCAGTCCAATCAAAACATTCTGCCCCCTAGCTTCAACGTTGAAGCGCTGGTGCAGGATACCCAACTTGCCGCCTCCCTCACCGAGATTCTGATCTTGCTGCGCCAGCTAACTGAACAGGTAGATGACATGCTGATGGCGGTGGGCAGTGAAGCAATGACCAGCAGCTTGACGATTTACGACTACGTGAAAACAGCCGCGAAGAAGACCCCTGGTCTGAAAATGCTGGCTGAGCAGTTGGGCGATCGCTTCAAGGCAAGCAGGACTCAATCTCCGAAGGCTGCTGTTGGTCCTCAAACTTGACCCTTGTGGATGAAGATCAAACTTTCGCCAGCGAGTAGTCAAGACTCGTGCGAGAGTCCTAGAACCTGAGGAGTGAGTGGTAAAGACTCGTGGGAGAGAATTAAATCCTCGTCAATGACTCTCTAATACTCGCGCGCGAGTATTAGAGTCTAATAAGTGAGCTATGAAGACTCGTGCGAGAGGATCAAACTTTCATCAATGATTCCTCGAACTTCACGCAAGAGTACTTGAACTTGATGAATGTCCATTATAGCCTTACGCATGTACGTTAGGACAGTGTTTGAAGGCGGCATCCACACAATCACGAAAGCTAGCAAATTCATCCCACCGTTGTCTCATCCAATTCTTCAGCACAAACCACCAATGCTCAATCTGGTTTAAGTTTGGAGAATAGGGGGGAAGATACCATACCTCACATCCTGCCTCTGCCACGATTTGATCAATAGCCTGGGAGTGGTGGAAACTAGCATTATCGATGACAATAACGTCACCTGGTTGCAATTGCGGCAGGAGGCACTGCTCTAACCACAGCTCAAACAAGCCTCGATTGCAAGAACCTGCAAAGGTCATTGGTGCAAAGATGTCCCCTTGCTTGAGAGCGGCAATCCAACTGACTCGCTCGGTACGCTTGCCCGGTTTGAGAAGGTTTTTTTGCGGAGGAATTATTCCCCCGCAAAAAACTGCACCATGCAAGCGTTGCCCGACCTCGCAGTAGCCATAGGCGTAGTCCGCTCGATTATCGATGCCTGCTTCATCGACGTACACAATCTGACCAGCAGATTTGCTCTTCAATCGCTCTTGAAACGCCTGGCGTCTGGGGTCATCGCGTTCTCGATA
>JBGTDT010000192.1:0-4950 GCA_041748155.1 Thermosynechococcaceae cyanobacterium | reverse complement strand
GCTCATGAGCTTCATCTCGTGTTAGAGGAGTAAAGTCCTTAACCTTTATAGGGTTGTTTATCAATTCTTCAATAATGCCTGTCATTGGAGTTTTCTTCTTCACAACAGTGACTTTGACGCTGTCACCATTGCCGAGTTCTTTTTTATGTTCCTCAGGAATTTCTATAACTCCATCTTGGATACTTGCTGTAAATGTGATGGTTGACATAAGAACCTCGAAGAAATCAGAACAATTAACCGCCCGTAATTAGATGCTATCGTTTTCCACGGCTCCGGCTACAAGTCGCGCTGCATCAGCATCTGCTTGCCAATGGGCAATCTTGATGCCCATTGTCGAAAGATAGCGAAGAATTTCGATCAAGTTCTTGCGCTGGTTCCAGTAACCTGGCACCTCGTTACGCAGCCAGTTCTTGCCGTTCTGTGTCTCGCCGCTGCGAACTACCTCTCGGATAGCAAAAAGGGCATTTCGCATCAGTGAAGCGCCAAAGCCTACGTCACCCAGTACTCGCGTTCCAAACTCTGTTCCTGTTTTCAGTCGCGTTTGATTTGCCTTGCCACTGAACAGGAGCGGTCTGTAGTCCCTCATCCCGAACCCCCGCGCTAGTTCTTGATAGGCACCGGAGCGATATTCACCGTGGCTTTCAACATCCACCCCTTTGAGATAAAACCGTTCTTCCGGCATCAGTGTTTTCCAGACAAAGGAGTCGAAGCCCTGTGGTACCAGGTAGTCACAGGCCACCTTCACTGCATCAGCGATGATCGCGTCTATGGGGGACGCTTCACCTGATCTGCGCGGTTTTGCCAGCTCATAAGCTATGTCAATATCCTCAATGTTCCCGTACTGAGTCAGCACCCGCAGCGCTGCAGCATAGGCTGCAAGCTGGTAGTCTGTATCACCAAAGTTGGGATCTTCCTGGTCTTCTAGGGCCAGCATCGAGTCAAGCTGAACCTTTACCTCACTTTCAACTTGGTGATAGATTTCATCCAGGAAGGCTGTTTCATCAGAAGTCTGTTTCCGAAGAACAAGAAGCACTGTTCCCTGAACATATAGCAATCTTAAATGGAGCATGAACAAAGGCCATACATAAACGCCTTTGGAAACATAAAGCACTGCTGATGTGTTGCAAATTCAAAGAGATACTTCACCCCCTCAAACGATTTGCACAGTGGATAAAACTTACGCACAAATTGCTTAGCCTGTAGCCAAACATCCTCAATGGGATTCTGCTCAGGGGCATGTGGAGCGAGTCGAATACAGGTGACGGGCCACTGCTGTGGTGGCAAACCGTCGTTGAGCGAATCCAGGTACTCCCGTAACTGGTGCGAACGGTGATAAGTTGCCCCATCCCAAATAATGATCAGACGGGACTGTGGATGCAACGAGCGCAGATACTTTAGAAACGCAATGGTATCGTCCGTGTTGCCTGCAGAATGGGGCTCCACGAACATCTGCTTACTCAGGTAGTCCAACGCGCCAAAATAGGTTTGACGCTGTTTTTCAGAGCAGACCGGAACCTCAACGCGCTGATTGCGGGGTCCCCAGACATAAGCACAAACATCTCCCCACAGCAAGTGGCACTCGTCCAAAAACACTACCCGAACTCGTCCAGTGGCAATCTCATCCCGCCACTGGTTCAAAAGCACCATAATTTCGTGTCGAGACTGCTTCCAGCTCAAGCCTGCTTGGTGAAGCAGGTCATAGTAGCTTTGCTGAGACTCGTAGACGACTCCATAACGTTCGTCCACGTGGGTGACTAACTCCTCGAGCTGCCAACAATCCCGTTGTTTGAGCCAAGTAATCACCTCTTGCCGTTGTTCAGGTTTGAGATAACCAACGGTGCCTTGATACCCCCACTTGAGACCTTCAACCCCTTGCTGCTTGTAGAGCTCAATCCACTGGCTAATGAAGCCAAGGGACACCTGAAGAATGGCTTTGATTTCACGGTATGGATACTGCCGTTGAACCATTTGCACGGCCAGCGCTCGTTTGAGTTCTTGGGGATGGGATGTCTGTTGGATAAACTGAGCTAGGGCATCCATCAGTCTGTTGTTGATTGCTTCAACTTCAGTTTATCTGACTCGTTCAAGTTCTATCTAGGAGCACTATAGTTACGAATGTCACTGAAATTAGATGGTTCTATAGAAGTTTGTAAAGGAATCATTATTTACGGTTTTCCATTAGTACTAAAACCTCGCTGATACTTCCTTGATATTTCAGTCTCACTACCGAACTACTATCAAATGACTGACAAAACAGGGATGAGTTTAATCGGTAGAACTAATTAACCGCTCAGTCATGTACTCCATGACTATAGGCTTTAGGGCGAAACCGGCTGACCGTTTTTCAATTAGCGATCGCTGTTGCAAAGACTCCACAGCTTCCAGCAATTCTCGATGGGAGACTATCAGTAGGATATTCTCTTGCAATTCCGGCAATGTCACCCACTCCCGGTTGAGCGCCAGCCGGTACATTACTTCCTTTTCTATCGCTGACAAGCGACTAAACTGCTTGTCTAAAAGCTCCCAAATCTCGCCAAAAATCATTGTGCCCTGCTCAAAGAATCTAGAAACATCTCCATCAAATAAAGACTGGATCATCGTCGCTGCGATCTTTAAGGCCAAGGGATTGCCAGTGTAGCGCTCAATCAGTTTCTTGAATTTATCCTCTACCTCAACTAGACCTTTAGCTTCAAGGATTGCCTGCCCCTCCCCCTGCTGCAGACCAGTCAGTTGGAGTGAGCGCATGGGTGAAGTTTCACCTTCCTTCGCCGCTAAACCAATTGGCTTCTCCCGACTGGTTAGTATCAGAGAGCTTTGATGGTGCTCATCTCCCACCCGTCGCAGGAGTTGACCATACCCTTCATAGCCTTCGCAATAGTGTCCACCCCGTTCGCCACTCCGCAAGATTGATTCGCTATTGTCCAAAACCAACAGGCAGCGATACTGGCGTAGGTACTTCAACAAATAGGAGATTTGACCGTCTACAGTTTCTGGCAGATTAAATGCCTCTTGGCTAGAGAGGAATTGGATTACCGCTGTCAAAAGGTCTTTGATCAGGGGAGCATTGCGGAGCGATCGCCAGATCACATACTCAAACTCATCCTGTATCTGTTCTGCCAGTTTCATAGTCAGAGCGGTCTTGCCAATCCCACCCATGCCCAACAGTACTAACAAACGGCAGCGGTCCTGCACAATCCATTGCCTCAGGGTAGCAAGTTCTGCTGCACGGCCATAGAAACTTGAGACATCAATGGCCTCTCCCCAATCTTGACACTGATAATCTGTACTGCCTTCAGTAATCAATTGGTTAAGAACCTTTACTTGAGACTGATGCAACTCTTCTGCAAAAACACTGTGTGTTTGAACAGTTTGCGATCGTGTAGCGTCTCCGTTCACCAAGGATATTCCAGTGGGGCAAATACCTACACCTGTTGTAGTAGGGTAGAAGTTAGCAGCATGTTGCCGCTTCAGGACTCCTTGAAAGTTCTTTTTGGTTATCTTCTTTACAAATACTTTTGAGAGTAATTGCCAGAGCTTAGAACCAACATCCCTGATATAACCAACTTCATACCCAGAGCTTCTGGCAATCTCCGTGTAAGACTGTCCTTCCCAAGCTTGCCGAAACACGATCTCTTGAGCTTTGTTCAAGTCTAGAACCCTTCTGAGAACCTCTAGCGCCTCTACAACAGTCATTGACAAAAAGCTTCAAAATAGAACTCACGAAGTTGTTCCCTAGTCACTATTTGTAGGATTCCCAAAATCTTCTCAAGCGAACATTAGTACTTATGAATTAGACGAACCAAAGCTGTCGTCGTTCCAATACACGCCCATGCCAGCCGAGTCAAACAGAAATAACTGCGTGTCAAAACCAGCTCCACCGACTGTTGTAGCCAAGAATGTCCAACCGCCGGTCACTAAGGTTTGGAATAGGTCAGCATCTCCAGAGAGAGCTCCACAAATCGATTCTAGGGGCTGTTGCCCCGTCGAGATGACCTGGGCTGCGCTAAGCGTCTCACCGGCGTCACCAATTTCAGTGAATGTAGCAGCCTGTGCCTGCCCCGAAGACATTGGTGCAATCAACGCTGACAGTGCTGTCACCTGCGCAAGTTTTTTCATTAGGTATTTTTAATCTCTTTAAAACTAGTTCAGCCAGCAAAGCCTGGAGAGCTACGTGTAATTATACATTTCTTATCACGACTTAATACTTACTTACCAGATCAAAAAGTGTTCATTTCTTGCTCATTTTTCTGGCGTCACCTTAGAAAAAGAAATTGTTTTAATCAATTTCCTGGTGCCACAGGATATCTGTCAGTCGTGCAACTCCCGTTTTCAGATGGCGACGAAAGGTGCCGAAGGGTAAATCCAGTAATTCAGCTGCCTGCTCTTGGGTCGGCGTCGGGCGAAGGTAAGTGTCATACAGGGTCCGGGGTAGCATTTTGCCTCACGCGCTGATGACTGTAGTGATTCAGCTCCCTCTCGGATTAGGCTCTGCAAAGCAGCAACTCGCTCAGTCTTACCAGCTTGAGCTGCGACTCGCTTGACAACTAGCCGTGACTGCAACAATGGGTTCTTATGGAGTGCATCGGGGCGACAAAAATGGCGCGGAGCATCCTGTACTGCGTGCTTAAACTCAGGCTGACTGAATACTAACAGGGGTTCACTCACCTGGGATGGTACGATCACCTGCGCTGAAGCCGCAATCTCCCGCTGAGCCAGCAGCTCTTGCCACGCCTTGGGTGAGACCACCCGCCAGTCATGACCGTAAACGCCATAACGCCGACTTCCCACTTCAAAATCAGCTTCAGGAACTCGTGCCAGGTCAGCGTAGGCAAACATCACCGCCCAAAAATCCGGTTCTGCACAGGGATAGAAAGTATAGGCCAACCCCGCCGTATTCCGGTTCTGATGTTGCTGCACAAAGCTAATGAAAATGCGGCTCTGAATTGGGGA
>JBGTDT010000191.1:0-87244 GCA_041748155.1 Thermosynechococcaceae cyanobacterium | reverse complement strand
CCTGACTTGAACAAGATTGAAAAGTTTTGGGCACGGCTCAAGCACTATCTGCGCAAGACCTTAAATCAGTTCCTGAGTATTTGGGATGCTGTCGATAACCCCTTTAATGCTTTGTCCTAACTATCCCTTCGATTGCTATACTTGCCCTCAAGGCGATCGCCGATGCCTTAGCCATAAAACTTCTAGGGCACAACCTCTAGAGAAATATTTCTAAAGAAATAAATTTGGTGGCTGGCCAAGTGACGGATGCGAAAATATTTGGTTTCTGCGAAGATCAAGATAAGTTGTTTGATTAGCCAGAATAGTTTTCAAAGCTTTTAAGTTGACCGCAAGATTTTGACGATGTACTTTCGTGCAGTTTGATTATGCAATCAACCTCTTCTTTAAAGTCTCTGGATGAGATTGTCGAGTTTACTTCTGGCGATGCTGGTTCAGAAGATGCCCTTAAGTGTGCCGCTTCTGAGTACTCGGCCTCCAGACAAGTTCGTACGCTTAATGAACGGGTTGATGGACTAAGACAAAATCTGGAACGGCATCGCGGCGAGCGACAGTTAGTCATTATGCAAGACTTCCCCGACCCTGATGCCCTGTCTTCTAGCTGGGCTTACGCCCTGATCGCTGAGCAGTTTGATATCCAGTGTGACATTGCCTACGCAGGTACACTCAGTCACCAGGAAAACATCGCCTTAGTCCGGCTCACCAGCCTACCAGTTCAACGCTGGACAGCGCAGACCCACAAGCAACGGGACTTGTCTGTTTATCAAGGCTGTGTTTTGATTGACAACCAAGGCACCACCAGCCAACTCATGGAGTTGGTGAAGCAAGCCAATCTGCCGATCACCGTGGTTATTGACCACCACAGCATTCAGGACGAGTTCCAGCCAGAATTTGCCGACATTCGACCCAGTGCTCGGGCCACGGCCACCATTGTGACGCAGTATTTACAGGCAGGATTGTTAAGCCTAGACAGCAGCGTCAGCGAGCATGTCAAGTGTGCGACGGCTTTAATGCATGGACTGCGGTCTGATACCAACCGGCTCATGCATGCCCAAGAAGAAGATTTTCTAGCCGCTGGATATCTTAGCCGCTTCTACGACAGTCAGTTACTGAATGCAGTGCTGCAAGCATCCCGCTCTAAACAGGTTATGGATGTAATCGAGCGATCACTAAAAAACCGGGCAGTTTACAACAATTTTTCCATTGCCGGGGTTGGCTACCTGCGCTACGACGACCGGGATGCCATTCCCCAGGCTGCGGATTTTTTGGTCACGGAAGATAACGTCCACACCGCTGTAGTTTATGGCATTGTTCATGACGAAGACGAAGAACTGGAAGTAGTCATTGGCTCCCTCAGAACGACAAAGATTACCCTAGACCCGGATGAATTCATCAAAGAAGCTTTTGGTCAGGACACTCAGGGACGCTTCTTTGGCGGTGGGCGATCGCTAGCCGGTGGGTTCGAGATCCCGATGGGCTTTCTCTCTGGTTTTAATGAGCATTCTGAGTTCGCCAAGCTGAAGTGGAATGCCTACGACACGCAAATTAAGCAAAAGCTGCTGCGGCTGGTCAACCCCGACGACAAAGCAATTTATGGTGACTACTAGGTCAAGGCTGGGCGATGGCAACCCCACAGCTTTATCTGATCCGTCATGGTATTGCCGCTGACCTGGAGACTTTTGGTAGAGATGAACAGCGGCCCCTAACCGCTCAAGGCCGGTCAAAAACCCACCAAGTAGCGAAACGTCTGCACAGCCTTAATCTCTTTTTTGATCCGCTGCTAACAAGTCCTCTGGTTCGCGCCCGCGAAACTGCTGAGATTCTTAAATTGGCAGGACTAGGCCATAGCTTAGAGGAGTCTACTGATTTAGCGCCTGGGGGTAGTTTCGATCATTGGCTAATCTGGCTGAAAGCCTGGCAGCATTCTAGTCGCTCCGCTGTTGCCCTAGTCGGTCACCAGCCGGACTTGAGCCAGTGGGCTGAACGTTTGGTTTGGGGAAAGGTTAAATCAGCGCTTGAGTTAAAAAAAGCAGGCATTATCGGAATTGCTCTTCCCACCGTTGGTTCTCCTGTAGGGAATAGCCAACTGTTTTGGCTAGCACCCCCACGCCTCTTACTTTGAGATTGATCACTCTGAACCCAAAACGTTAGCCAAGAACACATTGTCTACACTATGGAATGACGTAAAATTCCCAAAGAGTTCTCAGCTTTGAAGTGGAATGTCTGCTGGTCTGCTCAGGATTGAACTGCTCCTGCTTCCAGGATTCTTAAGTTATCTAGGTTGAACCATGTCTAACTGCGAATACAAGCCAGGTTTAGAAGGTGTTCCTGCCACTCAATCCAGTATTAGCTATGTCGATGGAAAAAACGGGGTTCTGGAATACCGAGGTATCCGAATTGAGGAGCTTGCTAAAAAAAGTAACTTTCTAGAAACGTCCTACTTGTTAATCTGGGGTGAACTTCCCAGCATTGCTGAACTCGAAGCCTTTGAGCATGAGATCCGCTACCACCGGCGGGTCAAGTACCGCATCCGCGATATGATGAAGTGCTTTCCCGAAAGCGGGCATCCGATGGACGCCCTTCAAGCTTCAGCCGCAGCTCTAGGCTTGTTCTACTCCCGTCGAGCTTTAGACGATCCGGCCTATATTCGGGCTGCTGCCGTGCGGCTGTTAGCCAAAATTCCTACGATGGTAGCGGCCTTTGAGAGTATTCGAAAAGGGAACGATCCGGTACGGCCCCGGGATGACCTAGACTATGCTGCTAACTTTCTCTACATGTTGAGTGAGCGGGTGCCGGATGAACTTGCGGCCCGTGTTTTTGATGTCTGCCTGACGCTGCACGCCGAACACACGATCAATGCCTCTACCTTCTCTGCCATGGTGACGGCCTCCACCTTGACCGATCCCTACGCCGTGGTTGCCTCAGCCGTGGGCACTCTGGGGGGACCCTTGCACGGTGGAGCCAACGAAGAGGTGATTCAAACGATTGAAGAAATTGGTTCCGTTGAGAATGTCCGCCAGTATCTAGAGGAGTGCTTCCAGCGCAAGTCGAAGATTATGGGCTTTGGGCACCGGGTCTATAAAGTTAAAGATCCACGGGCAACGATTTTACAGGGACTAGCAGAGCAGTTGTTTGAAAAGTTTGGCCGGGACGAGTACTACGACATTGCTGTGGAGATGGAAAACGTGATTGGAGAAAAACTAGGGCATCGGGGGATTTATCCCAACGTGGACTTTTACTCCGGCCTGGTTTACCGGAAGCTGGGGATTCCTGTGGATTTATTTACCCCCGTGTTTGCGATCGCGCGAGTTGCCGGTTGGTTGGCCCACTGGAAAGAACAACTTGAGGAGAACCGGATCTTCCGACCCACCCAAATCTACACCGGTCCCCACGACTATCCCTACACACCCATAGATCAGCGCCGGGACTTCTAAGCAGCCTAGTACAACTCAAGATTCACTCACTCGTCTGCGGATCGGGTAATTAGAGGACTATATACTGGATAGGCAGCAAGAAATTTCCTTCATGAACTCGGGTATTGACCTTCAACAAAGTTTTATTCAAACCTTGATGGACTTAGGCTTGCCCCTAGGCGCAGCTAAGGCAGTTTGGCTGCCCCTGCCGATGGTTCTGATTGTTATTGGTGCCACCCTTGGGGTGCTGGTAGCCGTGTGGTTAGAGCGGAAGATCTCCGCTGCGGTTCAACAACGGATTGGACCAGAGTTTGCCGGCCCTCTGGGAATTCTCCAAGCCGTTGCCGATGGTCTCAAGCTAGTCTTTAAAGAGGATACATTGCCCGCAAAGGCGGATCCGTGGCTATTTACCTTAGGGCCAGTCATCAATGTAATTCCCGTATTTTTGTCTTTCTTAATCGTTCCCTTTGGTGAGAATCTCTTAATTGCCAACGTCGGTACCGGTATTTTCCTCTGGATTTCCCTCTCTAGCATTGCCCCGATCAGCTTATTGATGGCAGGCTATGCCTCGAACAACAAGTACTCCCTCCTAGGGGGATTGCGAGCTGCCGCCCAGTCCATCAGCTACGAGATCCCTCTGACTCTGGCAGTGTTGGCGATCGTGATGATGTCCAACAGCCTCAGTACGATTGACATTGTGGAGCAGCAGTCTGGGTATGGGATTCTGGGCTGGAATGTTTGGCGACAACCGATCGGCTTAATTCTATTTTGGATTTCTGCCTTGGCAGAGGCAGAACGGCTCCCTTTCGATTTACCAGAGGCAGAAGAGGAGCTGGTTGCAGGCTACCAAACGGAATACTCCGGGATGAAATTTGGCCTATTTTATGTCGGCTCCTACGTCAACCTGATTCTCTCCGCCATTCTGGTTGCGGTTCTATACCTTGGGGGCTGGGATTTTCCCATTCCACTGAATCTGGTATCTAACTGGCTGGGCATCAGCGAAACTAACCCTGCTTTCCAACTGGTCACAGCCTCTCTGGGGATTACGATGACCCTGCTCAAGGCTTACTTTTTTGTGTTTCTGGCCATTCTTACTCGCTGGACTGTGCCACGAGTCCGCATTGACCAGTTACTCGATTTGGGTTGGAAATTTTTGCTGCCAGTGGGCTTAGTCAACTTACTCCTGACAGCAGGATTGAAACTTGCCTTTCCTTTTGCCTTTGGTGGCTAGGCAAAGGTTATGAAATTTTCTTAAGCTGGAGCTAGAAGCTTTTCTGGTCTACCTACGATCTTGCAAGCTCAGACCCATTGATCTATACGATCTTGATCTATGCTCAACTTTCTTACCAAAGTCAGTGACTATGCCAAGGACACTGTCCAGGCTGCCCGGTACATTGGGCAAGGTCTGTCAGTTACCTTTGATCACATGCGCCGCCGCCCAGTAACGGTGCAGTACCCCTACGAAAAATTGATTCCCTCAGAACGCTTTCGGGGACGAATTCACTTTGAGTTTGACAAGTGTATTTCCTGCGAGGTGTGTGTTCGGGTCTGCCCGATCAATTTGCCCGTTGTGGATTGGGAATTTAACAAAGAAAGCAAGAAGAAGCAGCTTAGGCACTACAGTATTGATTTTGGTGTTTGTATTTTCTGCGCCAACTGTGTAGAATACTGCCCTACCAACTGTCTATCCGTGACTGAAGAGTATGAACTTTCTACCTTTGACCGTCATGAACTGAACTTTGATAATGTGGCAATGGGCAGGCTCCCCTACAAAGTAACAGAAGACCTAGCTGTTTCACCCTTACGAGAACTGGCCTACTTGCCTGAAGGTGTCATGGATCCCCATGAAGTCCCTCATACCGCTCGCCGAGCTGGCCTACGCCCGGAGGAAATCCTAGATCAGATTGAGCAGCAACCTCAGGAGCAAGCCGAGGCAGAATCGAGATAGCCTGCCGATGGACTAGACAGCTCTTGGTGGCATTTAACTGAAGGAGAGTCAACTCATCGTGAATCTAGCAGAAGGCGTTCAAATTGTTTCCCTTGGTCTCTTGGGACTGATGATGATCAGTGCAGCGCTAGGTGTTGTGTTATTGCAGAATATTGTTTACTCAGCCTTTCTGCTGGGAGGCGTACTCATTAGTGTTGCAGGGCTTTACCTTTTACTTAATGCTGACTTTGTTGCCGCCGCCCAAGTGCTGATCTACGTTGGGGCGGTGAACGTAATTATTCTATTTGCTGTAATGCTTGTCAACAAGCAAGAGGAATTCCGTCCCGTTCCGAAGCAGTGGATTCGCCAAGGCTCAACAGCTCTAGTTTGCTTTGGCTTATTTGCCCTGTTAAGTACGATGGTGTTTCAAACCCCCTGGTTTAGTTCGACAGGTGCCACTGTCACAACAACCTCGACGACGGTCTTAATTGGCGAACACTTTTTTAGTGATTACCTACTCCCCTTTGAGCTAGCTTCTATTTTGTTGCTGATGGCCCTGGTTGGGGCAATTGTGCTAGCCCGACGGGAATTATTACCAGAAGAAATTATCTCTCCAGCCCAACAGCCAGCTTTGACCCTACCTGAGCGACCCCGGCAACCCCTGGTGATCTCCAGTGGTACAAGTAGTTCTCCTGGGTCTACTGCTGAATAGGCCAGTAGGACATTGAACTGATCAAAACTAGAGACACTGAGAGAACCTATGCAGCTTCAATATTTCCTCGTCCTAGCCGCAGCATTATTTTCCATTGGCATTTATGGTTTGATTGCTAGTCGCAATGCAGTACGAGTGCTGATGTCGATTGAACTGATGCTGAATGCTGTAAACATTAACCTGATGGCCTTTTCAAGCTTCCTAGACTCTGAGGAGATTAAAGGTCAAGTCTTTACAGTGTTTGTGATTACCATAGCGGCGGCTGAGGCAGCAGTTGGGCTAGCGATTGTCCTGTCAATCTATCGCAACCGCGACACCGTTGATATGGAGCAATTTAATCTCCTGAAGTGGTAGCAGCGTGGAGCTTAAACAGGCGATTATCGTTCATAAGGCGGGAGACTCCGAAAGTCAACGCTGGGCGGAAAAATGTGCTCGGCAACTAGAAAACCGGCAGTGCCGAGTTCTTTTAGGGCCAAGCGGTGCTAGAGACAACCCTTACCCGGTATTCTTAGCCTCGGCAATACAGCCGATTGATCTAGCGGTGGTCTTGGGGGGGGATGGCACTGCCTTGGGGGCAGCAAGGCAGTTAGCTCCAGACGGTATTCCGATCCTTGCGGTTAATGTTGGTGGACATCTCGGCTTCTTGACGGAGTCGTTTGAGGTCTTTCAGGATACTGAGCAGGTGTGGGACCGTTTGTCAGAAGATCGGTTTGCGGTAGAGCGGCGAATGATGCTGCAAGCTGGTGTATTTGAAGGAAGTCGCACAGACTTCAGGCTGATTGACTCCTCTACAGCAGATGCTGCGGCGAACTGCTTTCTGGCTCTGAATGACATGTGTGTTAAGCCAGCTTCAGCAGACCGGATGATTACCTCAATTTTAGAGATGGAAATTGATGGCGAAACTGTCGATCAATACCAGGGCGATGGGCTAATTGTGGCAACCCCGACAGGTTCAACCTCTTACACGGTTTCCGCCAACGGCCCAATTTTGCACCCCGGCATGGAGGCGATCGCAGTCACTCCCATTTGCCCCCTCAGCCTCTCTAGCCGCTCAATCGTGTTACCGTCTGGCTCAGTAATCAGTATCTGGCCCTTAGAAGACCGCGACTTAAGTACAAAGCTCTGGATGGATGGCGTCCTTGCCACCTCGATCTGGCCAGGACAGCGGGTGGATGTGCGAATGGCAAAGTGCCAAGCCAAGTACATTATCCTCCAGGAAAGCCACTCGTACTACCAGACCCTGCGTGAAAAGCTCCGCTGGGCTGGAGCAAGAATTCACTACAGCAGTAATCACCATCGCCCAGGGCAGTAGGGGGTTAGTTCCGTGGGTATACCCCTGCTTGAATCAACTCAGCTTTCTTGAGACCAGCTAGGGCCGGGTAGGATCGTTCAAATTCTTAACAGAACTTTCTTTAATTATCGTTGTCCAGAATAGTGACAAAACCTGTCCAACGGGTCGTGCGCCAAACATAAATAAAGAGAACACCTGCAATTAAAGCTCCTAAGTTCCACTTAACTGAGTTTTTTAGCAAGGTGAGCTGGTTAGTTTTCTGAGCAGCTTCAGCTTCAGTCTTGATCTTGTTCTCAGCAGTGGCAATTTCTGAGCTGAGTTGTTTTTTGAGTTCTTGAGAATTGTTGATCTTGACTGAGGGATCTTGGCGTTTGACGTAGGTCAATAGCTTGTTGAGGTCTTTAGCTGTCCCTTGATTCAACTGCTGCTTGAGGGGTTTGAGCTGAGCGATTTGTTGATTGACTTGGGCATCAAATTCTAAACTTGTCCGGTGGCTAATCCGCCAACTATCAGTCATTCCCAGCGGAATCAGCAGTAAGAACAGTATCCCAATCAGCAGAGAAGCCCAGGATAGATACTTCAAGGAAAACTTTTCTGCCTTCGTCCGCCCATTCGCTTCTCCATAGAACACCATTACTAGACCAATCAAGGGGACAGGCACGTGCTCAACTAAAGCACCCAAGGTCTGAAATTCCCAGACTGGATTCATAAAGTTAGGTGGAATCAGGATATTTACAACGTCAAACAACGCCAGTCCAAGTAATCCATAGCCCACAAAACGGAACAGTAGAGTGGACCCCCATTTGGTTGTTTCTAAATGAGTCATAACAAAAATCTCTTCGGCTCAGGTCAATAGGATTTAATTGGGAAATCGTGTCCACTTCTGGTCCCAGGAAACCCAGGCAGCTTCTAGGGCTCGGTAGCTTTCAGGCAGCGCCTTGCTTAAAGGGATAGACAAGTGAGCCCAGAGACAGCGCCAGTCTCGCAGGTCGGCCCGACCCAGCAACCAGGATAGGAGACGAGTGGGCTGAAGATCGTTGGTGTTGCGGTTTTGGACAAACTGTTCACGGGTGACGGTACTTTCGCCGTGGGGATTAATGCAGGCACTCAAGTAGGCTCGCTGCTGGTCAGTCAACAGGAGGTAGGAGCCTACGCCTTGCTGCTGGCGAAGCTCTGAGGAAAGATTCAGGGAAGTGAGAGGGATAGACGTGTAGTTTTGGATCAGGGTTTTGACATCTCCATCTGTGTTGACCAGATAACGCATTTCTATCTCTAGGGAAGAGCTGTTCTGGATATATCGATAGTGCCTGCCTTCAACAGGCTGCTGCTGAGATTGAGGGTTAGTAGGCAAAGGACTACTGGGCAGGGGCTGCCATCCTGGCAAAGGGATAACTGAAGGGAAAGTAAACGCGGGAGGAGCACTGGCAGGCGGGTTAACAATTGACTTTCCTAAAGCCAACATCAAGCTACTAAAAGCTACTATCAGGAAGGGAATCCGAACTTGCTGCCAAAGAGTTACCTTGCTTTGCGTGGCCTTAAGTCC
This sequence comes from Thermosynechococcaceae cyanobacterium, assembly GCA_041748155.1. GTDB lineage: Bacteria > Cyanobacteriota > Cyanobacteriia > Thermosynechococcales > Thermosynechococcaceae > JBGTDT01. The sequence goes on along the minus strand of JBGTDT010000191.1, from coordinate 78,361 downwards.
TAATTGCTTCATCTTGCCGCAGCATTGAACGGTAGAACCAGCTAAAGCTAAGAATAGAAATGACAGAGAATATTTGAGCCCCACTGCCGCCGTGCCAGTACTGAAAGATTTCCTGACTTGAAAATGCGACTAAAAAGGCCAGCAGCGCAATTCGGATGCCATTGACGCTAAAGGCAATAAAAACAGCTACAAAGGGCACTACAATTTTCTTAATTCGTACAGCCGGAAAAACCACTAAAAAAAGCACCGCTAGCCGCAACAGTGTGAACATTGGCTCTAGGCCAGAACAACTCAGGTTAATCTCAATCGATCCGGTAGGTAGCATCACATAGACTCCCTGACGGGACACTTCAAACCCCAAGTACCAAAGGACAAAAGCTGAAAGTTTAGCAGTCAGTAATTTAACCTGAACGAGATTTTCAATCAGTATTGATAAGTAGGTTTGGGGGAGTGCCAGCAGCACAACGACAACGAATTCTTGCCCGTATTGTTTTAATCCCTTCATTCCTGAGGCCAGTAACCCAAACCCTAGAATTGAGAATAAGGGTAGGACTTCATGCAAAGCGTCATCAGGCCGATAGGCAAATACCCCCCTCAAAAGTACCAAAGCCATGAGTGTTAGCCCCAAGAAACTGGAGAAAGCCCCACTTTCTAAGTCTAAAGTGCAACGTCTCCGCCGCCAGAGCAGAACTCCCAGCGCTCCCCAGAGAAAAACACTGATGCTGAGCCTGTCAATGTTTCCGGTGAGTCGCCAGTCTAAGTTCAGGTGAAAGGCAACCAAGCCGACTGCGATCGCCCACAACCAAGCTTCAGGTTTTTGTAGCAGCCTGACTGAGGGCAGGTAAGGGACTTTCATCCGTTGAACACGTTCCTAGCCAAGTTCATAGAGGTTAACGTTTCGCCTCAGGGTTTATTCATTTCTGGACCCCTAGAGTAAAGGCGATAGCATGAGGTCAAGATTGCAGTCCCTAGACCACGATGATTTGGACGAACCCCAACCCAACTTCAAAACCTGGTGTGCGACTCTTCACTGTCGAAGAGTACCACCAAATGACAGAAATCGGCGTCTTGCACCCAGATGAACGAGTGGAATTGATTGAAGGACAAATTATCTCAATGGCAGCAAAGGGAGCAGTTCACGTGGTTACTGTGTCACTGGCTGCTCGCTTGCTGCAACAGGTTTTAGGTGAAGCAGTTTTAATTAGAACTCAAGATCCGATTTGGCTGCACTCTGGTGCGGAACCAGAGCCTGATATTGCAGTGGTACAGGGGAGCTTGCTGGACTACAGCGATCATCATCCCACCCCGTCAGAAACCTACCTGATTATTGAAGTAGCAGACTCAACCCTTAAGTTTGACTGTGAAACTAAAGCTAGATCCTATGCCCAGGCTGGAATTGAAGACTACTGGGTATTAGATGTCAACAACCGTCAACTCTTCGTTTTTAGACAGCCCGTTGCAGCTCAATACCAGGACCTAACGATTTATTCAGAAGTAGACAGCCTTGCTCCCCTGAAATTTCCTGAGCAAATTGTCTCAATTGCCCAAATGCTGCCCAGCCAGAGTAAGGAGAAGTAGATGAGCTGGCAAGAACACATCACCATTGATCCAAAGGTTCTGACTGGAAAACCTATTGTCAAAGGGACTCGTCTATCGGTGGAGTTCATTATCGATCTCTTGGCTCAGGGATGGTCTGAAACAGAAATTCTACAAAACTATCCAGGGCTGACGAAAGAAAATATCCATGCTTGCCTGAGCTATGCCAGTGTTGTTCTCCGCGCAGAGAAAGTCTATTCTCTTGAGGTATGGGACGTACGGCTTCTGGCAGATGAGAACTTTCTAGGAAACGCCCTGATTGCTAAGCACGGGTTGTAAGTAAGTTATACTCAATTTATACTCACGCCAAATCTATCATACTTAACTCGCAACCAGGGTTCGGTGTTCTATGACGCAGGCAGCAGAGACGAAAAGACAGAATTTCAACGTTACCCCAGCGCAGGAGGCGCAGATTGAGTGGCTACGGGAAGCCATTGGTGCTTCCACAACAAAAGAAGCCATCCTTCGATCTGTTTCCATAGTCGCAGTTCTCCAGACGTACATCCAAAAGGGATACAAAATTACGCTAACCGCGCCCACAGAACAAGTTCAACTCGTAATTCCTGAACTCGAACCGCTCCCTAGAACACCGTGGCAGTATCTTGTAGCTCGTCCTCACCTTTGGCGACGGCAGTTGTATGTCAAAGGCAGACGCTTACTCGCCTCGACAGTCTGGCAGGACATGCTGCTTAATCAGCTTTCCATTGACGAAACAGCAGAGAACTTTTCACTGCCTATTGCTGCTATTCATGAAATAATTCGCTACTGCGAAAGCAACCAAGAACTGTTGAAGATGGAAGCCGAGGAGGAACGCCGTCGCCTAGAAGAAAGAGGAGTGACGGTTGAGCCTACAGCTTCTCGTGGATGAGGATACTCAGGCCCATCGTCTTGTCAAGATGCTGAAGTTTGAAGGTCACAATATTCTCACAGCTAGCGAGGCTAGCCTAGCGGGTAAGCCAGATCAAGCAGTACTGGGTTTTGCACGCTCTCATGGTCGAGTACTGCTAACGCGCAACAGCAGCGACTTTTTTCTACTCCATGAGGCAGATTCAGCCCATTCAGGCATACTTGCCATATACCGAGACGTCGATCTCCAAAAAGGCATGGACTACAGCGCTATTGTGAGAGCTATAGGGAACCTGGAGAGCACAGGATTGCTGCTGAAAGGGCAGTTTATCGTCCTTAATCAGTACAACTGGTAAGGTTCTCATGCTGATTACGATATGAAATGAGAGACTGCTTGAAAAGCAACCAGGCTCACACCTACAGCAACCAACTGCTTAGCCGTTCAGGGTATCACTTGCTGAAAAGCTGGTTGAGTAAACTAGGATTGTTTTTCAGCTTACGCTTGAACGCCGAACCTGCACCCAAAGCTGCAAGCACCACCAAGCCCAACGTAGCCGGAGGCGCGGGTGTTTGTACCGCAACAACCTTTAAGTCAGGTCCATTATCACCAGTAATACCAGCGGTTGTAAGTCGCAAGCCAGTCAGTTGAGAAGTTCCTAGCCGGTTCAGGTCAAGTTCCCAGTAACCCAATGGTTGGCTAGCTAAGTTCTCAGCGGGATTGCCTCTAGTCATATCTAGGCTGTAGGAAATTGAGCCTGCGGGATTGGTGACACGCTGTTGTGGATTGGTACCTGTGCTCGTAAGCACTATGGATGAGCCAGTTGTTAACGGGTTACTGAACGTGCCAATGAGGGCTTGCACTCTTACGGCGCTATTTTGACCGCGTTCAAAAATTAACAACTCGGAAAGTGCATCTTGAGCACTGCTATAGTCATTGACAGCCCGTGAGAAAAAGATGTCAAATGACAAGCTACCAGTGTTTGTGTCAACGTTATGGTTGAGATTGTTGGTGCTCAGGTTGGCAAGGATATTTGCATTGGAAGCAGGAGTAGTAGCAGTACCACTTCTAACGCCCCCGGTGGCATTATCGCCTGTAGCTGTGAAGACACCTGAGGTGGCGCTATTAAGTCTAGCTTGATTAACGAAGATGAAATCGTCCAACACTGTTCCATCTTGCATCCTAACGGAGTTCAGTATTGTGTTCCCTCTAGCAGGGAAGGCAGGAGCAGCGGTATTAGTCTGAGTAATGTTAAATGTAGCTGCTTGAGCTGAGACGGAAGACGAGAGGAGCGCAGCCGTAATTACGCAAACCGATGCTGAAATACTTCTAAGGTTCATAAAAACATCCCAGATAGAAGCCTATTCGTTGAGTTATAGAAAGTTGCTGTTTTAGTAAAAGCATGTAATCAGACTCGTGGCAAAACCCTAGCCCTGCTATCAGAACTTGACTGATCTATACACGTCTCAACAAAGGTATTTATGCAAATATTTGAGTCTAACCAGCGGGTTTTTCGTTTGGTGTTGCAATCGCCCTTAGCTAATTTTGCCAGATGTCAGGGCGATCGCGGTTGGGAAGTTTGACTTTGCGAGGGCGATCGCCCTTGAAAGATTTTTCTAAACGTTAGGGCGATCGCAATCAAGCTATCACGGCGAAACAGTTTGACAACATACTGCGGCACGTGGCAGACACCATGATGAATGGAAATAGTTTTGACAGCAAACTTGAGACACTGATTGACCAAGTGGGCAGGCTAACTGAGGGTCTGATTGAGATCAAGGCTACAGTTGAGCGAGTAGCCACTACCACTGAACCTCAGGCTGAAATGGCTCAACAGCAGAGTGAGCGCATTGATCGCCTTACCGAGACTACTGGACGACAAGCAGTCGTGGCCGAGCGTCAGGCGGCTAGCGTAGCCAGACTGACTCAGATTGTTGAAGGTATGCTCCAGCGTTGATTTTTAGACCTGAAGGTACTGCTGGGCAAGAATTTCAGGAAGTTATGAAGCAGAATCCTAACAAGCGAGTTCTTCGGCAATTTCGGCACTGCGATCGCTCTTTCATTTCCCCTACAAACGTCAGGAATTTGTATCAGCAATGCTTACCGTACACACAGGCGATCGCACCTCTCCCCAGAATTTCCATTGTTTAATCGGGCAGCCACTCTTCATTCAATACTTGTTGCAGCGTCCATTCACAGGATGTTGGGAAGGTTCCGGGTACGAGCCCCGCTTCTTGACTAGCAATCTTAGTCGCGTCTTGATAGGTTTCAGAAAAAACTTCTGGCAAGTAATTCTTTAGGCTTGGGCTGTCTTGAAGTGCTTTGCGGATTCGGATACGATGCTCTGCAATTGAGCCACTCCAACTACTAGAGCGCTGCTGAGGCTGATACTTCCACTTGAGCAAATGCAAGAGCGCAACTCTCAGATTACTCTCAGTTGCCCGTTTTTCGCTCCGGCCCATATCCTCTATTTCTTCAATTAAATTTTCCAGGTCAAGTTGGTCAAACGCCCGTTTGCGAAGAGATAGAGCTGTTTGTTCTAACCAGTGGTAATAGTCCTGCTCATACAGATTAACAGGAGAGTCCTGGTGCCTAGTCAATTTGTAGGTCATGGCTGTTCAGGAAGTGAGTATTCTTCTCCAATGCTAAGGAATTTACTCTTTCTGTGTCGCTTGGGCTTACGCAAACGCGGCACAGCACTGACGCGAACTAAGCAAATCCCCACTCCCTCAGTATCTCTCCTGAAGTCTTTAAGCCTGAGGGTGCTCCTGGGTAAGAATTGGCGGTTGTGAATCGGAATCCTAGCGAACGATTTCTTCGGCAACTTTGACCCTGCGATCGCCTAAGCCCGATCGCCCTTGAGCAGTGTGGGCTATAACCTGGGAATACTGCTGGGCAATAATTTCGGGCGTAAAGTGGGCTTTCAGGTGGCGACGCCCCGCCTGTCCCATTTGCTTAGCAAGCTGGGGATTAGCAACCAGGTAACGAATAAACTTAGCTAAACTCGCACTATCCTCATTGTCGAAAACCTTACCACAGTTTGCCTCGGCGACAATTTGGCGGAGATAGGAATGCTTCTCACAGATTGCGGCAATGGGTCGTCCCGCCGCTAAAACACCGTAGAGCTTGCTGGGGGCAATTAACCCTTCCATACCCGGACTAATGCTGACCACAGATAAATCACAAGCAGTCAGGGAGTAGGGCAGGCAGTGCTTTTCCTGGTAGGGCAAAAATAGACAATTTTTTAGACCTAAGCTTTTCACCTGATCAACACAAGCCTGCCGCTTGGCTCCATCCCCGATGAAGACGAACCGGATCGGCTCATTTCGCAGCAGTCTGGCTGCTTCTAGGAGCGTTTCCAGGTCATGGCAGCGACCAATATTACCGGAATAGAGCACATTGAAGGTTTCAACCAGATTGTACTGGTGAGCAAACCAGTTTTCTTGCTTGGCGATCGGCACAATCCAATTCGGGTTGGCCCAACTGTGAATCACTGAAATTTTATCCACCACCTGCGGACATTTGGTCGCAATACCCGCTTTCATGGTGGAGCTGAGGACAATAATCTCCTCAGCCTGTTTCCAAATACAGTGATTGAGCCCATTCCAGAACCGGACGAGCCAGTGTTGGGCAGGAACCACGTTGAGCTTAACGGCCACATCAGGATACAGGTCGTAGACCAAACAAATGTAGGGCAGGCCAAAGCATAACTTGGCTAAGTAGCCGATGATTGCTAAGTAGGGAGGAGCAGTGGTAATCAGCAAAAGATCTCCACGGGCAGATGTCTTGAGCAGGTGCAGCCCAGAACGCAAACAGAATAACAGGCCACTAATAGCCTTGCCCCGAATCCGGTGCGGCCAGATCTGTGCAGAGCGCGATCGCCGGATCAAGAGCCTATCAGAACGCTCAATCGGTTGGGCAGAATTCTTACGGAAGGCATAGCTGGGTTGCCCCGTGAAGACCTGAATCTGCATACCCTGACGCCTTAGGTGAGTCACCAGCTCTTCAATCAGTTGTCCGGTGGCGGCATAGTCAGGTGGATAAAACTGTGTAATGATAGACAGCCTGACAGGAGCTTGAAGCCCCAAAGAATTTCTATTACTCATATCCCCCCGGTTTGAGTAAAAGTGTGTTGAATCAAAAGCTTGGAGAAGGAAACCTGGTGCTTGAGGTTCTCACGCTCTGACCAGAGATAACTTGCTAAAAGACCTGTCTCACAGATACGTTTGAGGGTCGGCTCAGTATGCAATTGCTGCAATTCTGGCTGCTGTGAGGTCTTGTCTGGCTTCTCGTTAAATCAAGCAATACAGCCATCCGTAATTTCACGTATGAGATCAAGCAAGACTCTACTCTATCTGTGGAAACACGGAGACGGTATCCGTGAAAATACGGAAGCATTAAACCCGTCAGCAGAACTTAGAAAGATAATTCCAGGGTTTGACTCTAGCAGTCCCTCAAGGTTCGCTTTTTAATCGGTTGAGCTGGATTGCCCGCGTAAATTGTCATTGGCCGCAGCGATCGCCCTGTGACACTTCCCAGACCCAGAACGGCACCCTGCCCTACCGTGACATCAGGACCCACCATTGCCCGTGCCGCAATCCAACTACCCTGCTCAATATGGATCGGGGCCGTAATCAGCTTAAACTCAGCATGGCTCCAGTCATGGTTGCCCGTGCAAAGGTAAACATCCTGAGAAAGGCAGACGTGACTTTCTAAGGTAATTGGGGCAAGATTGTCGATCCAAGCATTTTCGCCAATCCAAACATAATCACCGAGTGTAAGCCGCCAGGGAAACTTGATGCGGACCCCCGGTTTAATCCGCACTTTTCGGCCAATTTGAGCCCCAAAGCACCGGAGAACCCAAACTTTTACCGCAGAAAAAGGCAGCCAATAACTTTGGACCAGCGAACTGCCAAAAAAATACCAAAGAACTTGTTTCCATCCAGGTGCACCGGGCGTATAGGTGCCAGACGTATATCGATCTAAGCGCATGGGATTAACACTCAAGGATTTATGGGAGAGGGGGCATTTTCCTGATCGCGAGGGGAAGTCAAGCAGGTTAGTCGCTGGTGAGCAGTGCAGAGCTGCTGAGCCAGCAAGTCAGCGACTGCTTGATTCCCTGACACACTCAGATGGACCCCGTCTCGAAAATAGGTTTTGACTGTCGCTGTCGGTAGGGTTGACCAGGCTCTATGAGTGTCAAGCACAGGCACCTGTTGGGAATTTAGATGTCTTAAGAACTGGGACTTATAAGATGGACGCCGAGGCGCTGGAACCAAATCTTCTCGGTTCGGGGTAAACACAACAAAGACCGGAGTTTTCTCAGCCCGAACCAGCGCCACGGCAGTTTTGAGGTGCTGTATGTTTTGCTGAAATTGCCAGTCCTGTTCCACTGAGGAGGGCGGCAGGACTTCAGGAGAAGCAGCATTTAGTTTGAACCCTGAGAGCCTGGGTAGAGCATACCGGGTCAGGGCTTCTTGAATTGCTAGCAGTGGCAGTTGATCAGGATAGTTAGCGTCCTGCCCGACTGGCTCACTGGTACTTGTGGGCTGAGTCAGATCGTGAGTGCCAATTTGCAGAATGACGGCATTACTCTGGAATGTACCAAACCTCTGAAGATACCCAAGTTGATTCCCAATCCCCCAAGAACCAGTAGAAGCATTCAGGACCTCTGCTGACTGTCCTAATGTTGACAATTGGGACTCAAGCAGTTCAGTCACTGTCTGGTCCTGGTCAGTTGGGTTGCCACCATTCAGAACTGAGTCACCAGTCATCAGAATTCTTAATGTCCCTTGGGGCTTTTTGGCGGCTAGGGGTTCAGAGCGCTGTGAGTATTGGTTGTACTCAACTTTTTTGCCAAAGCGAAATCGCTCCTGATTGGGTTGGAAACGATAGCCAGTATCAGGATCAGCTTGTACCAGAACAGGATGACCTAATCCAAAGGCAAGCCGCAAAGTTACTTCGGTTGCAATCAAGATCAGCACCAGAGCACTGGGAACCCAGTACTTGGTTGGAAGTTTCATAATGAACATTAAGTGTACAGATAGAGGACTCCAGAGGGTTCTGTCCCAATTCGAAGAATAGGTACGACCACAGTTCTAAAAAATATGCAGTCATTTTCACGTTTGTTTAATGGAACCGAGATAGGAGTAAAGTAGCGCTTTAGAGACAGGCGATCGCAGGCACAATCAACAGCAAATTCAGTGATCGCCCCGGTGCCATAATGAAATCAACCTGGTGCGAGCGTAGGTTGCTATGGTTTTGACTCCTCAACAATTAGAGGCTCAGATGCCCGACGCCAGTCAGCTTTACAGCAATGAGCCTGAGATGGAAAGTTCTCTGCACTACATGCAACTACTGCTCCTCGTGACTTGCCTGGAGTGGTTGTGGCGGGAGCAGACAGATTTCTTTATTGGCGCGAATCTTACCATCTACTTTAGCCGCCAGGAGCTGCGAAGCCGAGATTTCCGGGGTCCTGATTTTTTCTTAGTTAAGAACACAATCAAGCTCCCACGAAGGTCTTGGGTTGTCTGGGAGGAAGAAGGCCGTTACCCCGATCTGATTATTGAGCTTCTATCAGAGTCTACGGCAGCAACTGACCAGACACTCAAAAAAACACTTTATCAAGATCATTTTCGTACACCTGAGTATTTCTGGTTTTCACCCACCAGCCTGGAATTTGCTGGTTTTCGGTTGGCAGGAGGACAGTACCAGGAAATTGCTCCAAACGATATTGGCTGGCGTTGGAGCGAAACCCTCAATCTGTATCTGGGCGTAGACGAATTGGGCAAACTCCGTTACTTTACCCAGACCGGACATCGCCTCCCTACACCAGAGGAAGCTGCCGTAATCGCAAAGGCTGAGGCAGAACGAGAACAATTGAATGCAGCCCAAGCTCGACTGGATTTACAAAGAGAACAGTTGAAAACGAAAGCAGCGGAAGAACAAGCACAACGACTCGCTGATAGACTGCGCTCTTTAGGTATCAATTCAGACTAAAATTTCATAAGTAGTTGTACACAATTAAATACACCCCCTGTAGTCCCCCTTACCAAGGGGGACAGCGACAGCCGGGGGTTGTACAGGGTAATTTTTCATGTCCAGGTACTTACCAAGGTAGGCGCATCTATAACTACTCCTCCGTCGTCAGGCCCAAAAGCTTCTCATTTTCTATCAAGTGTATGGAGAGAAGTATCTCAGCTAAAGTTCGTTGAAAAGCGTAATATAAACCAGCCCAACCATCCAGTATTCCTCTATGAATAATTAAGCAATAAATTAGGACGAGAAAGGGTGCAAGAACTTTTTTGCGGCGAATGCGATCGCTAAAGCTAAGTTCGTTGGGGGGAGTCTCTAGTAATTTCTTTGCTTCAATAGCCATGTAGCGATCTTGAGCCCAGAGCCAGCGACTTAAAGACTTGCGATCGTCATGGTGGATATGAGAAGAGAGAATACCAGACTTTCCATCTACCTGTAGAAGTTGGGTATGTCCATCCTCAACATAGAGTGCTTTTTTCCGTTTGAAGAGCACTTTGCGAGGTGGAAGCAAGGTACCACGAAGTGGCTTACCAAAGACGCAGTATTTAAACTTAACTAGATAGCTATCTACTCGTGAGTTCTTGGATAAAGCATCGATCTCAGTAATCAAGTCATCCGTCAGGATATAGTCTGCATCTAGGGAAAGCACCCACTCTGAGTGCACTTGCTCAAGTCCATAGTTCCACTGATTGGGGTGAGTATCAAATTTTCGCTGAAATATCTCTACTTGGCAATAGGATCGTGCAATTTCTAATGTTTCATCAGTACTGTAACTATCAATAATTAAAATCTTTTTTGCCCAAGTCAGGTGCTGAAGAGTACGGTTAAGATTAGGCGCTTCATTAAAGGTAAGAATAAGTGGAGTTACTGCTTCAAGCATTAGCCTGGAACGATATTAAAAGACCTAAATACTAACTTGAGACTGGAGAGCTAGAACACAACATCGATTTCCAAAGATAAGGAAACCTACCAGCAAATTCAAAGATTATATTTTCGAACTCCTCGGCTTGTAGCAATGCTGATAGGGTTGCTACAGAAAAGAACTTAATATGACCACCATCCCAAAGGGTAGTGAAGTGTTGATCCATTTTTCCTGAAACAGCAAGGACAAGGTTTTTCAGATAGCCGTGGTAAGGGGTGGTAAGAATCAAGCGACCTTTTGGCTTGAGACACTTTTTTGCCGCTCTGACTAACTCTTTGGGGTAAAGCAGATGTTCAATGACTTCCGTAGAAAGCACAATATCAAAAGAACCTCTCAGTTCAGATTCAGGCAGATTGTAAATACTAGCTTGGATAAAGCGACAGTCTGGAAAACTGAGGCGAGCTAATTCCACGCCTGACTCAGATTCCTCGATACCAACTACTTCGTACCCTTGCTGACTAAGGAAGTGGCTAAAGCTACCGTTGCCACAACCTAGATCTAGAACCCGCAACTTTTGCTGGTAAGAAGGTGTTGCCCCAGAAAGCATTTGCAGCAGTGAAGCCTTTAAGTAGTCATGGTGGTGCCCTAAATTAGCATTTGAATAAGCATACTTGTAGCGACTGGAAATTACTTCCCTGAATTGATTCATAACCGTCACCAAAAAGCAGGAATGGGTGCTTGCTTAAGAATGGCTGCGTAAACCCTTACCAGATTTAAGGCGATACGCTTCCAAGTGTAGTGCTCAAGGATAAACTGACGAGCGCGATCGCCTATCTCTTTCGCTGGTTGGGGATGATTTATGCAATGTTCAACTGCCGATGAGATCGCAGCAACGTTTAGCTCGGCAACGTAGCCAAGTTGATGCTGTTCAACTACAGGAGCAAGAGCCACACCAGGAGTCACCAAAACAGGTAAGCCTGCTGCTAAAGCTTCCAGGACTGCAAGACCAAAGTTTTCCGAGTGAGATGTCAGGGCAAATAGATCTGCCCCTTGCAGCAGTAAGTCTTTGGTTTCACCTTCAACAAATCCTGCCCAGTAAGTGCGATCGCAAACACCATGAGACACCAGCAGGGCTTTAATCTCTGCTTCGTACTCCGGGGAACCACTCCCGGCTAGGACAAAGGTGAAGCGATGGTGGGCCAATTTTCTCAGGGCAGGAATGAGATAGTCGAGACCTTTCTTGGCATGGAGGCGAGACAGGAACAAGATGACTGGCTCATCCTCCGGGACTTGCAGCCATTGGCGCAGGCGATCACGAGCCTTGGGAACTGGAGCTGAGACAGAAAGACCGTGGGGCAGGATGAAACTGGGTGAGTTGAGCCGGAGCTGGGACGCTTCTTGTGCTTCTTGCCGCGAGGTGAAGTGTAGCGCCCCGCTATGGTTGAGATTTGCAGCTTCGACTAGGGATAGGTAAAGCTGCTTTTTACAAGCACTTTGTTGCAAAGACCATTCGCACAGTTGGCCGAGGGGGCGAACAATATAGGGCGTGTTTCTGAGGCGGGCGATCGCCATTGCCAGCGTCGAGGGGTAGGAAAAAATGGCATGCACATGCAACAGGTCATAATCACCAATGTGCTGCCACAACCAGGCCGTCATTGGGCTAGAAAAAGCAAACTCTCGGACAGGCTCAACGCCTGGAGAATAACGCGGAAAAAACCAGACTGGAACTTGCTCGTACTCAACCCGGTGTTGTAAAGGCACTTCTAAGAGCGCGGTGCCATTATCGTTGGTGGTGGCAATTTCTGCATCGACCCCCTGCTCTTGGAGTGCTCTCACCATCTCTAAGACGGCTCGACTCGGCCCACCTCGCACCTGCGCCACGGAAGGAATCACATGCAGAACTTTGATGCTGAAACTTGCTTTCACTGATACTTGCAGCTTATTTTCAGGTCAGCGCACGAGGGTTGGAGCTTCGATCTCGGAACTTTCGGTCCTGAACTCCGAACCTCCAGCTTTGAGCACAACAAGCCGAGCTTTTTTCTTGGAACTTGCAGCTTTGAGCCTGGAACTCCAGGCTCTTTTCTCGGAACTCCAAGCTTTGAGCCTGGAACTTCAGGCTCTTTTCTCGGAACTTGCAGTTTTGAGCATTGATCTTCCAGCTTAGAGGTAGAACCAAGGCATTCGCCAAACAGCCCACTACTGATTGAGAGGCAAGTGAGCTTGACCAATACTGGGGAATAGCTAGACCTTGGTAACGCTAAGATTGTCGGGACCCGCAGCGAGCAATGTATTCGCGCCATTAGAACAGATTGATCTAAAAGCTGATTCCCTGAAAGACCAGGGCTATGCATTTTATGATTCAACCTGTTGCAGCGCTTGCACTGGAAAAAACTCCTTGAAGTGGTTAGCCAAGGTTTGTTTGAATCGTCCAAAGCCGTAGGTCTCAATCACGCTTTGGCGCAAGAGTTCAGGTTTGTACAGCAGGGGATGGGCATAGGTGCCCTGAAGAATTTGAATCAAAGTTTGGGCGATCGCATCCACATCATCTGGATTAACCAAAGCTCCTAGTTCCCCACCGCAAAGGGCATCAATCGCGCCATCCTGATTTCCACCCAGGGTTGGCTTCCCACAAGCTAGTGCTTCTAAGTAAACAATCCCAAAACCTTCGCGTTTACTAGGCATGGCAAAGACATCACAAAGATTGTAATAGTCACAAAGCTGCTGATCAGGCACAAACCCGGCTAGGGTGACACAATCCTGAAGCTGAAACTGAGCAATTAATTGCTCAATGCGAAGTTGGTCATTCCCTTTGCCCACAATCAGATAGTGGATATTGGGGATTGCCTGTCGAATCTGAGGTAGTGCTGCTAGCACTCTGTCGTAGCCCTTGTACCGTTCTACCTCTGCTAGCCGGGCAACCGTTAATAAAATCGGCTGCTCTGGCTTTAACCCGTACCGCTCCAGAAGATAAGCAGGTTTAGGAGCTGGCTGGAAACGGCTTGGGTCAAACGTGTTGGGCAGCAGCGAGACTCTACTGGGATCAAGGTTCTGTTCTTTGAGCAGGCGATCGCGGGTATAGCCGCTGACAGCTAGAATTCGATCAGCCTGTTGTAATGCTCTCTTCAGCTCTGGACGCTGAATACCCCAAGCTTCCACCCCGTGGGCAATTGCCCAGTAGGGAATCCCAGCTAACCGTTTGAGCCAATAGGCAGCGATCGTGAAGTTAAGATGGGTGGCAATAACCAAGTCAGGACGTTGCCAAAGCCCCAGTCCAGCAATCTGAGCCGCAAAAGCAGGAGTCCGCAAAAATAGCGGCCAAGTACCGGCACAGTGAAAACGAGCCTTGGCCAAACCGAATGACTGCACACAAGTACTATGTTTTAAGCAAACATCGTAATCAAGATTGGGGTAAAGATCTGTCAGCGCTTCGAGTAAAAAGTTTGAGTAAACTTGAATGCCGCCTCTAGATTCTAGTAAGCCTGGAAACCAGAGGTGAAGACGAGGGCTTTGTAGGCAATCTGGCATTTAGGCAAGAGTAGTGTTTTTTGCTGAACAACTAAACCATGTTGCAGTCGGAATACTCAATTGAATTCAACCCACCCAGATAGCTCAATGCTTCCCTGAGTCCCTGAGTTGCTTGAGCATAGCTGTAGTTGGCGACAATTTTGCGGCTTGCTTCTCCCCACACCTTTAATCGCTGCCGATTTGAAAAAGCTTTTCTAAGACACTCAGCCAGGGCAGTTACATCACCTGCCGGAAAGATCAACCCGTTCCCCCAGGGTTGAATTAAATCTTGGGCACAGCCCACATGGGTACTGACCATGACTGGACGTGACATACACATCGCTTCGTTGATCACAAGTCCCCAGGTTTCGCCGCTGCCGTAGCTAGGCAATACTACTAAGTCAGCAGCAGCGTAGGTACGGGGCATTAGCGTTTGGTTTTGAAAAGAAGCAAAATAGATATGCGGATGAGCTGTGGCCTGCGATCGCAGCTCAGCTTCCAAACATCCAGCCCCCACGAAAAGCAGTGATACCTGAAGCAGCTTAGCTTGCACAAAAGCTTGCAGTAAGTCTAAGGGGCGCTTTTTAGATTCAAATTTTCCAGCAAACAAAATCACGGCGTGGTTGGGCGGAACTCCTAGCGCTTGCTTCCAGGCAGCAGCTTGACGATCTACCGACTCAGCCTGTCTGAAAAACCACTCGTTGTTGACTGCATGGGGCGCAAAAAATAGCTGCTGGGATGGAACGCCATGATGACGGAAGTAGTGATAGTTAGCTTTACCGACGTAGAAACAGGCTGAGAAACGTTGATAAATCAGGGCAATGAATTTTTGACGCAGCCATTCTCTAAGGCTAGAGCGAGATAAGAGCCGATGCGAGTCACCCCGGAACAATAGGGGAACTTGTTCATGGTTCCAAGACCACAAGAAATGATAAATACTTGCATAGTTGTAACTTAAAAACAGTACAGCATCTGGTCCGTAGGCACTCACTTGCTGGAGAAGTGTGGGGTTTTGCAGGCCCCAAAAGTGATGGGTACCAGGCTTAGGGCTCAGGTTTGGGACAAACTCATAGTCGTATCCCGTTAATAACGGCACGTCCCAGACGATCGGTTGTTGGAAACCTGCATCGACCTGCTTGGTCACCCCAAAGTCCCAAAGATAAAAGACCTTAATTGAGAAGTCACTTTCACGAGTAAGGTAGCAAAACCAGGGGGCATAGTACTGAATTGGATGGGAGGTGACCACTGCCAGTTTTTTCATGCCGAGGAAAGTCGGGAATGTTGAATCTGATAAACCTTCATGAATAGAAAGGTAATCAGAATGAGCACAATTGTGGATTGATATAGAGTAGCAATGTAGACACCTGCACTAAATTCACTTTGGAAAGCCAGGTGAATGAAGAGAACAGCAAAGAGATAGCGAGACGATAGCGGCGAAGCATAGAGGCTCCAGCGAGCTATTAGCCCGTAGACTGAGCCTAGAATGACTGCAAGTCCAGCACAGCCCGGCAGGCCAAAATTTACGTAAGCTTCGTTGAGTAAGCCCCAGCCAATTGTCGTCGTGGTTGTAGCTGCATAGTTTTGCTTGCCATAGTAAATATTGAGAAAGTAAGTTCCTTCGTGACTTCGAATCTTATCTGGATTCAAAATACGAGGAACTAATAGCTGAGGAATAATGGTATAGGTGATGCCACCCAGATGGGGGACTTCACTAGGGGTTTTCTCCTGGGCAAGCAGCAACAGGTGTATGAGGCTAGCCCTCTCTGTCAGAGATTGCCCTGCCTCAGCTTGCTGATTATTAGCATTGATGAGGTAGTTGAAAGAATAATCAAGCCACTCACTGTACCAAGCTGGATACTCCCAAGGTTGGACAAAATGCTGGCTTAAGGTGACAGGATTCCAATACTTTTCCCGCATTTCTACCTTGCCGGAATGCAGGAGCGAGAAACAGACGAACGCAATGATCAAGACGCGCCAGGGTATTCGCTGTCGTCCCACAACAAAGCCAATCGTTGCTAGTAAGAATAGGGTTAGAGAACTGATCAGTAACAGGGAGCTAGCACTGGCGACCCCGTAAGTGAGCAGTAGTATCAGAAAGGTTCGAGACTCAATCGGAGATAACCTGCGGCAACCCCAGAGGTAGGCCAAGACAAAGGTAGACAAAATCCCTACGCCTAGGGTAATACTCCGGGCTAAGGTAAATAGGCCGCCACTGAGAGTGAACCCACCTAGATCACTAGACCATCCACCTACTGCTCCAATTGAGAAGCAGATCAAAGCAAAAATCAACCCTCGCCAAGAAACCTGCCACTGCCCAATCGCAAAGGCGGGGGTTGCTAGCTTTGATAGTCTTTCACTACTCCAGAGATAAGTCCAGAGGTAGGCTAAGCCGAAGGCAGATAGAACACCAGCACCAATGCGGAGCAACCAACTCATATCATTAAACCATCCGCCTACCTCTGCCAGGGTGAATAAGGTGCTGACTGAGAGGCCAAGTAGCCAAAACTTTCTACCAGTCTCTGCCTCAAAGGCACGGTAGGATTTAGGAGGCTGGGGTGCAGACTTAACAAATTGGAACCAAATTAAAGTGCCTAAACCTAGAAAGCCAGCCACCGTTAGGCTGGCAAAGAAATGGCTGTCTGCAGGATAGGTGACAACTTGGGGATTGTTGGTGATCAGGGGAAGGGCATAAGTCCAGAGGCAGGTCAAGGCAAAGACTGGGAAAATGGGAAGCCCCAAAGTCCGACCTGAGCACCATAGGTAACTGGGAAGCAAGGCCGTAAAGGTAATTAAACCAGCACCTAAGAGACTGGCAGCAGAAGTCGGTTGAACAGTGAAAAGGGTCACAAGCAGCAGGGCGGCAAGGAGTAGCCAAAAGGCATTGAGTAGAGGTCGCCGTTCCTGACGAGCAGCATGACATAAAGCTTGAGTTGCAAGGGGTTGAGAAAAGACTTCTAGGTTTTGCGTCATTGCGCTTAAGCCCTCGCACTAGCAACCAGACACTGGTCAAAGAGGGCAGATTGTAGACGAGTCATTTCCCTAGCTGTGTAGGGCAGAAAGGCTTGCCAGTCAGTCCTGGGTACCGGCAAGGGAATAGCTTGGAACCAGTTGCGCTCAATTGCCTTAGAAACCTGGGCTGGATCATCTTTGGTTGCAAAAGTCACTACCACACCTGCTTGAGTTGATTTCAGCACATTAACAACGCTGCTTTTTTCATGGAAGATTGCCAGTAATGGTTTTTTTGCCAGGATATAGGGATATATTTTTGAGGCGGTATAGCCCGGATCATCGGAGCCAGGCACAATCAGGGCGTCAGCCTCCAGTAAACACTGCAAGGCTTCAAAGTAGGGAATACGATGCGGTTGTTCTTGGACCATATCTCCCACGCCAGACTCGATGGCGATCGCTTCAACAGTTTTTTTAGCCCGCTCCCCTGGAGCATAGTCAGTCCCTACGAAGTGAAGCCTCAAGTTATTCAGGTTTTCTGGGTTTTTCTGCCGTGCTCGTCCCAAAGCTTGAAAAAAAGCTCGCAGGGCAAATGCCATGTCACCCCCGCCCCGGCCCACGTAAACCCAGTGCTGCCTGCCATCGTTGGGATTAAAAACATTTTGTCGGATGTTGAGGTCAGGTAGCAACTTGAAGTCTTGCTCAGCCCCTCCAAAGGGCAGAACGGTAAACTGATCTTCCCGTAACCAGGAATAGCGCTGTAATAGGGTTTTTGGATACTCCGGTGAAACGCTAATGATATGACTAACCTTACTGAGGGCGTGGGGTTCTAGTACTTGGGCCACGAGTTGAGAAAAACCATACTTGAGCCGTCCTCCGGGGGGGCTAGGAGCGCTAGGTTTTCTGTAGTAATCACTCCACCAGGGATCTTGAAAATCGAGCACGTAGGGAACGCCAAAGCGATCGCACCACCTGGGGCCAAGGGCCATAACCGGAAACATCGTAGTGGAGAAATAAACCAGATCAAATTTCTGCTTGGCTAAAATGCGATCGCCAGCTCTCAAGAAATAGGGCAAACACCGCAGGCCCAGACTGCCCAAGCCAACACTTCTGGTATATTTCAGGGGCAACGCTCTTGTATGAGAAACCTTCACACTTTTTGGCACCGTCTGGGCCAACCAGGGATCGCGAATACCCTCTACGTAATCAGGATGGACGGTCAGAACATGAGCTTCCCAACCAAATTCCTGAAAATGGGGCAAGGACATCCGCACTCGTTGGTGGTCGGGTGCGTTGATAGGGGGAAAGTGAGGGCTAACAATTAGAACTCGGTGGCTCAAGGCTCAACGGTATTTACGGACTTTACTTCGTAAGCTCAGAGAAGATAACGCTGTGATAGAGCTTTTCATACTGATCCAGAATTACTGATGCTGAAAAATGCTGCTCACACCGCTGGCGGCAATTACGACGGTTGATGTTGGGCAAGTTTTGAATTGCAGTACAAGCTTCTGCCAGGTTATTAACTAAATACCCATCAGTACCGTGGCGCACAATCTCAGGCAAAGCTCCCAGAGGGCGGGAAATTACCGGGGTGCCGCAGGCAAGGGCTTCGGCAAAGACAATGCCAAAGGGTTCTTCCCATTCAATTGGCACAACTAGAGCGGCAGCCTGACCTAGCAAGAGATTTTTTTGTTCGTCATTAACCGGGCCAATGTATTCAATTTCGTCCCCCAACTGAGGCAGGATTTCTGCTTGCCAGTAGCGCCCTTCTTCCCCAGTTTTGCCGTGGTTACCCGCAATGAGCAGGCGGCGTTTAGTGCTTCGGGCAGCGGCGATCGCCGTATGCACCCCTTTAATCCGTTCTACCCGGCTGAGGAAAACCAGCGGGGCATCAGGCGCAATAGTTGGTTGAAACGTGTACTTCTCCAGTTCCACACAATTGTGAACGGTATGCCAAATTCCTCCTACAGCTCGACCTTGTTGACAGATATGATCGCTACAGCCTGTGAACGTGAGGGAATCCCCTGCTAGTTTGGCTCCCCACCTAACTGAGCCTTCACTGGGTCGTCTTTGATAAGACATTATCTTTGGTAAGCGCGAGCTCAATAGCGGCAGTAGGTATAGAACACGGGAAAAGCTGTGTACTAGATCGGGCTGAAACTGTTGAACCACTGACCACAGATCTGCTGTGTTCCGCAAGGCATCAAGTTTGTGTTGAGACCGTAAACTAGGCCAGGGAAATAGCTGTGTAGCTAATGATGTAGAGTCTTTATGGGCAAGCAACCCAACTGTGTGACCACGAGTTTGCAGCCCAGTGACTAGCAGATCAACAATGCGCTCAATCCCACCATAGAGCTTTGGTGGTACTGGCAGTTCAGGGTCGGCAGTTAATAAGATTTTCATCCCCCTACTTCATAATTTTTCTCTAGATGATGCCATTAGCCACTCAACTAATTTCCTAACCAATGTGTACAAACTACAAATTACAGTTAACGAAAAGGGCATTGCAAAAGCCAAGATACCTTTTATTTTCTCCCCAGCGGAAAAGTTCATAAAATCCGGACAAACGGAAGTTCTTGCTTAGCAAATACTTATTCAAATCGCTGAAGTATTGACATTCTCGATTTGAGCTTTCAAAGCCTACTTCAGAATAGATAAAGTTTATTAGATTATTTTTAATAAAATATTCTGCACCTTCAAGGACTTTCAGTTCATATCCTTGAACATCCATCTTTAAAATATCAATTCGACTAACTTGACTACTTTTACAAAAGCTATCTACTGTTGTGATTGTAACTCTCTCTAGCTTTTCTGGTAGAGATGATGACCGATCATCAAAGTTTATCAAAGTGTTCAACTCGGAGTTTTCTCGAAGACAAATAACTTTTTGACTTTCCTCAGCTCCAAGTGCATAATTAAAGTTTTTAATCTTATTCAAGCCTTTAGTGTTACGCTTCAAGTCCTCACATGTGTGCTTGATAGGCTCAAAGGCGAAGATATCAGTTTGTGGAAAGTGATGGCTTAAGAATAACCTAGTTTGACCAACATTTGCTCCAACATCAAAAATAGTTTTTATTGATTGACCCTTTAAATATCTTTTAATGTCGTAAGGATAGCTAAGGCCTTGAGGAACAACTCTTGTCAAAGGCATTAGTCTAGAGCATAAGACAAAGTTACTCAAGTTAGATAGCGATTTACCAACAGCGTATCTCCAGTTCATAATAAGCCTTTGATAAGTTTCTACAGAAACCGTCAAGCAGCAGAGCAGGTGGAATACCAGTGAACACTAGCCTGACCGTGTGACTACTAGCTTGCAGCTCAGTGACTAAAAGCTCAGAAATGTACCCGATCTTCAAGGTAGTAAGGTAGTTACGTAGCTTAGGTCTAAACATAGAGTTGCCTTGAGCATGATTGACTACTAAGGGCTAGCTTGGCAACGTGCAAAACCTTATCAGCCTGTTTTTCCCAACAGAATAATTCTTTGGCAGCTTGTTGAGCTGCATTTTTCGCAGCACATAACTTGTCAGGACTATTAAGTAGATCTTCCAAGGCTTTAGCAAGCGCTAAAGGATCGTTAGTGGGAATCAATCGACCGATCGCAGGTCGTTGAGATATTATTTCTCGCTGGCCAGCCGTATCAGTAGCAATCAAGGCTAAACCTGCTTCTAGATACTGAAAGAGTTTGTTAGTCACGGTGAGATTACGGCTAGGAATACTGGTGCATTCTAAAGCCAGACCAACATCATGCTCAGCGATACGAGAGAGCAACTCGGCATTAGGAACAGTAGGGTGAATGAATAGATAACTGCACCACTTAGCAGGAACAAGGGGCTTTAACCACTGACGGGCACTTTCAGAGTAATTACCGCGTAAATGGATTTCTACTGGAATCGTTAGATAAGGTAGAGCCTGAAAGAGAGTTTCTAGCCCCCGACCTGGCCCAATAGTTTGGGAAAACCAATGGAGAGAGGGCATGGTGAAATTTTGGCAATGCTCTAGAGCCGTTGCGCGATCGCACTTGTGTTGATCTATCTGCTCTCGTTCGGCCCAAGGAAACGCGTTGTAGATAACGGTTGGCTTCGGTGCCTGGTAAGCCTCAGCTAACGCTGCCGCCAGAGCATGGGAAGTTGTCAGGCAGTAGGTACAGTCACGAGCAAGGCGCTGTTCCAAAGCTTTCAGTTGAGTAATGGGTCGAGCAGCACGGGCTTCAGGCATGAGGTCTTCAGAAAACCAGTCTTCAAAATCTACGCCTATACGGAAACCTTGATTCAATAGTTGATTACCAACCCATAGTCCCGCTTCCGAATGCACAATCGTTAAATCAGCATGGGCTTGACGGGCAGCCGTAAGCATAGCTCCGGTTCCATAGCCGAGTAATGCTGGTGAAAAGGTCCTAAAGCGCTGAAATCGCTCGCGCGCAATCCGTCCCTGGAGCCGGACTAGCCAATTTCTTAAACGGCCTTGCAGAGTCGTGGGTTGAAAATCGATGATGGGTTCAAGTTGCCATTGTTTGTTAGTCATTAGGAGGCGATCGCGCTTGACCAGTTCCGGGTCAAACCAAAACCCTCGTACCCTAACGTCATGACCTGCATTTGCTAGCGTTTCTGCCTCTTTTTGTGGCCGGGGAGCAGTACAGAGATGTCCGCCAATCAGGATCAGGATTTTAGCCATTCAACTCCGCACACCCTGCCTCCTGAGAAGTTCACAACTTTGCCTGGTTTTTCAGCCACTCACCAAAGATTTCAACAGCCTGTTTGACGTTTGCCAATAGAGGCTTCACACCTTGTGCCAGTGTTAACACCCGCTGAGCTTCTAAATCGTAGCCATAGATATGCCGGACTCGATGACGAAAGCGCCGATACTCATCCAACTCCAATAGCAGTGACCCACTCCAAAAGGCGGGAAGACCCTCTGGGCTAAATTCTCCCATCTGACCCAGTAATAGCTGGTGCCATCTCTCCCCTTGGGGTAAACCTCCATCCAATGTCACGGCTACTCGCTCGCCAAGACGTTCGCAGCCTTTATAGAAATCATCAAGGTAGGTGACTAAAGCGCGGGTAGCAAACTCATCTGGTGTGGTACTAACCCGCTCTAGAGCAGCTTCTAGTCCTTGGGCAACTCGCTCTAGACCGATCAGCTCATCTTCTAACCTATTCTTGAGAGCTAGATATTTGTTGTCAGGCATAGGCTTTGTTTTGAGAATCCGGGCTTGCACCTCTGGGTAGACCTGCTCTAGTGGCACTAGGTCGACAGTTAGCCAGGAGGGTGACACAGCTTCTAGCTGCTTCTGCGCCTCCCATAATGCCTCAGATGATAAACCTGTCACGGCTAGGTCTATGTCAGAATTCCAATGCCACGGACCATCGCCAGCCAAGGAACCAAAGAGAATCACTTGTTCTGCCCCAAATCTCTCTTTCAAAATCCTGGAGCACTGCTTTGCCACAGCAAGAGCTTCTAGCTGTCTGCCCTCAAGCTGAGAGTATGGGGTAGATTGCCTGGCAACACTCATAAGAAAGATTTGGGTTACCAATTACGGCCTGCTCCTCATAGGTTAGCTCATGAGTTTGTAGTGAATAAGTTTGACTGCCATTTTTTGCTGGTGATTGGGGTGCGATCGCACTTGACCAGTTCAAGATCAAACCAAAGCCCGCCTACCGTAACCTCGTGACCTGCGTTTGCTAAGGTTTTTGCCTCTTTTTGTGGACGCGGAGCCGTGCAAAGGTATCCACCAATCAGGATCTTCCCCATGAGGCTGCAAACGGCTAGGCTGAATAGACTACTGAACCTTTAGCAAAAGTATTCCACTCTGGTGTCACTCAAGTAGCGCTAAAAATTCCTCCCGTGTTAATTCGGCATCACGAAGTATTTTGCGTAGAAGTCCTCGCCCAATATCTTGACCTGGATGAATAGGTACTGTGACTACCCGTCCATCTAGATGCTTCATTCGTAAGTGACTGCCTTTCTGCCGAATAACTTGAAAACCTGCTTTTTCCAAAGCACAGATAAGTTTATCGGCTTTCACCGTGGGCAGCTTTGTCATCAAAGAGATACCTTTTGAATGCCGACAAACTCTGGTAAGACATCGTCACTTTCCTCTTGAAGACAAAGTTCAATGACTTCCTTAATATTCGTCATAAGTTCATCCAGGGTTCTTCCTTGGCTGTAGCATGCTTGTAGTTGAGGCACTTCTCCAACGTAATATCCATCTTCATCGCGCTCAATAATTACATAGAATTCTCGCTTAGTTACATCCATTGCTGCCCTCTTGTTATCCTTAGCTAAATCTATCCTGTGTTGCTCTGCTGAGTAATATTAGCTGAAACCCAATAAAGCAGTGTAGATCACATGCTGGTCATTAGGGTGCGATCGCGCTTGAGTCAGTTTCGGGTCAAACCAAAACCCTCGTACCGTAACCTCATGACCTGCGTTTGCCAGTGTTTCTGCCTCTTTTTGTGGTCGGGGAGCAGTACGGAGATGACCACCAATCAGGATGAGGATCTTAGCCATCAGGCAAGGCCATTAGCACCGAAAAACAGCAGTGCCGCGAAAATCACTTGCTGGCCAATCAATTTCAAGCCCTTCACAGGTAAATGACCGATAGCCGATAGGTTCCAGAAGTTCCCTGGTACTCTCTACTTCCCAGAGGCTATGGAAACTCATAGCAATGGTTGGATGATGAGTAGCAATGGTTCGACTGGCACCTCCTAAAGCTTTGGCTCCATGCCCTTCCACATCAACTTTGATGAATTGAGGAGGTTGAATCTCACCCCGCTCCACCAGCTTGTCAAGCACAACAGTAGGCACTGCTACTTTTTCAGGGGCATTATTAGGATTTTCACCTTCATAGGCAAGATGAGACGTAGGAGTTCCGGCACCTTGACCGAGAATTAGGGTGATTAAACCTTCAGATTCACTAGCTGCTGCATTAAAAAGTTTGACCCAACTTTGCAAATTCATCTGTACATGACGCTGACACCGTTTGAAAGAAATTGGGTCAGGCTCGAATCCGATAACTTGGCCTCCTGGACCTACAGCCATTGCCATACCGATGGTGTAGATTCCAAAGTGTGTGCCTAAGTCCCAGCAAGTGGCTCCGCGAACACATCCATATAGACGAACGGCAGCTTCAACGTCTGGTTCAATCTTTCCCCGCCAGTAGGCAGAATAAGGGAAAAGAGTCCAGCGTGCTCCCTGAGCCAAACCTTTCTGTACAGTGACGGGTAAGTATTGAATGGACGTTTGAGTAATTACTTGAGAAACTATGGTCTTGAGGTTTTGCATAACTATTCAAGGAAAGCTATTGAAAAAGGTGAGTGAAGCCAAGGAAGTAAAACATGCTTAGTAAGGATTACCAGAAATAGCAATTCAGACTTTGCCATACCTGTAGCGGTAAGTAAGCCTTTGCATAAGCTGTGCTAGTTTCCACCCTGCGGCAATTTTCCGATAGCCATAGCGATACAGAAGTCGTTGGATCTGCTTTGCACTCTTCCAGCCCGTGACACAAGATATTAGTTGAAACAGGGGTCCCCCACTGGGCTGTACATCTGATCCACCAAGTTGTTGTACTTTTGCCTCTGCCCTTTCTTGCAGCTCTGGTACGTCTGGGTATACCTCGTAGATGTACCGCTGGAGGACCGCTGCACTGGCATGACGGGTACGTAGGCTGTATTCTCTAGCAAGCAAATTATTTGTGCCGAGTTCTAGGGAACGAAAGGCTGATTTCCAAGCAGCACAGGACTTTGAACCGCTCAAACTAGTGAAGGTGCCAGACCTATAGTAAGATTTAGCACCCCAGCAAAACTTGACTCCCTGGCTAGCCAGTAGGACTCGGCAAAAGTAATCAAAATCGTTAATGAGGGACAGACTCTCATTCCAAGGACCTGCTCGTTCCACAATCTTCCGGGGTATTAACCAAGCAGCCCCGTGCATCATGTAATGACCTTCCCAAGAACAAGTGAGCCACTCAACAGGTGTCATGTCTGTCCAAATTGACTGAGGTAAAAATAGGGCTTCTTGAGGAGATCTGTAGAACCTTGACCATTCGCCGGCAGCGACAAAATCAGAATTACTGTCACCCAGAACCTGAATCTGACGCTCAATCTTATCTGGCGCTAAAAGGTCATCAGCGTCTAAATACTGAGTAAAGTCCCCTTGTACCTCTTGAAGGGCGCGATTTTCTGCTGCACTCTGACCTCGATTTTCCTGACTGATGACTTTAACTACTGGTGACTCAAATCTTCTTGCAACGGCTAAAGTGTCGTCGTTGGAGCCGTCATCTATTACAATAATTTCTTTATTAGTCCAGGTTTGTGCTAAAGCAGACTCTAAAGTTTCAGCCAACCAATATTGTGCGTTGTAGCAAGGGATCAGAATAGAGACCAAGGGCTTCATACACAGGACTTTATTGAATCAAGTTAGTGATCGTAGTGGAGAACGTGTCTCCAACCATAGCGAAAATACCAAGGCTTGGAATCAGCAACATAGTGGTGTAAGGAGGCT
Source organism: Thermosynechococcaceae cyanobacterium (assembly GCA_041748155.1). Lineage (GTDB taxonomy): Bacteria > Cyanobacteriota > Cyanobacteriia > Thermosynechococcales > Thermosynechococcaceae > JBGTDT01. The sequence continues at coordinate 53,075 of JBGTDT010000191.1, read as the reverse complement.
TGCGGCTTCATCACTTCTTTATATCCCGGCATTAGTAAGTACTCTTGTCGGGGAGCAACGATGCAGGATTGATCAGCAAGGAGCATAGCGGTAAGACATTGTGTCACGTTGTAGTGTGTTCCTTCCTGCTCAATTAAAGTTTTAAGCCAAGCTTCAAGTTTTTCCCAGTCAATCTCCTCACTTTTCAAGCCCAAAATACCAATGTTTACAAGGTCTGGTATTTTTGCTTTGGTCAGGGAAAACATTAAACTCTCAGAATACCCATACGCATTTATCACATCGATCATGTAGCAAGGTTGTTGTGGAGATTTCAGCCAATTTAAGAGAAAGGTTGGCGATTCAAAAAAGAGCATATCTGAGTCAAGGAATAACTTCCACCCCTGAGAACCAACGTGGAAATCTGTCAGCTTACGCAAAAGAGGTTGCTGCCGACGTCGCTCTCTTAGAAAAGGAAATTTACTCTCTGGTAAATGTTTATCCAAACGATCTTCAATACTCTCCAACGGGACAATCTTAGCATTGGCAAAAATTCTTGATATTTCTTCCCGATGCGTTTGCTCTAAAGTTCCGTCGTCATAAATAATAGGACGCAAGTTTGTTTGTGTTTGCTGGATCATTGAATAGGCACAAAAACAGGTCTGATACCAGTACTTTCGACCCGTTAAAAAGTAGACCTCTAGTGAATTGACAGATAAATCTAGTTCAATTGGTTTTAGACAGGGTACCGCCTTCTCCATTTGCATCTGCCCTCTTTGGGTCAGCACCATGTTGATGGGACCCCAGCGGAGGCATTTCTGGATAAACCCCTTAGGGCGGTAGTACAGTCGGTAAAGGGCAACTCCGAGGTGCAAGTCTTTTGCCAACTGTCTCAGATGGCTATGTGTAGGATTAATTGTCATTGTTGATGCGCTTCCCTAGAGTAATTTGGCTTGCCCTTCAAGCATTCCGCAAGCACCTTGCCAGCGTACATAGGCAACGGAGCTTTTCCAAGGCTGATAACGGAAAAATGCCCTGACTTTTCGTGGTAGCACTGTCCAATGCGGAATTTTTCGCCAAGGTCGAATGCCGTGTACATCTAAAACTTGAATCCAGGAGCGTGACGAAGCGCAGTTTAATCGGGCGAGGTAGTCTTTCGTTAGACGGCTTGCAGAAATTAGGTGTGTTAGCTGAAGTTGGGGAAAGTAACCAACTCCCCAATCAGCTTCCAAGAGTGTCAAAACGATGTCATTGTCTTCACCTGACGTTAATTGGTTGCCCGTGCGACCTAGTGCCAACCTAGTACTGTTTCCAGTCATGCTTTCTACATAACTTTGTGCAGCTTGCCGCCGCAGCACTAGTCCAGCACCGATGGGAGCAAATTTTGGATAATGTCTAGGCGACTCAGCTACGACCTTTGATGCTTCTGTCGAGTAGTAGACTTGAACGTTGTCTCCTAAGTCACGCAAGCCCAAGCCTATATCAGTTTCAGTAAACCAGGGTTCTGGCTCAACCTCAAATTCTGGTAAGGATTTACCTCCAATCGCGCCCAAGCGAAGATCTTGCTGCAAAATCTCTACTGTATTTTTCAGGTAATCAGGGTTAAGGACATTATCATCATCCGCAAAGACAAAAATTTCGGCTGTTGCTTCCCGGAAACCTCGCAATCGAGCAGGAGTTAGGCCGAGTTTTTCTTCTCGAATGTGTCGAGCAGCCGGGTGCCAAGTTAAATCAATTTCAGCAGAAAGATGGGAGTCACTCGCATTATCGATGAGTAGTAGTTCCCACTGGTCAAATGGCAGAGATTGAAATTTAAGAGCATTTATCACTCTGTCAAGGTATTCCAGACGAGGATTATGCGTGCAGATAATTACAGTAGTTTTAAAAGGTGGCATATGTCTGGGAATCAGAATGAATCAAATAAGTAAATACTATGTTTTTAGATCTAATTAGTTAGATTTAACATGCCAGGATTCGACTGAACGCTCAAGCAATTTTTCCAGTATTTCTATGTCATCCAGATAACGATTCATCAAATCCATCTCCAAATCAGGATTCAAAGCATGTAGATAGCCCGTCTTTTTTTGCTGAAGCTCGTTCATGATATTTCGCTTAACATACCCAGGAACTACAGAATTTATAAGAAATTTTATCTCTCTATATTTTTTCAACCAAATACGGAGAGATTGGGCGTAAGAGATTTGAGTGACATTCTTCACCTTCTTAGTCTCAACAGAAAGTGATTTATCAATATTGAGAAAACGAAAAATCTCTTGAATAGTATCTTCTGGATTTTGTATCCATTCCTCAAATATCAATATTTTGATGCGTTGTCTAGGAAAAATACTTAAGTATCGCTGGACTTGGCTAGCATAATAGCCTGCAGATAAATAGTGAACATCCCAAAAGAATCCTTTTTCAATACGTTGCTCTTCCTGGGCAATAGCCTCCTCAAAAAGATAATATTTTTCCCAGCCCCGTTGTACCATGTGCATAAAATGCGAATAGGCACGCTGAACTGGCTGCCGAAGAGACATAATGATGTAAGCATTAGGAGAAGTTTCATAGATGAACTTCGCTGAACTCTCAGCATATAAATTCCATGCTGAAGCATCAAGAAGAAGCTGATTACATTGAGCTTCTTTATACAGAGTAAAGTACTGTTCTTGACTTCTTACGTCCCATGATGGCCAACCTGTTTTGATTACAGTATGGTAGTGTGGCTCCTTACACTTTGGAGCAAAAATAGACGGATGTTGTCCGAGGTGGTAGTGCAATGAAGTTGTACCACACTTTGGTGCTCCTACTAAGTAAATATTAGGATATCGCATCAAATTTTTGTCCTTTTGGACTACTGTAGTGTTCTCTTTATTACAGGTATGTTTACAGACATTGCATATTTTAAGTAAATCAATAAAGCTCAGACAATGTATGAGTGATTGTTTGAGCGACCGAGTTCCAGTTCAGCTTTGTTTTGATTTTATACTGTGCCTGCTTAGACATCGCCATCAGTTTTTCTGGAGTCCTGAGAAGATCAATCATCTTTTCTACCAGTTGTTCCACAGTGGGATCTGGAAGCACTACACCATTAACGCTGTCATCTACAATGTCAGGGTTGCCATCGCAAGCAGAAACAATACAGGGAACACCGAAGTTCATTGCTTCCATTGGTAGTACAGGAAATGGATCACAACGTGCTGGAGCAGCTAACAAATCAGTTCTTAACAGTAGCTGCTGTAGATTTTCTCGAGATTGAACATGACCTAATATTTCAACGCCATCTTCTTCGATTGGTAATTTCGCTCCTATGACAGAGAGTTTTGCATTCGGAAGAACTCCCTTAACCTGGCGGAAAGCTGCTAAAACCAGATCACCCCCTTTTCTTTCAAAATCTGAACCATTAAATAGGATGCGCTGGCTCCCAAATGTCTTCCGTCCTTCGTAAACAGAAGCAAAGTTTGCAGAAGAGCCGGTTACTGTCACCTTGTCGGCTGGAATCTTGTAATCCTCTACCAATGAAGTCTTAACGTGATTACTAACGCAGAATAAATGCTGAGCACACTGATAGGTCAAATATTCATAGTCTAACCAGTCTGTACACTCTTTATCACTGCAAAATGTAGCCCAAACAGACCAATTTCTCTTAGACAATGCCATTGTGTAGTCGAGGAACATAACATATGGGATATCAAATTTTTTCCACAGTGGGCTAGATAGACAAAAAACGTGAAAAATTAGCTCTGGCTTCCACTCAAGCTGTCTAATTTGCTCTTCGGTATGCTTAGATCGTGCTACAAACATACGAGGTGTTTTAAGCAGATTTTTCGGCGGTTGAAAGTAATCTAATCTAGTGACATTATGCAGGATCGATCTAGTTTTTCGATTCAGTTTCTCAGGATATGATTGGCTAAATGGCATGTCAACAAGTGGCATGTACTGCACATCAAGCTGTTGTGACATTGCTTCAAACAGATGCTGAAAGCGATCAAGGTATAGTGACTGGCTGGTAATTAAAACCTTACGAATACCCATGATTAACTATCAAGAGAGTACAAATAAATCCAATTAGAAAATATGTAGTGGATACTACGCTTCAAGCCTTAATATAGAATTTCTCAAGCTTTCAGAGGTCAATTTCCTTTAAAGCTTCCTCCAACAATGAAACCATCTCGGATCGAATCAGCAATCCCTTGAAATATCCAACGCCCGTAACGGCCAGCCTGGTAAATCTGATGCTCTACTAGAGCTTTTAGAGCTTTTGGTTTCCATTGGGAGTTCGGCAAAGACCAGGTGTATGCAACATCAATCCATGTCGGATCAACAACCTCAACTTCATCAATAAAGCTCCAGCTTTGAAGTTCTTTAACTACAGCATCTGCATAATTATTCACTTCTGCTTCAGTCGGCTTGATCCCCCCTAAGTAGGCGCGTTCTACATAAATGCTGACGCGATCGCTCTTTTCTTGGGTTGATTTTGGGAGAAACAAGGGATCAACATTGCTATAGAAACCAACTCGATGAAACCCCGAAGTCGCATCTGGATTGTAAAGCCAATGATCATTAGGACAATTTCTGCCTCGAACCGCGCCAATATTCAGTACTAGAACCGACGTATATGGGTCTGGTTCAGTGTCGATGGTCAACCCCGCCATCCCTACCATTTGGTTGAGGGGTAGGGTTGAAATCAACTTATCGTAGGTTTGAATACTGCCATCTGTAAAAATCACCTTCTTGGCACAAACATCAATTTCGACTGCACGCTTTCCATAACGTAGATCACAACGCTCTGCCATCCGTTGCGCCAGTACGTTTAAGCCATCTACTGGGTAAATAAACTGAGTGTTATACCCAACTGGAGGAGCATCACTCAATGCACCCCGGATTGCCAGCGCTAAATTGACAGGGGACTTGTAGGCGTCTTGTGGAACAATCTTTTTATAGAGACCCGCCGTGTAAAGTTTGTGAAACGGATTAAAAAACAATTCTGCAAGTGTTTTGCCAAAGCTTTGTTCTAGCCATTCCTGCATGACACTAAAAGAAGATCGAGGGGCAGCCATCTCACTTAGGGCTTTCTCGGCAGTTTCGCTATCCAGAAAGCGAAGATGATTTTGGATTGGATAAGGAACATAATGGTTCTGGTTACAGAAGTAAACAGACGACCGTCTTGCATAATGTTTCACATCTACCAGGCTTTGAATGAACTGCAACACAGCGGGGTCGCCGCCAAAGATCCAGTGTCCTCCGCCTATCTCAAAGTGATAAGCCTCTCCGTCTTCTGGTAATTGAGGAAGATGCTCTGTAGTGTTAGGACGAACATAGTAGGATGAGCAAATTCCACCTGGTGTTGAAACTGCTTCATACACAGGTAGTTCAGATGCAATTCCTACGGCTAATCCCGTTATTCCACCACCTAGAATGATTGTTTGACTCATGGTTACTTAGGAACTAAATACCTTCTTGTGATTGTGAGTGTAGACGATTACGCTAATTTCATTGCTCATATATTTTGATGAACTTAATTCAATAAAATTCATTATTTTTAAGATTAAACCTTAACTACTTTAAGTACATCTTGGTTGGTTTTGCGCGGTATTTTCTCAAAAATCCAGGTTACTCCACTTTTTGAAACACGGGCAGGAACACCTACCGCAATACTGTTTTCAGATACATCTTTGGTAACAACCGACCGAATGCCAATAATGCTATTGCTGCCAATAGAAACACCCTTAAGTATTTGAACGTGTCTGCCGATCCATACGTGGTTGCCTATAGTCACACTTTGGGCATGATTAATCCGCTCGTTAGAGGCTAGGTCAATAATGGAATGAGAATCTCCAGTTCTCATTTCGATTCCATAAGCCATCATACAATCTTGACCAATAGTGATTGATGAATTGGGTTCCGTCACACCTAGCTCAGCTTCACCAATAACTGTTCCGTTGCCAATAGTGATTTGGCAGTCATAATCATCAAACCACAAACAGCCGCCTTTAATTATGCAATTTTCTTCTATTACTAATTTATGACGGGAGCCTCGGATCGAAATTTTTGTATTGTGAATTTGCGTACCACTTTTAATTACCACAATGTTGTCATTACCATTAATATCAAAGATAACATTGCTGAGAAAAGGAACGACTTTACTCGTGTCGATTCGTACAATATTACTCAGTCCTCTGATATTTTTGCGTGTCTTATTTAAGAAGTAATAAACTACTAAAATAAGTTCTCTTAAAAATACAACATGTTCTACTTTTCTAAAAATATAACGTGCTACATTTTTCATTAATAGTTACATCTGAAACTAGAATTAGACGTTTGTCAACTTAGTATTTATTTGAGATGTGAAAACAGAAATAATTAAACTTGATTTTGATCTTATGTTTTTTTCGAATTGATCTCTCTTAAAGAAGACCTCTCATGTGATCGCTTCCAAAACAGAATCTTTTGACTCTCGCGCTCCTAATGCTCGCCTTCTTTCAATTGCCCGTGCGTAGCTAGCTTCCTGTAAAGCACCAATTCGCTCCAAGTTATACTCAGTGAGCACGCGATCGCGTGCTGCTTGCCCCAGTCGCATACGCAACTCAGGTTTTACCAGCAGTTCAATGACAGCCTCAGTAATTTTCTCAGGACTACAAGGTGGAACAATTCGTCCAAAGGCATCATCACCAAGCATTTCAACCATGCCACCAGCACTACTGCCGACCACTCCACGGGCAGCAGACATTGCCTCAAGACAGACGTTTGGGAAGTTCTCCCAGAGGCTTGGGAAAACACACACATCAGTAGCAGCCAGTACAGAGGGAATAGAGTCAAGGGCTACACGACCAGTAAACTCCAGTGATTTCCTATAGCGTCGTAAATTCTTTTCTAAGTACTGCTGCATGTCTAAATCTGGCTGAGGTGATGGCCAGGATGAACCTACAAAGCGAAACTTTGTATTGGGTTGCTGCCGTAAGATCTGCGGGATTGCCTGTGCAAGTTCAAGAATGCCTTTACGGATTTCGAGTCTTCCAATAAACGTCACTACATTAGAGTGAGTTTCGATAGGAATACTCAAAAGTTCCTGTGAAGGTATATATGGATTAGGTATGTGAAATACCTTCTCTGTAGGTAATTCCCATGTTTCAATTAATTTCTTACCTAAAGCTTTTGATGGTGTTGTAATTTCATCAGCGTCTAGAGTGTGTATACGCTCAACATCATTGTTTAAGTCATATTGCGAACGAGTAAAAGGCTTAGGCTTATCCCCTCTGCGTAATGCACCAACGTACCTGCGAATTTTCATTTGGAGAGATGGTTTAACATAATTTAGCTGCTTGATAAGAAATGACGGAGTATGAAGCTTTACCACGAGCGGAATCTCTGAAACAAGCTGAACCGCTCCTCCTGCAGGGGCAGAAACTTCAGACCCTTCAAGTACATCAAATTTAACTCTGGCGTGCTGTTCAGCAAAAACCTGACCAATGTACCTAGAAAAGTCTTGCTTACTTTTCTTCCCGATCCGGTGAACTACGATGCCATCTTCAGTTTCAGTTCCACATCGGTGATGATTGATTGTAAATACCTCCACGTGATGACCTCGCTGATGCAGCATCCTCGCCACTTGATAGACGTAGGTGGCGATACCACCATAGGCACTGTTTGATGGATATTCATAGCTAATAAAGGCAATCTTCATACATTAAAAGCTAAGTCTCGGAAAGAACTAAACTTAAGTTTTATTTTTTAGCTATGAATTTACTGAATTGAGATTTCCAACGATTGATAGAATCTAAGTCTAGTTGAATATTTGTGACTGATGGACTATCAATCCACTGACTAATTTTTTGAAGCTCTGAACGATCTGCGGTAGGAAGATTAGTATCTTGAGCTATTTCCTTGGCTCTATTGTCTATTTCTATAATCAGTGAACGCTTTTTTGCCAACAAGCATTTAATTCCACCATGTAACCTTGTGCCAATATAGTCAAAATGAATTCCGGACTTCAGGAAATTACTGAAAGCCTGGTAGGAGTGTTCTAACATAACTATTGGAAACTGAAGCTCGGAAACTAACCCTGAAACATATTCCCTATCACCTCTACCTTGAGGCCAGACAAAAACTTTTCTGTATTTACAGAAAATTAATTCGAGTAACTTTCGATCCAGTTCTGGTCTTTTCGAGTAGTCAGTTAGCATAACCATGGCAGTTTCAGACTTGGTGTAAGGAATTTCTTCAGGTCTAGTATTTATTAGTGGCCACATGGTTGGGCAACCTGTGTTTAAAACGTTTCTAATTCCTGCTGATTCGAGTTTCGCTTTGGTATAGTTATCCCTGACTGAGTGAAATAGCTTAGTTGAAAGCACAATGTTTAGCAAAAACTTGGTATACAAGTTTGGTGTATTCTGATAAATCTGCCAACCAACACCGTGTAGAATTGGCTTACTTTGTTTCAATTGTTGCTTGATAGATACTTTCCATTTTTTTGATAAATTCATCCTTGAATTTAATAGATTGGTTCCACCAACAAAGGTTAACGAGCAGCTACGAGCCAGATCAAGATGTTTTTGCGTTGGAAAAACGTGAGTGGAGATCTGTAAAACTTCACAGCCACTAAATAAACTAGTAATTTCCCTTTGAACAGCTTCCTGGATAATCAAATCTCCTAGGTTGACACTTGGCGAACCGTCGTTATCTTCAATTCCTGGATCAAATAGACAAATCTTCATCAAAACTTCTGATAATAGCCTTTTTTACTGCATGCATGTGTCAAACCCTAGTTACAGGCTTGAAGGTCAATAAATTTAATGTTCCAGCTCTACACAGGTAAGATCCATTGATGTTGCATACAAACGCTGCCATATCCTGACCCTGTTTTTACAGGTCGTCCTCGAAGTTGCCCTGGTTCCACTTCCAATGTGACGGCTCCCTCAATGTTGTCTTGCAGTTCGCCGTCACTCACGATTGCGACATTTATTCGGTAGCGACCAGGGGTAAGCATTAATTCGTCAATTTTGCAAAGGAATTTTGCACCTATCTCTGGTTCCTTTAAATCTTCTTTGCCCTGCACAGCACTGCTAAAGTTTGCTACTGGCTGACCTTGCTGGTCATAAAGTGTAAAAATGCACGACATGTCTGGTTGTACTCCTGTAACATGGAAAACAAAATGAGCGGGGCGACCTGTTGACAGAGAAGTCAATGAATGACCATCACCCGTAGAAACTTCCACAAGTGCAAGCTTTATTTGACCTTTGCCACGTCTATCTTCACGTTCTAAAAGATTTTGCGATGAAGTTTGCTCAAGTGTCTGAAGATAGATAGAAACTGCCTCAGTCATAGTTTTGTCTGCAATGACAGTTCTGTTCTGTAGGAAAATACCACGACTACAAAGCGACTGAACTGCTACTAGGTTATGACTTACAAACAGCACTGTTCTCCCTTCTCTTCCTACATCTTCCATTTTTCCTAAGCATTTCTTTTGAAACTGAAAATCTCCTACTGCTAAAACTTCATCCACAATTAAAATTTCTGGTTCAAGGTGAGCTGCCACTGCAAATGCCAGCCGCACATACATTCCTGATGAATAGCGCTTTACTGGTGTGTCTAAAAACCTTTCTACCTCTGCAAAGTCAACAATTTCATCAAACTTTCTTTTGATCTCAACTTTGCTCATTCCTAGAACTGCACCGTTGAGATAAATATTCTCTCGTCCGGTTAGCTCTGGGTGAAAGCCTGTTCCTACTTCTAATAGACTTGCAACTCGTCCTTTGATCGAGATACGTCCACAGGTAGGCTCGGTAATCCGGCTCAAAATCTTTAACAGGGTTGATTTGCCTGCGCCGTTGCGACCGATAATGCCAACTCGATCGCCTTGCTTAATTTCAAAAGAGACATCCTTTAAGGCCCAAAATTCTTCGGTTGTGGGCTTAGTGTTACTGCCAAAAGAAGGGAACTGGATCTTGCGAGTCAGAGATCTGGCTCTGTCGGCGATCGCATCCCGCAGAGTTGTATATCTTTCCTGCTTCTGGTGACCGATGACATATTTTTTACCCAGGTTTTCGACACGAATGACAGTATCAGTCATAGAGTGTTATTGGAGTAGGAGCAGTTCTCCAGTTCCGGTTAGCTAGACTTTCACAACACTTTTGAGTTACGCGATTAAAGATGGGTTCATGCACAAGTAGTTATCAGCCTTTGCCCCAGGCAGACGATATCAAACGCAAGGTATTCCTGCGGAAGTTTGCGTCACCAGTTCAATGGCTTGGCGATCGCAGACACTGCTGAAGAACTCAGCGGTACTATATCTATCATTTAGAAGAGCGTTCGTTATTCATCTAGGCTGAGACCAAGTTCTCGTAGCCGAGCAGCCAGTTGCTCCGTTCGTTGTCGCTCTTGTAACAGTTGTCGCTCTGCCTGTTCTGCCCGTTGTCGCTCTTGTAATAGTTGTTGCTCTGCCTGTTCTGCTCGTTGGCGTTCCTGTGCTGTGTCTTCCCTCAGGGTAGGTATCCAGTTTCCTGCTGCGTCACACCAGCGTAACCACTCGTGCTCAATACCCTGATAAGTTCCTTGCCACAATCCTAGACCTAACATCACGTCAGGTATCCATAGGTGCGGCTCCCCTAGGGATAATTCTGTATAACGACTTCCATCTAGTTTGAAAGCTTTCAGCTCACTGGTGTAGCGACTAAATACGACATAGTAGGGAATCCGCAGAACACGCTCATACACTTCCCACTTGGTAGGAGGTTGATTAATTTCTCGCAGTGTCTGGCCTAAGTCTTCTTTTTCAGTACCAGGGGAAAGCAACTCAATCACGATCAAAGGAGCAACTCCCTCCTGCCAGACCACATAACTGAGGCGCAAGTCTTGCTGCTCATATAAGCGTGGCACACCTATAACAGCAAACCAGTCAGGTCGTTTGTACCAGTTGGGATGGCGAGGATCATAGTAGAGGTTTAAGTCGCTGGCGACAAAGACCTGGTCTGTTGGGTAACCAGGTGGATAAAAAGTTTCACGCAGCAGTTGGGGCTGAAAGTCATGAAATTCGTCCGGCAATCCCGGGGTACCCTCTGGGTCGCCTGGATCTTCGCTGGGAAGATCGTACATTGTAGGGAGAACTTCCTTGGGAGCGCGCGGCGGATCGGTTTGGAACATGACAGTCAACCTTAACCACTTAGCCCTAGTTTAGCGAGCGAAGCAATGTTGATCATCTCTGAAAGTTGGAGGTGAGTGCGTCTAGCCTCTGAATGCTTGTGTCTATAACCTTTAGCAATTGGCGTTGACGCTCCTGTAAGTTCAAATCACATCGGCAAACATCCGCTCAGTTTGGCGAAAGTACCAGATACCACTGGCACAAAGAAGGGCAACCAGTCCTGAAGACAAGATCAGTCCTGGCCAGTAGAGCCTGGCTTCTCCAGCTAAGATCGCCCAGCGAAAGCCATCGATTACCCCGACCATTGGGTTCAAGGAATAGAGCAAGCGCCACTTTTCCGGCACAATCGCACTGCTAAAGCCCACGGGTGAGATGTAGAGGCCAAACTGGACAACGAACGGCACGATATATCGAAAATCGCGGTACTTTACATTCAGAGCTGCCAGCCACAGCCCCGCTCCAATTGAAGCTGCAAACGCCAGCAAGATGAACAGTGGCAGCGTTAGGATCCGCCAGTCAGGCACAAAGTTATACCAAGCCATCAGTCCCAACAAGATCCAGCCAGAAATGAGAAAATCTACAAAGCTGACGATTACCGCACTTGCAGGCACAATCAGGCGGGGGAAGTAGACTTTAGAGATTAAATTTGCGTTGGTAATCAGGCTATTGCTGGACTCCGAAAGCGCGTTGGCAAAAAACTGCCAGGGAAGCATCGCGGCAAACACCAGAATCGGGTACGGTACTCCCTCAGAAGGTAACTTTGCCAGCTTGCCAAACACGATAGTGAAAACAATCATGGTTAACAAAGGGCGAATTAGTGCCCAAGCGACCCCAATTGTCGTTTGCTTGTAGCGGACTAAAATATCGCGCCAAGCCAGAAAATAAAACAACTCTCGATAGCGCCAAAGATCCTGCCAGTACTGGCTTTCTGTCCGACCTGCCTCAATCACCAACTCCGCTTGTTGATCCCGCATAAGTGCAGTCAATCCTATTCCATTCACTCAACTAGATAAGTTCAATCCTCTAGCTAACAGCCAGACCTCTTCAGACATGATTAGTTAGGAGGCAATCCATTTCAAACTTGTGTAAACCAGTTTCCACAGTACTGTTGAGTTACGCGATCGCAAGCACATTCATGCAGCTTCAAATTCAAGCTGCTATTCCACGGCTTTGCAAAAGCAACAGCCTACCAACCTATGAGCGACACGTACATAAAGAACGGCACTTGACTGAGTGCTTCTAGCTAGGCTGGATCACCAGCATCTCAATTGGGACTCGCTTAAAGGTGAGACGCTCATTCTCGACATCGACGAAGATTGTGTCCCCTTCATTAAATTCGCCGCGCAGGATTTGTTTGGCGATTTGCGTTTCTAGCTCGCGCTGAATTGCCCGCTTCAAGGGCCGGGCCCCGTAGACTGGGTCATAGCCTACTTCAGCCAGGAAGTCCAGGGCTACTTCAGACAGTCTTAGGGACATCTTGCGATCAGCCAAACGCTTCTCCAGGCGTCGGACTTGAAGTTTAACAATCTGCCGCAGTTCATCTTTGCGCAGGCTGTGGAAGATAATCACCTCATCGATCCGGTTGAGGAATTCTGGCCGGAAGCTGGTCCGCATCGCATCCATGACGCGCTCACGCATCTCTGAGTAGCGGGAATCATCCCCAGCCACATCCTGAATGTACTGGGAACCAATGTTACTGGTCATGAGGATCACCGTGTTTTTGAAGTCCACCGTGCGGCCCTGGGAGTCGGTGACTCGCCCATCATCCAAAATCTGAAGCATGATGTTGAACACGTCCGGGTGAGCTTTTTCGATCTCATCAAACAGCAGCACGGCGTAAGGACGGCGGCGAATCGCCTCGGTAAGTTGACCCCCTTCGTCGTACCCGACGTAGCCAGGGGGTGCGCCCACTAAGCGGGAGACAGAGTGTTTCTCCATGTACTCCGACATGTCAATTCGCACCATCGCCTCTTCGGTATCGAATAGGTACGCTGCCAGAGCTTTTGCCAGTTCGGTCTTGCCGACCCCTGTCGGCCCCAGAAAGATAAAGCTGGCGATTGGTCGGTTGGGGTCAGCCAGACCAGCGCGGGAGCGCTGAATTGCGTCTGCTACGGCAGTGACAGCTTCAGCCTGACCAATCACGCGGTGATGGAGTTCATCTTCCAGGTGCAGGAGCTTTTCCATCTCCGACTGAACCAGCTTGATGATCGGAATGCCGGTCCACTTGGAGATAATTTCGGCAATATCGGCCTCGGTGACTTCTTCGCGCAGGAGCGATCGCCCGCTGGTTTGGGTCTCTGCCAGTTTGGTTTCTGCCTGTTGCAGTTGCCGCTGCAAGTCCGTCAGCTTGCCATACTTGAGTTCCGCTGCTTGATTGAGGTCATAATTGCGCTCGGCCTCCTGAATTTTCACGTTGACCCGATCAATTTCTTCCTTAACGGCTTGAATTTGATCGATCACCTGCTTCTCAGACTGCCAGTGAGTGTTCAGGTTGGCCTGGTCTTCCTTCAGGTCGGCCAACTCTTTTTCCAGGCGCTCCAGCCGCTCCCGCGAGGCGGGGGCACTCTCCTTTTGCAAAGATAGGCGCTCCATTTCGAGCTGAAGGACCTTGCGGTCGATCTCATCTAGCTCCTCTGGCTTAGAAGTAATTTCCATCTTCAGCTTGGCCGCGGCTTCGTCTACCAGATCAATCGCCTTGTCAGGCAAGAAGCGATCACTGATATAGCGGGTAGACAGGGTTGCAGCCGCCACCAGAGCACTGTCAGAGATCTTCACCCCGTGATGCACTTCGTAGCGTTCCTTTAGCCCCCGCAGAATCGAAATCGTGTCTTCGATGTTGGGCTGGTCAATGTAGACCTGCTGGAAGCGCCGCTCTAGGGCTGCATCTTTTTCGATGTACTTGCGGTACTCATCCAGGGTAGTAGCGCCAATGCAGCGCAGCTCACCGCGAGCCAGCATCGGCTTCAGCAGGTTTCCGGCATCCATTGCCCCCTGGGTAGCACCGGCCCCAACCACGGTGTGGATCTCATCAATAAACAGAATGATGTTGCCTTGGGAGTCAGTGACTTCTTTGAGGACGGCCTTGAGGCGTTCTTCAAACTCACCCCGGTACTTGGCCCCGGCAATTAGGGCACCCATATCCAGGGCAATTAGCTTGCGATCGCGCAAGGACTCTGGAATATCACGGGCGACAATCCGCTGGGCCAGACCTTCAGCAATCGCCGTTTTTCCCACACCGGGTTCGCCAATCAGCACCGGGTTGTTTTTGGTCCGGCGCGAGAGAATTTGAATCGTCCGCCGGATCTCATCGTCGCGCCCAATTACTGGGTCCAGCTTGCCCTGGCGGGCCAGTTGGGTCAGGTCTCGACCGTACTTCTCTAGGGCCTCGTATTTTCCTTCTGGGTTTTGGTCTGTCACTTTCTGGCTACCCCGGATTTGTTCAATCACCGCTTTCAGTTTCGCTTCATCCAAGCCGAATTCTTGTAGGAGCGCTTTGCCAAAGCGATCGTCTTTAGCATAGGCCAGGCCTAAGTGCTCAATCGAGATGAATTCATCACCAAATTGCTTGCGGTGCTCCTCAGCCCGATCCAGGAGCAGATCGAGACTGCGGCCTAGATAGACAGAACTGCTGGTACTCGAAAGTTTCGGCTGGCGGTTGATAAATTCGTCGGTGCGATCGCGCAAGCGCTGGACCGGAATATTTGCTTTTGTAAAAATGCTGCTCGCTAGCCCATCCTGCTCTAGCAGGGCCTTCATCAAGTGTTCACTTTCAATTTGTTGTTGCTGGGCCTGTTTGACGATTTCTGGAATTCGGACGATCGCCTCCCAAGCTTTCTCGGTAAACTGGTTGGGGTTGGTCGGTTGCATCTTAACTTCCCCTCTACTCTTGCTTTAAATTTAGTTCGCTAGTGCTATTGTAAGTAGCCTACTGCGATCGCTGAGATCGGTGTTTACGGCCTCCTAAATAGGTATTGCCGTCCCTTACACCTCCGGCTCCACCCCTAGTGCCCGCAACTGTGCTGCTAACTGCTCTGCCCGTTCCTCACCCGTCAGCAATAGATCCCCTTGTAAATTCCACCAACGTAACCAAGGAAATTCCATATTCTGATACCGACCCTGCCAAATTCCTAGCTCAACTCCCATTGGGGCAATTGAATAGTGGCCCTGGTCATTCGCTGGCAATTCCTGGTACTGATTTTCAATCAGGTGATACACCTCTATGCTGGCTTTGCTTACTTCATAAATCCCATAGAATGCGGGCCGAATCACCTGCTCATAAATCCAGAACTTTCCGGTCCAAGGAGTTTTATCCCGTTCTTCTGAGCCATTTCCTGAGGCAAACTCTAAGACAGTCAGCGGTGCAATGTGCTCTTGCCACAAAATATAAGAACGCCGAACTTGACCATTCAGCATCGGTGGGACATTGGGCACATAAAACCAGTCAGGCGCGACTGCCCCTCGCTCTGGCGGCTCAGTCAAGCACCAGTAAACACCACAACCTTGACCAATACAGAACTGAGCATCAGGATGAAGCTGTTGTAGGACAGGCCAGACAGACTCAGTTAACAAAATGCTCTGGGGATGTTCCTGAAAGTTTTTCACAAAGGTGCCGTCGGACTCTGGTAAGTGAGTATGGTCAGGCAAGGGTGAACTGGTGATCGGGGGTGTGAAAGCGGAAGTCATAGGAACATCAGCAACTTTGATCTGCGCTTATTTTAATTCAGTCCAACTCACCTCATGCTCAAGAAGATTTAGAACTCAAGCGCCTCCTGCTAAAAGCAGGTTTTACCTAGAGACCTGAAAAGGGTAGCTGTATGGATAAGAGGTGCTGGATCAGCGCGACCTGGCAGCGTTGAGCGCTATTGAAGATCTACAACCAGGCATCTCTAGCACAAATTTTTACCTTTGAACTCCGAGGATAGTGCACCAGCCCAAGGGAACAGCTCCGGTCTTGTTTTTTCTGTCATTGCTACTGAGCACTTAATCGTCAAGCTCTCAAAAAGGCTAAATCGCTTCAGAGAGCTTCAGCAAGGCGGTTTCAATGGCAGGAGGCAAGCGGCGCAGGATCTTGCCCTGGATACGATCAATGCCGACTAGCGTCACCTGAGCTGTGATGTACAGGGTCTGCCCATCTAGAGCTTCAATCTGATAGTCAAAATTCATTCGCACCCCTGTCTTGGCGGCCATGCGAGTTTTTACCACAACCTGCATTCCCATTAAAACAGGACGATGGTATTTGACCGAAAGGTCAACAACTGGCAGATCACATCCCATCGCCACCAGGTCAGTAAAATCAACCCCAACTGAGCGTAAGTATTCAACCCGCGCTTCTTCCATCCAAGTCAGGTACGAACCATGCCAAACTACACCGGCATAGTCGGTGTGATGGGGTTGGGCGCGAACTAGGTAGTGGAACCAACCTGCTAGCCAGGATAAGTTGGTCCCTCTCCGGTCAAGCTGCGCTTCTGGAGAACGCTCAAGCGGATCGTGTGGTTCAGGTGACATGCCATCTGGTTCAAAGTGTAGACCCTGCGATCGCTTTACCGCTTGAGAGCTTAGGTTTAGCTGGTTAGTCATTCCTAGAAGCTGTCTGGTGAAGTTAAACTTTGGAAAGCTCCTCTGGCGAAAGGTCCTGGGGGGAGTTGGTCCTGATGAGTTCGGTATCAGAATCTGGCGTGATCACCTGCGATCGCAGCGCCAGTAAGGCCGTCTTGATCACAACCGCCATGGGCAAGGCAACGACAACCCCCAGTAAACCGCCGACTTTTGCTCCAGTCAAGATAGCAATAAAGGCCCAAACTGGATTTAATCCAGTCACGCTGCCAAAGACTCTCGGTGCAACCAAATTGTCTAAAATTTGTTGCACAATCAATGCCCCAATCAAAACTTTGAGACCTAACCAGGCATTTTGCAAGGTCACAAGCAGCGTCACAAGCGCAATCCCAACGGTGCCACCGAAAGGAATCAACGTCATGGTTCCAATCGTTAAGCCAAACAGCAAGCCGAAGGGCACTTTTAAGAGCAAGAAGGTTGGAATTAAAGCGGCGTTCCAACAGGTTGCTAAAATAACTTGCCCAATGAAGTAGTTTTGAAAACTGAGTCGCAGCGTTTGAGAAAAAGGTTGCTGGACTTTGGGAGGTAGCCATTCAACCAGGCTCAACCAAATCTCATCGCCGTGCAGCAGTAAGTAAAAGGTCAATACAACGGTGATGACTACACTCACCAGTACATCTAATACACTACTGACTGTACCGACGGCCAAGCTAAAAACTTGCCGACTTAAAGCTTGTAGCTGTCCCTTGAGCCGATCAATCACTTGAGCGCTCAAGGCATCGAGGTCTAAGGGGAAACCCCTTTCGTTTGCCTCCTGGCTCAGGACAACCAACTGTTGCTGACCAGACTCGATCCATTCTGGTAGACGCACTGCCAACTGTTGGGCTTGGGCAATCACATTGGGAATCACCGTAATCCCCAAGGCTATGATCAGCGACAGCGCCAGCAAAAACACAATAATCGTGGCCGATCCTCGTTTGGCCCCGTAACGCTCCGCCCAGCCTACGGGATAGTTTAGTAAAAAAGCTAGCAGGGACGCCACGACCAAAACGGCAGCCAGGACCCCGAAATATCGAAAGATAGAAGAGAAGGCCCAAAAATTAAGGACTAATATAGGCGCTGCTAATCCAACAAAAAGCAGCCGCGACAGGGGAGAAAGGGTATCCCACCATTTAAAGGAGTTAGACTCATTCATGCACCAGCTCCGGTACAGAACCTACTTTGACGTTTAGAACAAGAGCCTCCTAATTTTAGATTATCTCGCAGGCTCGCTTAGTTAATCCCTAAGACTCTACTACTATTGCATCCTTTCCAGATTCTGCCCTACCTTGTCCACCAGTAGGCTCAACCCTTGGCTTGTCTTGCTGACGCTACTTCCAGTTCAACTCTAGGGAACACTACAGATCTAGTTTGAGCAACGCTTGCAATCGCAACCTCAATCTTAAGATTGAGTTTTATCTGCCGCCAAGGAATCACCCGATGGACAATGCCGATGGCTTTGAAAATGAAGAGATCAGACGGTTGCAAATCTTTCTCTATCTCATCCCCGTGTTTGGGTTTTTTCCAGCCTGCTGGACACTCTACCAACGAAAAGGGAACTATCAGCAACGGGCGGTGAGCCGATTGGTGGTCACCCTGACCTTAGGCTGGGTGCTTGGATATGTCTTGCTTGGAACGGAAGGCCAAGCCATGATTGAGGGCAGGAGTGAATTAGCAGGCTTATCACTACTGCTCATGAACGGAGTGCTAACATCCAGTTACTTTTTGATCAATCTTTGGTTAATGGTACAGCTATGGCAGCGTCAGCCTCTAAGGCTACCGGGAATTAGCCGCATAGCCAGACACCTGCCTTAGTTCCGGCCCTAGTTCTGGGCTATTGATTGAGCGCACCAGGGAGCGGACGAACTAGAATCAGAACCAGAACTCAATTTCGTTCATGCCCCTGTCACGCTTGCTACCGCTGCTGATTGGTCTCAGTCTGGTTCTTGGGCTGATGATCTGGCTGGTTCACACGGTGTCCCGGTTTTACACCTGGGTTTCCTTTACCTCACCCCTGCTTGCCAATATTCTGCTAGGGGTCCTGCTTGCCCTGCTCGTTCTCCTGATTGGGGCAGCAATCTATTACGTCTTGCTGTTTCAGGGGTCACGTAGTCGGCGCTCCCGCAAGCAGCGGCTGAAGCCGAAAGTTTCAACCCTCAAGCCTGAGGCAGCAGAGGAAACCTTGCAAGCGGTGCGCCAGCAGGTCGCTCAAATTCAGGATGAAGTAGCGCGGCAGACTCTCCAAGCCCGTTCCCGCGAGATTGAAGCAGACCTGGCCCGACGAGAACTGCGTGTAGTTGTATTTGGGACTGGCTCAGCCGGAAAGACGTCGATCGTGAATGCCTTGATTGGTCGCATGGTAGGCCGGGTTGGCGCGCCTATGGGTACAACCGAAGCTGGCCAGACCTATAACTTACACTTGAAGGGGTTGAACCGAGAAATCTGGATTACCGATACACCGGGAATTCTAGAAGCAAGCGTTGCCGGGACAGAACGGGAACAAATGGCCCGCCAGTTGGCAACAGAAGCAGATTTATTGTTGTTTGTCGTCGATGATGACCTGCGTCAGTCAGAATACCAGCCGCTGCGTGCCCTGGTTCAAATTGGCAAGCGATCGCTGGTGGTGCTCAACAAAATCGATCGCTATTCTGAAGCCGACCGAGAGGCAATTTTAGCCCATTTAGGGCAGCGCGTGCAGGGATTTATTGCCCTTGCAGATCTGGTGGCTGTCGCTGCTCGTCCCCAAGCTTTTGCCCTCGAAAATGGTGAAACGTTTCAACCTGATCCAGAGGTCATGCCCTTGATCAAACGGATGGCGGCTGTGCTCCGGACTGAGGGAGAAGAGCTATTGGCAGACAACATTCTGCTGCAATCTCAGCGCCTGGGGGAAGAAGCCCGGCAGATTATTGACGCTCAGCGTCGGCGTCAAGCTGAGAAAGTCGTAAGACGCTTTCAGTGGATTGGGGCTGGGGTGATCTGGATCACGCCGCTTCCCGTGATTGATTTATTGGCAACAGCGGCAGTTAATGCCCAGATGGTGATTGAGATTGGCAAGGTTTACGGCTGTGAAATCAACCGGGAACGAGGCCGGGAGTTGGCAATTTCCCTGGCCAAGACCCTGGGCAGTTTAGGTCTCGTCAAGGGAGCGATTGAAGTGGTCTCCACAGCTTTGCAATTTAGCGTGGGTGGGTACGTCGTGGGTACAGCCATTCAAAGTGTTACGGCTGCCTACTTGACCCAGATTGCCGGAAAAAGTTTTATTGAATACTTTAGCCACGACCAGGACTGGGGTGATGGCGGTATTACAGAAGTGGTACAGAAACAGTTCCAACTCAATCGCCGGGATGAATTCATTCAAACCTTTATTCAGGAGGCCTTGTTTAGACTACCCAAGGAGTTGGGCCGAGTTGTTAAACCCTTTCCGAGCCAACGAGAGCCTCAAACTTTAGAAGCTGAGGAAGAAAGCGATCTCAGAAAACTCTAAACCTCAAAAACAGAGCCTGAGGTTGAGAGGCAATCAAAGACCCAATGAACAGCAGAGTGTTTGACTGTAGACGTTGGCTACCTCAGACCGCTCTGATGAAGGGTTTCGCCTTCCCTTGGCAGCCATAAAATGGAGGAAGCGACAAAAACTCCACACCATCTACAGATCAATATTCTGTTTTTTCTCCACACCGCCTGCCCATCTGACGTCGCTCTGCTTCGATGGGCAGTAACAGGCCACAGCGGCATAACTCCCTTACGGTGCTTTAAGAAGTTAGCAGTGTCAAGGTCCCTACAATATCGGTCTAGGGGTAGAAATAATCAGGGTTGCCCCAGAGGATGAAATCACAAACCTGAAAATTGGTTTAATGGCCTCTGAGGCAAATCCTGATTCTGCCCTAGTCCTTTGAGATTACCCACCAACTCTTTCCCCATGTCAACCAATAAAAAGCGACCCTTGCGGAATCTGCTGGGTTTTCTAGCTAACAAAAGCAAGAACGAAAACTTCCTCTTACTTGTCAATGACATAGAAGATTTTTTTGCTAAAGTTCTTGCCCTAGCAATGATCGGAGTCGTTCTGTTTGCTGTAGTAGACTTAGGTATTGTTCTGGGTCAAGACCTGCTGTCTTGGCCTACTGGCCGCTTCTCTGTTACCTTACTAAGAATTTTTGGACTGTTTCTGGACATTCTAATTGCCCTAGAAATTCTGCAAAATATTACCTCTTATCTCAGCAGTCATGCGATTCAGATTGAGCTGGTGATCGTCACGTCTCTAATTGCCGTAGCCCGGAAGATCATCATTCTTGATTTTGAGAAAATTTCCGAATCAGAACTGTTTGCGCTTGCCGCTACCATCTTTGCCCTGTCGATCTGCTATTGGCTAGTCCGATGGACGAATGCTAAGCACTCGCGCCATTAGGGGCTTTGCGACTAAGTTCTATCGGCCTTTTGTCAAACCCAATAGTCCAAACGCGCCGCTGGAACCTCTAGTGTGATAAAAAGGCTGAAGTCAAGTTAAGCCAAAGCTTATAACTCTGCGATGACACTTCCGAACAAATTACCCATCTTTAGGCCGGATTATCAGAACCAGCTCTCTATACCCACCTGCGCCTGGAGTCGTCCAATTGGTCTTGGTTGGGATAAACCCTATACCGTCCGCTATGCCAGCAACCTGGACGACGGACCCTGGCACGGGATGCCCCTGGGCGGATTGGGTGCTGGCTGTATCGGTCGTTCCTCCAGGGGAGATTTCAATCTCTGGCACATTGACGGTGGGGAGCATACTTTCAAGACTGTTCCGGCTTGCCAATTCAGTGTGTTTGAGCAAGTCACGGGCACACCGTCCCAAGCCTATGCCCTCTGTACCGAAGCACCTGCGGATGGAAGCTTAAGTCAGTGGGAGTGGTATCCTGCTAGCTCCGCTACCCGATCTACAGGTACTTACTATGCCCTATACCCCCGGAGCTGGTTTGAGTACGCAGGGGTTTTTCAATCTCAGTTGATCTGTGAGCAGTTTTCACCGATCTGGGCTGGCAACTATCAGGAGACAAGCTACCCGATCGCTGTTTTTGAGTGGACAGCTCACAATCCAACCGACCAGCCCCTGACGCTCAGCCTGATGTTGAGCTGGCAAAATATGGTCGGCTGGTTCACCAACGCGATCGCTTCCCCCCAGGTCTATGTTCGGGATGACGGCAGTCCTGAGTATGAGTACCAGCCCCGGTTGGGCCAAAGCGACGGCAACTTCAATCAGCTTGTGCGGGAACCAGGTGTCGTGGGTTGCCGGATGGACCGGATTGCGACCGCTTCAGCGGGGCGGGAAGGACAGGGACAGTGGGCGATTGCAACGTCGGCTGAGAATGGCGTTGAAGTCTTTTATCACAGCCATTGGAACCCCGCTGGCGACGGTTCTGATCTCTGGCAAACCTTTGCCGAGGATGGGTCTTTGAGCAACCAGATAGCTGAGACTCCTGCGACTGGAGGTAGACAGGTCGCCGCTGCGATCGCAGTTCGATTCACCCTAGCTCCGGGGCAGACCCGGCGGATCCCGTTTGTCCTGGCCTGGGATTTTCCCGTGACCGAGTTTGCCAAGGGTGTAGAGTCCTACCGTCGCTATACCGACTTTTTTGGTCGTAGCGGTCGCAATGCCTGGGCGATCGCTCAAACAGCCCTGAATCACTACCAAAGCTGGCAACAGCAGATTCAAACCTGGCAGCAACCGATCCTGGACCAAGACCTACCGAACTGGTTCAAGCTGGCCCTGTTTAACGAGCTATACGACCTCACCAGCGGCGGCACCCTCTGGAGTGCCGCTGATTTCCAAGACCCGATCGGGCAGTTCGCCGTGCTGGAGTGCTTGGACTACCGCTGGTATGAAAGCCTGGACGTGCGACTCTACGGCTCCTTTGGCTTGCTAATCCTGTGGCCGGAGTTAGAAAAATCGGTCATGCGGGCCTTTGCCCGCGCTATTCCGACCTCAGACAACACGCTGCGGCAGATTGGCTATAACCGGGCGTTGGCCCCTCGCAAGGTAGCCAACGCTGTGCCCCACGATTTAGGCGCTCCCAACGAGTGCCCTTGGAGAAAAACCAACTACACCAGCTACCAAGACTGCAACCTGTGGAAAGACCTGCCATCGGACTTTGTGTTGCTGGTCTACCGAGATTTTTACTGCACGGGGGCGACAGACTATCAGTTCTTAGCCGACTGCTGGCCTGCTATCCAGGCGGCACTAGACCATCTCAAGACCTTTGACTTAGATGACGATGGCATTCCAGAGAATTCCGGGGCTCCAGACCAGACCTTTGATGACTGGCAGTTGCAAGGCGTTAGCGCCTACTGCGGTGGGTTGTGGATTGCTGCCCTGGAAGCTGCGATCGCCACTGGCAAAATCCTGATTGATCACTCCGCCGAAGCATATCCCACTCCACGCTTGCAGGAGACAATTGCCACTTACCAGGGTTGGCTGAAGCAATCCCGTTCCGTCTACCAAGCAAAACTTTGGAACGGGGAGTACTACCGCCTAGATAGTGATAGTGGCTCTGACGTAGTTATGGCCGATCAACTCTGTGGTCAGTTCTATGCCCGGCTCCTGAGCCTGCCGGATGTTGTGTCTTGCGATCGCGCCCATTTAGCCTTAAACACCATTTACCAGACCTGCTTCTTAAAATTTCAGCAGGGTCAGTTTGGTGCCGCTAATGGACTGGGGCCCGGTGGGGTACCGGAAAAACCGGATGCTACTCATCCCCTAGAAGTCTGGACCGGGATCAACTTTGGTTTGGCAGCCTTGCTACTACAGACGGGGATGAAGTCAGAAGCACTCCAACTGGCAGAAGTAGTCGTGGGTCAGATCTATCAAAACGGTCTCCAGTTCCGTACTCCAGAGGCGATTACAGCCAAAGGAACCTTCCGAGCCTGCATGTACCTGAGAGCGATGGCAATTTGGGCAATCTACAGTGTTTTAACTAACTTCACCCCTGCCCAGAGTGATGAATTTGAGTTGTGAGTTGAAGGGGTGTCCCGTCCCTTGAAGAGCGTTCTAAGTTCTAGATTAGTTTACCTTTGCGCCCCTGGGAGACATAAATGGGTCGTTTCAGGCAGGTAAGGGTTTTGAAGTTTTTTGTCAGTTAATCTAGTTCTACACTCTGTTTCTCAAGTATTTTAACAATCTATGCCTTTTGGAGATTGACATTAAGCAGTTTAGAGCAGGTTAAGAAGCGCTAGACATTCTATAGAAAATTCCTCAAACCACGGTCTCAGACTGAGCTTCTGGTTCAGGTTGAGTGTCCGTAATCACGCTTGGAATACCCAGCACTGGGCAAGGGAAAGTAGAATCAAGCGCTTGAACGACGGGATGATCAACAGAATGACAACCTAGAAATAGGAGAGCCGCTGCTTCAGCTTCAGCAACATCTCTCAACTCTGTGCAAACTTCACCAAAACGCAGATGGGCTTTAAGGGAGCCCCGCCACTCTTCAGCTAGACAACGGGCTTGCCAGAGAATGCGATCAGCTTGCTCAAGTGGATCAATAGAGTCAAAACCCAGATGGGTGAGACAGGGGTCTGTTGAGGCAATCAATGGACTTGCTGCCACTAGCGCACAGGCGTCTTGTCTAGTTAAAGTTGGTGTACTGGATCTCAAGTTAGGCTCTCGTAAAGACTCACCTGAGAGTTGGCGTAGCGAGTTGTGACTACTGAGAGGAATGAAGAAGCTGTCAGGACAATATTTGCTGTGGTTGATGTCTACAACATAAACGACTTGAACGGTAACTTGCCCTCGAGTCGCCAGTCGAGTTTGATGAGCAACGCCTAGAGCTAAATCTAAGGCAGTCTGACTTTTAGCAGAGCCATTGTAGCCAACGATTAGGTTAGTTGCCGTTGTCTCTTTAGCTTGGTCAGAAGGGGTTGAAGCTGAACCGGGCAGCAATATCATCTCTTCAATCAAGTCATCCTGACCTAAAGCACCTTGAAGGCGCAACAACATTGTTTTAATGTGCACAGCTTTATCCTCTCTAAAACTCGGTAGGTGAGAGGTGGGTCAAAGCGGATAGTCAGTACTCTTGAAGCCCATGATGACATCCGCGAGGAGACCCCAAGGACAACTGCTATGAAAAGCTTTAGTCTTTGGTACTCCTTCCATTGCCGACGGAGTTAGCTGACGGGCTAAGACTGGAAGGTGTCTCTCTCTAGCTGAGATTAGCCCCACTACTTGGTTCCTCCGCTCCATCTTCAGTCCTGATCCACTTTGGTTATCAGTCCAGATCTGGATTAGGCTACCCACTCAATTAACTAGCATTCTATTGAACTGCTGGTAGTGCAGCTAATAGTCGCTTACTCTTTCAATGACGTAACTGAACTAATAAATTTGGGACAGTTACTCACACCCAGATTATACGCGAAATTTAGAACAGTTACTTGGCTTCAAGATATGCAGGTTTTGTCGAGCCTATAGTTGACTATATCGTTTAGCTGTCTCCCCTCTAAACAACTAAAACTAGGCAGGGATCACGATGAACGCTATGACTAAGGATACATTAGTTTAAAACTTTTGCTATGCTCTATGACGCTTCTACGGCCTGAGACAGTTAAATTTGCACCCTGGTTCCGGGTCAGGTTAGAGATTAGTGCTAAATTCCTAAAATATTAAATCTTCTTTAATCAAAATAGTGGTCCAGGAAATTCTGAGCGTGGTGACGAAGCTCCCTGTATTCTGAAGTTTCCTGAAGAGAGGCGCGATCGCGGAGACGGAGAAACGGGACTTCTAAGAACTCACCAATCGTAGCGCTGGAAGCACTAGTCATCAGTAGTCTTTGGGTAAAATCTCAGTCACGAACGGTTCCATCAGGCATTGTTGCCCCACTCAGGTCCGCCTCACTTAAATTGGCTCCACTCAGGTCCGCATCGCCTAGATAGGCACTCCGTAGATCTGCCTGACTCAGGTCTACATCACTCAAGTCTGCCTCACTCAGGTTAGCTCCGCTCAGGTCTGCCTCACTCAGGTTAGCTCCGCTCAGGTCTGCCTCACTCAGGTTGGCGGCAAATAGTTTTGCTCCCTTGAGATTAGCTCCGCTCAGGTCTGCCTCACTCAGGTTGGCGGCAAATAGTTCAGCTTCCCTCAGGTCGGCCCCACTTAAGTTGGCTTCAGTCAGTTCAGTCTCACGCAGGTTTGCTTGAGCCAAACTAGCCTCGCTCAAGTCGGCTTGGCTCAAGTTGGCTTGACTTAAGTTGGCACCAGTCAAGTCTTCTCTGTGTAAATTAAACTTCGAGTCTTTCATCTGGTTTGTTTCTATATCTTTATTAAATGTCGTTATGTTGGCACTAGCTGCAATTACTCAACCGCAGTATTTCTGATTTAATTCTGCTAGACATTCACCTCAAGTAGGTTTGGATTACAACACCAAAATGGTAAATAACTGTAAATCTATCTGAGAACTAAGGATGTGCAGAACTTCGAGTTGTGGACTCCCAAAGAGCTATGGGAGCTTTCTGAGCAACGCCAAAGGGGTATTGGTAGCCTTCTCGTTGCTAGAAGTTTCCAAACGCTTGGACAACCTCTGGTAAATACTCAAACAGCTGATTTTAGGGGATGAGCTCTGCTGGTCATGCCGCCAGCTCAACCCTTGGGCAACTTGAACCGTGCTGGACAAAATCAGAATGGTTAACGCCACTATAGCGCTAGATTTCAGGCAAAACTAACACTACTTATCGTGATTCGTCAACCTTCTTTGGGATCAATTGAGGGGGCAGCGTATTTGAGTTTTAAGTCAACAGGATAGGTTGATCCTGGGAGTCTTGGTTCCTTGGGCGCAAGCTTGGCGCTAAGACTCATACACTATCTGAATCGATATACCCTTGAAGATTTTCGGGTTCGAATTGCCGCAGCACACGTCTGGCTTGGTCGGTTAGGTTGGCAGAACCCTTAACAACAAGGAGATACTTACCGGCATTTAGTCGGTTACGATAGGGCAGCGCATCGCCACTGCCACTCGTTAAACCGACGCCACTGCCAACCACAAAACTGCCGAAGGCACCGGAGGCAGCTCCTAGCAGCCCGCCAATCAGGTGGTTGCCAAACCCTCCGGCCCAAGGGAAGGTATTCAAACCACTTAAAACGTTGAACACGTACCCGGCAACAAATCCAAAGGGGGTTAGCCAAAGTGCTAGTCCAGTCGATTGTTTACGAGCTTGCGAGCTTGGGTCAATCAAACCAAACTCATCGGCACTTTTGTATCCCTTACCTAAGATGGCAACTTTGTCTGAGGGTAAGCCTTCTTTCTCCAAGGCAGAGTAGGCTGCTTCTGCCTGTACCCGGTCAGCTAATACGGCAACAAGATAGTTCACGGGTCTTTCTCCTGCTTTTAATAAGGGGGCTAAGTCCTATTTTTATCGTGCCTCAACCGGACTGCTCAGGATATCGTCCCCAAGTGCGAGTTGCTCTAAACTTGACAATCAGAAGGGCTAATTCGCCTGCTTAGAGGCCACACCGATGATGTGAGGTTTCACAACTGGGATAGGGATTGGCCCGGAAAAATGCTGATACTTGACTTGCTCAAAACCAGCCCTCTCCAGCGCCACCCAGGTTTCCCGGTCGGGGTGGCAACCGTCCCCCAAAACCTTCCAGACAGGCCGGACCCCCTGCTGAAACTGTCGCAGCCAAGTACCGCGAGGAGCGGCAACATGCTCGATGAATAGGAAGCGTCCACCGGGCTTCAGCACCCGCAAGATTTCCTGGAGGGTTGTACTGAGGTTTTTGACGGAACATAAAACTAGGGTACTGACGACGGCATCCATACTGTTATCTTCGACCTCTAGCCGTTCGGCGGTGCCGTTCCGCAGGTCGATGTTCAGGCGTAGCTTCCGAGCTGTTTTTCTCAGATGGGGATGGGTAAAAGGGTTGGGTTCAACTCCAATCCAGTGAATGTTGGCTGGATAGTAGGGTAAATTGATTCCCGTTCCAGGACCAATTTCTAACACGTCCCCGTGCAGGTCGGAAAATAGGAACTGTTTGCGCTTAGTGATCGCCTTTTCGTACTTCCCACTACCGTTGGCTAGCAGCATCCAAGCAAACAGACGTTTGTACCAGTTGGGGTTACCTTGGTTTTTGAGTACCACCGAGAACCTCTATCACTCCCTACTTCTATGGTGCAGCTTTCTGATTTAAACCATAGCTAAATCGCGCCAGAAAAATCACAAATTTGTTTTAACGGCAAGGGTTAACTGACTGGATCAGGTCGTCTTCAGACGCTCTCAAACTTAGCTACAATCCAGGTTTCCCTGCCCTGCCTCCCGGGATTCCCAGCGAAAAAGTCGTGGAAGCTGCGACAGATCGAGGCAGTAGTTTAAAGTCCAGAGGACAATCTCAACCAGCAATAGGTTTTGAACCCAGACTAATTCGGGCTCAGGACTCAGGAGGATCAAGGCCTCATACAACTGCCAGATCCGGTAAGGCAGATACACGTAGGGAACCATTACCCACACGACTGAGTGAAACCAGCGCAGCGTTGCAATCTCAGAGAGAATCTGCAGTCCCAGCATGACGAAGTACGATATCAGGACTGTCAGGACCTGGTCGTAGCCCCACCACAGCCCCCATAGGAGCATTGCCGCCAGAGGTAAAAGCCCTCCTACCACCTGGACGCTCAAGAACCAGATCTTGAACCAAGCTGGCAGGGGTTGGGGCAAGTGATAGGGTTTTGTCTGTCTCCAGGCCCAGCCTACCAGGATAAAAAAACCTGTCGCACTGACTAGAAACAGCAGGTTTTCCAAGAGCAGATTTAGGTTTGGGGAAGAAGTTATTTGTGGCATGGCTTTGATCGCCTCTCTCTTACCCGATATTTTATTAGGCTCCTGGGCGCGATCGCACCCCCTGGAACCCCCCCTAAAATCAACGATGACAAAGTCAGGGCATAGTCGGTCATCACCAAACCCTTACACTAGAAGTAGTTTTTCAGGGGCAAGGTATCTATGGCAACTCACCTACCGAACTCAATCGAAAAGCAAAAATCAGACACTTCTACGGGAGCCCAAACCAGAAACCTGTTAATTGTGCTGGTTGCAATTGGCTTGAGCATTGCCGTCTTTTTCGGACTGCAAACTCAGACAAAAACGGTTTCACTCAATCGGCTGGCCGAAGCCTCCACCCCCTTAGAAGTTGCTTTGAGCAATCAGAAACCCACCTTAATTGAGTTCTATGCCACCTGGTGTACCAGTTGTCAGGCGATGGCTCAAGACATGAGCGAACTGAAGCAGCAGTACTCAGATCGACTGAACGTGGTCATGTTGAACGTAGACAACACAAAGTGGTTGCCGGAGGTGCTGCATTTCCGGGTGGATGGAATTCCCTACTTTGTCTTCCTGAATTCAAGCGGTGACGCGATTGCCAGTGCGATCGGTCAGCAACCACGAAGTGTGTTGGCAGCCAACTTAGCCGCGCTGGCTGCCAACGAGGCTTTGCCTTACCAGTCAGCGGCGGGCAGAGTCTCTGCTTTCCAAAGGTCTGTTACGCCTCAGTCTGATGATCCCCGCGGCCACGGTAGCCCAGACAGCGAAGGGTAATAGTTCTAACGTTGCCTGTTAAGGTTCAAGCAGTTGACGAACCAACTGAGCTAGGCGCTCTGTGCTATCGGTTACTGCCAAGCTTCTGGCCTGTTGGGCCATCTTCTGGCGGATCTGCGGCGATCGCAGCAAGTCTAAGACTGTTGTTTCTAAAAGCGCTGAGGTTAAATTGGCTTCCTGAAAAAGCGTTGCAGCTCCTGCGGTTGCAAAGACTGCTGCATTGTGTGTTTGGTGGTCTTCCGCTGCGTAGGGAAAGGGAATTAGAACTGCAGGTGTACCCGTGATTGCAAGTTCTACCAAGGTACCTGCCCCAGCGCGGCTAATTGCCAGGTCGGCTCGCTGAAGTAGCCCTGCCATGTTGTCATAGAAAGGCATCGACAAGTAGTGAGGGTGCTGGAAGTCGCTTCCCTCTAAACTGCTATCTCCAGTTAAATGGACAATCCAGGCTCCTGCGCCTAACCAGGCAGGAGCACACTGGTGCACTAGTTTATTAATCGCGACTGCTCCCTGACTCCCCCCCGTTACAACAATTAAAGGGACGTGACTAGGAATGCTAATTTCCAACGCGCAGTCTTGTAGAAAGGCAGACCGCACGGGGGTACCGACGCAATAAGTCTTCCCTTGCGGCAGATACTGAGCAGCCGCTTGAAATCCCAGTGCCACTACACTGCACCAGGGACTCAGCCAGCGGGTTACCTTACCGGGTAGGGCGTTTGACTCATGCAAGACAGTTGGTAGTCCCAAGGAGCGACCGGCAATAATCGCTGGTGCGGCAATGTACCCACCAGTTGTGAGGACTCCTGCAAACTTTCCCTGCTGCAGCCAGCGCCTGACCTGAAAGACTGAACCTATCATCCGGCTCAGAATCGAAATTGAGCCTGGACCTAGCCGCTGCTGAAATCCTTCAACCTGAACGGTGCGGAGGGGGTATTGATTAGGCACCAGGCCAGTCTCTAAGCGATTTGGCACGCCTAGCCACTCAATTTGGTAGTCCGATAGCTGCTCAGCAACTGCAAGGGCTGGGAATAAGTGGCCCCCAGTGCCGCTCGCGGCAACTAGCAGTCGCTTGGGGGAGAGTACTTCTGGTTGGCCAGTTGCCTTGGCAGAGGGGAGTGGAGTAAATAAGTTTTTTGGTGCTGGCATCAACGGCCACAGGAAGTAGAATTAATCTCAAGCCATTACAAAGGGTTTAAGGTTACTTTAGTATCTGAGCCCTTGAACCGCAACCCAAATTACCCATGCGTAAAGTTTTAACTCTGCCCAAAAGCCCAACTCGATTCCCTGCAATTACAGGTTTGCATCGGCTTGATTGGCGGAGGTTACTTTTGCTGACGCTGATATTTTCTGCGCTAGAAGCTGGGTTCAGGTTGAATCAGTCTCAGGCGCTGCCCCCCTCTCAACCCCTACTTACAGCCGCGCCGACCACCGTCCCCCAGTCCTTACAAAATACGCTGGCCCAGGTTGATGCTGCTGCAAGTAAGCGTGATATACGGGCTGTGATGAAGTTTTACAGCCCAAGTCTTACCCATTCAGATGGTTTAACCCGCCAGACTCTAGAGCAAAGCCTGACTCAGTTTTGGCAGGGCTACAATACTTTGAACTACCGTACGCAAGTCCAGAACTGGAAAGCAGATGGCAAGGGTTTTGTCGTTGAAACGGTTACTGATATTACAGGGACTCAGCGATCGCCGCAGAACCAGAACTTAGTGCTTAAGGCAACCCTTACGGCTCGCCAAAGCATTATGGATCAAAAGATTGTCCGCCAGGATGTTTTATCTGAGCGTAGCCAGATTACGTCGGGACCAAAGCCGCCAGTTGTCCAGGTGAATCTACCCAAGCAAGTGCGAGTCGGTCAGGAATACAACTTTGATGCGATTGTCACAGAACCGCTGGGAGACAGCTTGCTGCTTGGGGCTGCTGTGGAGGAACCCATCAATGCTAAGAATTACCTAGAAACTGCACCAGTCAAGCTTGAGGCCCTTCCCGCAGGGGGTCTCTTCAAGGTGGGTAAAGCACCCGCTCAGGCTACCAGCCAGTGGCTTTCAGCCGTGTTGATTCGTGAAGGGGGCGTCACACAAGTTTCCCAGCGGCTGCAAGTCGTGGGCGGTTCGAGTCCCGCAAAGTAGTCCGCGTTTTATTCTATTATGTATGGCGTTATGATGGGTTGGCCTGACCCAAGCTAGGTTCCTTCGGAATGACTGCTGATTCCTCCGCCGCTGTCTCTGGCTCGTCCTCTCAGGACCTGCCTAAGGCTAATCACCCTGGGGTCGAGTCTCAACTTCAAGTCAACTTTAAGACTGAGGCTGGACACCTCTTATTGCTACTTCCCCCTCAAACCGAGGTAAAAAACGCTGCCATTAGTTGGTCTGATACCTGGCAGCAGTTTCAGCAGCGCTTGAGTGCGGGGAAACGCTTTTGGCAACCCCAAACCAGTGTCTACCTGCTGGCAGGAAACCGGTTGTTAGATGGTCGGCAATTGCAGGCGATCGCAGACGCTCTCTCAGAGGCCCAACTCCAGCTCAAGCAAGTTCGCACCAATCGGCGTCAAACGGCAGTGGCCGCAGCGAGTGCTGGCTACTCGGTCGAGCAGGACGCTCCAGTTTCACCTTTGAGTCAACCGGCAGCTCCCCTGATGCCTGCCTTGGCTGAGCCAGTGTATCTGCAGACAACGGTTCGTTCTGGAGTAGAAATTCGCCATGCCGGGACGGTTGTAATTTTAGGCGATCTCAATCCGGGCAGTTCAGTGGTTGCAGATGGTGACATCTTGGTCTGGGGCCGCTTGCGCGGTGTGGCCCACGCTGGTGCTAGGGGCAATACCCAGTGCCGCATCATGGCCCTGCAAATGCAACCCACTCAGCTTCGGATTGCCGACCAGGTTGCCAGAGCCCCGGAGACAACGCCTAACCAGTTTTACCCGGAAGTGGCTTATGTCACCTCTGAGGGAATCTGGATCTCCAGGGCGACAGATTTTTCCAAGATGTCTTTGCCCCTATCCAAGCCACAGGAATTACCCTAAACTGAGTATCTCAAGGGAATATTCAGTCGGTATTGGTGAGTCGTCTGCATGAGTCGCATTATTGTCGTTACTTCTGGTAAGGGAGGGGTGGGCAAAACCACCAGCACTGCCAACCTTGGCATGGCCTTAGCGCGGCTTGGACGTCAAGTTGTCCTCGTAGATGCCGACTTTGGTCTAAGGAACTTAGATCTACTCCTGGGACTGGAAAACCGGGTAGTCTACACAGCGATGGAAGTCCTCTCAGGCGAGTGCCGGCTGGAACAGGCTTTAGTTAGAGATAAACGTCACAGTCAACTGGCCCTGCTGCCTGCGGCTCAGAATCGCAACAAAGACGCCGTTAGCCCGGACCAGATTAAACAACTGGTCCAAGACTTAGCCCAAAAGTTTGATTACGTTTTGATTGACAGTCCAGCGGGGATTGAGATGGGCTTTCAAAACGCGATCGCAGGGGCCGAAGAAGCCCTAGTGGTGACAACCCCGGAAATTTCTGCCGTCCGGGATGCTGACCGGGTGGTGGGCTTGCTGGAAGCTCAACGGGTGAAGCAAATGCACTTGGTGATTAATCGGTTGCGGCCCGCTATGGTTCAAGCCAATGACATGATGTCGGTTCAAGATGTGCAAGAAATTCTCTCGATTCCTCTAATTGGGGTGATTCCCGATGATGAGCGGGTAATCATTTCCACCAACCGGGGCGAACCGTTAGTGCTATCTGAGAAGCTGACCCTGGCGGGCCTGGCCTTTGAAAACATTGCCCGTCGATTAGAGGGAGAGCGAGTCGAGTTCATTGATCTAAATGCAGCCTACGACAACATCTTCAGTCGGATTCGTCGCTTGTTTCGCAGTTCTTCTAGATACTAGTTTTCGTCAAAGATTGCCCCAAAGACTGCCTCAAACACTGCCCCAAAGACTGATAGATAAATTAACGGCTTCATTTGGTCTTCCTATGTGTCACCTTTTAAGATTCCATGATTAATGAACTTCTAGAACGGCTTTTTCCGCGATTAAACCCTGTTAGTAGTCGCGAGGAAGTCAAAAATCGTCTCAAACTGGTCTTGGCCCACGATCGAACAGCCCTATCTGCTGAAACCGTAGAAGCAATGCGGCAGGAAATTCTAGCAGTTGTCTCTCGCTATGTAGAACTTGATACCGAGGCCCTAGAGTTCTCCTTAGAAACAGATCAACGAACTACGGCGCTAATTGCAAACTTGCCCATCCGGCGGGTCAAAGTGGAATCCTAATTATTCTTGGTTAGGATTCAGTTGAGCCTGAGTGCGGTGAAATTGTCGGGAAAAACTAAAAGAAAGCTTACCTTCAATCCCCTTAAGTGATACTTTGGAAAGTGGCATTTTAACTGCCAAACGACGCTTCAGTTTTTAAGATCATCACAAAACAGGCGCAAGCATGGTTTCCACTTCAGAACAGACGAGTACTGGTCGAATTACACAGATTATTGGCCCCGTTCTTGACATCGAGTTTCCCAGCGGCAAAATGCCACAGATCTATAACGCTCTGTCAATCACCGGCAAGAACGAGAGTGGACAGGACATCTCCGTAACCTGCGAAGTGCAGCAGCTTTTAGGGGACAACCAGGTTCGTGCCGTTTCCATGAGCAGCACGGACGGCTTAGTTCGGGGGATGGACGTTGTTGATAGCGGCGCGCCCATCAGTGTGCCAGTCGGTGCGGCAACCCTAGGCCGAATTTTTAACGTCCTGGGTGAACCAATAGACGAACTGGGGCCGGTCAACAATGAGGAAACTTTTCCGATTCACCGCCCTGCTCCGAAGCTAACCGAATTAGCAACCGAACCTTCAGTCTTTGAAACTGGCATCAAGGTATTAGATCTGCTGGCTCCCTATCGCCGGGGTGGCAAGGTCGGCCTGTTTGGAGGTGCAGGTGTCGGTAAAACCGTTCTGATTCAGGAACTAATTAACAACATTGCCAAAGCCCACGGTGGTGTTTCAGTGTTTGGGGGTGTGGGTGAGCGCACTCGAGAAGGCAACGACCTCTACAACGAGTTTAAGGAATCGGGAGTTATTAACGAAGAAAATATCGGCGAATCGAAGGTGGCGCTGGTCTATGGTCAGATGAATGAGCCACCCGGTGCTAGGATGCGCGTGGGTCTGTCAGCGCTAACCATGGCAGAGTATTTCCGGGATGTGAACAAGCAGGATGTGCTGCTGTTTATTGATAACATCTTCCGGTTTGTCCAAGCAGGGTCTGAGGTATCGGCTCTGCTTGGCCGGATGCCCTCCGCCGTGGGATATCAGCCCACCCTGGGAACCGAAATGGGGGACCTCCAAGAGCGGATCACCTCAACAACCGAAGGCTCGATTACGTCAATTCAGGCGGTATATGTCCCGGCTGATGACATGACTGACCCGGCTCCTGCCACCACCTTTGCTCACCTAGACGCGACCACGTCACTTTCCCGTGGATTAGCCTCTAAAGGAATTTATCCGGCAGTTGATCCGCTGGATTCTAACTCGACCATGCTTCAGCCCAGTATTGTTGGCGAAGAACATTACAACACAGCCCGTGAAGTGCAATCTACTTTGCAACGCTACAAGGAGTTGCAGGATATCATTGCCATTCTTGGCCTAGACGAGCTGTCTGAGGATGATAGGCAGACGGTTGCTCGCGCTCGGAAGATTGAGCGCTTTTTGTCTCAACCCTTTTTTGTTGCAGAAGTTTTTACTGGTTCACCAGGTAAGTACGTCAGCTTGGAGGAGACTATCAAGGGCTTCCAAATGATTCTTAAGGGTGAGCTGGATGAACTACCAGAGCAGGCTTTTTACCTGGTAGGTAACATCGACGAGGCGATCGCTAAAGCTGAAAAAATGAAGTCCGAAGCCAAGTAAGCCAGATCTATAACTTCCAAAGACTTTCCCACGGATTGAGAGAACACTATGACGTTAATGGTTCGGGTAATTTCGCCGGATAAGACAGTCTGGGATGACAGTGCTGAGGAAGTGTTGTTGCCCAGTACCTCTGGCCAACTCGGTATTTTAACGGGTCACATTCCATTGTTGACCGCTATAGATACGGGGGTACTGCGCGTTCGTCCCGACAAGGATTGGGTCGCGATCGCGCTGATGGGTGGGTTTGCTGAAGTGGAAAACGACGAAGTGACTATTCTGGTCAATGCCGCCGAACGGGGCGAGACTATTGACCGGCAAAAAGCTCGTACCGCCCTTACTGAAGCTGAGAACCGCGCCAATCAAGCTCAACAGAACGACGACCGCCAAGAAAAAATTCAAGCGACTCAAGCTCTAAAGCGGGCCCGGGCCCGCTTTCAAGCGTCTGGAGGAGCAGTGCAGCTCTAGCTTGAACTCATGTCCTCTGGAGTTTTTCCAGCAAGACAGCAGTTTCAGAGGGGGTTACCATTCCCCCTCTTTTTTATGATAAAAAAGAGGGCTATGGGTTTGATACAGCGGGTATAAACCGCTGTGCTTCGGTCTGTGACTAGGAAAAAACCCTAATAGGACCAGCGAAGACTGCCTGGACCATTTAAACACCTCTGCTTAATCTATATCTGCGGGAAACATGTTTTTCCGCATCTCCATCATTCTTGTAATTTCGCTATTGCCAGAGGTAATCATTTCCTGAGCTAGCCTCTTCAAAGCAGTATCTTGGGTGGATTGAAGCATTTCTTGGGCTGCGCCTACCATCTTCATTCGCATTATGATCATGTCATCAAGAGAGCGCCTGTTGGCAATATATTGCCTGTAGGGCCGCGAATCTGGTGGTATTTGAGTTTGTGCAATTAGGCCTTGAGCCACTGCAGGTTTGGCTCCAGTACCGATACTATTCGGCTCTACAGCTCCCGCAGTAGTTGCTACAGCTAGGCTGAGGATAGCGCTAAGGGCAGAAGTAGTCACAAGCGAATTCATAAAAATGGGTCTCTCTGATTAGTTTTGCGGGTTTGTGCTAGAGTGCCAGTGCTTGACCAGGTCTCTCTTGAGCACAAGGGGCTTGCTAGTAAGCTGCTCTAGTCTTGATCAAATAATAGGCGGTTAATCTGAGAATCTCCTGAGCTGAGGCTGTGTGTTTTCTAAAAGTACGATAAGCCTGCTTCGTCTCGCTTAGTCTTGAAGTTTATTCCTTGAAGTTCAGCAGATAAATTGAACATAGAGGTTGAGAGCTGCACGTGCAAAGTTCACGGTTAAGCGCTTAAAATTCAACCTTTCTGTGAACTGAACGATGGTAGGAAAGGAAATTTACTTCAACACCAAACCTGGAATACTTATCGTTTTTGACTCAATTTCTCAGGTAGAAATCATTTTATTTATAGAGATTTAGAGTATTACTGGAGAGGTAACCTGTTGGTAACGCCGGCCTGACTGGCTGGTTATGTGCAGGTATCAATGAGTTGATGCACCAGTCTACTACAGCGGGTAGATCACCTCTGGGTAGCTCCCTTTCAATGAGCGCTAATAACTTGCTAAATCTAGTTCGTCAAGCAGGTCGGCGACTCGATCTGTCTTCGTTGCAGTTTCGTCTCACAGCAGGCGTAACAGCACTGGCAATTTTGGGGCTGGGTAGCGTTGCCCTCTGGGCAAGCTGGAAAATGCAGCAGATTTTAGTTGGCAGTCATAGGCAGTATGTTGAGGATATTGCTGATCGCTTTCCTCAAGATATCGAGTTTTACAGCAAAACTATCCCGATGCCAACTGGGCTACAAACAGCTATCAATAACCGCACCACTCCGAATCTTTTTTTGCTAGTGAAGCGTCCTGACGGGAAAGTCATCGCTCAATCCTCCTTACTTGGGCAAAATAACGACGTTGCTGCCACGCTGACATCCCTGTCAGGAAAGCCAGTTGAGACTCAAGTCTATCAAGTGGGCGAACGCTATCTCATGCTCTACGGTAGGCCATTGAGCTTACAGGAGAGTATGAACAACACACTCTACGTCGCTCAAGATGTTACTTGGGATCAAACCATGTTCCTAACACTAGTGCGAAGTTTAGGGATTGCAACCCTGCTGTCAATTCTCGTGATGCTGCTGGTCATGGCGCTTTACGTGCAGCGATCGCTGCGACCCCTGCGGCAGATCAGTCAAATGACGCAACTGATTTCGGCAGACGATCTAGGTCAGGCCCAACTCCAGCTTGGCAATTTGCCAAGCGAAGTTCGAGAGCTAGCGCAAATGTTCAACTTGATGTTGACGCGGCTCTCCCAAGCCTGGGAGCAGCAGCGACAGTTTGTCAGTAATGTCTCCCACGAGCTCCGAACCCCCCTGACAATTGTCCAAGGTTATCTCCAAAGCACCCTACGACGCAGTACCAACTTGACTCAGACCCAACGAGAAGCCCTGGAAGTTGCCACTTCTGAGGCAGAGCGTACGGTTCGTCTGTTGCAGGATTTACTCAATTTGGCCAGGGCGGACAGCGGCTTTCTGTATTTCCATGTCGAAGTCTTTGGGCTGAATGAGTTGGTGAGCGAGGTGATTGGGATGGCAAGGCAATTTAGCGATCGCGTCATGGCGATTGAGGCAGGGGCAGTCCCGATCCAAGTTAGAGCCGACCGCGACGCCCTCAAACAAGTGTTGATTAATCTGATTGATAATGCGGTGAAATACTCTGCCCCAGACAGACCGATCACCCTGAACATCAAGCAAATGGATGACTGGGCGATCATTGAAGTTTGCGATCGCGGCTATGGGATTCCTTTACAGCAGCAAACCCGTATTTTTGAGCGCTTTTACCGGGGAGATATCGCCCGGACTCGCGCTACGGACAGCAGCGGTTTAGGACTATCCATTGTTAAAACGCTGGTGGAGGGAATGGGTGGCAGTGTCACCGTTCGCTCTAAACTGGGTGAGGGGAGTACATTTACAGTCACCTTACCGTTAGAAGCAGCTCAATGACGGTACATATTCTCTTGGTAGAAGATGATCCCCGGCTGGCCCGCTTTGTTGAACTAGAGCTGGGCTATGAGGGCTATCAAGTCAGCGTTGTGCCCGATGGTCTGGCTGGACTGACTGCGGCGCGAGAATCTGACCCAGATCTGGTTATCTTGGACTGGATGTTGCCCGGTTTATCCGGGTTAGAAATCTGCCGCCGTTTACGATCCACAGGCAGTCAGGTCCCCGTAATTCTACTCACAGCAAAAGATGAAATTAGCGATCGCGTAGCTGGATTAGATGCCGGAGCCGATGACTACGTGGTAAAGCCATTCAGTGTCGAGGAATTACTCGCTAGAGTGCGGGCTCACCTGCGTCGCAGCCAAGAAGTAGACCCTGAGGTGTTGCACTTTAAAGACTTAAGTTTAAATCGACAGACGCGGGAAGTTTGTCGCGGCGATCGCCCCATTGAACTGACGGCCAAAGAGTTCGATTTACTGGCATACTTAATCTCCCATCCTCGACAAGTAATTACCCGCGATCAAATTCTAGAACGGGTCTGGGGCTACGACTTTATGGGGGACTCCAATGTGATTGAAGTCTATATTCGCTATTTGCGCCTGAAGTTAGAAGCAAACCAGGAAAAGCGCCTGATTCAAACGGTGCGGAGTGTTGGGTATGTGCTGCGTGAGTAACACGCAGCACGTGTTGTTTCACTAAAGTGTTCCACTAAAGGGGTAGGGCTGGGAAAATCGGGGCTAGCCAAAGCTGGATCTGGGTATCCCACCCTAAGAGAATTGCGATCGCAGTCGCCACCACTATGACTCCACCCACCTTTTGAAGCAGGGCAGCGTGGGCGCGCAAGCTGAGTAAATGCTGGCTGAGATAGCGACCCCCATAGGCGATCCCCAGCAGCGGCAGCCCTGACCCCAAACCGTAGGAGGCCAGCAGCACAAAAGCACCGGCGGCATCATGTTCTACCGCAGCCAGAACCAGGATACTTCCTAGTACTGACCCAGCACAGGGCGTCCAGAGTAAACCTAGTTGCGTGCCCAGCCAGAACTCTGCGGCCAATCCAGCCTGTGTTGGTTCTTTTACCCAGCGTAGGCGCAAACGACCGAACAGGCGGTAGCTTAGTTTGGGGAAAACGGCCAGAATACCCGCGACCAGCAGCAAGGCGATCGCGCTCGTTCTCAGGGCACTGGCGAACCCGGCAAACCAGCTCGCTGTCACGCCCAACAAGCTTCCAATCGTGGCAAAACCCGCAATTAGCCCCGCTACCAAGGCAACCGGACCATAGGGATGAGCGTGAAGCGATCGCCCCACAATCAATGGCATGACCGGCAAAACGCAAGGAGATAACACAGCAAAAAGTCCTGCGAGCAGGGCCAGACCAACGGATGGGAGACTAGCGGTCATGGGCCTAGCCTAGTAGAGTCCGAATCGCCTGTTCGGTTTCTGCATAGGCCCCTTCGCCAATATGGTCAAATCGGAGGATGCCATCGCGATCAGCCAAATACAGGCGCGGCCAGTAGCGGTTTTCGTAAGCCTTCCAGGTCCGTAGTTCGTTATCAATCGGAACCGGGTAGGTAAGTTGGTGTTGTTTCAGTGCGTTTCTAATATTGTTCACGTCGCGTTCATAGGGAAATTCCGGCGTATGTACTCCGATCACCTTGAGTCCCTGAGCTGCATACTGCTGGTGCCAGCGGCTGATGTAAGGCAGGGTACGCTGGCAATTAATGCAACCAAAGGTCCAAAACTGGAGCAGCACAACGCTCCCTTTCAGATCAGCAACGCTGAGGGGAGAAGAATTTAGCCACTGGCTAATTCCCTCAAACTCCGGTAGAGGCTGGCGCTTTGGCAAGTGGGGAACAGCAGCGGAAGTAGCCGGAGCACTGGCGGCAGAAGTCGAGGTAGAGTCTTGCCTGACACTCCGAAGCGCAGCAACTCCCCCTGCTGCGGCAACGCCTAATCCAAAGTACAACAGCAACTGGCGTCGCCGCAGTAAGAACTTATTCATCAAATCTCCTTTAGAGTCTACTTAGCCCAGAAATGCTGGCAACCGATTTCTTGACCAATCAAAGCCCAGCAAACCATTCATACCCGTCATCCTCCCAGGTGCCCCTTGAAGGTAAAAGCTCGCTCACTAGCGTAATTCGGGTTACCCACTTGCTTTGCTTGTAGCCCAGTTTAATCGGTGATGCCAGACGAATCGGCGCACCATTATCGGGCGTTAACGGTTGACCGTTTTTTTGATAGGCCATCAACGTCTGGGGGTGCAAGGCTGAAGCAATGTCCCAGCTTTCTAAAAAATCATCCGCCGACCGGAAGTAAACATAGCGGACACTCTTTTGCGGTTGGACGAGACGCACCAGCTCTCGCAGCCTGATGCCGCTCCACTGTACGATCGCAGCCCAACCTTCAACACAGACGTGGCGAATAACCATCGAGGTTAGGGGCATCTGCTGGATCTGACTCAGGCTCAGACTCAGGGGGTTGTTCACCTCACCATCAATGGATAGACGAAAGGTTGCAGGGTCAAGCTGGGGCGTATTCCGGTAGGTATTAATCAGCAGGGCCTCTGGCTCAATTGCACTAGGGGGAAATTCAGGTACAGGCTTTTGTGACTTGAACAATAAGGTCTCTACGCTCTGGTTCAGGGGTTCAAAAGTTCTGCCAACTTCGCCCTCGAACAAGCTTGAGCCGCAGCCACCCAGCAGCAGGCTGGCACTAGAAAGCCCAGAGAGTTGGAGAAACCGGCGACGCAGCAAGCGCTGACGCGGAACTGTAATTGGATGCATTGAATACCCCTACCAAAAAATTGACCGGATCAACCGTAGACCCCCGACCTTAAGCCCCAGCAGGGAGTGAACCAGCGTAAAGACTGCCACTGTCGGCACGGTAATGAAGTGAACAATCCGCAACGCCTGCCAACTCCCAAACAAGTCAACAATCCAGGGGAACTGAGCTGGCTTGTACATGCCAATTCCGCTCAGTACAGCTAGAAGCAAGATAGGAATAATTGCGGTGTAAATTAATCGGTGCCAGGAATAGGTTTTGCGCTTTTGATTTTGACTGACCCGCAGCGCCTTGAGGTCACCGGAACTGACAAAACGCTGCTTCCAGCGCCGGGTCAGCAAAATATAAACGCCGTACCAGAGCAGATTTAGAGCAAACAGCCACATTGCCGCAAAATGCCAGTGGCGTCCCCCGGCAAGCCAACCCCCTAACAAAAATAGGTTGGGAAAATGCCAACCTCCCCGGCCCCCAAAAACAGGATTGGCGTTATAAATCTGCAGCCCACTGGTAACCATTAACAGCAGGCCAATGATATTTAATGAGTGAAAAGTCTTGGCCGCAACGGCTTGTTTCGGTGCAGGCCGCGATCGCTTGGCAGGTGTCGATGAGTTCACGGGCTAACCAAGTGTAAAGACGTTGGCTGGTTTGAGCTTTAAGTTTTACAGAAGGACCATCCCAACCTAAGTTGAAGTATGCAGTACCAATCTGAGAGTTCCCTGAGAAAAACCTTAATGTTTTCGGGTTTGGTATTAATTTAACAGAGGGTTCTCACCGTAGCTGACGAATTTAAGCGATTACTCAGCCTTCTCTAAGCAAGAACTCATTTAGCTAATGTCTAATGGGGCCTTAGCTTAGTAAGCAGTTCTAGCCCTAAGACAGATACCTTGCCACAGGCTTGATGCAAAGTGCTAGCAGGAATTTACCTTTAACCCAATCATAAGGAGTAAAAACAAATGAAGATGGCTAAAGTAACCACGCTTTCTATCATGCTTAGTTTGGCTGTTACCTTAGGTGCTTGCTCAGGTAGTGGCGGCGGTGAGGCTTCTCCGGGTGCAGAATCTCCCGATGCCATGCAATCTCCTGATGCTATGGAGTCTCCCGATGCCATGCAATCTCCTGATACTATGGAGTCTCCCGATGCTATGCAATCTCCTGATGCTATGGAGTCTCCCGATGCCATGCAGTCTCCCACAACTTCTCCAACAACCTCTCCTTAAGTTTGAATTACTCCGATTTTTACCTGAGATCATTCATGTCTGAGAAGTCACGTTTGTCATTCTGAGTGGAGGGTAGCGGAACGTTGGCAAAGCCTGTCTGAAAGGCATAGAGTCTAGGGCTTGAGCTACCCATTGGGATGCTTCACTACACTCTCGCTACCCTACGGGAAGCAAGCTACAGCATGACATTTGGATACTTTTCAGACCTCCTCTAAGCGTCTGTCCCCTGAGGATTTTGCGATCGCTCCCCCGACATCCTGAAATCCTTAGATTACACAACTAGTTCCAGGTCTGCTTCAACTTGTACTAGTGAGCTTGTACTGCTCAGTGCATATGAGGCTCAGCCTTGAGTGACAGAGAATAGAGGCTCTAACAGCATGCATGTCCTTACCTGGATTTATCCAAGCAGTCTAAGTGATGCCGCTTCAAACTGGAAGCTTACATCTTTGGAGTCAAATCTCCTGATCTGAAACAGAAACATTTGGCCCTCAACATAGAAAGAGTTAAGAAAAACTTAGAGTAACTCAGTTTAAGACTAAAACTTTCTAATCTCAAACAAGAA
The DNA here is from genome assembly GCA_041748155.1 of Thermosynechococcaceae cyanobacterium. Classification (GTDB taxonomy): domain Bacteria; phylum Cyanobacteriota; class Cyanobacteriia; order Thermosynechococcales; family Thermosynechococcaceae; genus JBGTDT01. Next base: position 10,396 of record JBGTDT010000191.1, on the reverse strand, counting down.
TGCTGAGGTTTCAATCAGGAACATTCTGACTTCAAACAGGAGCACTTCTCCTCAGCCATGAAACTTTCTAATCTTAAGTTGGAACTTTGCGGCTTCAAGTCAAATTGTGCTGATCTTAAACCGAAGTGTTTATCTTTCGAACCGGAATGTCTATCTTTCGAGAAGAAACGCTCTGGTTATAAACAAGACCCTTCAACCTTTGCAGTCAATCGTTGACCCTTTATGGGAGAACAATCTGTCTCTGTCACTCAAGACTGAGCCTTTCAAATTAAATTTCACAGCCAACGGCTTGATCCTTCCTTCGACAAGTTGATCTTAGATAGAACTGGCTAGCAATACTGCTAATAATCTTCAAGGTTTGAAATCTTCAGCTAGCAATCAGCGCTTTCTCAGGAGCTTTTAATTTCTCTCAGCTAAAAGTAGTTAGATAAGCTCAATCACTGCAAGAGCGGAGTGTAATTAGCCTGTACGTTGGTTTATTGCCCTAATCCTTACGTTTGGGATATGGGGGCGATCGCGTCCAGGTATTTGCTCTGCACAAACCACCGACATGGTAGAAAAAGAACCTCATGAATCAAATCCATAGACGCCGGATATTCGCCAACCCCCTTGGCATCCTAACCGCAGCGGCGCTGGTCTTCAGTCCTACTGCGCCCTCCCTGGCTCAAGTCATGCCCATGAACGCAGATGAAGTCAGACCAGCATCCCCTGAAGTTGGGGCGAGAATTCCGGGAGCCTACTTTGGTCCCACCCCCTCCGAGACGCAGAAGGAGCTGATCGGCCCTTACAAACTGCTCAAAGCGGGTCAAGTAGATGAAAAAGCCTTTACCGTCACACTGCCCCTCTACCAGGGCCAGTTGAAGGATGGCCGCAAGGTCTGGTATGTTCTCACGGACACCACTGATCAAAAGAATGCCGAGGCATTGGGCCTTAATTTTTCAGGCAAGTTAATTTACGGCGCAGTGGATCGGGGTGCCCGCTCTGCCACCCTGCAAAAAGACGGAACCCTGACTCTCGACCGGGGCAGCGTTGACTTTCGTCCTGTCGCCAAACTAGTACCGGGGGACGGGGAGAACGCTTTTCCGCCCAAGCAAGCTCAGCCCGGTTCTGTCGGCGACCAAAATTACACCCCGCTGATCCAGATCACAAATGCCGGAAATCACGTTTACAACGCCCCAATTGTTGCCTTTGACGTAGATGCTGAGGAAATTTCCTTTGCCAACGGCAAACCTGATTATAGATTGGTGCATGACAAAGTGGTCAAGATCAATCCAGCGGCAATGACTGTAACGCTGCAAATGACCCCTGGCATGAGTTTTGCCCGACCAATCGCCTACCTCAGCTTTGATTCTAACGATCCCATAGCTGCCACCCTAGAGGGATCGACGCTGGCACCAGGTCTGAGTGACATTAGGGTGGGCGGCGACGACGGTGCGTTCAGTGCAGTGGAGCGTCTTTTCATCACCGCGAATGGTCCGATGGGCAAGGGTAACCCGCAGCGACAGGGGCTCAACAGCGCCATTGTAGATGGGAATGGGCCGCTCAATGTCTTCGGAGGAGTTCCGACGATCGCCCTGGATTACAGTCCGCTTTGGGATGCCAACATAGGCGTCTGGACACCAGCAGCGATTCAAAAGGGTTACCGTTCTCGCCTGATGGAAGAGTTCCAGATCCTACGCTTTGCTCAGCAGGGATGGCTTACGGGTCCGAATGGTAAAGAATACGGCTCGACTGGCATCATCATAAACTGCCCGCTGGTGATGCGTCTTCTCTGAGTTGATTGAGAATTGACATCAATGTTCTTGCTACCAGAGTTTTAGTGAAATGAACAAGCGTGAATGTAATACTCTTGCGAGGACAGGTGCAAAGACGCGATCGCACGTTGCCAAGCACATCTACCGACAACAACGCCCTCCTACTTTGCCCAGCCTCAGGCTTATCCGCCTTTGGCGAATTGCCATCTTTCCAGAAACAGGAAGCGATCGTCTGGCAAAACTTTCCAACCTAAAACGGACGGTGTTCTCAAGTAAGGCTTGATGAAGACGCTCTTGAACAACTGATTAAGTCCTGAAGGCTTACAACGGAGCTATTTCAGCAATGTGTTCCCCCCAGGGTTTTTGTTAGGCTAGACGGGCTGTAACTTGCACTTGTATAAACTTGATGGAGACAAAATCCACGATCGCGGTGACTCATCTTGGCTGCGAAAAAAACCGGATTGATACGGAGCACATGCTGGGCCTGTTAGCTCAGGCGGGCTACGCAGTTGATGCCGATGAAGAGGAGGCCGACACCGTAATTGTCAACACCTGTAGCTTTATTCAGGCGGCACGGGAGGAGTCGGTTCGTACCCTGGTGGAGCTGGCTGAGGCCGACAAAAAGATTGTAATCACCGGCTGTATGGCCCAGCACTTTCAAGACCAACTGTTAGAAGAACTACCGGAAGCCGTTGCTTTGGTAGGCACAGGCGACTACGGCAAAATTGTGGAGGTGATCCAGCAGGTCGAAGCAGGACAGCGGGTAAAGCAGGTTTCAGAGTCGCCGACCTATATTGCCGATGAAACAGTTCCTCGCTACCGCACCACAACCGAAGGGGTCGCCTATCTGCGGGTGGCCGAGGGCTGCAATGACCGCTGTGCCTTTTGCATCATTCCTCACCTGAGAGGGAACCAGCGATCGCGCTCAATTGAGTCGATTGTGGCAGAGGCGCACCAGTTAGCGGCTGAAGGGGTGCAAGAGCTGATTTTGATCTCCCAAATCACGACCAACTACGGTCTGGACCTGTACGGTCAAACCAAGTTGGTGGAATTACTGCGGGCTTTGGGACAGGTTGATATCCCCTGGATTCGCATGCACTACGCCTATCCCACAGGTTTGACTCCAGCCGTGCTGCAAGCCATGCGGCAAACTCCCAACGTCTTACCTTACCTGGATCTACCCTTGCAGCATTCTCACCCGGAAGTATTGCGGGCGATGAATCGGCCCTGGCAAGGTCAGGTCAACGACAAGATCATCGAACAGATTAAAACTGCCCTGCCGGAGGCGATCCTGCGGACCACGTTTATTGTCGGATTTCCCGGCGAAACCGAGGCGCACTTTGAGCATTTATGCCAGTTTGTCCAACGCCATACATTTGATCATGTTGGCGTTTTCACCTTCTCTGCGGAGGAGGGAACCTCAGCCTACAGCTTGCCCAACCCGGTGCCTCAAGCTGTGATGGACGAGCGCCGCGATCACTTAATGGCTCTCCAACAACCAATCTCCCTCAAGAACAATCAAAAATCTGTCGGTCAGGTAGTCAAAGTCCTGATCGAGCAGGAAAATCCTCAGAGTGGGGAACTGATCGGGCGATCGCCGCGATTCTCTCCCGATGTAGATGGACTTGTCTATATTCAAGGGCAGGCTCGCCTGGGATCAATCGTCCCTGTCGCAATCACGGGTGCAGATGCTTACGATCTTTACGGGCAGATTGTCACAGCCGATGACCTGCTGTAGTCTCAACCCCTAGCTTCGCGATAAACCCATCTGAAAGTGCCCTGCGTGATTCGTTAGCGTAAGCCTTTATCGTATTCCTTGTGGGTCAACACCATCCTGATATACACCTCCTGGCGAATGATACGGTTTTCACCGTTGCCGCACAATAGAGGTCGGAGCCTAGAGGTTGGACTTCTGAGGTGGAAACTTGGAGTTACGAACTCGAAGGTTGAGGGTGAAAACTTGAAAGTTGGAGCTTAGCGCTTGGGAGTTGGAGCTGGAAGCTCGGAATGTCGAGCTTGGAAGCGCAATCACCTTGGCTGGGCTGGCACTGTTCTAGAGGCTGTCTACTAGCAAGCTGACCTGCCAGCCTGATTTCAGCTAAAAATGCTCAGATCGAGGGCCTGCGTCATTTGCTCCAGCAAGTATAGACCGGCAAGAGAGTTCCCGGCTGGGTCTAGGGGAGGGCTATAGCAAGCGATCGCCCCCTGACCTGGTACAACAGCCAACAAGGCACCACTCACTCCTGACTTTGTTGGCAGTCCAATCTGAATCGCAAATTTTCCCGCAGCTTGGTACAAGCCACAGGTCAGCATCAAGGCATTGACGGTACGCCGATTTATCGAGGCAATTGGCCCCTGACGCTGGGCCAGCAGCATTCCCAGACTAGCTAAATCGGCAACGGTTCCAGCCAGACAGCAGACGTGGTTGTAGGTGTCTAGGGCGACTTCTTTGGCCTGCAAATACCCAGACTGAGCCAGCAGCCCAGCAATGGCCTGATTGTCTTGACCTCCGGCTAAGTGAACCGCAGCCAGCATCTGCTCATCTAAAAATAAGTGACTGTTCACGCGTTGGTTAAGCCATTGGCACAAGTCCGCCGCGCGCGAGGAAGCTACTTGACCGGGTAGAAGCGAGGCAAGAACGATGGCACCACTATTGATCATTGGGTTGCGCGGCCAGCCTTGATCGGCCTCCAGTTGCCTTAGCGAGCTGAAAGGCTGATCAGAGGGAATCATCCCGACCCGCTGAAAAACTGCCTCCGTTCCTAACTGCTCCAACAAATACAGCAGCACAAAAGGTTTAATTACGCTCATGAGGGGAAACGGCTGGGCGAGATTGCCGTAAGCGTGGAGCTGACCGTCTGTTGTCTCTACCTGCACGGCAAATGCAGCCGGATCAGCCTGGGCAAGCCGGGGAATATAGTTTGGTAACTTGCCACTCTGGGCCTGTGTTTGGACCCGCACTGCCCAGGTATTCAGTTGAGCTTGGGTTAAAGTAGCCAGTTTAGTGATAGTTTTCACCAACCTACCCGGGAAGTGTGAGTTCTTTGAAGCGCGATCGCCTACTGGCCTACCCTGGGTGATCGCATGGCTTCGCCCACTGTCACATTTAACTGAGCCCCAATCAACAAAGCCAGGGCGCTGAGGTAGAGCCACAGGAGCAAAATAATCATGGCCCCAACCGCCCCGTAGACTTGGTTATAGTTACCAAAATACTCGACATAGAGGCGGAACAGCCCCGATACCCCAGCCCACAACAGGGCAGCTAGCATTGCCCCCGGCAGAATCGGGGTGCCTTTGCGCCAGCGACTGGGTCCAAAGCGGTAAATAAAAGCAGCGGCGATCCCCACCATACTTAGAGCCAGCGGCCAGCTCAAGAGATGCCAGCCCGCCAGCAACCCTGGCTCCAGACCTCCACTTTCCTTAGCCACCCGGCGCACAATCAAATCGCTGATAAAGACTAAAACTGAAGCAAGCGCCAGGAATACAATTGTGCCCACCGTCAGCACGATAGCAACTAGTTTTGCCTGCCAAAACGGTCGAGCTTCCTTCAGTGGAATTTCAAAAATGTGGTCCAGGGCGATCATGGCAGAATTGAGTGCACTTGAGGCAACCCAAAGCGCAGCAACAAAGCTGAGGGAAAACAGCCCACCATTGCGACTGGCATAAAGCTGTTCACTAACAAAGTTCCCCACCAAGATCAAAACTTCTTCCGGTGCAACTTCACTCAGTTGAGCGACCAGTCCCTGAAAGGTATTTTCTGTGGAGGCTCCAAATAAACCTACGGCAGTCAAGGCCGCCAAGGTTGCTGGAAAAATAGCCAGCGTCGAATTGTAGGCCATTTCTGAGGCCAGACCCGGTAAACGTTGCTTGCCTGCATTTAGGAGCGTTTTCCTCAGTGTGGCAAGGGTCAGATAGCGAAAAAAGCGAAAAAAGCGCGTAGCTGCCATAGGTCCTGTGATCAGGGTGTGATCAAAATTGAACTGCTTCGGTCAGTCAGATTTAGACAGCCTGCTTAAACCTCGTGGTGGCGCTACTAAACAGACTCTCGGACTGCTCTCCATTAGAACATGCAAAAATAGGAGTTGAGTACCATTGATGTTCTACCTGTAACTTTTTACTTCAGGCGTTCATCAGGCTTAAGATGAAACGTTTATCTTGTTGCCTTTTACTGATTAGGTTTTTCCCTTGATTGCTTTTTTTGAGACAGTTGGAGAAATGATCAGGCGTTGGTGGGCTGAGTTCACAATTCAGACCCGCCTGATGGCGGCGGCCACGCTGATTGTTTCCTTACTCATGAGTGGCTTAACCTTTTGGGCTGTAAACAGCATTCAGCAGGATGCTCGTCTGCATGATACCCGCTTTGGTCGAGACTTAGGCCGGTTACTGGCTGCCAATGTTGCGCCTCTGGTTGCCGAAAATAACTACACAGAACTGGCCCGATTTTCTCGCAAGTTCTACGGTAGTACTTCGAGTATTCGCTACATGCTCTACGCCGATGATCAGGGCAATATTTACTACGGTATTCCTTTCTCCGAAGCCCAGGTGACAAACTCCTTAACGCTTCAGCGTCGGATTCAGCTACCAGAAAATTATGGGGCCAGTCCAGACTCACCTTTGGTGAGACAGCACCGAACGCCAGACGGGGAGATCGCCGATATATTTGTGCCGCTTGTACATGACAACAGGTATTTGGGCGTTTTAGCCCTTGGCATCAATCCCAATGCTACGGTTGTGGCCTCCTCTCACCTGACGCGAGATGTCGCGATCGCAGTATTTATCTCCATCTGGGTCATGGTGATTCTCGGCGTGATCTTTAATGCGTTCATTATTACGCGACCGATTAAGGAACTACTGTTGGGCGTCAAGAACATTGCCGCTGGTAACTTTAAGCAGCGGATCGACCTACCTTTTGGGGGAGAACTGGGGGAGCTGATCTCAAGTTTCAATGACATGGGAGAGCGGCTAGAGCGGTATGAAGCCCACAATATTGAAGAGCTAACCGCTGAGAAGGCTAAGCTAGATACCCTGGTTTCAACGATTGCCGATGGTGCAGTCTTGCTGGACACAGATCTACAGGTGGTTCTAGCCAACCCGACAGCTCGACGGCTCTTTGGTTGGGAGACTAACGACGTCATCGGGGCCAAGGTTCAACACCAGTTACCCGCTGCCGTCCAGATTGAGCTGATGCGCCCACTGTCCAAAGTTGCAACAGGCGAGCGTGATAGCGCTGAGTTTCAAATCACGCTGGCCGCACCTAGCAAGCGGACAATTCGCGTTCTGCTGACAACAGTCCTAAACCAGTACCGGGAGAAACGGAAAGGGATTGCCATGACGGTCCAGGACATTACTCGAGAAGTAGAACTGAATGATGCCAAAAGCCAGTTTATCAGCAACGTTTCCCACGAACTCCGAACGCCGCTTCAGTGTATTAAATCTTTTATTGAGACCTTACATGAATACGGCGAAGACCTCACTCCAGATCAGCGGCGAGAGTTTCTTGATACGACAAACCGAGAGACAGACCGCCTCAGTCGCTTAGTAAATGATGTGCTTGATTTATCTCGTCTAGAGTCGGGGCGGCAGTACCAGTTTGAAGCCGTGGATATTGCTCAGCCAGTGGAGCAGATTTTACGAACTTATCAGCTCCACGCCCAAGATAAAGGGATTGAGTTGCTGCAAGAAATTGATCCCGATCTTCCTGCTGTTTGGGGGAATTACGATCTGCTGCTACAAGTTTTTGCCAACCTAGTCGGGAATGCCCTCAAGTTCACCATGACGGGGGGGCGAGTGGCAATTCGAGCCTACGCCCTGTCGCCTACGGTCCACAATCAAGCGGGTCAGGTTCGAATTGAAGTATCTGACACGGGAATTGGGATTGAACAAGCAGACCAGACTGCAATTTTTGAGCGGTTTTTTCGGGTTGAAAATTGCGTTCACACGCTGGAAGGCACAGGGCTGGGTCTCTCAATTGTGCGGAGTATTGTGGAGAAACATCATACAGTTATTCATCTCATTAGTGAAGCTGGCGTGGGGACAACTTTCTGGTTTGACTTGGCTGTGCCGCAAGAAGAAGCCCATTTTGCCAATCTGTCTCTGGCGGACAAGCTGGTGCTGACAAAACCTGTTTCAGCAACTGCTGAGTAAATCATCGTAGTTGATTGGGTTGATCACTTGAATTGATTGACTCTCTAGAAAGGTTTGTCAGGCTAGCTAGCAATACAGCAATTGCCGTGAGACTGATTAATAGCAGCAGTAGCCGGAAGTCATTTCGCTGTAGCCAAGTGCCAAACCCCGGTCTTGCCTTAGTTTGCCTGGGCACCGTGACTACAGACTGATCACGGTAGAGGGTACATTCTCGAGCGAAGGGACGCTGCGGAAAAGTACAGGTGTCATCCGCATCATAGCGGCAGGATTCACACAGAAATGCTGCTCCAAGGGCATAATGCAAGGGGATACCAGGGTGACCGTGGGCTTTGAGTAAAGTGCCACAGTCGGAACAGGCGATCGCCTCGGTCTTAACGGGTTGATGACAGCAGGGGCAGTAGGGCATTTGTACAAATCTTCTAAAATCCACTCTGCTTTGAATAATTCCATTCTGCTTGAAGTGGTTGAGGTTTGACAGAATAGAACTGTAAGCTCAAGTGTCAGCAGTTTTTTAGCTCAACCCAGTGCTTCACTGCAGTGAGTTTAATCTAAAGCCACCTGCCACCCCCTTCTCCCGGCAAACCAAATAAAAAGCACCATGGACAGCAACAATTTTCTTAAACAACTTTTGATGATCGGCGTGGGGACAACGACCTTGGTCGCCGAGAGACTGCGTGAGGTCAGCGATCAATGGGTTAAAGAAGGCCGTTTAAACCCAGAACAAGCCAAAGGTTTTGTGGATGATTTCCTGCGGCAGCTTCGAACTGAGACGGGAAACTGGGAAGATCAAATGCAGCGACAGTTGCGCCACGTCCTTCAAGATTTAGGGGTGCCACGCCAGTCTGAGATGGATGAACTGCGGGGCCGGGTTGATCGCTTGGAGCGGCAGGTGCGAGATTTAGAAAATAAATTGTGGCGGTAAGCTATGAATACTTCTGGAGGAAGAGCTTTGGAGAATATCCTATTGAGTCTTGCGGTGATCCTTGTCTGTGGGCTGGTGCTGACCGGAGCCTGGAGGAGTGGATCAGCAACCTCTGCTGCCCCCCTAACCCAGACTAACGTCCCTGCTTTAGAATCACCGCAAGAGGCCAGTACTAGCATGGAATCTAACTCAGACTTGACAAAAACTTCTTCTGGTCTTCAGTACCGTGACCTGGAGGTTGGTACAGGTGTGATGCCCCAAAAAGGTCAGCAGGTGCAAGTCCACTACGTTGGTACTTTGGAGAATGGCACCAAGTTTGACAGTTCCCGCGATCGCAACCAGCCCTTCCAGTTCCGCCTAGGAGTTGGGCAAGTGATTAAGGGTTGGGATGAGGGTGTGAGCACGATGCGAGCAGGGGGTCGTCGTCAGCTTGTGATCCCGGCAGAGCTAGGCTATGGGGCTCGTGGCGCTGGCGGTGTGATTCCGCCCAATGCCACCTTAATTTTTGATGTGGAACTCCTGCGGATTAGTTAGCTCCTTAATCAACGCCCTTGCCTTGCTTACTCTGGGACTTCAATTATTAGCGATCGCTAGAAGTCGCTTGCCCCCAGTCAGAAGATCGCCCTATTGGTGAAAAAATGAAGTGTTTTTATGGAGTTGTGTGACTCAACTCAAGGGCGATCCCCAGCGTGCCCGTTGCAGCAAGTTATCTAACCCTTCTATCACCAACTTGACCCGTCGCAATGCCAATGTAGCAGGCTTCATTCGTAGTGCAGGCTGTTGCATTGCTAACGCAGGCAACTGCATTGGTAATGCAGGCGGCTAAATGGTCAACTAATTAGGGGAATTACCATCTGGCGGCAAGACGAGAGTTCAGATATGGTCCGGTTTGTGACCTTGTATCCCAACAAGCTACAAAATTCTCAGAAGGTGCAGGAGGGTTAGAGCGGTGACAATAGATGCTTTATTTCACTAGGTTCTCCTGAAGCAAGATGTTCATAATAGTCTAGTGAAAGTTGGTGATCGCGCTGTGATCGTTGATTGCTTACCTCCACTCCACAGCAGCCAGAACCTGGATATATTTTAGAAGTCTTCAAAGCAGGAGAGAAAGTTGATGTTGTCTCCGTACCTGTTTCATGGGTGACGCTTTTATCCGAGGTCTGGGGTCAGCCTGAGTCTGCTTCTAGTGAAACTAGTTTAAGACCTTTGCATTAAGTAGCAGCGATCGCCACCGCTACCACTTAAGCTAAGAGCGATCGCACTTCACCTTCCTAACTGCACAGAAGTGGCCCGTCTTCTCGACGTGTCTGGCGATCGCGCTTTATCTATCTAAATAAGATCGCCCCTTATCCTATTAATTCAGCACAACAGCGTTTGCACAGGGTCTTTTCAAAAGAACTGCTGCTCTTGACGAAGCAGCCGCAGCCTATGAGTCTCTATAGCCCTACTAACATGTGTTAGGACTTGTATCATAGGTGACGAACGCAAAGAAACCCCGATGCCTGCTCCCTACAGCTATGACCTGCGCCAAAAAGCAATCAATGCAGTGAAACGAGGAGAAGGTAAAACGAATGTG
>JBGTDT010000190.1:0-14294 GCA_041748155.1 Thermosynechococcaceae cyanobacterium | reverse complement strand
TCGGATTAAGCGGTTAGCTCGCAAAACCATTTGCTTTTCCAAATCAATATGGATGCATGATATCGTCATCGGTCTATTCATTAACCGTTATGAGTTTGGCTTGAATGTTTAGGCTCCATCCACAGGTCTAGCCCACTACCCCTGCTGAAATAGTGGTTTGCTCTTCTGGCTAGCCAGAGCAGGCGACAGCTAAGCGTTGGATACAGGCACAGGCATCATGCTAAAGCTTTGTGTGGTTCCAGAGACCAAGTTTGACAAATTAAGTCTAAAATCATCCCATGCAGACCTTCAAGAAAGACTGGACAAGCTTCTGGCTACTCCATCAGCGCTGGTTAACGCCCTACCTGTTTTTACTACCTGCCCTGGTGGTTCTTACCTTGACCGTATTTTGGCCTGCGTTGCAGGCCTTCTATCTGAGTTTTACCCGCTATGAATACGACCTGACCCAACCACCTGAGTGGACCGGATTGGAAAACTTCCGCCGCCTCTGGAGCGATCAGCTTTTCTGGCAAACGCTGCGAAACACCGTGTTGTACCTAGTCGGTGTCGTCCCTGTTTTAGTCGTTGCTCCCCTGGGATTAGCGATCCTTGTCAACCAAAAACTGCGGGGAATACGTTGGTTTCGGGTAGCCTACTACACCCCGGTGGTAATCTCGATGGTCGTAGCCGGGATTGCCTGGAAGTGGCTTTATGCCGGGAATGGTCTGCTGAATCAACTCCTAAAGCTAACGGGTATTTCCGCTACAGGCGTTCCCTGGCTTACCAGTCCCAAGCTTGCCCTCTTTAGTGTGATGGCGGTGACTATTTGGAAGGGTTTGGGCTACTACATGGTGATTTATCTAGCCGGTTTGCAGGCCATTCCCACAGATTTGTACGAAGCAGCGGCGATTGATGGCTCTGATGGAATGCAAAAACACTGGGATATTACGGTTCCTTTGATGAGGCCCTATTTACTCCTGGTAGCGGTGATTTCCGCCATCTCAGCCACAAAAGTTTTCGAAGAAATCTACATCATGACCCAAGGGGGACCTCGGAACAGCTCCAAGACAATTGTTTACTACTTGTACGAGCAGGCATTTGGCAATTTAGAGATGAGCTACGCCTGCACGATTGGTTTAGTCCTGTTCCTGGTTATTTTTAGCCTGTCGATCGCAAACTTAAAGTTAGGCCAACTCCGAGGGCAGAATGGCTAAAGCTCTCAGGCTTTAGCCAGGGGAAAATTAGCAACTGGTAGGCGATCGCATCACCTCATGCTAGAAGTAGCAAAAGCTCCTAGTATGAGAGGTATAGAGCCTGTTAACTGCCTGCAACTTTAATTTATTCGACCTAAGAGTACGCTAGGAGAAATGATACAACCCACTCAAGTTCCGAAGTTGGACCAGCCAAAGTTTGGCTTTAATGACTATGCCGAGCGCCTGAATGGTCGAGCTGCAATGATTGGTTTTGTCTTGGCTGTAGTGATTGAGTATGTGACTGGTAAAGGTCTGTTAGAGTGGCTTGGTTTACGCTAAGGAGTAGATACTACCAAATCAGGCATGAGGTGAAGTGGCAAGCAGAACTGTTTGGTGTCAGGAGCCTACTAGCAAGCCTATCGAGCAGTAGAGCAACCCGTGTGGATCTTGTGTGCTTTCCCCTACAATCTCTCATCTCAAGTCCTACAGAGTCTTCAACACTCCTTTGTCACGCTTAAATCTGAATAGGGTAAAAGTACACTGGTAGAGCCTCTCAGGGGTATCAAGGATAAGACGCTTGATTATCTTTTGATAACACAGTATTTTGCTATGACAAGCTATTATCTGCCCGAATGTTCTGCCAAGCCAGCTCCGATAATTTCTAAAAGTTGAGATAATTCAGGTTACTGCAATCACCAATAGCTGAACTTACGTTTAAATTTTTGAGTCTGAAATCTTACAGCAAACCAAGACTGAGTAAGTAACCAATGAACATACTGTGGCCTCGAATTCTTAAATCAGCCTATCGGCGGGAGCCCTTGCTAAGCTTTCTGGCAACAGTTGGGGTTGTGGATGTTGTAATTGGTGGGTTCAGCCAGCATGGCTCCCTGTTGTTCTTTGGCATTAGTACGGTAGGGACTGCGATCGCACTCCGCTGGTGGCAAGCTCAACGAAGTAAGGCAACTCAACCGGAGCAAGTGCCCAAATACTACCTGCCACCTCGCTCCACACGCCACCTACCGATGCTATCGATCTCCAAGCAGCGTCCCCCGAACTAAGTCGGTTGCGGTAGTAAGCTTAAACACGAGTAGCCCGATTTGGCCCGCTCCGCTCAACTTCTCGTACTTTTTTGCCCCGCCACAGTAAACGAATTGGTGTGCCAGTGAATTTCAAGGCTTGGCGGAACTGGTGCTCAACGTAGCGACGGTAGTTATCTTTGAACAGTTGTGGTTCGTTGACAAACAGGGCAATGGTAGGAGGCTGACTGCTCACCTGGGTGCCGTAGTAAATTTTGCCTTGGCGTCCCTGACGAGTCGATGGAGGTGAATGCCAGCCGCTTGCCTCTGTTAACACTTCATTGATCACCGAGGTGGTTACCCGGCGTTGGTGCTGTTCTGCAGCAACATTTACCAGGTCTAGAGTCTTTTCGACTCGCTGACCCGTCACGGCGCTGATAAAAATTGCCTCAGCCCACTCTATGAAGTTGAGGCGTTCTTTAAGCTGTTTCTTGTAGTCATAGAGTGTGTAGGAATCCTTCTCAATCGCGTCCCACTTATTGACCACAATTACACAGGCCCGCCCCTCGTCGGCAATGCGTCCCGCTAGTTTCTGGTCCTGTTCAGTTACCCCATCAACGGCATCCAGAACCAGCAAAACTACGTTTGCCCGTCGAATTGCTTTAAAGGCCCGGTTGATCCCAAAGAACTCCGGCCCGTAGATAACGCTTTTCTTTTTGCGAATTCCGGCGGTGTCAACAAACCGATAGATCTGGTCGCCCCGCTCTACGACCATGTCAATTGCATCGCGGGTCGTACCCGATAGAGGGCTGACAATGGCACGAGCTTCCCCAACCAAGGTGTTGAGGAGGCTGGATTTACCCACATTGGGTCGCCCGACGATTGCCACATTAATTGCAGTATCTTCCGGTACTTCAACGGTGGCGGGCAGGTAGGTGACCAGAATATCTAGGAGTTCCCCGGTGCCGCCGCCATGAATCCCTGAAACCGGGTAGGGTTCACCTAGACCCAGCTCCCAGAACTGGACTGATTGGGTCAGTCCTTGATCGGGCGACTCACACTTATTGACCGCGAGTAAAGTGGGTAAAGACTGCTGGCGCAACCAGGCCGCGATCGCCTCGTCTGCTGCCGTGGGTCCGGTTTGACCGTCAACCACAAATACAGCTACGCTAGACTCTGCCAGGGCAGTCATCACCTGTTGCCGGATCAGGGGGAGAAATTCGGTGTCATCGTCAAATACCAGCCCGCCAGTATCGACTACCAAAAAATCTCGGTCTTGCCAGAAGGCAGGGCGATAGGTGCGATCGCGAGTCACCCCAGGTTGATCATGCACAATGGCATCCCTTTCCCCGGCCAAGCGGTTGACCAGTGTAGACTTGCCCACATTCGGGCGACCAATAATTGCCACAACTGGCAGGCCCATCACCAAGCTCCCATCCAAAAATCTTTCCTTGGACTTTCACTATAGCGATAGATCCCAGTCCCGGCTGTCATCAGGGTTGAAGAACTTGGGTGGTCCGGCGAGGATTAAGGACGTTGGGCTGCAATCGCCAGCTTTACCCCCTCAATCCGACGCACTCGGTCCATAACGGCAGTCACCTGACCGTGTCTGGCTTGGTCATCTGCGTTAACAATGACCAGTATCTGCCGATTTTGTCCCACCAGGTTGCGAACTTGGGTCTCCAATCTGTCTAGTTGAGTCGGTTCACGATTGAGAAACAACTTTCCTTGCTGATTAAGGGTGACGGTAACTTTAGTGGGTTGTTGAGTTTCGGCACTTGTTGCGGTTGGTAAATTAACAGGCAGCCCCTCAGAACGATTTAAAAATAGGGTAGAGAGAATGAAAAAGGTAAGAATCGCAAAAATCACATCGATCATGGGCACGATGTTGATCTGCAAAGGAGTTTCCGGCTCATCGGGTAGTCGCATCTAGGATCTCCACAGGCGTGTGACGGTGCAGCAGTTCTAACTGACCACTGTACTCCTGAATAAAGGCCAACTGCCGCCGATAAAACCCGCGAAAAAGGTTAGCAAACAAGAGAGTACAGATCGCGACAACTAACCCAGAAGCGGTCGAGATTAACGCCTCACTAATTCCGGCTGTCACCACGGTAGAGTTGCTAGCGCCAACATTGCCCACATTCAGAGAGGCAAAGGAATTAATCAACCCCAGCACCGTCCCCAATAGACCGAGCAACGGTGAAAGCGCAATGATGGTCTCAAATATTGTGTTGAAGCGCCTCAGTGAGGGCAGTTCTCCCTGAGCGGTGCTTTCTAAAGCCAACCGGAATTCATCAGGGGTGGCTTGATCAACTTCTAAGGCGACCAAGAAAATCCGAGCGATCGGCAGGTCAGTATTATTCTGTAGCTTGCTTAAGGCCGCGTCAAAACTGTGCCGGTAAAGGGATAGAAATTCGCGTACCATGCGGGGTTGGCGTCGATTAACCCGAAACCAAAAAACAATCCGCTCTAAAATCAGGGCGATCGCGAGAATGGAAAACGCCAGCAGCGGCCACATAACCACGCCGCCCATGGCAAAAACCTGACTAATCCGCATGTTCTCCCCCTAGGGCAACCGAGTAAAGAAAAGCATTTTCGTAGCTTCAATCGCCGCGAAAAAGGACTCTTCCCAGGAAAACCTAAGCTTAATGAAATGTAGTTGTCAAGCACTTTAGTCTCAGTCACCTGATTAAGTTCTAGCTTAGCTAAGCTTGTCTCGTGCTTCAGAACTAACAGTACCAGGTATTTCTTTAGAGCTTGACAGCGTAGACGCAGTAACTCCTGGTCACTGATTGTCAACCACAGGAGAGATACTAGACAATCTTTGCAGAGTTTCTAGTTTAAGATGTAGGACTTGCAGGCATTGCTCCGTACCTGAGCGCCAGCCTTCTACCGGCAGTGGTCCACTTAAGCCAATTTACTAAAGGGGTTGTAAGACCGCTAATTATGAATCCTGATGAACTTTTGAAACAATACAAAGCAGGCCAGAGGGACTTCAATCAGGTGGACCTGAGCGGAGCTGACCTCAGGGGTGCTAACTTGAGTCAAGCTAACTTAGAGGCAGCCCAGCTCAAGGATACTGACCTCAGGGGTGCTAACTTGAGTCAAGCTAACTTAAGTAGAGCCAAGCTAGCCGATGCCAACCTAAATCAGGCTGACTTGAGTGGGGCTAATCTCCAGGGAGCTAACTTACTAGATGCCAACTTACTGGATGTCAATTTGAGTGGGGCCGACCTGAGTGGAGCCCGCTTAAGTGGAACGAATTTGGTCGACGCCAACCTCAGCGACGCCAATCTAAGTGATGCCAACTTAAAGGGAGCAAAGTTAAACGGTTTGAGGCTAACCAGCCTGTCTGGAGCCAACTTAGTTGAGGCTAATCTCAGGGGTACTGATCTGCAAGCCGCCGACATGAGTGATGTCAATCTGGTCAGTGCTGACTTGATTGATGCCGATCTAAGCGAGGCTGAGTTAAGGGATGCCGATCTAAGTGGTGCCAACTTGAAGAGTGCTATTCTCAGAGGAACTGACCTAAGAGGTGCAAGGCTGACTCACGCCGAGCTGAGAGACGCTGACCTAAGTGGTGCCAAACTCAAGGGTGCCAACCTGATTAGTGCCAGTCTGGCTAATGCTAATCTGAGTGATGCCGAGCTGACGGATGCCATTCTAGTCAGCACAAACCTAAACGGTGCGACGCTGAAACGGGTTGACTTGGGTGGGGCTAACCTGGTTGAAGCTGACCTCAGGGATGCCGATCTCAGTGACGCCAGCCTGATTAGTGCTGATTTAAATGGGGCTAACTTAGATGGGGCTGAACTTAGCCGTGCTTTTCTAATTAACGCCGACTTGGTGGGTGCCAGTCTCAAAGGTACCAACTTGATTGGGGTAAGTCTGTTCCGGGCTAATCTCAGTGGTGCTGACCTGAGGGATACCAACCTCAGCTATGCCAACCTGAGCGGAACCAGCTTACCTGGCGCGGATCTAAGTGGTGCTAACCTAACTGAGGCTGACCTGAAGGGAGCAGATCTCAGAGGGGCTAATCTGAAGGGAACAATCATGCCCGATGGCACAATCCACGCCTAGGCTGTAACAATGACTCTCTAGTTACGATGCCACCGTGTTTCACCCCCTGGCTGATCGATCAGAAGGATGCCTTGGGCTTGAAGTTCGTTTCGAATCTGATCGGATGCCGCAAAGTTCTTAGCCTTGCGAGCTGCTTGTCGTTGTTGAACTAGAGACTCAATCTCAGCCTCGCTTAAACCGGGGTACCTAGCCCCGCTGGGTCGTGCTGAAGCCTGCACCCCTTCCTGCGAAACTGCTAGCCCCAACACGTGGGCTAAGCAGGTCAGGGTCTGCCACTCCTGTCTGAGGGCTTGAGAATCCCGGTCTGTTCCCTGGTGGGTGAGCAGATTACCAGACCGGCGCAGTTCTTTCGCCAGTTCAAATAAAACCGCCAGCCCGCCTGGAGTGTTGAAGTCGTCATCCATTGCTGTTTGAAAACGCTCTACAGCATCGCTGGCAGGAATCCGCATGCAGGCCGGGTCGCCAAAGGATACGTCGTGTCTATCCACCCAACCTAAAGGTTCACCGTACTGGTAACCAAATAGTAAGCCCTCTTTCAGCGTTAGCCAGCTATTTTGGGCCGCAGCGATCGCCGTTATTGTAAAATCAATTGGCTTGCGGTAGTGGGCTTGCAAAACAAACAATCGCAGGGCCATCGGATCTAATTCTGACCCCTGTAGTGCCGGTAGCTTGTTGTCTAATAACTGCCGGATGGTGGTGAAGTTGCCCAAGGACTTAGACATTTTCTCGCCCCCTACATTCACCATGCCATTGTGCAACCAGTAACGAGCCAGGGGTTGACCTGTAACAACCTCTGATTGAGCAATTTCGTTTTCGTGGTGCGGAAAAATTAAATCACTGCCGCCGACGTGGATATCAATCGTTTCTCCTAGAGCATCCCGGACCATGGCCGAACATTCAATGTGCCAACCCGGACGACCCGGACCCCAAGCCGATTCCCAGGATGGCTCCCCTGGTCTTGCAGCTTTCCACAAGGCAAAGTCAAAGGGATCTTTTTTCTTCAGGGACAGTTCACCTGTCGCTGTTACGGAATCTTGAACGTTTACCCGGCCACTGGCCCCGGCTTGCATCTGCTCAAATTTGCGGCCAGAAAGCTTGCCATACTCTGGAAAATGTCGAACGGTGTAATAAACATCTCCGGCAGCGGCGTAGGCATAGCCTTTCTGCTCTAGCTCATGGATCAGCCGCTTGATCCCGTTCAGGCTATGGGTGGCACGGGGATACTCATCAGCTTCCAGGACATTCAAGCGCTCCATATCCTCAAAGTAAGCCTGAGTAAAGCGCTCAGCCACCTCTTCCATCGTCGAGCCTTCCCGCCGGGCCCGGTTGAGAATTTTGTCATCAACATCTGTAAAGTTCTGCACGTAGCGGACTTCGTACCCACGCCATTGAAGATAGCGACGAACAACATCCCAGACAATGTACGAGCGAGCATGGCCCAAGTGGCAGTAGTCATAGACTGTCACACCGCAGCAGTATATTCGTACCTTTCCCGCCTCTAGCGGCTCAAAAGGTTCTTGACGGCGAGTCAGGGTGTTGTAAAAAGTCAGGGCCATAGTGCAAATCAGCAGTCAGCTCACTAAAGGGTGATGATGCAGGGATGGATCAGCAAGATTAAGCAATAATAGGGGTAGTGCGTACCGCAACTAGCTGCGCTGTCTTTCATCTGACGTTTACTCACTGTGCTATGCAAACCACAGTCACTTCTGACCAAACTTCAGGAATGGATGTCCCCAAACATGGCCTTCCCGTCACTATCATTACAGGCTTTCTGGGCAGTGGTAAAACTACTCTACTGAACCACATCTTAACGAATCAAGCAGGGCTGAAAACTGCCGTGCTTGTGAATGAGTTTGGTGAAATTGGGATTGATAATGAGTTGCTGATCACCACCAGCGACGACATGGTGGAACTGAACAATGGCTGTATCTGTTGCACGATCAATAACGATCTAGTTAACGCTGTTTACAAAGTCCTGGAGCGGGCTGATAAAATAGACTACCTGGTGGTAGAAACGACAGGTTTAGCCGATCCCTTGCCGGTAGCGCTCACCTTCTTAGGAACTGACCTGCGGGATTTAACTCGCCTGGATTCAATTGTCACCGTTGTTGACGCCGAAAATTTTAGTCTAGATTTATTCAACAGTGAAGCAGCCCAAAGTCAGATTGCCTACGGCGATATTATCTTGCTTAACAAGGCAGATTTAGTCGATGAGGCTGATCTGGACACCTTGGAGGTGAGGCTGAGAGATCTTAAAGAAGGGGCAAGAATTATTCGTACGGTGCGGGGTCAAGTACCCCTGTCCTTGATCTTAAGTATTGGCCTGTTCGATTCGGATCGACATTTCCAGCCCCAAGCAGCGAAGCAAACTCATGCTGGCGACCAGCACCATCACAGCCATGAGCACCACAATCACGAGCACCATGACCACGACCAGCACTCCCATCACTTAGAAAACGACGGGTTTACTTCTGTTTCGTTTCAAAGCGATCGCCCCTTTGCAATCAAAAAGTTTCAGAACTTCTTAGATCATCAACTACCCCTCAATGTATTCCGCGCCAAAGGCATTCTCTGGTTTGACGAGAGTCCAAAGCGGCATGTCTTTCATCTCAGCGGCAAGCGGTTCTCCCTAGATGACGACCAGTGGAAGGGCTCTCCCAAAAATCAATTGGTGTTGATTGGTCAAGATCTTGATCACGAGCTGCTGCGATCGCAACTCGAAAAGTGCGTTTGCTCACCCTCGACCAATCGAGGCAAGGGCTTTGGCAAATAACTGACACCCGCCAAACCCGACGCTGAACTCATACCGGCTTGTCCACGTAGAGTTTGTGAAGCTCCATATCCCAAAAGGATGCTTCAACTTTATGACCGTCCAGATCGCGAACAAAGCAGCCATAGTATGGCTCCCCGTAATCAGACCTTGGACCAGGCGCACCATCATCTACACCCCCAGCAGCTAAAGCTGCCTGATGAAAAGCATGCACAGCCTCTTTCGTCGCTGCCATGAAGCCGATGTGCGTACCATTTCCAATCGAAGCTGGTTTACCGTCAATCGGCGTTTGTACCCAAAATTCTGGGTAAAGCCTGCCATACGCAACTGCACCCGGATGTTCCATAATCCGCTTGCAGCCAAGGACCAGTAGTACCTTGTCGTAGAAAGCAACGGTGCGATCGAAATTGTTCGTGCCAATCGAAATGTGCGAGAGAATACTTGGATTATCGTCCACTAGGGAACCCTCCTTCATCGGGCTTGATTAAGCAAAACTTACCAAATTTGACTAGGGGATATATCGATTTTCAGTTTAATGACTGCTCTGAGGCGGTTTAAAGCCTAACTTGCAGACAAACTTCCCCAAGTCAGATAGGGTAACCGGGAAGCGGTCTGTCGAATTTGTTCAGTCTCGGCAATCAGTTGCCCGCAGGCGTCCCAGGTTCCACTGACCAGCATCTGACGAATCCCCTCTACCATCATTATGGGGGCGGTATAGTCACCACAGCGTACTTGCATGGCTTCTAGATCTATTTGCATTGGTACTTGAGGATTGGCTGCCAGTGTCTTTTGTAAATGCTTCACAGTGGCAGGATCGGTGGTGACACAGGGAATGCCGATCGCCACACAGTTGCCAAAGAAGATCTCGGCAAAGCTTTCCCCGATGATCGCCTGAATCCCCCACTTGGCGATCGCCTGCGGTGCATGTTCTCGTGATGAACCGCAGCCGAAATTACCGTTAACGAAGAGAATGTTGGCCCCCTGGTATTCGGGTTGATCAAAGGGATGTTGCCCCTGGGCTTGGGCGCGATCATCAGCAAAAACTTGAGCACCGAGACCATCAAAGGTGACACAGCGCAAGAACCGGGCCGGGATAATCCGATCTGTATCGATGTCATTACCGACCACGGGAATACCTCGTCCTGAAACTGCTTGAACTTTATTGACCATCAAGTCATCTCCTGGCTTGCAATAACTTCACTTCCAGCCTACAGCTTGGCTCTCCTGCAGAGGACTATCTCAAGACTTCCCGATGAATTGTCAGGGTCATCACTAAGTTTACAGTGCGATGATCAAGCTGTCCTGTTGGTGAAAGTCGGCCTGCGGACCCAGATGGGTCAACGCCCAGTAGGTCACCTCGTCATCTTTGTGTTTAATCACAGCGCTGATGCCAATCCTCAGAGCCTGCTCCGTCTGGACAATTTTGTCTAAATCGAGATCTAGGACAAGCTGCAAGGACTCCAATTGGGTCTGAACGCTAAATGGGAGTGACGGGAAGGCCGTTTCTGCTTGCATCCCTTGCCGGTAAGCTGCAAACCGATAGACATTCCAGTGTCCGGCAGGAGAGAGGTTGAACTCCCAATACCCAGGAAAATTCTCGACGCCAAGGAAAAACTCAAAACACGTTTCTTTCCACAGCTCGTTCTTGCGGGTTGGCGTGTCCGCTAGTGTCGGAATTACGACTCCTACAGAACCCAGCAGCTCATAGCAGACGGTAAGGGTGTTGGAGCGTCGGGCAATATTGCCTGTAATCTTTAAGTTGGGTCGAGGGTTAGCTGTAGCTTGCTGCGACCCAGGAGGGCGAAATGGTTGCAGGAAAAAACGCTGTTCGCTCATCTAAGATCCTGGATGAGGTTGCGAATAGCCGTTTCTTGAGATTCAATACTCTGGGCGAGCTTGAATTGGACCAATGCCCTAGCAAGATTGTGTTGCGCGTGCCTGGCTTTGAAGTAAACATTACCTGCCAAATAGTCGGTGAAGAATCTCAGTCCTAGTTCAAAAGTGATCAGACGGATCGCGTCGTATAAATATTCGTAGTCGTTCTTGGAGAGGAACCTTGCCTGAGAGAGATAACCTTGCAGAACGGCCTGACAAAGATCAGATTCGAAGCGGACGGCCTGCCACTGCTCGGTTTCTTCTCCAAGAGGATTGCAGCTCGATCGCAGGCAGTCGCCAATATCATAATGAACCAAGCCAGGTTTGACGGTGTCCAGGTCAACAATGCTGATTGCCTGCCGGGTAGTGGTGTCGATCATGACGTTGTTGATCTTGGGATCGCCGTGAATTGGGCGGATCGGCAGCTTGCCTTTTGCTTTAGCAGTTTCAAGAACGTGTGCCCAGACTTTGCGATCGGCCACAAATTGTAAACAATAATCTACTTCAGGGAGCCAGCCGCGTGCCGGGTACCCGCCTTGTGGGTGGACCCTCGTTGAGCGGACTGGCGTGGATTTGCTCACACGACGGTTTTCGGCCAGGACCTGCTCATAGTGCTGGAGGTAACGCGGTGTAATGTGAAATCCTTCCAAGGTGTCGGCTAGTCTTTCGGGGGGTAGGTCATTAATTAGACTGTGGAACGTGCCCAGGGCATAGCCGACCTCTTTGGCGTGCTCAATATTTTGGATGGTGTCAAAGGACTGTGAGGCATCAATAAAGCTGATCGCGCGCCAGAATGATCCAGCAGGGTCAGTCCAGTGGTCTTGCTCATCCTGTGTCAGCAGCACCCTCGGCACCTCCCAGTGGCGATCGCCGCTGAGGGGATAATGCTCTAGGCGATCGCGGACATGTTCTGTAAAGGTCCGCATGTTCTGCATGACCAGCTCTGGCTGACGAAACACCTGCGTGTTGAGGCGTTGGAGGATAAAATGCGTTTCTGCCTTGGCATCCAGAGTTACCAGGAAGGTGTCATTGATATTGCCATTCCCAAAGGCCTGGATGTCTATAACCTTGCCCTCGGGTTTTAATTGGTCGGCAATGGCAACAAGATTATCCAAGGTTTTGCCTCTTGTGTTTAGATCAGCCTCGAACAGTAAACTCTAAAATAGAAAACTTCAAAATGTAAATGAATTGAAGTCCCCATCAACAAACATATCCGAACTTCGCCATAAAGCTGTCCTGGTTCATCAGCGGCTTTGTAGAACCTATGATTGTCCTGTTGCATTCTTTCATGATCTCGATCCCCTGAGCGAATTGATCTCATCACTACTGTCACACCGTACCCGCAACGCTGATTCGGCTAGTGCTTTCGGTCAGCTAAGATCTCGTTTTAAAAACTGGGCTGCTGTCCGGGATGCTCCTGTCGATGAAGT
Source organism: Thermosynechococcaceae cyanobacterium (assembly GCA_041748155.1). Taxonomy (GTDB): domain Bacteria; phylum Cyanobacteriota; class Cyanobacteriia; order Thermosynechococcales; family Thermosynechococcaceae; genus JBGTDT01. The sequence goes on along the minus strand of JBGTDT010000190.1, from coordinate 1,951 downwards.
AGAAGCAGCGATCAAGCCCTGTACTTGGCCAGAACAAAAGGCACCACGGATTCAGCGTGTCCTGCAAGTCATCACTGAGCAACGGGGAGAATTATCGCTAGATTTTTTAGATCAGCTTGAAGTTGCTGCCGCCCGTGTCTGGCTTGAGTCGCTGCCAGGGGTTGGGCCAAAGACAAGTGCAGCGGTGCTGCTATTTAGTCGGTTACGGCGTCCGGCGCTTCCGGTTGATAGCCATCATCACCGCGTGGCCCTGCGGTTACAGTTGATTGCAGCGGAAGTTAGCGTTGGCCCCTCCCATGCGCTGCTAGAGGCGCAACTGCCACCCGACTGGAATGCCCAGCAGGTATACGACAATCACGAGGTGATGATGATGCATGGACAGCGTTGCTGCTTCTATCGCAATCCAGCTTGCAGACGGTGTCCGGTCCTAGATTTATGCCCGTATGGGCAAGAGTGTTTAAGGGCTATTACCACAACAACCGATCTTAAATAGCTGATGGAAGACAACCTAACGCTAGAATTTACTGGCGGCGGATACTTCCTCGCAGCATAACTAATAACTAACGCCTCCTATAAAATCTTCGCTGAGTGCATTGTTTCTACCCTAAAAGTGTTCAAACAGGAGTTGCCGCTAGATGCGGTGTAAAAAAACGTTTCCGGTGTTTGCCCTATGCCTACAAAGCTCTCTCAGCTATACCAACCTTTTCTACTTCGTATCCTGCATGGGCTTACTGGTCTTTTCGTCATTGCTGCGATTTTGACCGCCTTCTGGACATACGACACCTACGATGGAAGATGGGGAAGGGTCTCGCTGCCTAGGTTTGAGGAAATTGAAGGGATTCACGGCACATTCGGCCTATGTGCCTTACTTGTATTTCCTCTATTTGCTCTATACGCTTTCCATCGTGGGCACAAAAGACTGATCCAGCAGAATTCTGTGGCAATGCTTAGACAGTTGAGTAAACCCATAGGCTGGTACACGCTACATCGAGTCATTAACACGCTTGCTATCTTGGCCCTGACTCTTGCCGTCTTCTCCGGCAAGATGATGGATGAAAATTGGTTACCGCAGGGAGAGCTTAATCACAGTTGGTATTATGCTCACCTCACTTCATGGGTGTTGATGGTGGTCTGCATCGCATTGCATCTCTTAATGAGTGCCAAAGTAGGAGGAGTTCCCCTTCTCTTGTCAATATTGAGTTACCAGTTCCGCCCTCAAGATAGCCCTGCTTTGTGGCGAGACAATATCCTTCAGTGGTGGTACGGTCTGCGACCTACTTTGGCTGAAGAGTGGTTCAAACTGTCCTTTCCTCTCAAAGTTTTAGAAGTTGTTGTGTTGATTAGCATAACTGCTGCTTGGATTTTGCCACTCTTTAAGTAGCTGGTTTAGCTTGAACATGACTCAATAAATGCTTGGAGCGGATGCACAAAGCTACTGGTGCCGAGTTCTGTTTCATCTACCGCCGCTCAACTGTGCTGCTATGCCGGGCGTTCTCAGTTGGGTTACGCTTGAAAGCTTGTTGGTATGATGCGATCGCTGATTCACTCAGTTTTGCTAAAAGCGATCGCCAAAACTTCATGCCTGACAGCACACGACAAGTGCCTCAAGGGCAACTGGAGGAAAGCTGCCAGGCTTCGGTTGAAATGTTTAGGTCTTTAATCAAACCTGAACGCAAGTCGAGGACCCAGCCATGCACTTCAGGGGCGCGTTCTTCCTGTAAGGCTTGGTGCATAATCGGGCGTTGCACAATAGAAAGTGATGTTATGGGTTATGGCAATGGACTGTCCTCACTGTCAGAGTAGCAAAGTAGTCAAAAATGGGCACCGTCAGGGTAAACAGAGCTACCTTTGTCGAGGCTGTAATCGCCAATTTTGGGAAAATTCACATCCTCATGCCTACAGTGCGGATGTCAAAGACCTTTGTATCAAAATGTCGCTCAACGGCATGGGG
>JBGTDT010000189.1:0-19116 GCA_041748155.1 Thermosynechococcaceae cyanobacterium | reverse complement strand
GAATTCGCGTCTATGCCGTGTAAACTTGAGGGTGTAGGCACAGCAACACGGTATGCATCAAGCCAAGGATGAGCAGGGGCGATTTACCAGCCCTAATCCTGAGCCCCTAGCCGACAAGGCACTGTCAGTCAGAGTGCCAGTAAGCATTGATCAAGTAGTGCGATCGCTGCCCAATCGACCTGAATGGTTGCGGGATGCGGTGATTGAGAAGGCTGAGCGCGAGGGCTTGATTCAGCAAAGGGGCGACACGGCTAAGGTGACCTTAGAGGACCGGGCTTAGATGGACCCTGACCTCTCTCGGTTGGGAGAGTTTGAGCCTTGTGACTGGGGAGAGGTTGACCAGCTATTGGAGCGGAGAAAGTAACTGGTGAGCAGCCTCACAATATTGACGCTTGGTAGTTGAATCTACTTGTTGGTAGGAAATTGGTAGGAAGTTTTATTGAGAATAGCTGCGGTTCTTTTCCTGTAGGGCTCTGTACTAGTAGCTTGACTTCCTTCACACGGAAGGGGTCACTGGTTCGAATCCAGTATCGCCCATTTGCTCTTTAGTGTTGACCTAAGCAGCCGCTTGCCTTCTGATCGCGGATAGGAAGTGCCACCGCTTAGCCTTCCTACAACACACCGGAGTAATGCTAAGCAACACTGCCTCGCTTGCGAGCCTCCTTGTAGGAAGTACCCACATTTCTTAGACCCGCGCGGATCATTTCTTGCTCTAGTAGCGCAAAAAAGCGAGCCCGATCACCCCCGCGAACAACTGCCTGGTTGTGAGCCTCTGCCAGGGCCACTGGGTAACCATAGCCTTTGTGGACTTGGGTCAGAATTAAACTCAGGGACTGATTCAAGAGGGTATTCGATTCAGCCACCCAAGCCGGGAACTCGATCCGCACCACCTCAGAACCAACATGGACATAGCAAAAGTAGATTGCCTGAGCCCCGTAGAGATCAAGGACTTTAGCTGAGCTGCGCCACACTGGACCTTGTCGACCTGGTTCCCCCTTGCCCTTCGCTTTAGCCTACGCGATCTACAGCAATCTATGCGCTTAAAGGGGGGCTTAAAGAGATTGAGATTCCGGCCAGGCTGAAAAATCTTGAGTAAACTGGCTTAGCGACAGGAGCTGAATACGGGGGTCTTGGCGTGCCGTGTCTTGATCAGCAGGGGTGTTGTAGCCCCAATCGCCTAAGAAAAGCCTTACCTGACTCAGATCGGTATGACTGGCAACGGCTTGTAGCGCTGGAAGTCGGTCTTCCACAAACCAGATGGATACAGCGTTTAACGTTCGTAGGGTTTCGGGTTTTGGTCGCTGGCCTTCCTTGCCCAAGATGCGATCGCGAGGCAATTGAATGCCTTCCTGTTGCAACAACTGTTGGACGAATCGACCTTCCTTCGTGGTGACGATAAATATTTTGACTTGACTTTCCAGCCATCCCTGTAACCGGGCTGCTATGCCAGGGTAAAATTGGTGACTTTTTAGCCAACCTTCCAGGTCAGTCCTAATCCACTCGTCCCGCACAGTATCGAGTTTGACGCCCAAGTCCTGAGGATTCAGATTTTCCTCTGTAACAACCTGGGAGCAAACCGTGCTCCAGCTTGCCAAGATTCTAGCCTCAGAAAACCCCTTGAGCATTGCTCTCAGCAGCACAGGCATCTCCCAGCCCGTCTCAATCACGGGGCGGAGGCGGTAGAATACAGCAGCCAAGTTATCTGGCGGTGCCGGGTTTAATGGCAACCAGATTTGACAGTAGGTTTGCCAGGCTGACTGGAAGTACTCTGCCAGGCCGTTACAGAGAACGCCGTCAAAATCAAGGGCTAAAACCTGGGGAGACTTAAATGTCATGCGTTTGGGGTTACTAATCTTGTCAAGAAGGTGGCTTTCTGACCACCTCAGAGGATAGAACAACCTCAAAGCTAAATTCGTATTCGATCAACTTAACTGGGGCGGAAGGATTCGAACCTCCGAATGGCGGGACCAAAACCCGCTGCCTTACCACTTGGCGACGCCCCAACACTAAAGCTTTTACCCCAGGCTTGAATATCTTAACAACTATTTTCCCTCAAGTGTCAAGTACTTTCAGGGTCTGAATCATGCCTGCTAATTATCCAGATCCATAGACAAAAAATCAGCAGGGAACTCCCGTGGGTCGTTCTCTACCAATTAGGTTACGACAACCTGAGTTCTCAAAACTGCTGCTCAGGACCAGCTCCGAGGACCCGGCAGGTTTCCGGTTTCTCAAGTTGGCAATTCTGCTGATTTGGCATCCTGATTTCTTGGTAGCGTCAGATCTGCACTAACGTCAAGCGATGGGTTAACCGGGCAAAGGATAGACTTTTCACCCAACCAATCTGTAAAAGTGTTGGCATTTTTGTAGTGTCGAGGGGTTTGCCTGAGCAAGCGCCAGGCTTCTCCAGCGTCCATTAAATAACGCGGGCTTTCAGGATAATGAGTTTTTAGCAGCTCTTGGACCAGAGGATAGTAGTCAGAGTTCAGGCTAGGGAAAATATGATGTTCTACATGATAAGAAAAATTGAGGTGTAACTGGTCAAATAGCTTGGGAACCCGAATCGAAACAGTGTTAATCAGAGGGTCATTAACGCTGGTCATTGGGGAGAGCATGTGATTTGTATAAATGTAAAAAATCAACCCACTGTAGCCAATACCGATCGGCAAAAAGTAGCTCAAACTTAGTTTTAGCGGGTCAAAACTTAGATAAGTTAGGATACTGACGTGAATCCCTAAAATGACAAAAAACTCGCTGGCGATCGCCCTACGATCTTTAGCACTGACCTTGAAGGCAGCAGGAACATAATCCACAGCTTCGCTGTTGAAAAACAGCACAGAAGTCAAATTGCGAAACGTGTGGACTCCCCAGGCGGTTGCCATTCCTACCGCAAGCCAAAACGGATTTACTTCAAGCGAAGGGACAAAGAGATTTTGAATCCACTTGCCCCAGGTCTTTGGCTGCTCGGCCAGGTAATTGCGATCCGGGTCAGCAAGAGAATTAGTTTTATTGTGATGGACTCGGTTATGAACTGCTTTCCACAATGTTGGTGGCATCCACAAAACTGTTAATCCTAGCAAGCTCATGATGCGGATTATGTGTACGTTTCTAACTACACCTCCGTGCATCAAATTGTGAGAACTAAAGAGGAGGACAATAACACTATTCCCCATAATTAATGCCAGGGGTAAGTAAAGCCATAAAAGGTACCAAGGCCAATGATCTAACTGGTCTGCGATTGCCCAGCCCAGCAGCAGAATTGCTAGATTAACCAACAGGATAACTAACTTGCTAGGGTCAGGAGAAAATGCTTCAGGTGGCAAAAGAGGACGCAGGATTTTTGCATACTCTGCTTGAGGAATTAGTCGTTGGCTATCAACAATATTCATGAATTTCTGTAAAGTATTTCATCATGTGTACTAGAACTTTTTGCTGTGATACTATAGCAACAACTTTTAGGATAAAAAGGGTGTAGCGATGACTTCAACCCCTGGATTAGAAAATATTCAGAAGCATATCCCTCTAACGGGAGATATAAATATAAAATCTCCTCTAGCCTACCAGGTCACTCGTGGTGCCGTTGAAGTCGTGAATACGGTTCAAATGGCAGTAGCAGAGGCTTACATCAATGGAGTGGAAGTTCCTGACTCAGTTCTGCGAGGCATGTTCGATGTTTGTATGCCTATCTTCTTCCAGTATTTCCCCTCCCTCCTGGCACCCTATGAATGGGTCTTGAAAGAGACGGATCATCTTGCTGAGGGCGGGCGAGAGCTGATGCAGATTCAGTACGACTTACCGCAAACTATGCTGAATACGATGTTAGGGGATGGTTCACTTATTTATCCAAAGTACAGCATGGGACTGTGGGAAAAAGGTGCAGATAATCTTGAACAGTCCCAGATGGATATGATTGACCAGGTGATTGAGAAGCTAGATATTCAGGACGGAGACCATATCCTTGACTTTGGCTGTGGCTGGGGGTGCGTGCCAAATTACATTCTTTCCAAGTTCCCCAATGTTAGGTTTACGGGTTTGAATCTGAGCCATGAGCAATGCGAATATATGCGCCATAGAATGCAAGACCCTGAGAGCTACCTCAGTTCAGGGCGCTTCACCCTCTATGAAGGGAACTTAAATGACGCAGAATTTGAGACAAAGTTTGACAAAATTCTCTCGATCGGGGTTTTTTGTCATGTTGGCAATTTAACAAAATCTTTCCAGAAACTAGCTTGTTTCTTAAAGGATAATGGCAAAGTTTTTATTCATATTATTACCGTTCGTACCCCCAACAACATTTCCAGCGTCTTTACCCACAAATATATCTTTCCCCATGGCCGGTACTGGAATCACGATGCAGTTCCCAGTCATAACAAAGATCTCAAAACAGTAAAGCGGTGGTATCTGAATGGCTCTAACTACTCTAAGACCTTTGCCCAATGGCTTAAGAACTTTGATGATAACCAGGCGACAGTCAAGGATTTAGACTATGGCATTGATTATGCCAAATTCCGGCGGATCTGGAGATTTTATTTAATCTGGTTTGTTCAGAACTTCGCTAGTTGTGATGGAGAATATAATGGCAATGGACAGTACCTGATGATCCATGCCTGACGAAGGTAAGCATCCTTGCAGGACTTTCACCTTTACTACAAACTTCTAGAAATTTCCCCTGAGGCTACTGCCGATGAGGTCAAAGAAGCCTACCGTCGTTTGGCCCGCCAGTTTCATCCTGACTTAAATCCAGGAGATCAAGCAGCAGAAGAAAAATTCAAAGCAATTAGCGAAGCTTATCAGGTGCTTTCAGGGATGTTTGAGCAGGCCCAGACTGATCCAGCGGTTGCAAGTCCACGCTCAGCAGCAGACGCAAGTTCTATAGATTTCTGCGATCGTGGTCTCAAGAAAGCGCGTCGGGGCAACTACGCAGCAGCAATTAACGACTACAACCGGGCCGTCCAGATCGACCCCAACAATGTTTGGGCCTACTGTCAGCGAGGGCTTGCTTACTACAAACTCACTGCCTACAAGGAAGCCTTCGGAGACTACGCCCAAGCCCTAGAACTGAATCCCAGGTTTGCTGAGGCTTACTACAACCGGGGAACTGCCCGGCGCAAACTTGGGTCTGCCCAGGGAGCCCTGCAAGACTTTGATCAGGCAATCCAGCTTAATCCTAGCAACGCTCAAGCCTACAAAAAACGAGGACTGACCCGGTCTGACTTGGGGAATCGCCGGGGCGCGATCTCGGACTTGCAGCAGGCAGTAAAGCTGTTCTCTGATCAAGGAAACCCAGCTAGGTTTCAATCAGCCCTAGACCTGCTCAGGAAACTCCAGCGCCAACGAGTGGCAGCCCTGCGGAAAACAGTTGGGCTTGGTTTACTTTTGATCGGATTATGCGGTTTGGTCCTGCTATTAATCTCTTGAGGCTGAACTAGATTTACTGGGGCTGTCTGAGCCGGTGTAGAAATCGAGTCAACCAGTTTTGAGAGTGCTGCTTCAGCTCTAAGAGTTGTTTCGACAGGTATTGATTTTCGACCCGCAGTCGGGTTGTTTCAGTTACCAAAAAGACATTTCGCTGAAAAAGTCGTTGTTTCTCCTCTTCTAGCTGGGCAATCTGTAAATCCTTTGGATCAGTTGTGGCTGCTGGGTCAGGGTTGTCCGGGGCATCTCCAAGCGGGTGATCAGGCTTTGGAGGGGGAATTGATTTAGCCATGAGTCGCAGGGAAGTTTTAACAAGTTCCGGGTCAATCTGTACTGGCGGAGTTTCCCAGGGATCACTGGATGCCGGTGTAAAGGGTTCATGAGTCATGGGCAGGAGTTTAGGAGACCAAGTTGCTTCTTACCTTAACTAGAGGCAGTCTAGAGCAGAGAGATGGCGTCGCCACTGTTGAACAAGGGCCTGGAGTGGTGCGGATAGCCAGGCATCGTACTGCGGGTACACAGGCAGCCGGGGTAGGAGTCGCCAGTCTGCTTGGGCTAGGCTCTTTGCCAAAGACTCGTCCTGCGGGTGGGGATAGTCAGGGTTGACATGATCCCAAGGGCCAATTCCCCCTAAATCTCTCGCCCCCGCTTCTACACAGGCCAAAAGTAAGTCCGGTGACTCAATCAAGTTTGGCGGAACTTGCAAAGTAATGCTGGGGGGAAGGATATCGCGAGCGATCGCAATGATCTGCAACAGTTGCTTTCCCACAAACCCCGGACCCATCCATGCTTGTTGCTGTCCTGGACTGTGGGGCTGCAAAATCACTTCCTGGATGTGCCCCCATTGGTCCTGCGCCTGGGCGATCGCCCTGAGGGTCTGCCGCTGGTCTGCCTCCGACTCGCCAATACCGAGCAGTAACCCTGTCGTAAACGGAATTTGCAGTTCACCGGCCCAGGCCAGTTGCTGCAACCGCACTGCTGGAATTTTGCTGGGGGCACGACGATGCACTGTTTTCAGCAGGTCTGGCGTCAACTGCTCCAGCATTAACCCTAGGGAGACATTCACCCGCTTCAGTTGGGCCATTTCCGTAAAACTGAGGGGGCCGACATTCGTATGGGGCAAAAATCCCAAAGACAAAGCCAACTCACACAACTGGTAAATCCGCTCAAACCAAGCTTGCCGCTGGGGACTCTGGGGATGCACCTCACCGCTGAGAATTAACACTTCAATTACCCCTTGATTTTGCAGGGGTTTAAGGGCGGCGATCGCCGCTTCTAAAGTCAGCCAAGAACTTTGACCCGGATCTGCTCGGAAGTTACAGTAGGCACAGCGATTAAAACACTCGTAGGTCGGTACGATTGTGTAAGCCGGGCTGTAGGTGACGACTCTGGCAGCCGTAGCTAGCATAGTAGCCTTAGGAATAAGTACAAGAAGTGTGACCTAATCAGAGAAAGATAAATTCTGGCAGAAGACATTCTACAGTCCTAGAATTTGGGTCCACCGATGAGCCAGTGAATATTAAATCCAACCCTGCTGCCGTCTGATTGAGCCACTAAACTTCCCAGCGGACTTTGTCCAATCGCATTACTGGCATAAAGATCGACCCCTAAGGCTAAGTCTGGGTTGAAATAACGGGCACCTACACTCCAAACCGGATCTTCACCTGTGAACAAGGGCGTAAGCTCACCGATCAATTGCACTCCATCCGTCAGGTCATAGTTAACGCCCAACCCTGCGCCGATCAACTCTCTCTCAAGCACAAACGCCGCTTTTGGGTTAACAAACAGGGCAACCTGGGGCACAGGTCTGTAAAGAAAAGGTAGCTCAACAGCAAAGAGACCAATACTAGAAGCTAAGTCTGCTGCTAGGGCCGCCTTCAAGCTGAATGAAAACGGATCGCCTTGGACTTGATCTAAGAACCTCAGCTTTACTGCCGGTCCAACCTTAAAGCCTGGCCCATAGTCATCAGAATCAAGCTCCTCTCCTTCTCCAAACTGTTCCCCAAAGAACTCTAGCTGAAAGTCGTTGGTCACACCGTAAGCTAGGTTGAACCCATCCCCAGCCCCCAACCCGCCCCGGACTCGCAGCATCCCTGGCAACAGTGTATCGGCGCTTGTCAAGGTCAAGCCATCCAATAAAAGCTGTAGATCTCGCTGGTTCAGTTGCGCCAGGGGTAAGGCTCGAAAGCTAGAGGCATAGCCTTGACCTAAACCCGGTGTGTAGTTTAGATTCACCCCAATAACGGTTTGGTCCCCATCAGGAATAAAGGATAACAGGCGCGTAGCCGGGGTGGTGCCAAAGGCATTGGTGGCATAAACGTCTAGCCCCACCCTGGGATTGACTAGATAGCGCAAACCTCCACTCCAGACCACCCGTTGAAACGTTGAACTGTCTTGAGACCTGACGGCATTACCGCCAGTCACGGGGGCATTCAGATCTGCAAATAGGTTCACCCGCTCTAGGGGCTGCCAACTTATGCCTGCACCGAGATTAAAAATTGTCCCAAAAAAGGGCGCACCGTTGACCCGCTCAGGATAGAAAGCTACCCCTGGAGTGAAGTGCAGTTGCAGGTCAGAACTGAGGCTATAACTTGCTGGAACTTGCAGGATTCCGACCACATAGTTGTCTGTAACGGTTTCCGCTGTGGCATTGAATAAACCTGGGTCGGTCAAGATTCGCAACAGTTCGAGTGAACCGCTCAGCCCTACCGACAAATTGTCGCTTTGACTCAACTGGTATTTGAAGTTCGGTGCCACAGATAAAAACTGGAGATCTACCGATTCTCCATTAAACGTCCGAGACAAACGGTCATCGAATAGGAGTGCCGCCAGACCTAATTGGAGCCGATCAGTAACCCCCCCGTCAATGGAGGTGTTATAAACCTGCAAGCCTGTGTCTGACTGCAATTCAGGGTCAGGATTATTTACCGTGGGCAGTATCCGCACTCCCGCTGTTATCGATAGCGCTCCTTTGGGTAGTTGATTTGCGGTTTCTAGATTAAACAGCCTGACTGGCGGTTGTTGTAGGGGGGAGGGTTGGACCTGCTGCTCATTCGCTCGCTTTTCTTGTAATCCCAGCAGACCAGCAGCTTCAGATCTAGGTTCTTTCCTTGTCTGGTTGGGAACCTGAGCAATTAAATTAGTTTTTGGAGCACTAGTGCTAGCGTTGCGAAGTACAACTGGTTGGCCGGCAGAACTCTCGGTAGCGGAGTCACGCTTCTGGAACTGAAGTTCCAACCCCTTATTCGTGACAATCCGACTAAATTGACCTACTGGTAATACGCCTCTGCTAGGAATTTTTTGCTCGGTTAGTAAAAGGTCTGGCGATGCAGCAGTCCAGCTTAAATCACCAGACAAAGCCGGTAGAGCATTAGCAGCTACTCCATTAGTTTCAGAAGTTTCAAATGAAACATTTGTTGGTTGAGGTTGATGCTTTAAGTTTCCTGGGTCTGCAAGTGCAGCGTCAGGGAGCAGGAGTAGCCCTAAACAAATGAAACGCAACCTAAAATGAGCAAGGACCATAGATGAAATGATGAGCAACTTATTGCTACGTAAGTTTAGTTTTAATCGAACACAAGGTCTCCAAACTAGTATGTTGGTTTCTCTATCCCGACTAAACTAGAACGTGTCTAGTTCTAAAGTGTTGCTTTAGTGAACCAGGACGAAAGACACATATACTAGCGTACGGGTAAATGAACGTCTTCTAACTTTTCGCTGAACTAAAGCCAACCGATCTACTTATTAGTTAGGTTGAGAAGCTGCACTTTTGAGTTATCAGAACTGTTGTCAGACCTGGGGCAGGGTCTTTCTACCCAAAAACTGCTCTCTCAGGTATCTTGACCGCTTATAGTCTGCCACTAACTTGTTTCAGGCTCAGCGCTGAGCGCAGCTTTCGCGATCGCAAACGGTTAGATAGACCACAGGTTTAGCCGCTGATCTTTGCTTAGATCAAAGTTCTTTAGGTCAGAGGCGATAGAGTGCTGGCCGGTTGTTTGAAAGCAGAAGTGTAAGATGAGGATGGAACCCAGAGTAGGAGGGTGATGTGAGTCAAGACTTTGATTACGATCTGGTGATTATTGGGGCTGGGGTTGGCGGCCATGGAGCGGCTCTGCATGCTGTGGACTGCGGCTTAAAGACAGCCATTGTGGAAGCTACGGAAATGGGGGGAACCTGCATCAATCGGGGATGTATTCCGTCTAAAGCGCTACTTGCCGCGACTGGACGGGTCCGAGAACTGAAAACCAAAGACCACTTGCGGGCCTTAGGCATTCAACTGGGTGAGGTCAGCTTTGAGCGGGCCGAAATTGCAGCCCATGCTGACAACCTGGTCAGTAAAATTCGTGGCGACTTAACGAACAGCCTGAAGCGCCTGGGAGTAGAGGTTTTGCACGGCTGGGGTAAAGTTAGTGGCCCGCAAAAAGTGACGATCGCCACACCAGAGAATGAGAAAACTGTTACCGCTAAAGATATCATTCTTGCCAGTGGTTCAGTCCCCTGGGTCCCGCCTGGAATTGAAGTAGATGGCAAAACAGTCTTCACCAGTGATCAGGCCCTAAAATTAGAGTGGCTTCCTCCCTGGGTAGCGATTATTGGCAGTGGCTACATTGGCCTGGAATTTTCTGACATCTATTCTGCTCTAGGGTGCGAGATTACGATCATTGAGGCCCTAGATCAACTGATGCCTACCTTTGACCCAGACATCGCCAAGCAGGCGCAGCGAGTCCTGATTGGGCCACGAGATATCGAAGCCAAAGCTGGAGTACTCGCCAAGAAGGTCACCCCTGGTTCCCCGGTGGTGATTGAGCTGGCAAATGCTAAAACCAAGGACGTGGTGGAAGTGCTGGAAGTAGATGCCTGCCTAGTTGCCACCGGACGCATCCCCGCAACCAAGAATCTCGGCTTAGACTCAGTCGGCGCAGAAACGGACCAGCGCGGATTTATTCCGATCAACGACCATCTAGCGGTTTTAAGTCAGGGAGAAGTTGTGCCTCACCTGTGGGCGATTGGTGACGCTACGGGCAAAGTAATGCTGGCCCATGCTGCCTCGGCTCAGGGGGTAGCGGCAGTGGAAAACATCTGTGGCCGCGATCGCCAGGTAAATTATCACAGCATTCCAGCCGCTGCCTTTACCCACCCAGAAATCAGCTTTGTAGGGTTGACGGAGCCAGCGGCCAAAGCTCTGGCTGCGGAACAAGGCTTTGAGATTGGCACCGTTCGCAGCTATTTTAAGGCCAACTCGAAAGCCCTGGCGGAAATTGAAACCGATGGACTGGCGAAGGTAATTTACCGTCAGGACACCGGCCAAGTTCTGGGTGTTCACATCCTGGGCTATCATGCGGCGGATCTGATTCATGAAGCGTCCAATGCGATCGCCCAGGGTGCTTCTGTGCGTAACCTGGCCTTTTTGGTTCACACCCATCCAACCCTGTCTGAAGTTTTAGATGAAGCCTATAAACGCGCTGCTGTCCATTAGTTTTAACCCCGATTGCTGATGCAAATTCGTCGCCATCCGCCCAATCCCGCCGTGGCTGTGCAGAACCTGCGCTACCAGACTCCGGCTCCAGATGCTGCCCCCCGGCACATTTTAGAAGAAATTGTCTGGCACAAAGAAACCGAAGTGGCGCAGATGCGGCAGCGCCTGCCTCTGGTTGAGTTGCAGCACCGAATAGCAGCCGCACCCCCAACCCGCGACTTTGTCGCTGCCCTCCGACGAGGCAAAACTCAACCCGCTCTAATTGCTGAGGTTAAAAAAGCCTCTCCCAGCCGGGGAGTGCTACGCCCAGACTTTGATCCGGTGGCGATCGCCCAAGCCTACGAAGTTGGGGGAGCCACTTGTTTATCTGTCCTCACAGACCAAAAATTTTTTCAAGGCAGTTTTGCCGCCCTGGCTCAGGTTCGCCAGCAGGTGGAGCTACCCATCCTGTGTAAGGACTTTATCCTCTACCCCTACCAAATGTACTTGGCCCGGCTCAAGGGTGCTGACGCTGTTCTCTTAATTGCAGCAATTCTGCCCGACAAAGATCTGCAATACTTCATCAAAATTGCCAACCTTTTAGGCATGAGCCCCTTGATTGAAGTCCATACCCTGGCCGAACTAGATCGAGTCCTGGGATTAACCGGCGTCACCTTGGTGGGAATTAACAACCGGAATTTGGCGGATTTTTCAGTTGACTTGCAAACCACCTGCAAAATTTTGGCCGCACGGACTGTTTTTCTCCGAGAACAGGGCATTCTAGTTGTTAGTGAGTCTGGGCTACACACCCCCGCCGATCTGCGACTGGTTGCTGAAGCCGGAACTCAGGCAGTTTTGATTGGAGAATCTTTGGTGCGGCAGTCTGACCTTACTGATGGCAGCTCCGAAATCGAACGGATGAAACATAAAATTGCCGTGCTTTTTGCGGGTCAGCCCCTCCTTATCCCACCTGTTTCAGGTAGCTTAGCCGCTCATGGTGACCATTCCCCTGCCCTCTCGGATTCATTATGAACTGCTTCTACAACTCCTAGAGCAGCAGACTCTACCGGCTTTGAGCCAAACCTCCCCTCACCATGAGCAGGTTCAGCAGGTAATTATTAACCTGCGCAAGGCCCTAGCTCAACAAAAGCAGCTTGAAGCAAGCTGTACGCAAGCCCGTCTATTGATTGACTATCGCTGGTCTCTCAGCCATGCCGACGCAATGGAGATGCCGGCTGAAGACCTCCTGCATCAAGGTGATGCTAAAAAATAGCCCTGCACCCATGTCAACAACTTTTGCATTTAAACTGAATCTCTATCAGGCATAGAACAAAAAGTTCTACCATGATGGCAAGTAGAGTTCCGGGAGGTTCTCTCTGTCAAAAGATCTAGACCGTAATTTAGACATAGCAAATCAACGTCTCGGTTATACCCAGGACAACTTTTTAGCAGGTACTGGCACTGCTAAGGCTACTTTTGATGCTCAGGCAGCCAAAAAGGGGTTCAAGCAGTTAAAACTAGACTGGGAATCAGCTTTTAATCGCCGAGTTTCTAGTTCATTGCTTGCTAATCTCTACAGCGTTAAAACGGTGGATCAATCTTCTCTAGAAGAGCCGGAATTGCCGATGCATCTAAGCCAGGAGGGGAGCTGTCAGTTGAATCAAGTTGAACGCATCCATCATCTTGAACAAGCCCTTGACCAATGCCAGGTCTACATTAATGAGTTGAAACTGCAATTGATCAATCAGGAGTTCCTTCAGGATCAACTGGCTGCGACGGAGGAAATCTCTCACATTCAGCAGCAGGCAATCACCGCCCTGAGAACTCAACTGGTTGAGCAGCAGACTTTAGCAACCCAACTGACCCAGGCAGCCCAACAAAAAGCAAAACTGCCAGAGTTGGCAGACCAGCACCAGCTACCCCAGGCCCGGCAAGCCGAGAGTGAACGCTTCAGGGCTCTGTTCCATCAGGAGCAGATAGAAGCACGAGCGTTTCAACACCACTCGGAGCGGGAGGTTGCTCGCTTGCAAAAGCAGGCGCAAGCCCTAGAATCTCAAAATATAGCGGCTCGAAACTTAGCAGATAGCTCTATTATTCAGTTCGACGCCGCTCAAAAGAAAGTTGAAGTTCTCCAAAATCACTTGTGCGATCGCCAGGCAACGATTGTTGACTTAGAAACCCAACTTCAGCGCACCAAAGCAGCACTTAAAGTCCAGAAAGAGATCTTGAACGCTCTACAGCAGTTGCAAGCCCCTGAATCTGAAAAAAACCAGGTCATTCAAGGTCTGAGCAAAAATTTACTCAAGGCCCAGACCAAGATCGAAGCCCTAGAGACCGAGTTCTCCAGCCAGCTTGTCCTACAGGCAAAGCTACAACACACCTGCCGAGAACTAGAGCAAGAGCGCGATCGCGACCAAGACCGGATGTATCAGCTTGAGCAGCAAGTGGCTGAAATGCAAGAGCAAATCCTCAAGCAGGCCCAACAGGCCACTGAGTACGAAGCAGCCGTTCAGCACTGGAAAGATCAATGTCTCAGTGCCGAAAATAGTGTGCTTCAACTCAAGGCGGTGCTAGAGCAGATCTTAAAAGAGCGCAATTTTTCAGAACTTACCTCACCCTCCAATACCGATACAAGTTCTGGCGTCAAGGAAGCTGAACTTCCAGCCCACTCCTCAGATGAGTCCGAACCCTCTAAGTTCTTGAAGGGTCTGAAGCTGGATTTACCTTCATTCCTCAACCTACGCCGCCCCAAGTCCTGAGCCTACAGACTCTAGATTACCTAGAAGGCAACAGGCAAAAAACTTTCCCTGACTCTGAATACTTAGAGAAAGTTTTCATTTACTCATACACAGCAATGGTCATGGCCTAGTTAGCGCCTCGTGCCCAAACCGCGTCGCGCCCACGGATGCCATCGTAACGAGCAGGATTGCCATGATGTCGCGCTCTCCCAGCATTTCTCCCAGGATGACAAAACCGACGATCGCGGCGATCGCGGGCTCCAAGCTCATCAATACGCCAAAGACGCGTGTGGATAGATGCCGCAGGGCCTCAATCTCCAAAGAGTAGGTGACGACTGAAGAAAGCAGGGCGACGCCAAACCCAGCTACCAGCAGGCGCGGATCGAGCAGGGCAGTCCCTGCGTCTAGGATACCGAGAGGACACAGCGCGATCGCCCCCACCAGCAGGGCCAAAGTCAGACCCGTCCCACCGGGAAAGGCATGTCCAACACGGGCACTCAGGAGAATGTAAGCTGCCCACAAGCTCCCGGCCAGCAGCGCCAGAGCCATACCCAGGAAATCTAGCTCTGTGCCAACTGCCGGGGTGAGCAAAACAATTCCAACCGCCGCCAGGCCGACCCAGAGCAGATCCAATAGACGCCGGGAACTGGCGATCGCCACCCCCAGGGGGCCAGTAAACTCCAACGTGACGGCAATTCCGAGGGGAATCCGGGCGATCGCGGCATAAAAGGCCAGGTTCATCCCGGCCAGCACTAGCCCATACAGGATGGCAACACCATAACTGCTGCGCTCGTAACCGCTAAAGCGAGGCCGCCACAACAGCAACAGCACCAGCGCCGCAAGTCCGACTCGCAGGAACACTGTCCCGGCTGGACCGAGTTCGGCAAACAGGGACTTGGCGATCGCAGCCCCCAACTGGGTGGAGCCAATAGATAACAGCACCAGACCCGTAGGCGGAACTGTCCCGACTGTCTGCCCGACTGTCTGGTAGAGTCGATCGGTACTGCGAGTCAGTGAAGCAAACCACCGATCTCTCCCGGCCACGGACCTCCCTCGACCAAATGCGGTAATACAATAGAATCGGCCTTGTGGCCCTACCCCACCATCCTAGGTTCTTTTTGGTATGAGTTCTGCAATCCGGTTTTTAATGTGCCCGCCCGACCACTACGACGTGGACTACGTGATCAATCCCTGGATGGAAGGGAATATTCACAAGTCTGCCCGCGATCGCGCCGTCGAGCAGTGGCAAGGGTTATTTCACACCCTCAAAGACTATGCCGTGGTGGACTTAATCACGCCCCAACGGGGCTGGCCGGATCTGGTGTTTACGGCCAACGCCGGACTTGTTTTGGGAGACACGGTTGTTCTCAGCCGCTTTTTGCACAAAGAGCGCCAGGGGGAGGAG
Organism: Thermosynechococcaceae cyanobacterium; assembly: GCA_041748155.1. Taxonomy (GTDB): domain Bacteria; phylum Cyanobacteriota; class Cyanobacteriia; order Thermosynechococcales; family Thermosynechococcaceae; genus JBGTDT01. The sequence continues at coordinate 4,109 of JBGTDT010000189.1, read as the reverse complement.
CCTTACTTCAAACAGTGGTTCGAAGCCCAGGGCTACCGCGTGCACGAACTGCCCAAGGACCTGCCCTTTGAAGGGGCCGGAGACGCCCTGCTAGACCGGGAGGGCCGCTGGCTTTGGGCGGGCTATGGCTTTCGCTCAGAACTGGACTCCCATCCGTACCTGGCTAAATGGCTGGATACCGAGGTACTGTCCCTGCGGCTGATGGACGAGCGATTCTACCATCTAGATACCTGCCTCTGTCCTCTGAGTGGCGGCTACCTGCTGTATTATCCTGCCGCCTTTGATGCCTACTCCAATCATTTGATTGAACTGCGAGTGCCGAAATCTAGGCGAATTCCCGTAGGAGAAGCAGACGCCGCCAGCTTTGCCTGCAACGCGGTCAACGTTAAGCAAACCATTGTGATGAACAAGGCCAGCGAGGAGCTGAAACGGCAACTCCTAGACCTAAACTTTAACGTGATTGAGACGCCCTTAACAGAATTTCTCAAGGCTGGAGGGGCGGCTAAGTGTTTGACCTTGCGGGTGACAGAGCCGGTGCGACAAGAACGCCATGCCAGTGCCGCTGTCCAGGCCCGGACCATTCAGCTAGAAGGTCACCTGCTAGACTCTGGCCTGATTAGTCGCGCCCTGGATCTAGTTGTGGAAGGTGGGGGCAGCTTTCAGATCTTGAACTTTCACTTGGGTGAACAGCGACAAAGTACCTCCTCTGCGGAAATTAAAGTGCTGGCTCCCTCCCATGACGGGATGGAAAAAGTGATGGCCCAGTTGATTGATTTAGGGGCCGTCATCTCTCCCCAGCAGGAGCGGAATACCCAGTTAGAAACGGTGACTCAGGCGGGCGTAGCCCCCGACGACTTTTACGTCACCACAATCTATCCCACAGAGGTCAGGGTCCAGGACCAGTGGGTCAGAGTCGAGGGTCAGCGGATGGACGCGGCGATCGCGGTGAGCCAGACCCCCGTCGGTCTTCATGCCCACTGTAAGTTGTTGCGGGATCTGGATCTGAGGGAACAGGTTGTGGTGGGGGTTGAGGGCATCCGCACGGTCCGCAAGCCGGAAGTGCGCGACCAGCGCGCCACTCAGGAGTTTAGTTTCATGGGGGCAGGGGTCTCTAGTGAGCGGCGGGTGGAACTGGTGGTGGAGCAGATTGCCTGGGAATTACGGAAGATCCGCGACCAGAGCGGTCGGGTCGTCGTAGTTGCAGGGCCAGTTGTAATTCATACGGGCGGGGGAGAGCACCTAGCCCGACTGGTTCGCCAGGGGTATGTGCAGGCCCTTTTGGGGGGCAATGCGATCGCTGTTCATGACATTGAGCAGGCCCTGATGGGGACTTCCCTGGGTATGGATATGCAGCGAGGCGTTTCTGTTCGTGGCGGGCACCGCCATCACCTCAAAGCCATTAATACAATCCGACGCTGTGGCAGTATTGCTCAAGCGGTGAAGCAGGGGGTGCTCACCAGTGGAGTGCTCTACGAATGCGTCTGTGCCGGGGTTCCCTTTTCCTTAGCCGGTTCCATCCGCGATGATGGTCCTTTACCTGACACCCAGATGGATCTGATTGCCGCTCAGGCCGACTATGCCCGCTTGATTGCAGGAGCAGACTTAATCCTGATGCTGTCTTCGATGCTGCACTCCATTGGCACAGGCAACATGACCCCGGCAGGTGTCAAACTCGTCTGTGTGGATATCAATCCGGCAGTTGTGACGAAGTTGAGCGATCGCGGCTCCGTCGAATCTGTTGGCGTGGTCACCGACGTAGGCTTGTTCTTGAGCCTGCTAGTGCAGCAACTGCGTAAACTGGACAGTCCCTACTCCACTCCATAGCCTGACCACTTCTCTTCAGGGCCTTTCATTTCAGTAAATCTACTAGTTGTCTTCCAGCACGCGACAACTCTGGCCGCTACACACTTTAAGGTTTGCCAGCCGAGCTTGCAAAATCTCGATTTGCTGCTGGCGCAAACCTACTTCATCATCCAAGCTTTGGAGTTGATAGGGATCAATCGCAAGATCATAAAATTCTTGGCTCCCGCCTGGATATCTTGCATAGAGTTGGTTAGGTGTTGCTGTATCTAAAGAACCAGTTCTGACAGCGGCGTAGGTGGGAGACTCTTTTCGAAACTCGGCAAGATCAGGCGGATCAGAAGGATCAATTACATCCCTAGAACGCTCCACTAGAAACCGCTTGCGCCAGTTTGCTCGGCTCGGCTCTCTCAGTAAGGGAATGAGCGAACGACCGTCCACCGGAATGTCAGGCGTTGCATCAGCAAAATCCGCGATGGTAGGCGCTAGATCATTATTGAGCACAAAGCGGGAAATTGTCTGCTTGGGCAACCCTGGAGTGCGGATAAAAAGGGGCACTCGAATGGACTCCTCGTAGACGTGAGTTTTCGCAGTGAGGCGGTGCTCGCCAAATAGATACCCGTTGTCTGAGGTGAATATCAGTACAGTGTTATCTAACTCCCCGTTTTGCCCAAGAGCGGAGACAACGCTTCCGATCAAGTCATCAACCGCGCGAAGAGATTCAAGCTTGCTGCGGTACGCCGTTTGAAAGTCAGCAATTTCTTCAGAACTTAAGCGCGGAATCTTATTCCGAAGCCAAACGGGTTTATCGCTAATATCTTGCTCGTTAAAGGAGGGCGGTCTGGGGAGCAGAACATCACTAGCAGTCCCTTGATGACGTGGAGCAGGCCGTATCGCCTTGCCCCCAGGTTCCAAATGGGGAGCAGAGGGTGTGATCAAAAGAAAGAACGGTGTGGAGTCCCTTGCTTCCGATGCATCAATGAAGCTAACGGAGCGTCGAGCCAGAACGTCTGTCTGGTATTCACTCGGAGGCGTTGCCGGATCAGCACCATAGTTGACGATTGTCCCGTTGTCGTTGACGCGGTAATTGTAGACCTCAGTAAAGGAACCACTCAACGCCTGCCAATTATCCCATCCTGGGGGAATATAGGTTGGGTCATCAGAGGGATCACCTGAAATACGGTTTAAACCGTACCCGTTCAAGTATTTCCCAATCAGGCAGGTTCTATATCCTCTCCGCTTCAACCAAGTTGCCAGGGTGGAATCGTCCCTCAGTTGGGTCACACCACCAGTCGGTGGTTTGTTGTTGACCACATCGTGGTTGTGGGAATACTGGCCTGTCAAGAAAGTCGACCGGGAGGGACAACATAGTGGGTTAGAGGCAAAAGACCGAGTAAAAGTTGTGCCCCGATTGATCACGTGAGTCTTTAGGTTAGGCATCCAGCCCCTGTTCAGAGCCACATTAAGCTCATTCCGAGAAAGGTCATCAGTCATAATGACCACTGTGTTAGGTCGCTGGGGTATAGTTTGAGCCGTTGCCTGCCCTAGATTTAGATTAAGCTGAGGATAAGTAACTGAGAGAATCCCAGTAGCTACACCTGTAACGATCAGTGAAGTCTTAGCAAGGTTGACCTGGTTTTTGTTACGTTGACTTGTGCTCATTTCAAGCTCCCCCTCAATAGAGTAAATAGTTGTCTACCAAAAAACTGTAGGGCTTTGATGTTGTTCAATAGACTTTTACTGGACGTACCGAGTAGCGCGCCCCCTTCGAAGTCAGAAGTTTCAAACCCTTGAACCCAAAGTTAGGGTAGTCCCCTGCTTTTGTAAGCACTAGTTCTAAAGCTCGATACTTTTATACTTAGATCCGAGATACTTTGATATTTCAGCAATAGAAATAAGGTCAAAAGGCTTCTCCCCCACTGTTCGCCCGTTTATTGAAAAATAAAATTATCTTTCGACTAACTGAGATCACGCTTGCAAGCTACTCGTTCAAATTCTTTAGCTTGTGACGTGTCGTAATTACAAGCTGATAATACCTTACAAGTAGTGCCATATAGCATCATGAATAGTGTACTTTGAACATGAAATGATTTGACTGCCCCATATTGTGTTGGAGCACAGTCAATTCATCAAACCTTTTCTCATGTGAGATTCATAAACATCCTTTCAGAAAGTGTTTGTAAATGTTAGTTAAGCGGTTTTAGGTTCCCACGTTCGTCGGTTTTTTGCTAGTCGGCGAAGCATTAATCGAATCGTGACAACGTAAATCATTCCTTCGTGATTTTGGGGCAACCGCTCATAGTCACGGG
>JBGTDT010000188.1:0-6911 GCA_041748155.1 Thermosynechococcaceae cyanobacterium | reverse complement strand
CCCGTGACTATGAGCGGTTGCCCCAAAATCACGAAGGAATGATTTACGTTGTCACGATTCGATTAATGCTTCGCCGACTAGCAAAAAACCGACGAACGTGGGAACCTAAAACCGCTTAACTAACATTTACAAACACTTTCTTAACAGTCGCATCTGGGCAGCATGACGGGGGCTTTCCATCGGAATACCGTCATCATAGGGAAGTTCATCTTCTGTCGGGGGTAGCTCTACTCCGTAGTAAGCTAACTCGGCTAATCTGGATGGTTCGATTTTAGTAGTCATGGCTCTTGCCTCTGTTGTTGCCGAATGGAAGCTTAGCTAAATGTTTTCGTCAGCCAGCAATTCATTTCTCCATCGTCTGATGCCACCAGTACTCAGAGTTTAGCAATGCCTGGAGCACTCTCTGTTGTAAGCTACAACTTGAAGACACTTTGCCAGGGATCGTCCCATGCCGGAAACTTACTTTCGAGTTGAATGGCCGGATGGCTCGCAGGAAACTTGTTACTCTCCTTCCCTGATTATTCAAGAGTACTTTGCGGCAGGGGAGTCCTACGCCTTGGATGAGTTTGTCGAACGCAGCCGTACCTCCTTGAACATTGCTAGCGATCGCGTCCTGGCAAAGTATGGGACACCCTGTCAAAAAGCTCTGGCCCAACTCCAGCAGATTGAGAGCAGGGCCGCTCAATACCATCAGCATCCTGAACCAAGGGTTCGGCTGGTTCAGTTTCTTGGCTAGACCTGCTTCTCTGCTCCCTCCAGACTGTCTGCTGCGTCCAGCCCACGTCAATGATCTTTGGCCGATTCGCAAATTAGTTCTGAGGGCAAAGTTAGACCCGACTCAGGTCCGTTGGTCCCAGTTCTGGGTGATTGAATGCAGAGGGCAGCTGGCGGCCTGTGGACAGTTGCGCTCCTTCCAGGGGGCTCAAGAACTGGGTAGCTTGGTGGTTAACCCTGCCTGGCGCGATCGCGGCTTAGGAACCTATCTGGCTCAGCACCTGATTCAGCAGGCAACCCGGCCCCTTTACCTGGAATGTTTGGGCCGGAGGCTGGCCCGGTTTTACACGCGCCTTGGGTTTGTGCCGGTTTCCTGGCCGGAGTTGCCGCGATCACTGAAGTTAAAGTTTGGCTTGTCTACCCTGGCGTCTAAGTTGTTTCGGCTGCCCGTAACCCTAATGCACTATCCAGGTCCGGCTAGAGGACTCGCATCCTAGCAATTTAGCAACAGAAGTAAACACAATAGAAGTCCGTGAGGGGAAGCATTTTTCCTCACCTGACCCAATCAAGAGATTAGTATGGGAGAAAAATCAAAATCCCGCTCCCCCTGGACTTTTGTCCCAACGCTCTACTTTGCGGAAGGGGTGCCCTACACCATCATCAACACAGTTTCAGTTATTTTCTACAAAAAGTTGGGAGTAGATAACGCTCAAATCGCCCTTTGGACCAGCTTTCTCTATCTACCCTGGGTAATCAAAATGTTTTGGGGACCCCTGGTTGATATTTACGCAACAAAACGCAGCTGGATAGTCTATACCGAATTTGCGATGAGTTGCTGCTTAAGTTGTGTTGCCTTTTCTTTGCAACTACCCCACTTCTTTTTTATCTCTTTGGTCGCCTTAATTATTGGAGCATTTATCTCTGCAACTCATGATATTGCAGCCGATGGTTTTTACCTACTGGCTCTTAGTAGAAAAGAGCAAGCCCTATTTGTTGGCATTCAGGCTACTTTTTACCGAGTAGCGATGCTTTTTGGTTCCGGAGTTTTAGTCTTCTTTGCCGGTCAACTTGAGCTACACCTAGATAGCATCTCTGTAAGCTGGACGATCACGATTAGCTTATCTGCCTTAATTTTTACTGCTCTTTCTATCATTCACTCGCTTAGTTTGCCTCATCCAGAAAGTAGCTTAAATCAAGATTTAGCTGATTCCAAAGAAAACCTGGGTTTTTTCAAGGTAATCAGGTCATACTTTAGCCAAGAAAAAATTTGGGTAGCCTTAGCATTCATATTTCTGTACAGATTGGGGGAAGCGATGATTGTAAAGTTAGCTTCCCTATTTTTACTCGATGATATAGAAGTCGGTGGATTGGGACTATCAACGTCTGATGTGGGTTTAGCCTACGGCACATTTGGAATTACCTCAGCAATACTGGGAGGAATTTTGGGTGGCTTCTTAATTTCAAGATACGGGGTTAGAAAGAGCTTGTTTCCGATGGCTTTAGCCCTAAATTTGCCCAACCTGTTTTATATCTACATGGCTTACACCCAACCATCGAAGGAACTAGTTTATCTTTTGGTGACTATAGAGCAGTTTGGCTATGGGTTAGGCACCGCAGCTTTTGGTGTTTACTTAATGTCTTTGGCAAAAGGTGAGTACAAAACTTCTCACTTTGCAATCTCCAGTGGAGTTATGGCTCTGGGCATGATGTTGCCTGGACTGGTCAGCGGCTACCTTCAGCAAGCTGTCGGGTATCCAGTATTTTTTACGCTTGTATTTTTCCTGGCAATTCCTGGGATAGCGGCTTTGTTTTTTATTCCTCTAGAAGAGGAGAGCAGCACTCAAGCTTATCCCCAAGCTGAACTGCCTTAGACTTACCTCTGTCTTGCCTTGGTTGCCTAAATTTTGTGGTACGAAACATCTCGGCAGGTAAACACTTCGTTATGCCGTTAGGTGATCGGTAAGGGGCTTTAACGCAAACCTGTTTATGGAACAGTTTTTTAAGAGTGTTTGTGAAAAAACTAAGCCCATGCAAGTGTTCCAAGACATCTCGTGCTTGTCTGCCTGATATAACTGAGTGAAGAACCTGCAATTAAGCAGCCCTTTACAAGCAAGTTTTATGAGCACCTACACTTTAAAGGTTACATGCAATACATATCTTAAAGCTCGTCCTGTTCCGGTAGTTGAGTTGTCTGACCAGGAAAAGTACCGCATTCAGACTGAAGACGTTCTTGAAGTAACTTCTTTCGTTGGGGAAGGTGATCACTACAAAATTTGCTTAAAAGTTCCTATTTCAGGTTCAATCAGATGGTTCGTCTTTAAAGATCATGTGGAGATTGTACTAATTCATGTTTCCTCAATCCTGGAAAAATCTCAAAATCAAGGATACCCATTTTCTGAACTTGACCCAACCAATCTAAGTAGTGAATATCAGGGCAGCACTAGCGATAAAAATAGTTGTGTAGAAGGTGATTGTGATTACAGCTTTGGCATTAGCGATGAAAATAGTTATGTAGGAAGTGATTGTGGTTCAGAAGTAGATTCTCTAGGAACTTATGAGGATGTTGATTGCGAGGCCACTAATGTTGGTGGTGTAGCTAGTGCAGGTGGTTTTCCAATTCCTCAATATGCTCCTACATCTGCTTCACCTCCTATTCGGTCTGCTCCACCTCCACTGCTTCAATCTCGAATACCTCAGACTTCTGGAACAGTTGATACAGAACTTCAGGGGATTATTTCAGGTAAGGTCCTCTTTGACACTCCGCAGCAGATGAAAGTAGGTGTTTCTGAGCGAGTAAGTGTCCGAATTACCAAAGCTGTAACTCAGGATTTTTTTGAGGGATTATCACACAGTCAGGAAGCCAAGATTGAAAACATCAGAATTAGCCGTTTCATGGCTGTTACTTTGAGAGGAGATAACTTCAAGATTGAACCTTTTGGAAATGAAGAACAAATTATTGAGGATAATGATTTTACTCAGTGGGATTGGAGAGTAGCGCCGCTCAAGGCTGGCAATCGTAAGCTTTGGGTTAGTATTACAATTCAAGTTAAAGTAGAAAATGAGCAGGCCCGCAAAACCTTGCCTGTTCTAGAAAAGGCGATTAGTGTCAAGATCAATCCTATTTACTCAACTAGTATGTTTGTTGGGCAATATTGGCAGTGGTTTATTGCCTCAGCGATTATTCCAATTGTGGGCTTAATTCTGAGTAAGAAGTGAAGTAGTCACACGTTGCGCGGCACAACACATCAAATGCAGCGGATGAGCGAAAGCCATTTGTGGAGTCGGCGAAGTTATCTGCCGCTGCTGATCTGCGCCACTATCCTTTAAGCAGTAAAAAATAATGATTTTAACAACAGCATCAACAATTGAAGGAAAAAAGATTGTTGGCCATCACGGCATAGTCAGCAGTGAAGCTATCTTGGGTGCAAACATTTTTAAGGACTTCTTTGCTGGTATCCGTGACATTGTGGGAGGGCGCTCGGCAGCCTATGAAAAATCCCTGCGGGAAGCTAAAGAAACGGCGATGCGGGAGATGACCCGGCAGGCCCAAGTTCTGGGAGCAAACGCCGTAATTGCGATTGACTTGGACTACGAAACAATTAATGCTGGTGGCAACAGTAGCATGTTGATGGTTGCTGTGAGTGGCACTGCCGTAAGCTACGAGGACTAAATCTCCACAGAGGGCCTAAACCAGATCTTTGGCTGAGTTCTGTTGGATAGGCAGATAACCTGTGAGTAGGGTGCGAACTGACATCGCCCAGAGAGCACCCGGCTTGCGCTATCGCTGAATTAACTCAGTCAGCTTCTGCTAAAGCCTTAAATTGCTCCTGATTAATCCGGCCTGCTGACTGTAATGTTTCGGCAATCTCAGAAATGGTTAAAACTGTATGGGCCTCATACCCATTCTGACGCAGCCGATCTTTGACCCCTTTTTCATGGTCAATAAACACGACAATGTCGCGAACGTGCAGTCCTGTGGACTTGAGCTTTTCTGCCCCTTCCATGGCACTTTTGCCACTAATTAAAATGTCATCTACGACCACGACCGTCTCACCGGGCTGAAAGTGGCCCTCAATCAGTCGCCGGGTGCCGTGGGCTTTGACCTCCTTGCGGGGGAAGATCATCGGGTAGTGCAGGTGCAGGGCTAACCCGGCAGCTGTGGGCAAGGAGCCGTAGGGAATACCAGCAATCCGATCAAAACTGAGGTCCTTGAGAATGTCGGCATAGGCGGCCAGAATTTTATGAAAAACCTGCGGGCTAGAAATAATCGTGCGGAGGTCAATGTAATAGGGAAAGGTTGCCCCAGAGGCTTGGACAAAGTCGCCAAACTTAATACAGCCAATGTCGTAAAGTTGCAAAATCAAGTTTTGATGCGGATTCTGACTCAATAAACAGATGTCTGGCAACCATACATCACAGATGGAATTTCCCCGTTCAAGTTGAACTCTGGCTTGATTCACTTCCTGGCGCAACGCCCGGACTTGGGCAGCTAGATCTGGACTGCCTAAAAAATCTTGGGGGATGGGAATGAGCAAACCCTCACCGCTGGTATTCAAACCTACAGTTAAGGTTTGGGCCAGGTCCCCGTTCTCTGCCCAGAGGCTGCGAACCAGAATGACGCGTTCCGGTGCTACCTGACGAATTCGAGCTAAAGCATCCGGTGTTGTAGCTCCAACTTCCAGACCTAATTGCTCTGGTGTGCCCCAGGTTCTGGCCTCCTTTACCATTTGTAAGTAGAAAGGGGACTCGTCTGACGGATAGGACTGCAAGGCGATCGCTGAGGTATTAGCCGTATGGCAGAGCACAAAGACGGCCTTACCGGCGTAAACCAAAAAAGGAGCGACCTGATCCTGTCCGGCGTAGGGGCTTAAGGTGATTGCGTCCACCTGCCACTGGGCAAACACAGTCTGAGCAAAGACAGTACTAGTGTTGAGGTCTCCATGCTTTGCATCTAAAATTACGGGGATATGAGGCGGAATGGCTCTGAGGACCTGGTGTAGCAGTTCCAGCCCCGCAGGCCCAAGGGCTTGATAGAATCCCAAGGTTGGCTTGTAAGCGCAAACTAGATCAGCCGTTTCAGTAATGACAAATTGTAGCCATGCCTGCAAGCTGTCTATGGTATTGCCTGAGTCAGCTTTAGCACTATAGTGAGCTGGCATCATTTCTGGATTTGGGTCGAGTCCCACACACAGCAAGCTCTGGTTGCGGGCGATCGCTGCATCTAACTTATCGAAAAAATTCATGACCACCTTGGAGGAACAACCAACGCCAATTGGGATTGCCCTTAACAAAAGTGTAGGACGGCTGGTTTATAAAAGCATAGAGCTTTCTTCCATACCCTTCCTTACACCACAAATTACGGGGAGCGCAGCCTCAAGGGTCAAGTGTGTAGAAAATAGCTGAGCGATAATATGTCAATTCAATTCCCCCCTTTCTAAGGGGGTTAGGGAGGATTAAAGTATCTTCAAATAGAAGCCTGCTCAGCACAAACTTTCACTTAGCCTACAACCCAAAGCTTGTGGGGCGAGCCAAAGAACTGCGAAAAAACATGACTCAGGCAGAGAAAGCGTTGTGGTACGGCTACCTGAAAGCTTTCAAGTTCCGGGTATTAAGGCAAAGACCAATCGATCACCTTATTGTTGACTTTTACTGCCCTCAGTTGCAGCTAGTTGTGGAAGTTGATGGAGATAGTCATTCTATAGGCGATGGCAGAGAGCGTGACCTTGAAAGAACAAAGGTGTTGGAAGGTTACGGACTGAAGGTGCTCAGGTTTACCAACGATGAGGTGTTGAAAAATTTTGCCAGGTGTGCCAGCAGGTAGGGGACTTTTGATCCCCCCTAGCCCCCCTTCTTAAGGGGGGAACCAGAGAGGAAATTGGAGTAAAAAGCTCAATACCCTAAGCTCTAAACCCGACCTTTGAAGTTCCGTTCTTAGAATTCCAAGCAAAAAGCTCGACGTTTCAAGTTCCAAGGTCGGAACTTTAAGCTCAAAGCCTGGAAGATCGAGTTCTGATCTTGGAGTTTCAAGCTCCACTCTCGGCGTTTTAAGTAAAAAGCTCAATAGACCTCTTGCAGGAGTCATAGAGACAGAGCAAGCTCGTAGTTGTAGAGTGCTGCAATCAGGTTAAAGCGCAATCCAAAGCGCCTTCTGCGATTTCTGTAGCGCTCCGCTAAGATCCTAAAGACCTTGAGCTTAC
>JBGTDT010000187.1:0-13805 GCA_041748155.1 Thermosynechococcaceae cyanobacterium | reverse complement strand
GGGAGTAGAGGTGCCAGGCATTGCCACTGGGAATTTGTCAAGTCACCTCGACGCTGAGGAGGAAGAATCATAGGAGCTTTTCAATACCTTAGCTTTAGGATTCCCATCTCGTTCAAGAAGTTTTAAAACACTCCCTAGTTTCCTCAAACAGGCTGAAGCTACCACAGAGGGCACCTACCCAGCGACGACCTCCCCATCCCCTGAGTTTGACTTCACCAATCAGTCGGGTGCATTGCAGCCAGACACGATTGTCAATAGCGCCTGTCAATTTTGTAACTCCCTCTGCCGCCTCAAAGTTCACCTTAAAGATGGCCGCATCATTGATGTGGTGGGTGAACCTGACGATCCAGTTCAGGCAGGCGGTTTTTGTGTCAAGGGACCGATGATGACGCAACTGGTTTACAATCGCTTCCGCCTCAGGAGCCCGATGAAGCGGGTTGGTGGGGAGAAAGGCTCCCTAGATTCTAGGTTTGAGCCGATTTCCTGGGATGAAGCCTTGGAGATGATTGCGACCAAATTTCTGGCGCTGCGGGATGCTGGGGAAGTGCGAGCGATCGCCAACAGAACCTCCGGTAGATTGCCAAGAGGGACAGGTTCCCTTGTTGCCCGCTTATTCACCCTCTTGGGCAGCCCAAATGATACCGATGTCGGCCCCGTTTGCAATGATGCTGGAGGCAACGCCTTAGCCTGGACCTTCGGCCTGGGAAACTTTACCAACGGCTACGGCAAAGACGGTGCGACTGGGAAAGAAGATTTGGGCTCTGCAAAGTTCTTTTTATTTCTGGGCACCAATCAAGCAGAAACTCATCCGGTCACCTTTGCCTACCTGCTCAGGAGTCGCGCCCAGACCCAAGCAAAGCTAGTTGTCGTTGACCCCCGGTTGACACCTACAGGAGCCCAAGCAGATGAGTGGATTGCTCCTAAGCCCCACACAGACCAGGCGCTGGTACTGGCGATGCTACATCATATTCTGGTCGAGAACCTGCACGATAAAGCCTTTGTCCGGCGATGGGTGCTGGGGTTTAATGAGCTGAAAAATCATCTGGTGCAGCGAAATTACACCCCGGCATGGGCGGAGCGGGTGACTGGGGTGCCAGCAGCTAAAATCAGGCAGATCGCTGAGGATTACGCGAGTACCAAACCTGCGGCAATCTTTTGCAATGCTGGTATCTCCCACCAACTGAATGCCTTTGACACCTACCGCACGTTGGCCTTCTTAGCAGCGGTGACTGGCAATATTGGCGTCAATGGCAGTGGCTGCAACTTCATGCACAATACCTGGCCGGGTGGGTTGAATCTTCCTGCAATCAAGGGTAATACACCCAAGAAGGACTCAGCCTTGCCTGTAGGACCAGATTATTTTGCCGAATCGATCCTGACTGGTCTCCCCTATGGTCTAAAGGCAGTTGTAATTGAGGGCAACCCTCTCGTCGCCAGTGCCAACACTGCTAAGGTGAAAGCAGCTTTTCGCCAGTTGGAGTTCTACACCTACACTGGCTTGTTCATGGAGGAGGCTGCCTATTACGCTGATGTTATCCTGCCCGTGTGCAGTGGTTTTGAGATGGAAACCGTCTACATGCGCCGCGACGATCGCGCCATTCGCTGGCAACAGCAGGCAGTTCCCCGGGTGGGAGAGTCCAAACCGGACTGGGAAATCTGGATTGACCTGGCCCATACCCTAGCAAAGTTAGACCAGAAGAACTCACCGGAGTATTGGACAGAGAATTTTCCGCTGGCCTGGAAAGACTACCGCAATCTCTGGGCCGAGTTTGTCAAGCATACTCCCGGCGTAGGCGGCATGACTCAGGCGCGCCTGGAAAAGCGAGTAGAACCGTTGCGCTGGCCCTGTCCGACTCTAAATCATCCTGGAGTCAGCACTCTCTACTTGGATCACCCCTCCTGGTATGAAGCGGCGCAGGAACTGGCCCTGAGAAACGCTGACAGTAGCAGCCAGGATAGTGGTAGCCAGAAAGGGGCGGCCATTGCGCCTAGAAATAAAAAGCGGTTTCTAACCCCCAGCGGCAAAGTAGAAATCTACACACCAGAGCTAGAGAGAAAGTTAACTGGTGCTGGGCACTCAGCCCTCCCCATTTTTTACACCCACCCGGAAGTAACGGGCAAAAATCCAACCATTGTGTACTCCAAAGAGTTTGTTCAAAACCCAGTCAATCCGCAAGCCCTGACTCAAAAGGTCAAGCTAGGCAGCATCTCCACGGGGGCCGTGCACAGGGAATACCCACTGATGGGCATGACGGGTAGACCTAGTGTTGTTCATTTCCATACCGTCACTCACTGGACCTACACTGGCAAGCAAATGAACGGCATTCGCCTGATTCAAATTCACCCAAAAGTAGCACAGCAGGCAGGGATTCAAAATGGGGATGCGATCGCGGTAGAAAGCCCTAGAGGATCGATTACTGGAACCGCACAAATCTGGGAGGGAATTCGTGAGGACACGATCTTCGTGCCTCACACGTTTGGACCTAGGCAGAAAGTAGCTGAAGAACTCGGAACTCCCTACTACGAAGCAGCCAACGAGCTTTTAGACGATCAGTATTACGACAACCTCTCAGGCCAGCAGGCTTATAAGTGCTTTGCTTGCCGCGTCAAGAAGGTGTAGGTAAATTCCTTGAAGCCCCTTCACCGAGCTGACGATGTAAATAAAATCTCCTATTAATACCTGTTTAGCTAACGCATAGGAAGAATAATCAAGTGGATCAATACTACAAACCGGAACATCTGACTAATTTTGGTCAGATTGGGCAAGGCAGTCCCGAACTGGCAGACAAATTTTTCGCCTACTACCAGGCTGTTTTCAAGGATGGGGCCTTATCCGCCAGAGAGAAAGCGCTGATTGCGCTGGCAGTATCTCATACGGTGCAGTGCCCCTACTGTATTGACGCTTACACCAAGGAGAGTTTGCAGCAGGGGGCAGACCTGGAGCAGATGACGGAAGCAGTGCACGTGGCAACCGCAATTCGGGGTGGAGCTTCCCTGGTTCATGGCTTACAGATGCAAGATCAAGCCAAGAAATTGACCATGTAGGAAGAGGGACGCTTCGCGGAGTTGTGAGTTACGAGTTATGAATTTTGAGTTTGCTAACTCAGAACTCAACACTCAAAACTTTTGAAGAAAGGAGTTTTCCCAATGACTGAGATAACAGGATCCTTAGCAGGGCCAAAACCAACGACTTCTCTCCAACAGCGGCGTTGGCAAAGCCTCTCTGAAAGAGAATCGCCCCTTGTAAATCCTCAGCAACAGCAAGAAACCTTAGCAGCCGTTGATCTCTCCCAGACTCGTCACGCGGGCAATTTTGCCGCCACCTTAGCAACCCACGGCTGGCAGCGTTTTTCCCCTGCTAAGCTGGAAATTTTCCAGATCAATGTCGGTAAGTTGTGCAATATGACCTGCCGCCACTGTCATGTGGATGCCGGTCCAGACCGGGTAAAAGAGAATATGGACCGGCAGACGATTGATGCCTGTCTTCAAGCCCTGGATCAAACCGAAGCCCACACCGTGGATATTACGGGGGGTGCGCCGGAGCTGAATCCGCATTTTCGCTACCTAGTGGATCAGTGCGTGGTCCGAGGCAAACAGGTGATTGACCGCTGCAATCTCACAGTGCTGCTTCTGCCCCGGATGCGCGACCTGCCGGAATGGTTTGCTGAGCGAGGTGTCGAGGTTGTCTGCTCCCTACCCCATTACCGCAAGCTCAATACAGATGCCCAGCGGGGAGACGGTACGTTTGAAAAATCAATTGAAGCGTTACATCATCTCAATCACGTCGGGTACGGCAAAGGCGATCCCAATCGACGACTGACCTTGGTGTCTAATCCTGTGGGCGCTTTTCTAGCAGGCAATCAAGCCAAGGCAGAGCAAGAGTGGAAGGCAGGGTTGCAGAAAAACTACGGCATTACCTTTGACCGACTTATTGCCCTCAATAACATGCCAATCTCCCGCTATCTGGAATGGTTGGAGCAGTCGGGCAACTTGCAGGCTTACACAGAACTCCTGGTGAATTCCTTCAATCCGGGGACGATCGCGGGTCTGATGTGCCGCAATACCCTCTCGATCTCCTGGGACGGTCGGATTTTTGACTGTGATTTCAATCAGATGCTGGACTTAGAAACCCAGCAGCCCAACGGGGAGTGCCCCCACATCCGCAACTTTAACTCAGAAGTGCTGGCCCAACGTCAGATTGTGACCGGGCGTCATTGCTTTGGCTGTACTGCCGGAGCGGGTAGTTCCTGTGGAGGAGCAATTGAAGCTTGAGTTCCAGTCTGGACTTGGTGAGGATAAGTGAGGGGATTGCACTATCTAGATCTTAGCTCAGGCCCAAAGTCAGACCCAGTCGATAATGAGCCTCAATAGCTGGGTATTGATACGTGAGCAGGAACGGTGACCAGAAAGAGACAAGCTATCCTGAATTGGCGATCGCATTCCAGGATTTTAGACCGGACGCTGAAACTAGATGTGCCAACTACCCACTTGAGCAAGTCAGACGTTTAGCCCATTTTCTGCCCAAGGCTTTAAACATTCCAATCAGTAAGTTATTCTGTAACTTATCTAGCAGAACCATCCCCCATGCTTAGCTGCACTTTGTATTGGTATCCGTTTAAAAGGGTTCACCCAGAGTGGATTTAGTTCCCCATGGAACCTCTAGGTGGACCGCAGCGTAACGACTGCGGTCTTTTATTTTCTGAGAGTAAGAAACGTGACGTATCTTTATAGCTGGTTTTACGGCTTTTACTTCTGGACTAGGAATTCCGGGTAAAGTGTCGTGCGTTTTTTGCCGAGCCCGGAACCCCTCAAGGTTCCGGGTTTTTTGTTCTCACAACTTTTTTAGGAGTCTGTCAAGTGTTAGATGCAAAACTCGTAACTCAACGTTACCCCAATCACCGCACCACTATCCAGCTATCCGAGGGAGTCGCTGTCGGGGGGGAGGAAATCCTGATCATTGCTGGACCTTGCTCCGTTGAGAGTTTGGCTCAGATGGAAGAGGTTGCCGGCCACCTGGCAGCCGCACCAGTTCAGATGCTGCGTGGCGGCGTCTACAAACCCCGTACCTCGCCTTACGCCTTTCAGGGACTGGGATTAGAGGGACTTGAGATTCTAGCAGCCCTACGCCAGCGCTACCGGATGCCAATGGTGACCGAGGTCATGTCCATCTCGCAAATTGAAGCGATCGCTCCGTGTGTAGACATGCTGCAAATTGGCAGCCGCAACATGCAGAACTTTGACCTCCTCAAGGCAGTGGGGCGAGTCGGCAAGCCAGTGTTGCTGAAGCGTGGCTTAGCTGCAAAGCTGGAGGAGTTTCTCCTAGCTGCCGAGTACGTTATCAGCCACGGCAACCCTCAAGTGGTCCTGTGTGAGCGGGGCATCCGCAGTTTTGATGATTCCTACACCCGGAATGTGCTGGATTTGGGTGCTGTGGTTGCCCTAAAGCAACTAACCCATTTGCCGGTGCTTGTGGACCCTTCCCATGCCGCAGGCAAGCGGGAACTGGTGGCAGATTTGGCCAGGGCAGCCATTGCCTGTGGTGCAGACGGTCTGATGATTGAATGCCACCCAGAACCAGAAAAGTCGGTTTCCGATGCCCGTCAGGCGATCGCCTTGGCGGATATGGTCAGCCTAGTTCACAGCTTGCGACCGATTGCCGCTGCGGTGGGGCGGTCTATGCCGGAAGTTAAGCTCTCTAGTGCTCTGTTCCCTCTGGCTGAACAGGTCAGTGGGGTAGCCTGCTAGGATTTTGACAGGTATGGGCGATCGCAACAATGACGACCTTAAATGCTAAAGACCTAACCCTGAGCCAGGTTCACCACCGTTTAAAGGTAGAAGAGCAGCCTAGTAACCGCTCCTCTACCGCCCTGTCACTAGAGCCGTTGACAAAATTTGATCAAGTTGACCCTGAGTGAGCGATTGAAGTGCTCCAAGTTCTCAAAGCGCTCTGCAAGTTGTAGAGGGCTCCAACCTCATCTGTCCCTACTTCTCATCCATAACTCCAAGCCAATACAAGTCTGAACTACTTAAAAGCGAGGCCTTATGAACTCAGAAGACTATCAATTCAACCCCGATCAAACGGCATCTGCCCAGCCGGAGCAACCTGCAGAAAAGCGGATTCACCCAGATACCTTAAAATTCATGGGCATGGCAAAGAACTTACTGGAAAGTCCAGAGATCAAGCAATCTATCGCCTCAGAACAGCAAAAAGCCGAGCCCTCAAGTTCTCAGGAGTACTCCGTCAGCTCCACAAGCTCAGCAGACCAATCTAACCCTACCCCTCCAGCAGGTCAGTCTACCTCCTCATCTGAGGACCAGCCAGACACGCTGGATTTTAGGGGAATGGCAAGAGATTTGCTCAGCAATCCAGCTCGGCAGTCTACTGAAGCAGAGTCGTAGCAGTAGTTTGAGTCTCAAACCAAGTTCTAGTAGTCAGGCACGAAGTTCAGGGAGTCACCAACGAGGCTCCAATACTCGCGCACGAGGTTCCAACACTCGCTAACGCAGTTCAAAGAGTCGCTGACGGGGTTCCAATACTCGTGCACCAGTATTAAAGACTCACGCACGAGGTTCTGATACTCGTGCACGAGGATCAAAGAGTCGTTGACGAGGCTCTGATACTCGTGGGTGAGTATTAAAGACTCGCGGGTGAGATTTTCATCCCCAAAACAGGATGATCGATCAGAATCGAGGCAGCACTGGTGAACAGGCTTCTTACATACGTCAGATCTACCCCCTGGCCCCCCAATTCTGGAGGAACTTGAACCCAGCTTCCCCCAGAATTGGGGGACGGGAGGGGGCGACGAGGTATTCAGGCAAGAGGTCTATTGTCAATAGCCCAACTTCAAGCATTACGAATCAGCCCTTGGCAGCAGTATCGCTCAGCACCCAGTTCACCAATGTCCGCACACCGTAGCCTGTAGCGCCAGCATTGTTATAGCCATTCTCCTTGTCGGTCCAGACAGGACCAGCCACATCCAGGTGTGCCCAGGCGGTTTGTTTGACAAACTGCTTCAGAAACAGAGCCGCAGTGATTGAGCCGCCAGCGCGGGACCCTGTATTCTTCATATCGGCGATCGGGGACTTCATCACCTCAAAGTATTTTTCTTCTAGCGGCATGCGCCACAGTTTTTCTCCGGCCAGTTCCGAGGCTTGCGTCAGTTGGGTAGCGGTTTCTTCCTCTGGAGTCCAGAGGCCAGCAATGTCATCTCCCAAAGCGACTACACAGGCCCCGGTCAAGGTTGCCAGGTCAACAATGGCATCAACCCCAAGCTTTTCCGCAAAGACCAGGGCATCGGCTAAAGTCAGCCGGCCTTCGGCATCGGTGTTGTTGATTTCAATCGTCTTGCCGTTGGAAGCCGTGAGAATATCGCCTGGATGCATGGCGTGACCACTGATCATATTTTCCGTAGCGGCCACGATAAAGTGAACCTCAACATCCGGTTTGAGCTGACCAATCACTTTGGCCGCCCCCAAGGCTGCACCGGAGCCAGCCATGTCTGTTTTCATCGTTTCGATGCCACTGCCCGCGCCCTTGATGTTGAGACCACCGGAGTCAAAGGTGAGTCCTTTGCCGATAATTGCCAGCTTGCGGCGGGGCGTGTTGGTTGGTTTGTAGGTGAGGTGGATGAACTTGGGGGGAAGATCGGAGGCTTGGGCAACGCCTAAGAAAGCGCCCATGCCCAGCTTTTCGCAGTCTTCTTTCTCTAGGATTTCTAAGTTGAGGTTGTGTTCTTGGGCGATCGCCGCAGCGGTCTCTGCCAGGGTAACCGGGGTGACTACGTTGGCCGGGGCAGCCACCAGTTCGCGGGCTAAGATTACACCGGAGCAAATCTGGTGAGCCTGGGCGATCGCTTGGGTTTGCTCACCCAAGCCCAGCAGCTCAATGCGCTCTAACTTGGCGTTGCTGCCATTCTCTTCCGGCTCTGATTTGAACCGCCTGTCTTCGTGCAGGGCTAACTCGATTCCTTCAGTCATCGCCTGCGTGGTCAGCGCCGCGTCGTTGTTCCAGACGGGCAGGTGAACACCCAGGGTTTTAAGTTTTTCCTGCTTGGCGGCACGGGCAATCACTGCCGCCGCCCGGCGCAGACTATCTAGTTTGAGGGCTTCCGGCTTACCCAGACCGACAACCATAATCTTGCGTACCGGGCTGTTGCCGCCCACCCGTGTGACGGCGCTCGACCCCAGCTTGCCCTTGAACTCTGCTTCGCCGATCAGCTCCTTCAGGGCACCTGCTAGCTTCGTATCTAGCGCGACTTGCTGCTCGCTTAACGCCCCCCCATCCTCAAAGAAGCCTATTGCTAACCCGTCCCCAGACCAATCTAGGGGCAGGGTATTTACTGCTTGAATCTCCATCCCGTTTACCTCTATATCCCTCTTCCAGTATTAATCAAAATTAACGTTGCGGTTGATGCATCTGGCCATTCATCTGGCCAGAGATTGGACCTGACAATCGGCTTTAGAATTTCTAGAATGCAGGAGTCTACTGGGATTTCAATGGGTTGAAGACAAATGCCAACGCCAAAGCGGCAAATAAGCCCGGCCTCCCTAGCGATTGCGACTGGTTTGTGTACTCTGTTGGTCGGGATTTTCCTGGTCATCGGCCTGAAGCGATCGCAGCACCCCTCTGAAGCACCCGCTGAAGTCAACGTTACTGATGCTAAAATTTCACCCCTTTTGCCGCAAGCACCTGCCCAGCGGGCCATTCCCTTAGCAGCACTGGCTCAGCTAGAGAAGTCGCAAACTGGCAATCGGGCTCGCTACCTCTTGGCGGCGGACCAAATTCAGCAACGCCAAGGGGAAAAGGCTTTGACCTCTTTGCAGGGGCTAGAGCAAGACTACCCGCTTTTAGGGCCAGAGATTCTGGTGAAGCGGGCTCAAGCTTACGAGTTGAGCGGCAATCAAGCTGAGGCAACCGCAACCTGGCAGGATCTACTTAACCGCTATCCAGACCAACCTGCGGTAGCAGAAGCCCTTTACGCCCTTGGGCGCGCGCAGCCGCAGTACTGGGACCAGGCGATCGCGCGATTTCCCGCCCACCCTCGCACGATTGAAATTGCCCAGGCCCGGCTGAAGCAAAACCCTAAACAGCCCCAACTGCTGTTGCTTTTAGCGAAACACGCTCTTTACCTGCCGGATATCACGGCGATTTTAGACCGCTTGGCCAGCGAGTACAAAGACCAGCTCACGCCTGCGGATTGGGAAGCGATCGCCTTTGGCTACTGGCAGAAACAAGCCTACGGTAAAGCTGGAGCTGCTTACGCTCTGGCTCCCCGCACACCTTTGAATGCTTATCGCACCGGACGCGGGCTCCAGCTCGACAGTAAGGACCAGCAGGCAGTCCAGGCTTACCAGCGGATGGTTGCCCTATTTCCCACAGCAAAAGAGACCCCCAAGACTTTGATCAGGCTGGCAGGTCTGCTGCCAGCCAAGCAAGCTTTGCCCTCCTTAGACCGGGCCATTCAGATCAGTCCTGCTGCCCAGGCGGGGGAGGCGTTGCTGGCTAAGCTTAATCTGTTAGACAGCCTGAATAGCTTACAAGCGGCTGCTCAAGCCCGCCAGCTCTTGTTAACGACCTACACCAAGACCGATGCCGCAGCGGAGTTTCGCTGGTTTGAAGCCCAAAAACGAGCCGAAAGCCAGGATGTTGCAGGGGCTGTGAAGTGGGCCCAGCAAATCACCCTCCACAACCCTGATAGTGAGCTGGCCCCCCAGGCCACCTTTTGGACAGGTAAATGGGCCGATCAGATTGGCTCGGAATCTACAGCAAAGCGTGCTTTTAAGCAGGTCTTGGCCAACTATCCAGAGTCCTATTATGCCTGGCGAACCGCAGCCTTACAGGGGTGGTCAGTGGGAGACTTCACCACGGTTCGTCACCTCAGCCCCGCAGTTGTGAAGTCTAACCAGCGCTTAGCCCTCCCAGCGGGTTCTGCTACCTTGAGAGAACTTTACCAGCTCCGCCAAGATCAGGATGCCTGGGTCCGCTGGCAGTGGGAGCATCAAAACCGGGTAGAACCCACCCCGGCGGAGCAACTCACCGATGGCCTGCTGCGGTTGGAGATAAGGGATAACCTAGCCGGAATTTTTCTGGTTTCTGATTTAGCATCGCGATCGCGCAGTGAGCCAGAAAGTCTGGGCCAATATCAAGCTTGGCAACAACAACCTGAGTACTGGCAGGCCCTTTACCCCTTACCGTACCTCGAAACAGTTCAGGATTGGTCTCAGCAGCGAGATCTCAACCCTTTCCTTGTCATGGCTTTGATCCGGCAAGAATCTCGCTTTCAGCCTGCTATTCGCTCCTCAGCAGGCGCAGTTGGCTTAATGCAAGTGATGCCAGGAACCGCTAGCTGGATTGCTGGGCAAGCAAAGCTGAGCCGCTACAGCCTAGAGCAGCCTCAGGACAACATTAAACTTGGCACCTGGTACTTGGACTACACCCACCAGGAATACAACAACAATTCAATGCTGGCCGTCGCGAGTTACAATGCCGGACCTGGGAGTGTCGCAGGTTGGGTCCAGAAGGAAGGACTCAGTGACCCAGATGAGTTTGTCGAAGCCATCCCATTTCCCGAAACCAAGGGTTACGTTAAAGCAGTGTTTGAAAATTACTGGAACTATCTGAGGCTTTATAATCCAGACATTGCTCAGCTCTTGCAAAAACAGTCCTAAGTTACGGTCTCTAAGCTAATCTCTGCTTGTCTCTGGCTCAGCACTACTTTCAAGGACAATCTCTAACCAACATCCCCTGCTGTGAGGGAAAGCATTGAGCTAGCTTACCTATCAAGTTTAGGCCTGTAGTAGCCTCTTAAATCTGGTCGAACTCCACGATAGCCATAAGTTGTAACAGGACTATTGTCTTTATTTTTCTTCAACCAGACCACTAGATCTGACTCACCCAGGGCTATTTCACTCCCTAAGGTTTTGACATAGAAAGATCCACGACTACAAATCAGACCTTGAACGGGGTGCCATGTTGCCATCCGCGAAGCTGCGCCTCGACTCAAGATCAGGAGGTCCATCGGGATTCCCAGGCCAGTGCGCTGACTGCGACCCCAGCCCACTTGCTGGTATAACTCCATCCCTGTGGTGCAGTTTACTTGGTAGCCAGCCGGTACGGTTCGGTATTGATAGCTGTAAAAATCTTCTTTTTGCGATGCTGTAACTGGAAAAAAGCCTTTTACCAACATTACCTGATGGATTAATTTCCAGTAAGATGAACTTCGCTTAACTGAGACACTCTGAGGTTTTTCACTCAGCTTTGCACTTGCCAGCAGCCCTTCTTTTTTGGCAAGGAGCTGGACTGTATTAAAGGCAGGTTCTGTCCGCAAGTTAGGGTTGGATAGCAAGGTTGCTTCACCTTGAGTAGAACCCTCGACAAAGGCTTGAATCAGTGCTGAATCATCCATCATCCCACTCCCCTGTTTTGCCTGGGTACTAGACTGCTGAACCACTACATCCTGAATCAGTTTAGCAATTTGATCAGTCTGGGCGAAGTCTCCAAGCGTGGCATATAGATTTCGAGCATTCTGCCATTTGCCTAACCCTCCTGATACACTTCCTAGTTTTAGCAGTGAAACCCCTAGATTGAAGTATATGGAGGCTTTCAATCTGTCATTTTGTTTTACAGAACAAAGAACCAGCGCTCCATAAAACGGGGTGATTGAGGCTGCGTAATTTCCAGCGGCAGAAACGGCGACACCTAACTTGTAGTGTGCTTCGGGAATATGAGGGTTCTGGACAATTGATGATCTGTAGGAACTGATTGCCACCTCAACCCCACCTAGACCCAGTTGGGCGTCTCCCAGACTAAGGTAGACTTGACCCAGCAGAAGGCGAGACTCCTGTTCTGCTGTGATTTTATGGTGCTGACTAACCAAGGACCCAGCGTTTACAAAAGAGACTGCCCGCTCAAAATCCGCGATCGCAGCTTGGTATTCCTTTGCACGGAATTTTGCCACACCAGACCGATAATAGTGACCTGCCACCCGATAGCCTATCTCCATACCGTTATAGTGCCTCGGTGCCAGAAAATCTTAACAGCAGATTCACTAGCAATCTGGCTCTAGCCGCTAAGTGGTGATCTCAGGCAGCTTTACCGATCAGGTCCAAAGTACTCAGGCGTGAAGCTACCGTGTAAGCCGTAAGGAATGTGGTGCTTTAAGTGCAATCGGGCAATAGGTCCTTCCTTGAAGCGATCTGCTGGCAAGATGACCACATCGGTACGATGATAGGCAGCGTCATAGACCAAGGTGATAATCCAACCGTCCTGCTCTGGAGTGTTTCCTTGCGGCTGTCTGAGCCGGGGTACAAATATGGGTTCACCGACAAAACCTCGGGGTGCTGCACTCCAAAGTTCTCGGCTGCCTGAGTTTGGGTCAAGTTTGAGAATTGCTTGCAGCGGTGCGTTTCCCTCAGTCTGGTGAGCGGCGGCCAGGTAAACCTGCTGGTAGGGTCGTCCCATCTGCTCAGGGTGGATATAGGGAAACTCGCAGCACCGCTTTTCCAGGAGCTGTCGTTTTACAGTCTTGGTGCTTAAATCAAGCTGAAAGCGCCAAAGCTGTCCTGGTGGTAGGGTTGAGAATTCTATCTCCCGAAAATCCAGGTGGTGATCGATCGCCGGAAAGTTTTCATAGCAGATCGAGTCAGCAACAATTTGACCCTCTTGCTCAAAGGCATTGGCATGGTGAAAGACAAAACAAGCCTCTGTTTCTAAAACCTGCATCTGACTAGACCCATCGCGGGGAATAATCCAGATCCGAGTCGGTTGGTGGGGATTAAACTTCAAACACTCCCCCGGTCCCCGCAACCCTAGAACAAAGGGAATAGGGTTCAAGCTGACTGGGTTTTGGAAAAAGATGCAGTAGTTTGGGGTAATTGCAAAGTCGTGCAGGAAGGCAAAACCTGGGACTGAATGAGCATGCTGCTGAACAACTTCACCCGCTTGATTTAGCTCATAGACAGTAATCGTGGTCGAGAGTCCGGGCTTGAGGCCAAAGCTGACCAGACGGGTTTCTCGACCTTCACCCCCTAGGTCAATGCGAGGATGGGCCGTAAAGGCCGCGTCGTTCTGTAAAACTCCGTTCAGGGATTCTTTCCCTAAAGTTTCTAGGGTAGAAGGGTCGAGCCGATGCGGAGAAGCCGCTTCCCACAGGGCCAAGAGCTTACCCCCCCAGTAGATCACCTGGGTGTTAGCAATGTCTTTAAGTTTAAAATCAAAGGCGTTTGCCAGCCAGCCCCCTGGTTTTTGAGTGCCAAACACGCCCCGATACAGAATTTTGTCGGCTGAGCGTTCTGCTAAATACCCTTCAGTTTGGACGAATCGGCTGCGAAAATAAGCTTTTCCCTCGGAAAAGGCGATCGCGCTGATCATGCCGTCGCCATCAAAGGGGTGCTGTAGACGTTGACCGCCAACCTCTAAGATTCCAGGGCCATTTCGGAACAGGGTTCCCTCCAGTTCAGATGGAATCGAACCTTCTATGTCCTCTATCCAGTAGTCAAACTCCTGATTCTGGGAGTCGTTGCCCCGTTGCCAGTCCTGCGGATCGTAAGGTTTGGCTTGAACAGCGGGAAGCTGATTTTGTACTTGCATAACAATAGGTTTCTTTAATAAACCACTCAAGAATTGGATAGAAATACATACTTAAAAGTCAGGTATACCGAAACACTACTAGGGAGTGTTTTAAAACTACAACCACAACAAGATAGAGGCTAGAGTCAGCATAGCAAGGTAGTTTTCAGCCTTCTTTTCATAGCGAGTTGCGATGCGACGAAACTGCTTGAGCCGATTGAAACAACGCTCAACCTGA
>JBGTDT010000186.1:0-48517 GCA_041748155.1 Thermosynechococcaceae cyanobacterium | reverse complement strand
ATTCGCAAGTTCTTTATGCTGTGCAAATCCTTTGCGGTAGTGAAGTATCTGTTTGAGTTTGTGACGCATCAGCAACGCTTTACATTTGAGAAAGCATTCATGTATGGCTGACCTCACATCCTATTTAGGATTGCTATATCTGTAGTTCGTATAGATGGAACACCATCAACTACATATTCATCTTTTCCAAATCTTGGGCCGTAGAAAGAACTATTACAAATCTTTCTTACTTGAGCAAGCTCCCAGGTTAAAGGAAAGTTTTTAATATTTTTCTTAATAAAGTCTCTATCTGATGTACTGGCTTCATTCTTATATCTGTTGTGATTTTGTATTATCGCTCCGTACCCCACCTGAATACGCTCCAGCAAAATCGATGCAGGCTCAACATTAGGATTCTGCTCGCGCCAATCAGCAGTGAGGTCGCCCCGGAAGGCAGCAGCGAGGACGGATTGACGGAATTTGTCGCATAGTGCTGGAATTACCTCTAGTGCTTCCCGCGCTTTTTGGGTGCGATCGCGTAGGGCTGCGATCGCTGCAACAATACGCTTTTGCTCATTGAGTGGAGGAAAGGGAATGGCTGTTTGTTCGAATCTTCCTTTAGTGACGTGTCTAAGCCCTACTCCACCATGAGCCTTATCAATTAATTCACTGAGCTTTTGATTAATTGCATATTTTAAGAAGGATTTATCAATCAATGACTCATCAAATAAAACCTTGAAAATATGTTGGTTGAGAATTGCTTTTCCACGATTCCATATATGTGCCCCAAAAGATGTTCCGGGTGTTCCAGACCAGGCAAATAATAATTCTCCGTTATCAATTAAAAATTTTGATTCTACATCGCCCAAGAAGCAATTAAAGCTAGAATCCGGATTGTTAAGATTCTGAATTCTGACAATTCTTAATCCTGTTCCCGACCAATCTGACGGTTTAAATGCCCGACCATTGATAAGAATGCAAAGGTCCCCAATTTCGGCTATTTCCCAACCCTCAGGCAACTCCATCAATTTGTTGCTCATACCCAGATGCTCACTACCTCCTCAAACGGCTCAATCAATTGCTTTATTGATTTCCAGCAATCTCAATGATCACAGACTTCAACGGTGGCAAGCCTTCTTGAACTGTTGCCCAAACCACATTTACATCAATCCCCCAGTATTCGTGTACCAAAACATCTCGCATTCCTGCAATTGACTTCCAAGGAACCTGAGGATACTGGCTGCGGATGTCGTCAGGAATTTTCTTGACTGCCTCTCCTAAAATCTCGATTGCCTTGACGACGGCTAGCACTTTCTCTCGATTTGCTTTGAAGGCTGCAAACTCGACATCCGCTGTGAAGGCTTCAATATCTGCGATCGTCTCCAAAATATCCTGCAAAAACTCAGAGAGCTGCCGTTCCGTCATACGTAAATGACTTCTGACAGCACGCGATCGCGAATCCTGGACTTTAGACCATTCTTCGTCACTACATCCACCTGCATCCCCGTCAACTCGCTTAGGTAGCCGCGCAGCTCAACCAGCTTAAACAAGGTTGGGGCTTGCTCGTAGTCAATCAACACATCGACATCGCTCTGCTCGGTCTGCTCTCCCCGTGCGTATGAACCAAAAATCCCGACCTGGGTAATCTGGTAGCTCTCGCGCAGTAGGACTTTTCTCTGCGCCAGGGCTTGTTTGAGGTCTTCCAAGGTTTTCATAAGTGATACTGTGCCATCGGTGTTCCTATTCTACGGGTGGCAACCCGACCGAAGCACTCACCGCTTCTGCTGCTTCCTCCCCTTCCAGGAGCACCATCAGCGCCTCCATCTCCTTAGTGGCAATCCGCAGTTTTTCCATAATCTCAACCGCGATCGCCTCTGGTTCTGGTAGGTCATCTCCTGACTGCAAACTCTCATCCCGCAACCAGGAAATATCCAGGTTCTCACCCCGTTTGGCAATCTGCTCCCGTGGGAAGCAGCGGAACCGCCCTGCTTCGCCCTGGTCTAGTCGGGAGCTACCCCCATTCGGGTCATCTCCATAGCACTGCTCAAACTCCTGGAAGTGCGATCGCGTCAGCGGAATCCGCTTGCCAAAGCTGGGCATATTTGTCCGCATGTCGTAGATCCAAACCGCCTGGGTGTTGCCCTTCTCCGCTGTGCCCCGCTGGAAAAACAGCACATTCGTTTTTACCCCCTGGGCGTAGAAGATCCCGGTCGGCAACCGCAAAATCGTGTGTAGGTTGCACTTGTCCATCAGGTCAGCCCGGATCTGTCTGCCCTGCCCATCCTCAAACAGCACATTGTCGGGTAGCACCACCGCTGCCCGTCCTTCCGGCTTGAGACTACGGTAGATGTGCTGCAAAAAGGCCAGCTGTTTATTGGAGGTGGCATAGGTAAAGTCATCCCGTGAGGGCAGTCCACCCCCCTTCTTAGTGCCAAAGGGTGGATTCGTCAGGATCAAATTTGCCTGGGCTAACCGATGCCCATCCGGTGACAGCGTATCCCCTAGCGTCACGGCTCCTTCAATCCCATGCAGCACCATGTTCATCAACAGCAAGCGATGGGCATCCTGGACTAACTCAAGCCCGTAGAATGCCTGCTGCCGCTGGAATACCTGCTTTGCCTCGCTCAACTCAAACAGGTCATCGGTACGCTGCTTGATGTAGCGATCAGCAGCAATCAGAAATCCGCCTGTCCCCGCTGCCGGGTCTTGTACCAGTTCCCCTGGCTGGGGCTGCATCAACACTACCATGCAGTCAATCAATGGCCTGGGCGTAAAGTATTGGCCTGCGCCTGACTTCTTCTCACTGGCATTCTTCTCCAGCAAGCCCTCATACAGATCGCCTAGCCCTTCTGCCTTGGCCGAGTACCAGTCCAACTCACCAATGCTTTGCACTAGCTTCTTGAGGATACGTGGTTGCTTCAGGGCCGTCTGAGCATTGGCAAAAATTGCCTGCACCCGTGGGGAAGTGCCCTCCGAGCCCAGCCTCAGCAACAGCGATCGATAGAACGTCAACTGCTCAACGCCATCTCTTTCTACCAAGTCACTCCAGCAATAACCCTCTGGCAATTGGGACTCCTTACCCGTCTCCTGCATCATTTTGAGGAACAGTAGGTAGGTCAACTCCGTGACATATTGCAGGTAGGTAATGCCATCATCTCGGAGGACGTGGCACAGGCTCCAGAGCTTTTGAACAATATCAGTAGTAGCGGTCATCACTCAAACCAATTTTCTATCTGAATGTCTTGAAAATCTCTGTAGTCTGCCGTGTTACTCGTAACCAGGATCAAGTTATTCACGGCAGCGATCGCAGCAATTTGCCCATCAGCATAAGTGGGGGTGCGTCCAGGGCTCACCAATCTTGCTCTCTCCAAAGCGTGCCATCGGGCAGCATTAAGATCATAGGAAAAGATGGGGATTGACCGTGTCAGGAGTGAGGTAATGTATTCCTCCAGCGTCTGCCGTCGCTTTGAGGCCGGTAAACGGTAACAGCCAAACATGAGTTCGTGTAGAACAACGGAGGCAGTTGCCAGGCTTTGGTTGTACTGTTTTAGCTGCCTCAATACTCCAGAATTGGGTTGAATCCTGGTCGCTTCCGAAAGGATGTTGGTATCCAGTAGAAAACGGGGTGTGGTCATAGATTAACTTGACGCCCTGGAGATCGATCCCTCACATCCTGAAAAACTTGATCTGGATCGATATCAATGCTTTCCTGAACTAACCGTTCACGAAAGTTGACTAGGGATGTCCAAAAATCCGATTGGGTAGCAGCGAGGCGATCGTATTCTTGAGCAGAAAGAATTACAGCAACTCGTTTGCCCCGGCGCGTAATTCCGATCGAGATCCCCTGTTCCACTGTATGAACCAATTGAGTGAGGCGGTCCCGCGCTTGAGCGATTGAGTATTGGGGTAGTGACTCGGTCATGGGGCATGGCTATCTATATGGCTATCTTAATTATAGGCAGGCTTGTCTACTAACCTGCCTCACCCCACAAGCGATCGCTAATCTCCCCTAAAATTCCGGCCAGCTTTCCGTTAAACACTTTATTGAGGCGATCGAACCCCCCGCCTTGGGTTTTGAACTCACCTTTGTCCAAAGCGTCTTGATCAACGATGGTTTCAACCTTCAGTTGCCTGCCAATTCGCTCTAACCACTTTCGCTGGGGCACTGTCCAGGGCTGACTTGCCAGAATCTTGTTTATGGCCCGATCAACCCGTTCGCTATAGGAAACTAGGGGATCGCCCAACGCTGCCTGCCGAATAAACCCAATGATGGACGCCGCAATGTCTTCATTCTTGGCATCCCGCCAGGCGACCTGCAAAGCTGACTCAGAGTAGCCAGCCCGATCTAGTCGCGATCGCAGTTCCTTGAGCTGTTGGCGGGTCAGATCACGGGGACGCTGCGTTACTACCATCAAGGCGGCAATCTCATTTTGGTTCTGCTGCAAGAACGTCTTGAAGCTATCTAGATAGTCTTCCGGTCTACCATAACGGCTGCCGTCTTCAGCCACTCCGTAGCCCCGCTCGACGCGCCGCAGTTCGTCGGCATGGTAGGAGATCAGCAAGGGCTGAGTACCTCCGTCTTGGCGGTCTAAGATCTCAGCGATCACCCGCCGCTGCCGGAACCACGCTTGCACCTGAGTTGAGTCACTTTGCTTCAAGTGAGACACCATAGCCGGAACTGGCATTCCCGCAATTGCCTCTAGTTCCGCCTGACTATCCTCTCTTAAATGCCGTCTCTTACGTTGTAACTTTGCCAGGAGTTGATCAACAACAGTGTCAACCGCTGCGGGGTCGGTAATCGTATCTAACTCTGCTAGCAATTGTGCAAACGAGATGTTTGGGTTCACGACCAGGGGCTTCATAGTCGAAACGGGCGCGATCGCGTCATAGAGGTTCACCGCGTCAAAGACACGAAACACCTCCTTGCCAATCTCATCGCAGCGCCGGGTGGCTCGCCCTAGCATCTGCTCATAGAGAATCCGTGAGTTGACCCGGCGGATAAACACCAGATTGCAAATGGACGGGACATCGATGCCCGTCGTCAACAGATCCACCGTCACCGCAATCTTGGGGTTGACCTCATTGCGAAACTGGCGAATCAGTTGCAACGGGCGATCGGCTTTGCCCGTGATTTTGGCTACCGCGTCATCCTCGATCTCTCCGTACTGTTCTCTTAGCGCCTGCTTGAGCTGGTCTACCACAATGTCCGCATGAGCATCTGTGGCGCAGAAAATCAGGGTTTTGCCTAGCTCCGGTACAGAGGGGTCAATGTGTTTTGCTAGTTCCTCGCAGATGACCCGATTAAATTCCTGCGTCACTACCCTTTTGTTAAATTGCTCTACCTCTACCCGCACTTCATCTGGGGCGTGGACCAGATCCAACTTCCCTGTCTGGGGGTCAAAGAACTCCATCTCCTCACCAGGACGCCATTGGATGCCGTCTTGGGAGAGTGCTGTAGTAATCTGAATCGGTGGCTCGTGGTCAATCAACCAGCCGTCAATGACTGCCTCTCGGTAGCTGTAGGTGAAAACTGGGTCACCGAAGATCTGAGTCGTATGCAGGGCAGGAGTTGCCGTCAACCCGATCTTAACTGCGTCAAACTGCTCCAGTACCCGGCGGTACTTCGAGACATAATCGTTAAAGTCCCGAAAGGTCAGCTCGACGTCGCTCAACTCGCGATCAGGCAGATAACCGCGATGACATTCATCCACCACAATACAGTCGTACTGGTCAGCAGTAAGCACAGCCGTTTCGTCGGAGGGATAGAGAATCCGTTTGACCATGCCCTGCACCGTAGCGATCTGCACCTTGGTATCCGGATCGGGCCTCGTTTCATCCAACTCCTTTAGCTCAAAGATATCTGCGAAGGTTTGCAGGTTTTCCATCCGGGAATCTTTGAACGCGTTAATAGCCTGCTCACCTAAAGAGGTGCGATCAACTAGAAACAAGATGCGGCGGAACCGTTTGGTCTTGAGCAATCGATAGACGAGGGCAATACAGGTCTTTGTCTTCCCGGTTCCCGTCGCCATTGCCAGCAGAAACTGCCGCTGTTCTGTTGCCAAGGCTGCTTCGATCGCTTGAATGGCTTTGATCTGGTAGTCCCGCAGCTCCAAACCATAATTAAAGGTTTCCTGAGACAGCTTGGCCTGGGCCTGGTCAACATCCTGACTAAGAACGCTGATTAACCCTGACGGGCTGTACCAGGTTTGCAGCGGTTGCCGCAGATTACTTGTCCGCCGCAGGTCGCGAAACCAGACACCGCTCTTGGTTTTGAGCTGTTGCAGGAAAGGCCGCCCGTTAGTGGCAAAGATAAAGGGCACCTTGAACTCTCCCCAAGGGCCACCGGGTAGTGCCTCCTTATCCTGGATTTGATAGCCCCGGCTGTACCGCTTTGCTTGATCAATTGCTCCGCCTGCGACATCAGTGCTTTGGCGCTTTGCCTCCACGACTGCCACGACCTGCAACCCAATAAATAGAGCGTAATCAGCCCGCCCATCTATGGTGGGCCACTCCGCGATCGCCAGGTTCTTTCCCTGATGAGGGCGAGTCCCGTTCCAATACGTCAACACCTCGGAATCTGCTTCCCAACCAGCAGAGCGAAGTTGAGCGTCAATCAGCCGGCGAGTTTCTCGCTCATCCAGAACAACTTTACTTTCAGCCAGTTGCGCCTGAGCGATCGTCTGTTGCAAGCTCTGACCTGTCTTGCTCATCGCACTGGTCTGTAATTGGGCCAGATGATTGAGTAGCTCCTGATTTTTGCTAGCCACCTCCTGAGCCAATTCTTCCGCTACCAAACGCTGTTGAGCCTCCGCTTGAGCCAGTACTTGAGCTGCTTCTGCTGCCGATAAGCTCTGGCGGACCTCTGCCCGTAGTCGTTTCAGTTCTGCTTGAAGAGCCAGTGGTTCAACCGCAGGATCAGGTGGTGGAATGAATGGGCCAGGATCAAAGGTGCGTAGGCGAAGCTGCTCCTCTGGAGTCTCGCCCGCAAACGCTCGATGGAACCAAATGCCTAGGGCGCGAGCATATTTTAAGCTGCTGAGAGCCATGCGCTGACTACCTGCTAATCCATGCGTGGCTTCATTACCTGCCTTCCGCAGTTCATGGAAAAGACGGTCTACTTCGCCTTTCAGCACACCGCGGTCCCGCAGGCGTCGGAGTAATTCAACCTGCTTTTCCTCCGAGTAGCTGTACAGTCCTACCTTGGCTGCGGTTAGTTGTGCCAACACCTCGCCGAACTGCCGCAACTTGATTAAACAGGTATTAGGGTCATCAGCAAAGTAGCGCTCAGCCAGCGAACCTAATCTAACTAGCTGCCGGTCGTGGGGTTGCAGAAAGGCAAAATTGGGTGATCTCAGTGAGTTGTCCTGCATTATTCTTGCCCGGGGAAAATTCAGCCGAGATGGGCCTATGCTGATTAGAATGCCCGCAAGCAGGCCCCTTTGCAAGTGAGGAGCAAGCGAGAGGCGAGATGAGCCGGTCGTCTACATGATAGGGTGGCGCTTACCGCTTCCTACTAGCCCTAGAGATCGCTTTCTCATAGGCTGGAGCATGCTCGTCAAAGCTTAGTACCAGAACTCGGCGCGGCGCTGGCTTTTCACAAACTCGATAGACAAGCCTGTAGGCGTTGGGGTTACCTTCCCATTCAATTTCTAGGGCACAATAGCCAGCCAAACGCCCAGTTAAGTTGTGACTAGGAACGCGCAACGGGTTCTGTGGCTGTTTAGCCAAAATTAACTTGTATCTAGAAAAGTCTGCTTTCAATTGAGCTGGCAGAGTGGGTAAGTCTTCAGTGTCAACTCTCGGATGAATCTGAACTCTGTACAACTGGATAGCCACGTTCAGTTAACCACGCATCAAGAGCTACTTCATCAATTGTGTCTGTCTCAGGGTCAAATACTGTAATCCAGCCCACTTCTTCACCTGCTTCCATTGCTTCAATTCGTTGCAAGGCTTTCCCTTCAGCAGAGTTAGGGCTTAGGTAGATAACTTCTCCGTCCACTTCAAAGGGGATACCTGAGTCAGTCTGACTGGTGTTTCCTGGCTTGACTGAGGACATGGCTAGCTGTCTAAGACTGTATCTGCATTCTAGACCCTGACCCTGACATCTCTACAAAAAGCTCGCTGTTTCTGGGGTAAGTTTGGGGTAAAGCTTTTGGTTAATTGCTAAAAGTACTGGAAAATAAGGATTCTTCACTCGATTCGTAATCGAGCGGTCGCGGGTTCAAATCCCGCCATCGGCTTTTCAGGTAAATCAGTCTGTTCAGCGATTATGCAACGTAACCTTTTTTGTCAGTAGAGTGTTGGTCACCACAGAACTTCTGTTGGAAGAGGCTTAAGCCTGCAAGGTGACCTGAAATTGCCTCAACACCAATTAACCACTTGGGTTGTTTTTGACCGAAATAGCCAGGGAAAATGTCCGCACTGGATAGCCATGGGCTTGGGTGAGGGGAGCACCGTTCATTGAGTGGACCAGCCGAATTTCTGGGCGGATGACATCTGCGATCGCCAGCGTGGTTTCGTAGGAGTCTGCACCGGGAAGGCCACAGACCACGAAACTGAAGTGCCATTTTCAACCTGACCCGCCTCTATATTTTAGGTTTTTTGCCGGTCCAAATGTCCTGTAGAGAACGTCAAGTCGCTACAGCCGCGAACCCCTGTAAGTCTTTAACTGGCGCTTCAGGGCATAATGCTGGGCAAATTGAGGAATATCACCCCGGTGGCCCATCACGATCACCGCGTCATCCTCAGCTAAAATGATTGACTGGTCAGGATGAGTGATGGTTGTGCCATCGGCCCGGCGCAGGGCAACGATGATAAAAGTGCCCTTACCACGAACCTCGATATCACCAATCGTTTTGCCGACTAGCGGTGAGCCAGCCAGGATGGCTAGCTCGTCAATCTGGACGTCGATTTGAGCCAGTTGCTCATTCAGATTGCGACGGCCATCAGTCTGATCTAAGAAATCCAGGGCAGCAGGATGGGTGATCATATGGGCCATCCGTACGGCACTGATGGCAGCAGGGAGTACCACGTGATCGGCTCCAGCTAGCCGTAGCTTCTTCTCGGTTGAGGGAAACTCGCCCCGGGCAATGATGATTAAACTTGGATTTAGTTCACGGGCCGTTAAGCTGATAAACACGTTATCTGCGTCTTCAGGTAGCACTGTCGCCAAGACTTTGGCCCGTTCAATCCCAGCAGACTTCAACATTCCTTCGTCTGTAGCATTGCCGCTGCGGACAAGGTATCCCATAGCTTCAGCTTCGGCCATGCGTTCAGTACTGTTATCAATGATCACGAACGGTCGCTTTGCTTCTGCCATTTTCCGGGCCAGCAATTGCCCAATCCGACCGAAGCCACAGATGATCACGTGCTGCTGGAGGGATTTGATGCTATGCGTCATCCGCCGAACCCCCAAAGCCCGGTTGACTTCTCCTTCGGTCACCATCTGGACAAACCCTCCCACGGCATAGACCGCTGATGAAGTTCCAGCGATGATCACCAAGATAGTGAAGATTTTCAGAGCCGGAGAATCGATGGGCTTTACTTCGCCATAACCCACACCAAAAATGGTAATTACCACCATGTAGACGGCATCGAGCAGTGTCCAGCCTGCCACCGTGTATCCGAACACGGCAACAATGCTGGTGATGACAAAGAAGATCGCCCCGGTAAAGACGCGTCGAAACGACCCTTGCATAGGTGTGTACCTGGACTGAGGAAGCCATGATTAGCGTAATTCAGAAATTTTTGTTGACCTTCAACAAAGTTCCAAAGAGAAGTCGAGCGGTCTCTAGATATTAGAACCCGGACAACAGCTTTATTTTGTATGCTTCGTTGCCATACTGCCAAGTTACAGGTGATACCAATAAACCTTCCCGCCATTGCTACCCGCCTTGATTGCAGGAGTCATGGGAAAGAGGTTAAAACACGACTGGCGTAGGGAACACTAGTGAAAAGTGGTTTAGATCTAAAGAAATGCTGTAATTCTTTGTCTACAGGGTTTTACCAGTGAAACCGAACAAACGTTTCAAGCTGCGGACCAGTTACAATTTGACCCGAATACCAGTGCTTCTAATTTCCTTTGGCAGTGTCGGTATTGGCATCAAAGTTCTCCAGGCAGAGGTTGAACACATTCAGTCAACTATTCCCATTGTCCAAAGGACTGTAGCAAGATGAAAACTAATCCTTGAGTAATCCTTCCACATAGACTGTCTGGAGGCAAGGCAACCTCTGACTTACAGCTAGTGGCTATTTTTCTGAGCTTTGTTGATTTTCATCAGGTTTTTAGCTAGTAAGTAAAGCAGTTTGTCTCTACTCAAACAGTTTGAAGAACTTTACCCCTTGCTGAAATAGGTTTATGTTTGCCACAGGTTAGGACGATGAACAACCAAACTAGACCCTACAGGAAAACTTATGAATAAACTTGTAGAAGTTGCAGGTCGGTGTAGCCGTTGTGAAGTCCTACCTAGCCAGGTGATGAGTCCAGGAAAGCTTTACCTGTGGTTTCCCTTAGGGCATAGCTTGCATAAGACCCTTTCCTACCTCCGCCAGGCTGGACATGAACCACAACTTTTAGAGGATGGGCAGTGTCTGGTGACTACGCTTGATCAGACTGGCAGCCAGGATTTTACGATCGCCCTTGCAAATACCCTTACCCGCAAAGAACTTAAAGATGCTCAAGTCCTGTTGATGACCAGCAATGGAACCCCTCAACTGAAAGACTTCCACCGGGTCACCTCCTTGCAGCAGTTTATTACCTTGAGCCAGTCTGGTTGGCTGCTGGAGATGATGGCCGCAGAGCGCCTTACCACTCATTTTCAACCGATTGTTCAGGCTCAAGATACCTCCCAAATCTTTGCTCAGGAAGCCCTGATGCGCGGGGTTGACCAAGATGGTTGCCTAGTTTTTCCCGATCGCATGTTGAGCCTGGCTGACGATGCTGATTTGCTGTTCCAGTTAGATTTAGCGGCCCGCCGGAGTGCTATTCGCGAGGCCAGTCGCCACCGGATGCAAGATCATCTGTTCATCAATTTCATCCCCACTGCTATCTATGATCCGGCCTACTGCCTCCGCTCTACGATTGGGGCAATTGATGCAGCGGGTATTCCCCATGAAAAAGTTGTGTTTGAGGTGGTTGAATCAGCCCAGTCTGCAGATATTTCTCATTTGAAGAATATCTTAAGTTTTTACCAGACCGCCGGTTTTCAGGTGGCCCTAGATGATTTGGGTTCCGGTTACTCCAGCCTCAACCTGATCCACCAGTTGCGGCCCAATTTTATTAAGCTGGATATGGAGCTGACCCGCAATGTTCACCAGGATCCCTACAAAGCCTTAATTGCCGAGAAGCTCCTAGAGCTTGCCCAGGGCTTGAACATCCCGGCGATCGCCGAGGGGATTGAATCTGTAGAAGAACTAAACTGGGTCCGCGATCGCGGAGCTACCTTTGTCCAGGGCTACCTGATTGGCAAGCCCACGGCAGCACCTATAAGCGCCACGCCGTGCTTTAGCGCTAGCTAGTGCCCTGACTGCAAGCCACAACCTCACCAAAATAGATTAAACTAAACCGGGTTGTAGCTTGATTCAGATCAGGAGTGAACTCGTGTTAAAACTCTACGGTGGTGAGCGCAGTCGCGCCACAATTGTTCAGTGGTATCTGGAGGAGCTGCAAGTTCCCTACGAATTTGTCTTGCTAGATATGAAGGCAGGAAAACATTTAGAGCCAGAGTTTTTAGCGATTAACCCGATTGGCAAAGTCCCGGCCATTAGTGATGGCAAATTCAAGCTCTGGGAGTCTGGGGCGATCCTGCTTTACTTGGCAGAAAAGTACAGTCAGTTTCCCACCACACCGGAGGAGCGCTCGGCAATTTACCAGTGGGTCTTGTTTGCCAATGCCACCCTGGGGCCAGGTATTTTTGTTGAAGCTAGCCGGGAGCGAGAAATGCTCCGCTTGCTCACACCCCTAAACCAGCACTTCAAAGACCAGCCTTTCCTGATGGGCAAGCAGTTCAACGTAGCAGATGTTGCTGTCGGATCGGTTTTGAGCTACATCCCGATCATGTTGAAGCTGGATCTGGGCGAGTATCCAGAGGTCGTAAATTACATTCAACGCCTCTCCCAGCGACCCGCGTTTCAGAAAGTGATGGGACGCTATCAGTGAGGTTGAGCGACAAGCAGAGTCGCCAATAAGGGGCGGTGCAAGACGTAGATGTCATTGTGTAAGGGAGTCAACACTCGCATCGACGGGAAAAGTTTGAACCGCTGATCAGCGATTCAGGTTTTGCAGAGCCAGGCAGGGGTAGATAGCCTGTAGACAGGCTTGAAAAGCCCTCGCTCAAGGCTTCGAAATAGCCCGATAAAGGCCGACCGAAGGTCATGCCCTTAATTTTAGGTAGTATTAAGTTGTGATCAGGTCTAGGTTGAAATTTTTTCTGTGATCTAGAAATTTTGCAGCCGCAGCACTCCTTGTAACTGGAAGAACCTCTACACTACTTATGGCACTTCTTGAAACCAGAACTGAGCCCATGGTCATTAACATGGGTCCTCACCATCCTTCTACCCACGGTGTTCTGAGGATTATTGTCACCTTGGACGGAGAAAATGTAGTCGATTGCGAACCTGTACTAGGTTACCTGCATCGCGGCATGGAGAAAATTGCCGAAAATCGCACAAACATCATGTTCATTCCCTACGTCAGTCGTTGGGACTACGCAGCCGGGATGTTCAACGAAGCGATTACGGTCAACGCGCCGGAGAAGTTAGCAGATATTAAAGTTCCCCGGCGAGCCAGCTACATTCGGGTGATCATGCTGGAACTAAACCGGATTGCCAATCACTTGCTCTGGCTGGGGCCATTTCTAGCGGATGTTGGGGCGCAGACTCCCTTTTTCTATATCTTCCGCGAAAGGGAAATGATCTATGACCTGTTTGAAGCGGTTACCGGCATGCGCTTCATCAACAATAACTACTTCCGCATTGGTGGAGTTGCTGCCAATCTCACCTACGGCTGGGTGACAAAGTGCGACGACTTCTGTAATTACTTTTTACCCAAAGTTGACGAGTACGAGCGGCTAATCACCAATAACCCGATCTTTGTCAGACGCTTAGAAGGGGTTGGCACCATTACCCGAGAAGAAGCAATTAACTGGGGGCTCTCTGGACCAATGCTGCGAGGCTCAGGGGTAAGCTGGGACTTGCGAAAAGTTGATCACTATGAGTGCTACGACGACTTTGATTGGGAAGTTTGTTGGGAAACGGCTGGGGATTGCCTAGCTCGCTACCTGGTTCGGATTCGGGAGATGCGGGAGTCGGTGAAGATTATTCGCCAAGCCTTAAAAGGGCTGCCGGGTGGATCTTACGAAAACCTAGAAGCCCAGCGGATGCTGGAAGGACCTAAATCTAAGTGGAATGAGTTTGACTACCAGTTTATTGGTAAGAAATCTTCTCCCACGTTTAAGATCCCTGAGGGTGAGCATTATGTTCGGGTTGAGACGGGTAAGGGTGAGCTGGGAATTTACCTGGTCGGTAATGACAATGTATTCCCCTGGCGTTGGAAGATCCGTCCCCCCGATTTCAATAACTTGCAGATATTTCCCCAGTTAGTGCGGGGTATGAAAGTTGCCGACATTATGGCGATTCTAGGCAGTATCGATATTATTATGGGGTCGGTGGATCGCTAACTAGATCAAAACTCGAGCATGAATGCTTTGGGGCAGGCTCAAAACCTGCCTGATCTTGTCGGCATCGCGTTACCAATTCAGCTTCAGTCGTGCGATCGCTAGCTTCCCTCCAGATCGGGAAGGGTAACCAGGAGGTTGTCAATGTCTGACGATTGCTGCCAAAAGAAGTCAAGTGAGCTGTCAAAACTGAATCAGCAGCAGAGCCAGGTTTTGTGGATTCTACTAGGCGTCAATGCCGGAATGTTTGTTGTAGAACTCCTATCTGGGATACGCTCATCCTCCCTCTCGCTCACAGGAGATTCCCTCGATATGCTAGGGGATGCCATTGCCTACAGCAGTAGTCTGTATGTGATCAATAGGGGGAGAAAGTCTCAGGCAAAATCTGCTCTGCTTAAAGGTGCGATCATGTTCTTATCTGCCGTGGTGGTCTTTGCCAGGGCGACTTATCAAGCATCTGCAAACACCACCCCTGAGCTTCAGGTCATGAGCACTGTCGGTCTCCTGGCCCTCTGTGCTAACTTGTTTTGTCTGTTCCTGCTAACTAGGCACCGGAACGATAACATCAATATGTCCTCCGTCTGGCTTTGTTCCCGCAATGATATTATTGCCAATACCTCTGTACTGGCGGCGGCTGGACTGGTGTTCTTAACTGGAAAATCTTGGCCGGATCTAGTTGTCGGTCTTCTCCTCACCGTTATCTTTGCCCACTCGGCGGGCAAGGTTTTCTTCCGATCTTGGTGGGAGTTACAACAAGCTTGAGTAGTAGGGCGATCGCAGACTAAAGGCTTCTGATAAATTCTCGATAATCTTAGCCGAAACTGAAACTTGGTAATCCCGTTCTGCTTGTTAGAAGTCAGGTAGAGCTTTGCATTGATAGTCTTGGTTTTTTGTCAGACAGCTTGCAGTAATTGCTGCTGCGTTACTCAGGATAGCTGCCTTAGTCCAGCATGACTTAGGTTTATGCTTCTTTTTTAGCCTACCTCTGTCTCAATGGCGTAACTCCTGGTCCTTTTCTGTTAAGCTTGCGTTTCAATAGCAACCCCGCACCTCCAATTCCTAAAGCTAAAGTGCCTAGAACGGAGTTTGGCTCAGGTACAGCTTGATAGCTAGTAATCCGATCACTGCCAAGAAACTCCCCAGTTTCGGTAAAGCGGGCAGCATCGAAGGCTGCCGGGTAGGACCGTGGGTCAGTGGAAAGTTTGGGAAGTTCCGAAACATTACCTGAATACACTACAGGAATATCTAATGAACAGAAGGAGTCAGTTGTCACTACACATCCAGACGGAAGATCAACAGCGCTCTCAACCCCTTTGCTACCAGGAAGATTAAACGGAATAGAGGGAAAAACAGAGAAATCAGCGGTGGGACTGTATATATCTGTGTCCGGCGCTGAAAAAGAGAAGTCAGAAATAGCATTCAGGTAGGCAACACCTTCTTCGATCGCCCCACTTGCGTTAAAAGTTATAGCCGGGTCAGAAGCAGGGGGAGTGTCCGTGTCCAAAGTAAAGGACCCTGTTCCGCCGCTCTCGGTCGCAAAGCTGAAATCAAGAAGAGCAGCTTGGGCTGGAGCCATGCCGACAACTCCCGTAATCAACGCTACTCCCGTAGCAGCAAGAGATAACTTTCGCACGTCGAGTATTTCCAGTTAAAGATAGACCGTTAAACGGAGGATACTTTTGCTCACTCTTGGTAAGCATTGCATACTACCTTTGCTGAGGTATGTGTTCTCGCCCACATATACAGAAGCTTTATACCAATTCATCCGCTTGACAAGTTATGAGAAAATCAGCTCAAGCTTCTGGCGGATATAACGCTCCTAAAGAGGTGCTCCGTTTCCATCACTTCGCTTCAGTTGAAAAGGAGACTCATGGCACATACACCAATGTTTCGAAAATTTATCCGTACTTTGCAGCAGGCGCGTCGTGAGAATCTCAGGGTTGAAGGTAAACCGCTACCGCTGACGAAACACCAATTTCGATGGACCCGAAGACGCTTTATCAAGTTAGCCACCCTCGCTGGAGGATCGGCTCTTGCGACCAGCACACTATCTCATGCAGAAAGAGCTTGGAGCGCCAGGAGGCGTTCCAACATTGCCATTGTAGGCGGTGGTATTGCGGGACTGAATGCAGCGTACCAGCTAAAGAAGGTTGGCTTAACAGCAACTGTTTACGAGGCTAGATCTCGAGTGGGGGGGCGCATACAGTCCGTCACTGGTGCGGTTGGTCCAGGTATAGTGACTGACTTGGGCGGTCTCTTCATCAATACTGATCACGCAGATATGCTGGGGCTTGTCCAGGAATTCGGCCTGAAACGTTTCAATCGTACTAGGGACGCGGAGAGAGTTCCCTTCCCCGAAACAGGGTATTTTTTTGATGGTAGAATCCGGCCCGAAGCAGAAGTTGCAAACAAATTGCGTCCACTCGCCCGGCAGATTGACAATGACGCCGGATTGTTAGACCAAGACTTTGAGCGGTTCGCGCCAAGGTTTGATCGAATATCCGTTGCCCAGTATCTGGACAACCACGCAGACAAGATTCCTGAGCCCTTCATCCGCGTACTGATCGAAAGTACGATACGTACTGAATACGGTGCCGAGCCCAGTGAGTCTTCAGCACTGCAACTTCTGTTCAACCTTCCCACTGTAGATGGCAACAAAGTAGAGGTATTGGACAGCGATGAAATCTTTGTTGTGGAAGGCGGCAGCAGCAAGATTATCCAAAGCCTTGCCAAGGCCCTTTCTAGTCAGATTCAAACTCGTATGCCTCTGAGGAGGATTCAATCATCCGGTAGTAGATTTCGCTTGACCTTTGCCAGCAATCAGGTGGTTGATGCGGACTTCGTCATTATTGCGATTCCTTTCACCGTATTGCGAGACGTTAATATCCAGGTCAATTTGCCGAACACTCTAAGGCGGTTCATCAACCAAGCTGATCTCGGCTCGAATGAAAAGCTGTTCGCTGGATTTGACAAGAGAGTCTGGCGTCGGGAAGATGGGTTTGTCAAGGAAGTTTGGACAGATCTCGGATTCTCTGAGGTCTGGGATGAGGCTCAGAGACAGCCAAACCGGAAAGATGGCGCACTGACTTTCTACTTTGGCGGGAATGAAGTCACGGTGGCTCAATCTAGCAGTACTGAGTCACGAGGAAGGGAGTTTGTGAATCGATTTGAGGCTGTCATTCCAGGAGCCAAAGACGCCGCAACCGACAAGTTTTTGCGGACACAATGGACCAAGGACCCCTTAGTCAGGGGAGCTTACACTAACTTTAAACCCGGACAGCTCACGGAATTTGCCAACTTTTTGTACATTGAAGCGGACAATCCTGCAGAACGTCAAGATGTCAATGTCGGGAATCTAATTTTCGCTGGTGAACATTTAAGTGATGAGTTCTACGGATACATGAATGGGGCTGCGCAGACTGGCCGGCTCGCCGCTGAAGTAGTGATCCAGAGGTTCAAGGTTGGGTAGGGGCAAGAGCGATGTAAAATCAACTGTTGCAAGAGGTCTATTCGGTAAGTAGAAATAAACAAAAATGTGTCAAGATTTTTGAAGACTGTTCTACTAGCTGAATGACATTTCTTGGTGGGAGTTGCAAAGAGCTTTAGCAGTGGAATTAAACTGCGTTCACGAAGTGTGTGCAGCGCGATCGTATCTGCGGAACCAGTCTGAAGATGACAACCCAGCGGTTAGACACGAACGACAGCAACCAGATTCTCTCTCACCAAATCGCCCGTCGAATTGCCGAGAGTCCTCAGCAACAAATTACCTTTGCTGATTACATGGACTTGGTGCTGTACGACCCGCAGCAGGGCTACTACGCCACCAATTTTGGCAACATTGGTGCAGCAGGCGACTTCTTTACCTCGCCTCATCTGGGTTGTGACTTTGGCGAGTTGCTGGCCGAGCAGTTTGTCGAGATCTGGCAAGGGATGGGTCGGCCTATGCCCTTCACGCTGGTCGAGATGGGTGCAGGTCAGGGAATTATTGCAGCAGATTTACTCCGGTATGTGCGATCGCAGCATCCTGAATTCTACGCTGTCCTGGAGTACATCATTGTTGAGAAGGCAGAGTCTTTAGTGACTGAGCAGCAGCGATTACTGCATCTGGTCCAAGCGGAAAACTTGCGCTGGTCTACTCTGGAGGCGATCGCCCCAGACTCGATTGTCGGCTGCTGCTTTTCTAATGAACTCGTCGATGCTTTCCCAGTTCACCGGGTTGCCATCCACAACAACAAACTTCAGGAAGTTTATGTCAGGACGACAGCACCGACTTCTGATCGCATCCCCCTGGAAGAGGTACTTGCGGCTCCCTCTACCTGCCGCTTGGTAGAATACTTTGACCTAGTTGGCGTTGATTTGTCCGCCAGTGCCTACCCGGATGGGTATCGCACTGAAGTGAATCTAGCCGCTTTAGACTGGATCAAGGCGATCGCCGCTCGGATCAAACGGGGCTACCT
Source organism: Thermosynechococcaceae cyanobacterium (assembly GCA_041748155.1). Classification (GTDB taxonomy): domain Bacteria; phylum Cyanobacteriota; class Cyanobacteriia; order Thermosynechococcales; family Thermosynechococcaceae; genus JBGTDT01. The sequence continues at coordinate 30,408 of JBGTDT010000186.1, read as the reverse complement.
ACTGACAATTGACTATGGCTACCCGGCTACCCGGTACTACAGTCCTGCCCGTAATCAGGGGACGCTGCAATGTCACTACCGTCACACCATCAATCACGACCCCTATAGTCACATTGGACAGCAGGATTTGACGGCTCACATTGACTTCACAGCTTTGGAGCGTCAAGGAGCACTATCTGGCCTAGAAAAGGTGGGGTTTACGCAACAGGGATTGTTTTTGATGGCTCTGGGCTTGGGCGATCGCTTGGCCGCCAACAACCGGGGAGAGAACCATCTCAGCTTATCGGACGCCCTGCGTCGCCGTGAATCCCTGCATTTGTTGCTGAACCCAATGGGCTTAGGCGGATTTGGGGTACTGATTCAAAGCAAGGGGTTAGAAAGCGTCCTCCCCCTAAAAGGACTGGCGCAGGGATTACGGTAATCTGAATACTGGGTACACGGTAGATAATCTGGTTGCCTTAGCTTTACCAAGATTGTTCCTGTGTCACCGCTCACAAACCCGTCGTGCAGGAGCTTTAGAGATGACCACAGAACAAGATCCTATCAAGCTGATGAAGCAACAAGTCGGTCAGGCGGCAGCGGAGCGGGTGCAGTCGGGTGCAATTGTCGGCTTAGGGACAGGGTCAACCACAGCCTATGCGATTCAGTTCTTGGGCGATCGCCTCAAATCTGGAGAACTAAAAGACATTAAAGGCGTTCCGACCTCATTTCAGGCCTCTGTACTGGCAAAACAGTACAAAATTCCCTTGACCACCCTGGATGAAATTGACCACATTGACGTGGCGATCGACGGAGCCGATGAGGTTGATCCGCAACTCAATTTGATTAAAGGGGGAGGCGCGGCCCATACCCAGGAAAAGATTGTAGATTCCCTCGCCGATCAGTTTATTGTTGTGGTGGATAGCTCCAAGCTCGTAGACCGCTTGGGCTCTACTTTTCTGCTACCTGTAGAAGTGATCCCGATGGCGATGACGCCTGTGATGCGAGCGATCGCCAAACTCGGTGGCAAGCCAGAGTTACGCATGGGCGTTAAAAAAGCAGGTCCTGTGATTACAGACCAGGGCAACATGGTGATTGATGTCAAGTTTGACGCAATTGACAACCCCGCCGAGCTAGAAAAGACGCTGAACAACATCCCAGGTGTGCTGGAAAACGGTCTATTTGTCGGAGTAGCAGATCTGGTTCTAGTGGGTGAAGTTAAAGATGGTCAGCCTAGTGTGCGGGAAATGTAATTTCATCCACACCATCACAATACTGCAACTGAAGAATAAACCGCAGGGTAGCAATCTTTTGAGCCTCAGTCGGATTCTCAGGCAGCGCCATGTTTTTGTGCCAAGAGTTTTGCCGCCTCAATTAACTGGGGATACTTAGCCAGAATCTTTTCTTCCATCTTTTGCGTCCCCCCTTCACCCGCCATTCGCCCAGCAATTCCCATCCGCTCTGCCAGCAGTGATTTTAGGTAAAAACGGTAGTCTTTAGGATTGGGCAAACCTTCTTCATCTACTTCGTAACCCCTTGGTTCTGAGTATTTGTACATCAGTATTCCTCTAGTTCAACAATAAAATGGTCTTTGTCGGGATCTGCATACTCAGGTCTTTCCAGGTAGGCGGGGTGCTCCTCTGCCTTGGCAACACCCCTAACCTTAAATCGACTGCCTGGAGGAAACAAAACTTCCCCTTCGTTCATGTGATTTTTTAATTCATCTACGTAAAGCACCAGAGTAGAGCTGAACGTGGAAACAGTCGAGTGTCACGCTAGATAAAGTCAACGATAAAATAGGAGCCATTCCGCCGCGTTTAATTCCTGCACCATGAGCAGCCCGACTACGCCAAAAGCTACCTCCGAGCACACGCTACCTCTAGAAAGTGGCGATCGCCTGACGCGCTTTGAATTTGAGCGGCGCTACAACGCCATGCCCCGCCTCAAAAAAGCGGAATTAATTGAAGGAATTGTTTACGTGCCATCGCCATTACGCTTTCAGCCTCATGCTGAACCCCATGCAAGAGCCATGACCTGGCTAGGTGTCTATCAAGCAAATACACTGGGTAGCCGGCTCGGAGATAATCCGACCGTTCGTTTGGATCTAGACAATGAACCTCAACCCGATGCCGTTCTGTTGGTTAATCCTGAAGCAGGCGGGCAGTCTCAACTGGGTGATGATGGGTACGTAGAAGGAGCACCGGAACTTGTGGCTGAAGTGGCTGCTAGTAGTGCAGCGATCGACTTGGGAGACAAGAAACGTGCCTATCGCCGCAATGAAGTGCGGGAGTATATCGTTTGGCAGGTGTTTGACCAAAAGATTGACTGGTTTAGCTGGCAAGAGGGTGACTATACTGCACTGATGCCGGATGATCAGGGCATTATTCGTAGTCGAGAGTTTCCAGGGTTGTGGTTGCAGGTTTCGGCAATCCTAGCAGGTGAGATGCAGCAGGTATTGGCGGTATTGCAGCAGGGATTAAGCTCGGTAGAGCATCAAGCATTTGTAGATCGGTTGGCACGGCGATCGCAAGTAGATTTTAGGGGCGATCGCCTAGTCTAAAATGGTTGCTGCGCTCGCACAGTATCTTCGTTCAAAGCCTGTTCATGAAACCAAGTAGCGCACGACTACAGCAACAGATTAATTTCATTGTTGAGATCAATAATTTTCTCTTTCTACGACGTAACCCTGCCTCGAATCTAGCTGTTTTTTGGCCTCCGCTGGACGATCGCGGTTACGATACCAATGCCGAACGCTCCCAGCAGAGCAAAGCCCAGGAGTAATTGACTGCCTTCAACAACGCCAGCACCCGTTGCCACCCACAGCGGCTTGGCAATGACAATACTGACCACGAGGGCTAGCAAATAAGTTTGCCAACGCATTTTAGTCAGTCCTATGGCATAAGTAGCAAAATCAAATAGCCCCGTCATCAGGAAGCCAGTCATGAGGAAAAAATTTCGTTCCAAATGCTGTTGAGCTAGGCGATCCACCTTGTCCATAAATTGCTGACCCACAAACCGCTCCACTAAGCCACGCCCGTAGCGACGGGCAATATAGAAGTTAAATAGGCAGGAAGACAAGTCCGCTAGGGCAATCACTAACAATCCTTGAGAGAATCCGAATAGCCCTCCGGCCAAGATTGCGTAAGCAGTTCCGGGAAGCACTGGCACAACAATACTGGTAAAGCGGAGCCCAAATACAATCACAGGTGCCCAGATGCCAAGCTGATCAACCTGTTCTCGAACTTGCTCAATCCCAAACTTGTTGATCAGCCAAATGACTAAACTAATCAGAAGCCCAATCAGGACCCAGCGAAGAATTGTTACTGCCTTGTATCTCATGGGGCTTAATCGCCTTTAGCCTACTGAGCATGTTTGCATAGATGAGACTCCCCTGAATAGCAAGGACACCTAGAAGGGCGATCGCTCGTTTACGATTTTCTCGCTCTGATAGATTAGCCAGACCACTCTGCAACAAATGCTGTGAATGTCTACTTAGGCGCTCTACGATGGTTTAAGCTGCCGCTCTCGAATTAACCGTCAAATCAGCTCAACCTTGTCCGTTTTTTCATAAGCCAGCAGCTCCGCTAAACACTGCTCTGTTTCCGCATCTAGTTTAATGTTTAGCAGGGTGACCACAATATCTGTATTACAAGTGTTACAGATGCAGACCGCTCCAACCTCAAAGATTCACCATTCTATTCCCGAGCTTCATCCTTGCACCCCAAGGATGCACCATCCGAGTTTAGAACTTTATCATCCAAGCTTGCAGCTCGGAACATCAAGTCTAGAACTCCATTGTCCAAGTTTGGAACTTGAAACGTCAGGCTTGGAACTGCAAAATTTGAGAGCAGAACTCGGAATGTCGAGCTTTGAACTACAAAGTTCGAGATCAAAACTTCAACATCCGACTTCAGAACTCTATCATTCGAGTTTAGAGCTCCATTGTCCAAGCTCAGAACTCGGAAGTTCAAGCTTTTTTCTTGAAGCATCAAGCTCCGTTCTTAAAACTCCAGGTTTAAAACTCGAAGCGTTAGGCTCAAAACTACAAACTTCTAGTTTGGAACCTGGAGCTTCAGGCTTAGAAGCTAGTGAGTGTGCGTAAGCTCTGTCATTCTCAGGTTAGTGGCTTTACTCAATACCAGCGATAGACTGACAGTAGGAGCAATCTAGCAAGCAACCAAATGTTTTCAAGGCAGCTAAACGATGGTGCAAGCGATTCAGGCTGAAGCCCTTACTCTTTATGACGTAGAAACGAAATTTGGTCTGCAACGGTCTGAGAATGACCAGTTTTTCAAGGAGTGGAGCGATGACTTGCCTGAACTCACTGCTCAGGAAAAGCAACAACTAGACCGGGTGAAAGCCAGTTATTTAAACCTGGATAAGTACCCCATGCTGGAGAACACGGTCAAAATGGTGGTGTTGTCACCCTTGCTTGACCTGGCAGGTTTTTATCTGCCTCCCTTTAGAATTGCAGCAGAAGAACCTGTGCAAATTACTGCTGAGGATGACGGCACAATTGTTAGAGGCCGGATCGACGTGCTGGTGTTGCTAAACCAGTTTTGGATACTTGCGATTGAGTCCAAAAGTACTAAGTTTGCAGTCACAGAGGCAAGGCCCCAAGCGCTGGCTTACATGGTGGCTAACCCTAACTTTGAAAAGCCTAGTTTTGGCTTGACAACCAATGGGACTGAGTTTATTTTTCTTAAACTTATCAAGCAAGGAAAACCCCAGTATGCGTTGTCTAATGTGTTCTCGCTCTTAAACCGAGGAAATGACCTGTATACCATTCTGGGTGTATTGAAGCAACTGGGTGAGTTAATTAGCCAATGATGCAATACCGACGCTTTGGGCGCACCGAGCTACAAATGCCCGTGTTCTCCTGCGGTGGCATGCGCTACCAGTACAAGTGGCAGGATGTTCCGGGCGTGATGATTCCCCGCCACAATCAGCGAAATCTGGAAGCGACGATTCGTCGGGCTTTAGAAGTTGGGATCAATCACATCGAAACAGCCCGTGGCTACGGCACCTCAGAACTGCAACTGGGGCGAATCTTGCCAACTCTGCCGCGAGATCAGCTCATTGTTCAAACCAAGCTGAGTCCCACGGCAAAGGCAAAGGAGTTCCGCCAAACCTTTGAAAAATCTCTGGCTTCCCTCAAGTTGGACTACGTTGACCTATTAGGGCTGCACGGCATCAATACACCAGACCTACTTGATTACAGCATCCGGCCTGGCGGCTGCCTAGAGGAGGCCCGCAAACTTCAAGCCCAGGGACGGGTAAGATTTATTGGTTTTTCTACCCACGGACCGACTGAGCTGATCATTCAGGCAATTCAGACCAATCAATTCGACTACGTTAACCTGCACTGGTACTACATCAATCAATTCAACTGGCCGGCAGTTGAGGCAGCGAGCCAGCAAGACATGGGTGTGTTTATTATCAGCCCTTCAGATAAGGGGGGGATGCTCTACAAGCCACCTGAGAAACTGGTGAACTTATGTGCTCCTCTAAGTCCCATGGTCTTTAACGACCTATTTTGCCTCAGTCATCCCCAGGTGCATACCCTGAGTTTAGGGGCGTCACGGCCTCAAGACTTTGACGAACATCTAAAAGTTTTGCCCCTGCTAGAACAGGCAGAGGACTTACTGCCGCCAATCTTAGCTCGGCTGGAGCAGGCGGCGATCGCCGCCCTGGGAGAAGACTGGTTCCATACCTGGCACATTGGGTTACCGCCGCAGGAGACAACACCGGGAGGACTGAATATTCCTGTGCTGCTCTGGTTGAGAAACCTGGCGATCGCCTACGACCTGAAGGACTACGCCAAAACGCGCTACAGTCTTTTTGGCAATGCCAGTCACTGGTTTCCAGGTACTAAGCCAGAACAGCTTGAACACCTGGAGTTACAACAGTGTTTGGCTCACAGTCCTCATGCTGATAAAATTCCGGCTCTACTGGCTGAAACTCATCAGCTTTTAGGGGGTAAGGCCGTCCAAAGGCTTTCTCAGCAATGAAGTTCGTTGGTGGGGTAAATTGGCTCATTCCATTATCCTGCCAGGGATTTTCCGTATGAACCCCATTTGATCGAGGGTTCAGTCTCATCAACTCTAGTAGTGCTACGGTATTCGGTAAATGCTCCAATAGCTAAGATGTTTTTCAAGATCATCTAGTGAGAGTTTGCACCATGAAACGTAGCACGAGAACCACATCCGTTCGGGGGCTGTTAATCTGCTCCATGCTTGTCTCCGGGATGATCGGCAATGCGAAACCATTGTTTGCCCTAGGGCTGACGGAAGGCGCAAAAGATTCAATTTTTTTACAAACTCTGCGGCTAAGTGCCTCACCACAAGCGAACGCAGCCCAAGCCTATTTTTCTAACAAAACTAAAATCAAATTTGTCAAGGGTGTCTGTAGCGCCTTCAGGCAAGGTCAGACCTACAAGGAGGTTGCAGCCATGATCCGCACGGCAAGCCAACCTTGTCCTAAAGTTTTTGCTCTAGAATACATGACCAGTGTGACCCTCGCCGGAGTTGCAACCTACTGCCCCGAATATTCCACTCAACTGACTCAGTAAAAGGTTCACAAAAATCGGGATGATAGGATTTGAACCTACGACATCCTGCTCCCAAAGCAGGCGCGCTACCAAGCTGCGCTACATCCCGGCTGTTCGGCGATCGCCAGTACCAGTATAGTACTAACAGCCAAGCTTTGCGTCGAAGGTCGTCCACTCAGGATCAGGCCAACTAACAGTGCTTGCAATCAGCAAACAAGAGCTTAGCGGCTGGGATACCAAAACATTCCCTTAATGCCCTCTGGGTCTGCCATAAACCCTAGATCTTGATAAAAATTAACAACCTGGGGATCAGCAAATAGGGTGATGTTGCTAATATCTTGGCTGCGTAACTCTTTGATGACTTGCTTCATTAAAGCCTTTCCCAAGCCCTTGCCTTGAAAGTCAGGATGCACGACCACATCCCAGATCGTGGCATTAAAGGCATGGTCTGATGTTGCCCTAGAAAAGCCAACCAATCGCCGCAGCGTCCCTTGCTCCTCCCACATGGAGATGACTAGAAAGCTGTGCTGAATCGCCTTTTTTACCTTGCGTAGAGGTCGTCGGGACCAACCGACTGCATCACATAGTTCCTCTAGCTCGTACAGGTCAATGTCTCTGTCAGTACTAAAGAAAATGCGAGGTCCTGGGGCTTCCTTGCCGTTGCTAGCCGAGTGATCACGAACTTCAACAAAGGGTAAATCGACCTGAACACCCGTTGATGAAGGGGTATTAGAGCCATTAAACAAGCTTTTCCAAAAACTCATGCAGCTTTGCTTGAGATAAGACTGAGTTGGTTGTACTAGTTAGTATATCGCTCCTATCTTTTAGGACTAAAGGTGTGAGTATAGTCCTTAGAATTGATGTTAGGCCTGTAAAGCTTCCGGATAGGATAGACCTATGGCAACTATCGACATCCTGGGCGTTCCGCACGCTTACGACTTAACAACTCCCACTCAGGCTCCCCAGGTTCTTGTTTTCATTCATGGCTGGCTTTTGAGCCGCAACTACTGGCAACCCCTGATTGGGAGATTAGCACCAGAATACCAGTGCTTGTCCTATGACCTGAGAGGTTTTGGTGGTTCAAACCTCAAATCACAGACAGCGCCGAAGATTCAAGACCGACCAAAAAGGGGTAAGGGCATCTTAATCACAGCGACCAAAACAGGGTCTAGGCCATTAAGAATTATTGAGCCAAAACCGCAACTGGAGCAAACACTGACCTCTAACCTGGCTGCGACACCACCCCGAAAAGCTACAGCCAAGTACACGCCAGCCGCCTATGCCGAGGATCTGGAAATCCTGCTGCAACAGCTTGGCATTACAAGTGCTTGGTTGATTGGTCACTCCCTTGGTGGCAGTATCGGTCTCTGGGGAGCTGATCGCTTGGGAAGTACCATTAAAGGTGTCGTTTGCATAAACGCTGGCGGTGGAATTTATCTCAAAGAGGAATTCGAACGATTCCGGGCTATCGGTCAAAGAATTTTGAAGTTTCGACCTCGCTTGCTGGCTTATTTGCCCCTGGTAGATTTGTTGTTCAGCCACGTCAGCGTTGCTCAACCTGTAGAGCGTCGCTGGGGACGTCAGCGGTTGATTGATTTTATTGAAGCTGATCCTGAAGCTGCCTTGGGAGCCCTACTAGATCCCACAACTGAAGCAGAAGTCCACCTTTTACCTCAAGTGGTTGCGCGGTTAAAACAGCCCGTGCATTTTATTGCTGGCAAGCAAGATTCGATCATGGAGCCCAGATATGTCACTCATCTGGCTAGCTTTCATTCAACCTTCCAGTCCGGTAAAAATAATGTGACTGAAATTTCTAATTGTGGACATATGGCAATGGTTGAGCAACCAGCGGCGATCGCGACTCAACTGCAAGCAATTTTGCGTCATCATCTTTAGGGAGCCAACCCTAACCTCGACTCGTGCTGGTAAAGCTGCATAACATCAGTAATCGTGAGTCGAGACTGGGCAGCCAAAGTGATGCAAGAGGTATGTCCTTGATCCAAGTGTGCTGCGGCAGCACAGCCAATCATGGCAGCATTATCAGTACAAAGTGCTAGGGGAGGAAAAAGAACTTGGAGATTGTGAGCGGCGGCTGCGGCGCGTAAATGCTGACGAAGACCTCGGTTGGCAGCCACACCGCCGCCAACTGTGATCGTGGTGAGCCCGTGGTCAAGGGCACAGGCGATCGCTCGCCGAGTCAAGGAACGAGCCACCGTCTCCTGAAAGCTGGCGGCAAGGTCAGCAACTGGTAATGGGGAAGCATCTTGCTGCAGTTTTTGGACCAGACGCAGAACTGCTGTCTTGAGGCCGCTAAAACTAAAATCGTAGGGATGGTAGCCACCGCCGGGAAGAGAGATATTTCCTTCAGGCAGAGCAAAGGCCTGTGGATTGCCCTGCGCTGCTAAGCGATCAATGGCTGGGCCGCCCGGATAGCCCAGGCTTAACAGCCGGGCGACTTTATCAAAGGCTTCACCAGCAGCATCATCCCGCGTCTGCCCTAGAACTTCATAGTGTCCACAATCTTTCACCTGAATTAAATTTGTGTGTCCACCGGAAACCAACAGACAGAGAAAGGGGGGGGCCAGATTTGGCTGACTGAGATAGGAGGCGTAGATATGACCTTCAAGGTGATGGACGCCGACCAACGGCTTCTGGTGCACCAGAGCCAAGGTTTTCGCCGCCGTTAAACCGATTAAGAGCGCCCCAATTAAACCGGGAGCGCAGGTGGTGGCTATGCCATTAATTTCAGACCAGTCCAGCCCGGAAGCGCTTAAAGCCTTGTGAATCACAGAATTTATTGTCTCAACATGCTGGCGAGAGGCCAAGTCAGGAATAACACCGCCATAGGGAGAATGAGTGGCAATCTGGGAGGCCACAACATTACTGTAAACCTGGCAGTTTTGTACCACTGCTACGGCAGTTTCATCACAGCTCGTTTCAATTGCTAAAACTGTTGCCATTACCTGGTACTTTATTTTGTGTAGGCTCTACAGAAAAAATTTTAACTGGCTCATCTTAAGGGATATGATAGCTTCCAAGTTCAATTAGATCGCTTTGTCCAAGCTTAGAGCTTTTTGTAACCTAAAGCTTTGCACTTCGTAACAAAGGGAAACAATGTTGATCCGACGATTTCTGGCTTTAATTCTAGTCGTTAGTCTCTGGTTTGGGCTATCACCCACAGCTTCTGCCGATGCTGCACGTCTAGCCCCTGGTAGTGAGGTTCCTGCTTTCAATCAACGTTTGGACTCTGAACTCAAAGGTATGGAGGGTCAATTGCAAAAATATGACTCCAATATACAAGAAGCTCTTAGTGGTGACCTTTCCAACCGGAAGGGGAATATACAGTCAGTCGCCGCTGACTTACAGGCTAATTTTGTCAGGTTGTATCGCCAACGCTCAACTTTATATCTTGTAACTTAGTTTCAGGAGATCTTGTGTATGGAATCGGAGAACTTCTCAAAATTTCGTCAAACGTTCCTCTGGTCGCTATCCTGGCACCCAGTGTGTCACTGACTGCTTTTGTCTTAATTAACTGGGCTTTTCTCAAGGTTCTCTCCTTTACCTAGTAATTGCCAACCAAGCTCTTTTTTAATGCTGGTAACTCTAGTTTTAGCGCTGCTCTTCAGCAGCCCATTCTGGACAGAATCAAAGTTGCTTGAGGAAATATGTTGTCTTTCTGAGCAATAAAGATTGTACGAAAGAAGGATAGTTTTTGCCTCTGAAACATGCTAAATCAGTTAAAGAATTAACTTTTTTAAAGTCAACTTTGGTTTGGTTCAGTTAAGCTAAGTTTCTCATTTAAAATAATTCCACAACCTCTGTTTAGCTCAAAGAGACATATACCCGTGACAAGTACCTCTAGAGATGCAATTCGTCCTGCTGCAGGTGACCCACAGGTTGCTGATTTAGCAAACCTAGTAAATCAGTCAGGATTGGCCAAGGCTTACCTGAATATCCTGCCTATTTATCGCCAAGGTCTAACGCCTCAACGAAGAGGCATAGAAGTTGGCTTATTTCATGGCTACTGGTTGATTGGTCCTTTTGCTAAGCTAGGCCCGCTACGGGATACAGACATTGCAAACCTGGCAGGCTTATTCTCTACCACTGGTTTGGTTATAATCCTTACCCTTTGCTTACTTGTCTATGCCGCTAGTAACCCGCCTTTGCCTACAGAAACATTAACGACTCCCAAGCCCCCAGAGGACCTCAAGGATTCACAGTCAGAAACTATACCCTGGAGCAATTTTGCGATCGGCTTCTTAATTGGAGGAGTTGGTGGTGGTGTCCTGGGTTACTTAGTCCTTTTCTTGGTAGGGTGATCTTCCTTCTCGGTCCGCTCTTAAGAAGTTGCTTAAACTACTTACGTCCCTGTAGGTAGCTTGTTGCTCCCCTTACACTTGAGTGATTCAAGTTTGATGGGCCAGCGGCAGGGGAGGGAAAAGTTAAAGCCTCGTGAGATACTGGTTCAGCGTACTTAAGTAAACAATTTAGACCTCATACTCAATCGGAGGTACACAAGTGACAACTACGCCTAGAAATGTAACCCAATCTGCAGGTGACCCGCAGGTTGCTGATTTAGCAACTCCAATTAATGATTCTGGTGTCGTCAATGCCCTGATCGGTAACTTGCCTGCCTATCGTCGCGGCCTGTCCCCCCTGCGGAGAGGACTCGAAGTAGGTATGGCTCATGGCTACTGGCTGATTGGCCCCTTTGCCAAGCTAGGTCCGCTTCGCGACACAGATGTTGCAAACCTTGCAGGTCTACTTGCAACCGTTGGTTTGATTGTGATTCTTACCCTTTGTCTATCGCTCTACGGTGCCAGTAGCCCGCCAGGTCCAACGGAGACCAAGACAACTCCCCAGCCTCCAGAAACCCTGGGGACATCAGAAGGTTGGAACGAGTTTGCCAGCGGTTTTCTGATTGGGGGTGGCGGTGGTGCAGCCTTTGCTTACCTAGTGCTGGCAAACCTTGACATCCTTCAAGGTATCGTGAGCAATAATATGTAAGCTTGAGTGTCAGGACTTCCATCAGGACAATTGCTTGGAGGAAGACGATTGACACCTATCGCAGCTCGACTAGCGCAACTTGATCAAGTAGTTGTGACGGCCAGTCAGATGCGCGAGATTGAAGCTCGTGTTTTTGATAGCGGTATGCCCGTCCCAGCACTGATGGAGAAAGTGGGGGGTCTGCTTGCCCGTCGCATTCAGGTCCTCTACTTGTGTACTGATTTTCCCCAGGTTGGTGTGCTTGTGGGGCCGGGACACAACGGTGGGGATGCCTTAGTTGTCGCTCGTGAGCTGTACTTTAGAGGCTACGACGTTTTAGTTCACTGCCCCCCGCTGACTAAGCTTAAAGACCTCACAGCTCAACAGGCTCGATATGCTAGAGGTTTGGGGATTCCCTTTGTAGACCAAGCTGATGCACTACAAAACTGTAATTTGCTAGTTGACGGGTTATTTGGGTTTGGGCTGACGCGATCGCTAGAGCCACCGTTTAGCAATGCCATTGACCAAATCAACCAGTGGTCACAGCCAGTCCTGAGTATTGATCTGCCCTCAGGTCTGCATACCGACACGGGAGAAGTTCTTGGAACTGCGGTGCGAGCTAGCCGGACTTTTTGCCTCGGTCTCTGGAAGTTAGGACTTTTACAGGACCCGGCCCTAGAGCTTACGGGTACTGCTGAGCTAATTGATGTTGATCTGCCGCTGGCGGATATCCGGGTAGTTCTGGGGACATCACCAGAGATTCAGCAAATTAGTCGCGCCGCGGCGATCGCCCAGCTTCCCCTGCCCCGCTCCCTGGCAACGCACAAGTACAAAGTGGGTCACTTGCTCCTGATCTGTGGCTCCCATCGCTATGCCGGCGGCGCAATCTTAACTGGACTAGGAGCGAGAGCTAGTGGCGTTGGCATGCTTTCAATCGCTGTGCCAGAGTCTATTAAGCCTATACTGACAGCTCAATTGCCTGATGCGCTGATTCTAGGTTGCCCAGAAACTCAGACAGGGGCGATCGCCCAGCTACCCAAGGGCATCGACCTGAGCTCCTTTAATGCGATCGCCTGTGGTCCGGGCCTGACTAGAGACGCTCAAGCGGTAGTAGAGCAGGTGCTTAGCAGTGACTGCCCCCTAATCTTAGATGCGGATGGTTTGAATATCCTGGCTCAGCTTGGAACGGTACCCACCTTATCCAGACGGCAAGCTGGGACGGTACTGACCCCGCACTTAGGTGAGTTCAAGCGGCTTTTCCCGGACCTTGCCGATCAAACCAATAATCGAGTCGCGGCAGTTCGCAGTGCTGCCCAGCAGAGTGGGGCGGTGGTTCTTCTGAAAGGGGCCAGGACGGCGATTGCCAACCCCAAGGGTTCTGTCTGGATCAATTCTGAGAGTACATCAGCTTTGGCCCGTGGGGGGAGCGGAGATGTGCTCACGGGTTTATTGGGAGGAATTTTAGCCCAAACCACCTCAAAAGACCTTTCAGCAGAATCTGCTGCTCAGAGTGCTGCTTGGTGGCATTCCCAGGCGGGAATTCTTGCTGCCCAAGAGCGGACTGAGCTGGGGGTAGATGCTTTCACCCTGACGCAGTTTTTAATTCCAGCTCTGCAAGCTGCCCTAAGTGCTGCTTTAGAGAAGCATGGGACAGATCACTAAGTCATGCAAAATTCATCTTTAGATCGGTCAGCCCTGCTCTCTGGGCTGCTGTTGTGCTATGTACCATCTGTGCTGTTTGACTAGCCGACCTAGTGGCAAAGACCACCGTGCCGTAAGCCCGTCCGCTGCTGCGACTTAGATCCCGAATGCTACTCCCTTCAGTATGGGATTAGAGAATGGTATGCATCTGTGCTGAGTTGGTTGACGGTGATAGTAGACCGTATCGAGAGTCTTAGCGAACGTCTTTTTGTATCTGAGACACTTGTAACTTTGACTGCCTTTGCTTGCTGTTTCGTGTTTGTGGATCTTGTTGTGACTGTATAGGAACCATTCCCTAGAGAACTTCAGATGTCGCTACTTATTCCCTAGAAAGCATTTTCACGTTTCTTTGTTGCACCACTAGACTACCCTTGTGCTGATCTCCACAAGCAGTGTTGTCAAAGAGGTGTCCAAGTGCCATCAAGACAAATATATGAGCCAACCCTAGAACCATGAGGATACAACTGACCATTAAGAAAACAGGATCTAGGCTGTTGGGCTACAACTGTAGATGTTGTGAACAAGATAAGTGAACAGAAAAGTGCAGATACTGGTATTTTCATTAGTTAAAACTCCATCCTCAGAAGAAAAGTAGTAGTTATTAGTAAAGTTTTAGTTTCTACGAGAAGGGGATGAATTAAGGGGGGGTCGTAATGGTGGCTCTATTCTTTTCCAAGTTCCGTCGATACATATGAACTTGATGCCTGCTAAAGTGGTAGTAGTATGATGTTTCGCTTTAGGATTGACACATCCATCAAAAGTATTAGCATTGCTAGGTGTAACGAAAATTGAAAGCGTAAACATTGCAAAGAGCATATTAATTTTCATAAAACTACAAAATGACTACTAAAAAACTTACTAGCTGTTGATAAAAATCATTGAGTTTCGATCTTTTTCATGTTGTACTCTGTAGGTTTAAATCTCAAAGGGAAAATTGTGTCTTCCGTAAAATTTGCACCGTTTAGATCAGTTCTCAAAAATTTTGCCTTACTCAAGTCTGCTCCACTCAAGTTTGCTCCATACAGGAAACTGCCTTTTAGCAAAACGTCTTCTAAAACAGCCTTACTCAGGTTAGTGCTATTAAAATCTGATCCACTCAAATTAGACCCCTCAGATATCAGAGATGAGGAAAAATTGGCAGCGAAGAAGACTGCATTTTGAAGATTGGACTTTACAATTTTAGATTTTGTTAAATTAGCATCAATTAGTGAGGAGCCTTCCAAAGAAGTATCGAGCAGAATGGCTTCCTCTAAATTAGCTGAATCCAGCTTGGCACTCTGCAAACTAACCTTATGAAGCTTTGCTTTGGAGAGATCAACACCTACCAAACTCGCTTCAGAAAGGTCAACGTCATTAAGCTTGGCGTTCTTTAAGTTCGTCCCTCTTAAATTAGCTTTTTTCAAGTTAACTCTCTCAAAGTTAGCCCCTTCCAGATTTGCCCCTTCGAGATCTGCACCTTCTAAGTTCATACTTGTAGCGAGTCCATTAGCTATCTTCAAAACCCTTTTCCATTTTAGATCAAGCTTAGTAAGAGGATTTGTTTCCACTCCTCTAAGGTCAGCTGCTTCAAGTTTAACTCCACTGAGATCAGCACCTTGTAACTGAGCATTTCTCAAGTTAGCGCTAGTTAGATTAGTATCCTTAAAGTTAAAGTTGCGTAGATCCGTATTGGCAAAGTTGACACCATGTAAGTTACTTTTTGAGAGGTCTTTTTCCTTGTTGGTATTTTCCTTATTAAAGTCAAAGCTCCTTGTATCGAGTATTGGAGTTGGATTGACAAGCTTGTAGATCAAGAGTGGTTTGGAGTCAAGTCTTGTTGTTTTAAAATTAATCTTTGCATTCCTTAGGTTAGCACCATCTAAATTCGCTCCGGATAAATCTGCACCCTCTAAATTAGCTTCAAATAGGTTGGCACCAGTTAGATTTGATTCCCTAAGGTTAGCTCTTTCAAATTTAACTTTACTTAGATTGTGATTACTAAAATTTGTGTTACTTAAGTTTGACCCTACGAGAGATATAACTGGTTCTAAACAGTAATGATAATATTTGCTGCCACTTTGCTTTACTTCACAACGTTCTTGTATAAGTTGAAGGTCATATAGATACTTAACTAGCTTACCTTTGCGTTCTCTATCAAGCTCTTCTAAAAGTGTGTGAACTTGAAGTCTTGCATCATTAAGAATTGTACTAATATCATTTGAATCTTTTACTAAGTTTGTGGCCACCTGAAGATCACTGATTGATTTACTTTTAGCTATATCTCTCATGCCCTCAATTTTTGATCCACTTTCAGCTATCTCTATTATTTCTTGATTCAACTCTTTAATTGAACTTTTTACTTCCCTATAATATCCCAACAATTTTTGACTTGAGACTTGATCTTTTGCTATTTCTCTTTCTCTTTCGTCTAATCGGTTATCTATCCAAATTCCACCTAAAGCAAGAAGGAAAGGCACAAACAGTAGTTCCAACCAATTCCAAAACGTTTTGCCTTTAAATCCTGACCACTCAAACTTATTTAGTTGAAGAACAATCCATGCTGCAATAATACTAAATAGAATAAAAAGATATTTGAGGTAACTAGAGCTTGAGCTCATTTCTAGTGTCCAAGCTATTAAAAGACCGACTAGAAAAAAAAATGTGTAAACCCAGAAGTTTGCTTTTTGAACTACCCTTTCAATAGAAAGTGGAGTCTGCCTAAAAAGTACATAAAACTTTTTTATAATCATAGTATTTCTTAAAAGACCATCATGATGTTTAATCTAAGAAATTGTCTGTGAAATGAGTATTAATTAGATTGCGAAGTGGTACCTGCGGGTTTACCATCATTAGCATCAATTGCTCCTCCGCACTCCGCAACTTATATGGTTGTCTCACTCTCTCATAGTAGCTATTGATAGTCTTTACTCAATTGCTAGTTACATCCCGATCAAGCAAAGTTAAGTTTGAACCTTCAACTTTTAAGTGCAAACAATTGGGACTATAGCTTTAACATTTTCAGGCTCTCAAAGGTCAACTGCACTTAACTACTACTGCGAACATTAGGTAAGAGTTTGTGGATTTAGGATTAAGTCTATTAGACTTAAATCACGCTCACAATGAACAAACTTTCGATTAAATTGAATAATTTTTAGTTTATGGCAAAAAAATGTGAGACAGGTAGTGAGATCATGACAATTCCAAGGGGTTGCAGCTAAACCTGCCCTCTGATTCGAAAAACGCTATCCTTTTCCAAGAAACTGGTAAAAAAGTCTATGCTGGTCACGAAACGCGCTTGAGCGTAACGGATCACTGCTATGGTGGCGATCGCCCCATCCCATTAAGCGGACTCAGTTAAGGTTATGTTCACCGGATTAATTCAAGCCCTGGGTAACTTCAGCCTGACAGCACCGGATCGACTCCAGGTCAACTGCACCTCCACCCTGATTTTGACGGACCTGGCGATCGGGGACAGCATTGCTGTAGACGGGGTTTGCCTCACGGTCGAAAGAATTCTCACCCAAGGGTTTATCGTTGCTGCCTCACCGGAGACCTTAAACCGGACCACCTTAGGGCAGCAAGCCAGTAGTGGGGCCTGGGTCAACTTGGAAGCTTCCCTCCGGGTTGGTAGCAAGCTAGGTGGGCATTTCGTCAGCGGGCACGTGGATGGAGTCGGCTGTCTAGAGGTTGCGGAGCAGACCTCTGATTCATGGGAGATGAGTTTTACGGCTCCCCTAACAATTGGACGGTACATCGTTTCTAAAGGTAGCATTGCAGCCAACGGTGTCAGCCTGACCGTAGCCGATTGTAATCCTGAAGGCACCTGGTTCAAAGCTGCTGTAATTCCCCACAGCTTTGCTACTACTAACTTGCACGACCTCCAACCCGGTAGTTTGGTTAATCTAGAAGCAGATTTACTCAGCAAATATGCTGAAAAACTTCTGCGGATACCAACAACCTTGGTCTGGGGTTCCCCTCCAGCAGCAGTAACGCCGGAATTTCTGACGGAGCATGGGTTTTCTTAAGCACGCTTGGGTGGCTAGAAAGGTCAGGAATATTAGCAGCATCAAGTGTCGCCAAGCAGTCTTTCCCCATCTTTCTGTCTTAGTGAACAAGTAGTAATGTCCTCAACACCCTTAACCCGCTACCAGAGAATTTATCAAGTGGTGGAGCAAATTCCCTCCGGGAAAATTGCCACCTACGGCCAGGTTGCAGAGTTAGCAGGATTGTTCGGTCAAGCGCGTCAAGTCGGCTACGCCCTCTATCGTCTAGCGCCTAACAGCGACGTTCCCTGGCACCGCGTCGTCAATGCCAAAGGCGGAATTTCTAAATCTCCGCTGCGCTATGGCAGTGATGAGTTGCAGCGATCGCTCCTAGAACAAGAAGGCATTGACTTTAACGAGGTCGCGAAAATAGATCTAAAAGCCTATCTCTGGCAACCAACAGTCCCCTCAGCGTTGTAAACTTCGGGGGTCCAAGGCATCGCGCAGTCCATCGCCCAACAGATTGAAAGATAAGACGGTCAGAATAATCAACAGGGCAGGCGGCCAGATCAACCAGGGCTGCAAAACCAGGATAGAAGCATTCGTCGCCAGGGAAAGCATGTTGCCCCAGGAGGGATCGGGCTGTTGAATTCCCAGGCCAATTAGACTCAGGACCGATTCAGCCACAATAAAGCTAGGAATTGCCAGCGTTGCCGAGATGATGATGTAGGTAGCTGTCTGGGGTAGAACGTGGCGAATAATAATATATAAAGAGCGCCCCCCCATCGCCCGGGTTGCCTGGACAAACTCCTGCTCCTTAATCGCAAGCACCTGCCCCCGGATTACCCGTGCCAGTCCAGCCCAGCTTACAAAAGACGTGATCAGCACAATCAACAGGAATCGCTGCCCACTCGTTAACCCCGGCGGCAGCACTGCGGCTAGGGCCACCAGCAGGTAAAGGCTAGGGATGGTCATCAGTACCTCGACCAGGCGCATCAAAAAGGCATCCGTCCAGCCGACGAAGTAACCGGAGATGCCGCCAATTAGCATACCCAACGGGAAGGAAATTGCCACTCCAACCAGACCAATACTCAGACTGATCCGGCCCCCGTACAGCAGGCGGCTGAACTGATCGCGGGCCGACTCATCTGTACCCAGGAGGTTGAACTTAGCAGCACCCGCTGTGCCGAATAGGTGGCGATCACCAGGGAACCCCGCAAATAATTCCACCTCCTCCACCTGAGGTTCCTGTAAAGAAAACCGTGTCGGCAGTGGGAGGCGAACCTGCAAAAAGTTGTAGCGGGGACCCTTGACAAACAAGCGCAGGGGAGCGGGATTTTGCCGGTCTTCGATTAATTCGCGATCGCCCGTTTCTAAATCCACTGGACCCTGAGTTGTGGGATAGACGTGCGGCCCAATAAACTGGCCTGTATTCTGATTCACCCAGTAGATCCGGGTTGGCGGCAGCAAGGCCCCATTCGGCTGGGAGGCATAGGGGTCGTAGGGGGCAATAAAATCACAGCCAATCACAGCGATGTAGAAAATCAGCAGCACCAGCGCCCCAAATCGCGCTAACGGATTCTTCTTTAATCTGCGCCACCAGTTCATACTTCTATCTCAGCGAATTGTAATAGCGTTGTTCAGATACCTAGACTCCTCACTATAACTTTAGGGCCAACCTTCATCCATAGAGATTAAAGAGATGAAATCTGATCCGCAAAATCATCACAGAGCATCCTAGAAAAACAACAGAGTTGCAACTAGCACTTGTGGGTAAATTCGCAATTTGCTAAGGTATGCACACCAAGACTTGCTCATGCACGTTATTACTCGTTCTAAAATAGTACCCTTTTGGCAAAAACATCCTGACGCTAAACCAGGACTCCAAGGATGGTACGAGCAAACAAAACAGGCACAATGGAAAACCTTTGCGGATTTACGGCAGGTTTTTCCAACCGGAGATCTAGTGAACAACCTCACAGTATTTAACATCGGTGGTAACAAGTATCGCCTAATTTCTCTTGTGGACTACACATACAAAAAAGTATTTATCCGTCGTGTGTTGACTCACGCAGAATACGACAAAGAGGAATGGAAAAATGACCCCTGGTATAACTAAGAGTCCAACCTACACTGATTTGCTCGTGGCCTTTCCTCCCCGCCCAATCTTGACTGAAGAGCAGCTAGAGGCAACCCAGAAAGTTATCGACACGCTGATTGACAAGGGAAATCTAACAGCGGATGAGCGTGAGTATCTCAACCTATTAGGTACGTTGGTTTACGAATATGAAGAAGACCACTACTCTATGCCTGAAATCTATGGGGTGGAGCTACTTAAAGCCCTGATCGCTTCATCTAACCTGCGCCAGAAAGATTTAATCCCTATCTTCAAAACAGAATCTATAGTTTCAGCGGTAGTAAGTGGTCAGCGCAGGCTTACCACTGACCACATTCAAAAACTTGCTAAGTTTTTCCATGTCTCTCCTGCTGCTTTCTTTGAGAGAACATCCTAGAAAAGATCCGACTTGATCTACAGCTCTGCTGTTTTTCTACAGAAACTTTAACCTGACTGATCTACCCTAGACTTAAGCTATGGACAAAAGTAGGACTGCCAAAACCCGGATCGAAGTCACGCTTTCTGAAAAAGCTTTGGCTGAGGTACAGTCTATTGCTGCTGAGCTTAATGTGTCTGTATCAGAGCTACTAGAGCAGGTGGGTCAGGGAGAACTCGTGATTGTGGATGCTGAGGCAATGGAAGAGATTGAAGACCGCCTGGACTTAGAGGAGGGTGAGCGGCGGCTAGCAGACCCTGCCGAGGTTCCGATTCCCTACGAACAGGTTCGTAAAGAGCTGGGGCTAGCTTGAGTTATCAGATTCAGATCTTGCCCAGTGCTCAGCGTGAGTTAGCGCGTTTACCGGAAAGAGAACGCAAGCGAGTAGACAAACGTATTCAATCGTTAGCTAGCGAACCCCGACCTTCTGGCACAAAAACTATTCAGGGAAGCAAGGGGCTTCTACGCCTGAGAGTGGGAGACTACCGAGTTATCTATGAAACCGAAGATGATCAATTGGTGGTCATAGTGGTCAAAGTTGGACACCGGAGCAAAGTCTATAGACAGCTTTAAGACAATCCTAAAGTTTATGCTAACAGAGCCTTACACTTTGGTTTGCACAACCACTTAGTAGGACTCAGTTAATTCAACCCAGATAGGCCACTATAGACTGAGGACATGGAAGAAAGTATTACAACCAAAACTCAAATTGAGCTAACCCTTTCTCAAGAAGCCTGGGCTGGGGTACAGTCTATTGCTGCTGAGCTGAATGTATCTATATCAGAGCTGCTAGAGCAGGTGGGTCAGGGAGAACTCGTGGTTATAGATGCTAAGACGATGGAAGAGATTGAAGACCGTCTCGACCTCCAGGATGCACTTGAAGCCGAAGCAGACTCAGAAAATCAAGAGCGAATCCCTTGGGAGCAAGTGAAACAAGAGCTTAGACTATAGCTCCTAATGAACGTGTACAGTATTGAGTTTCTATCCACTGCTAGAAAGGAACTTGCTTCTCTGCCAAAAAAGGTACAGGAATGCATCGGAGCTAAAATTGATGCGCTCAAGGCTGATCTACGTCCCCAAGGTGTCAAGGCTACCAAGAATGGGGAGGGCCGACTAAGACTGCGTATAGGGGACTACAGAGTGATCTATCGCGTTGAAGATGAGCGTCTTCTGGTTGTAGTAGTCAAAGTTGGACACCACTGCAAAGTATACAAGCAGCTTTAGAGGCATGTAACTTTGCGATCGGGCTTGAATAAATCCACCTATTCCTCAGAAATACATAAATCCACCTATTCCTCAGAAATACATACTAACCATCGGTAGTAAAGAACAAACAAGTAGAACTTCTACTGTCAACTTAGCCAGACACTTCAAATATCATCTCAGTTACTTTGTCTAACTCAATTTAGAGCCGAATTTTATGGATTTTTATTCACAACTTGGGCAAGACAAATTTTTATTTGAAAACTATTTTAAAGATAAAGAAAGTGGTTTTTTTGTTGAAATTGGTGCCTATGATGGCAAGAAATTTAGTAACACCTTATTCTTTGAAACTTACCTAGACTGGAAAGGTATTTGTATTGAGCCTTTACCAAGTGCTTATAGAGCATTAACTAGCAACAGAACTTCCATATGTCTAAACTGCTGTATCTCTGACTACGACGGTAAAGGTGATTTTCTAGATGTCGACGTACAAATAGATGAAAAGATGCTTAGCGGTTTAGTCGAGAACTATCATGAAATACACACTAAGAGAATTGCTGACCGCCTGTTAAGCAAAAATACTATTGATGTTCAAGTTAGAACAATAAATAGTATTCTACAAGAGCATCAGATAAAGAAGATAGATTACTGCTCTATTGATACAGAAGGATCGGAGCTTAAAATACTCAAGTCGATAGACTTTACTAAATTTAGTATTAGTTTTTTTTCAATTGAAAACAACTATAATGATAGGGAAATTAGAGACTTCATGTCAGGAAAAGGATATGAGCTAGTACACACGTTTCACGGTTACGATGAGCTTTATAAGAAAGTTGGTATTTCAAAGATACCTACTGTTACCATTATTTGTGCTGTTTGGCACGGAGATCCTAATAGGTTTAGCCTGCTTCAAGGGCACATGGCTAACCTAGACGCACAGAGCTGCGAAGTCGAGCGTGTTTACATCTTTGACAACAGCGACATACCACCCGATGGATTAAAGGGTTCAATTCTGGTGAGTCGAGGAAAACTGAGCATTTATGAAGCCTGGAACACGGCCCTGACCATGGTTCGAACCCCTTATGTAATGAATTTAAACTTGGATGATCGTCTTGCTCCTGATGCGGTAGCTTTTTTGGAGCAAGCCATGAATGAAGGTGCAGATATTGTAGGAGGGGAGTGGAAAGTTTGCTTCAGTCAAAGTGAAACAGACGCTGTAGAAGCCTGTAGGTCAGCTACACTACTACCTTTTCTTCCTAACTGGCCTCCTGTCTTTGACAACACAACCCGCTTAGGCAGTGGTACTGGTGACCGTGGAACATACGGACCCGCTTGTATGTGGGCAATGTCTTTACACGAGGAATTTACTCGATATCCCTGGCAGTTCGGAGACTACACACTCATTAAAACCATCGGAGATGCAGTATGGTGGCACCTCTTACAAGAGAGAAACAAAACGTTGGTGCGTTGTCCTGTTGTTATCGGTAACTACCATAGTCATCCTTCAAGTCAAGCCGAGTTTCGAGGCTTAGCTGTAGTCGAAGAGGAACACTTGTTTAAAGTCGGCGTTACTTTGGTGTAGCTACTTAATACCTTCCAACTGTTCTTTAGCTGGGCCGAAACTAGGATCAAAAGATAGCGCCAGTTCAAACGCTGCAACTGCTTCCTGCCACTGCTCTAATTCGGCGTAGACACAGCCCATTTCATAGGCAGGGTAGGTGGTCATGAAGCTCTGCTCAAAAGGTAGCCCCTCTTTGTAGAAGTTATGCTCTCGATAAAGTTGAATAGAGTGCTCGAAGTAAGCAACAGCTCCTAGTAGAAAGCCTAACTCCCTCAAAAGTAAGCCAGTAAGATGAACCAGGGGCACAGAGGAGGGCCACCACTCTAGCCCACGTTTGCACAGCAAGATAGTAGTGTCGTAATCTTCCTGGTTGAACGCTTGAACTCCTAACATATAAAGGAGTTCAGGAATACCACGACAGTCATTGGGTAGCCTGCCCTGACTCACTAAAGGCATCAAACGCTCAAAGGCTTCTGAATAGCATTGCTGAGCTTTATCTGCTTGGCCAGTATCTTCATACATTGTGGCAAGGTTGTGCAGCAGTCTTAAACTCAAGCCCTGTTCTTGTCGAATGTGCTCTAGGAGGGGAAGATTACGATTTCTGTGTTTCTGCAATCTCAGATCTTCAGCATAGCCGTAGTGTAAAACCTTGAGACTTTTTAGAGAGCTAACCTGGTTCCGCTGAGGAAATCTCTGCTGGTACATTAATTGCTCATGAAAGTAACCTTCGTACATAAGCTGAGTCGGCATATTGCGGAATACCCTGGCAGCTTGTAATGGTGTCAAGTTAGCTTGATTATCCGCTTCTGTGAGAGGTAGCAAGTAAATGAGAACGTCCGGTTGCAAGGTTAGTTGGTCTCGAAAATCTTGTGACTCGACAACTAACTCTTCATCTGCATCTAGTGTCAAAATCCAGTCACCAGAAGCTTGAGCAACAGCGTAGTTACGAGCAGCAGCAAAGTCATTGCACCAAGTGAAGTGACTAACTTTAGCTCCATACTGCATAGCAACCTCAGGTGTACCATCTTTGGAGCCAGTGTCTACAATGACTATCTCATCAACATAAGGTTGAACACTAGCCAAACAGCGAGGTAGGTTGTGACATTCGTTCTTAACAATGGCGCAGAACGATAATCTAGGTGTAAGTGATGCTTGCATTTTGTTCAGCTAATGTGTTCGCTACACAACATGTAGAGATAGATGGTGTTGAATACTTTCTAGTCTTTCTTTAGCTGGCGAATGATCAGGATCAAAGGACAGCGTTAGGTTAAAGGCAGCCACTGCTTGTTGCCAGTGTTTTAACTCTTCATAAGCACGGCCCAAGCTAAAGGCAGGATGAGTAGTCATAAAGTCTTGATTAAAGGGTTCCCTTTTGTCGTAGCTGCCCTCTCGACTCAGTTGCAGGCAGCGCTCAAAATAAGGAACGGCTCCTTTTGGAAAGCCTAAGACTAGTAAAGTTAGCCCAGCCAGATAATTTAGGGGTGGGTATCGAGAAAACCACTTTAGCCCTTGCTGGCAGATAAGCCGTACGGTTTCATAATCTTCTTGCTCAAGGAGTTGCCAACCGACTTTGTGGAGCAAAAAGGGAACGAAACCCGTTTCTGCCGGTAATTCATCATTGATAAGACTTGGGAGTAGCCTGTCAAATGCTTCTGTGTAGCACTGCTGTGCTTTCTCCACCTGCTGAGCTGAGTTATACATATCAGCAAGGCAAATTAGAGGCATCAGACCGATCTTGCCTTCATGCCTCATAAGCTCAAGAATTGGAATATTCCGGGTGGCTATCTTCTTTTGTAATTGCTCTTTACCATAGCCATAGTGCAGAATCTTAACACCTGGCAGGCAACTTGCTTGACTACGATTAATTTGTTGGCCCTGACGCGCTAACTGCTCGTGAAACCGATTGACATACCGAAGCTCTGGTTGGTTGCGGAACAGTCGAATCGGTCGAAACTCTGTCAGTTTACTTTCAGAGTTGGCATCAATTAGCTCTAGCGAGAAGACATCTGACTCTGTAATGAGCTGATTACGAAAATTTTTAGATTCAACGACCAGCTCTTCATCTGCATCGATGGCTAAAATCCAGTCACTGGATGCCTGAGAGACTGCATAATTGCGAGCCGCAGCAAAGTCATCGCACCACTCAAAGTAATTAACTCTGGCCCCAAACTGAAGCGCAATTTCAGTCGTGTTGTCTTTTGAGCCAGTGTCTATAACAACGATTTCGTCTACATGAGGTTGAGCACTAGCTAAGCAGCGTGGTAAGTTTTGCTGCTCGTTCCTAACAATCATACAAAGTGACAGTAAACGTCCGGAAGTAGACTCAACGTGGTTCATTCTTCTATATCTAAAGAGCAAACTTGAATCAAATAACTCTTTAAACGGTCTAATCCTGAAAGTACCCAGGTAGAGCGGTAAAACAAGCTCCGATGAAAAACGCCTCAGTTGAAGTAACAGAAAAAATTCGGCAACAATTCGACTTTGGTCCTTATCCTCGCGTTCCTGTCAATAAGTCTCCCAAGGAAGAGGCCAACCTGTTATTCATCCACAACTTGGTGACTCCTTACTATCTAAGAAACCAGAAAGTCATTTCTACAGAGGGGAAAGTCATCTTAGATGCTGGATGTGGCACTGGTTATAAATCTTTGGTTTTGGCAGAAGCCAATCCAGGTGCTCAGATTGTTGGTGTTGACCTTTCGGCAAAGTCTGTGGAGTTAGCACGAGAACGTTTGAAATACCACGGCTTTGAAAATGCTCAGTTTGAAGTGCTTGGTATTGAAGACCTACTCAGCTTGGGCTTAGAGTTTGATTACATCAACTGTGACGAGGTACTTTATCTATTCCCTGACCCGGCCATAGGACTACAGGCCATGAAATCTGTCCTCAAGCCGGAGGGAATTATTCGAGCTAACTTGCACAGCTCTTTGCAGCGAGTTTCCTATTTCAGAGCACAACAAGTTTTTCAGATCATGGGGCTGTTCGATAGCAATCCTGAAGAGTTAGAAATAGGGCTTCTTCAGGAAGTTATGAAAGCGCTCAAGGATGGGGTTGCTCTGAAAGCGCAGACCTGGAGACCTGAGTTGGAGCGAGAAGATGCTCAAGATGAGATTTTGATGAATTTTCTCTTCCAGGGGGATAAGGGATACACCATTTCAGAGATGTTTACTGCTATCCAGGAGGCAGACCTAGAGTTTAGCAGTATGACGAACTGGCGGCAGTGGAGCCTTTTAGATTTATTTAAACAGCCAGACGATCTACCTGCTTTTTTAGGTTTGAGTCTACCAGGAGCCTCAGCAGAAGAGCAGTTGTGCCTATTTGAACTTCTGCATCCGGTTCACCGCCTCCTAGACTTTTGGTGTGCTCATCCCAGCCAAAACAGTTTCGTGGCCCCCGTAGCAGAGTGGGAGCCATCAGACTGGGTGCAGGTCCAAGTTCATCTTCACCCCCAACTGCTGACGGCCAAGGTCAAGGAAGCTTTCATGGAAAGTCTTAGAGAGCAAAAGCCCCTAGACCTGAGAGCCTACCTCAGTGCTCCTACCAAGGCCTCTGTTTTTGTCGATACTCTGGCGGTTTCTTGTTTATTAGCTTTACAGGATGGTCCACAAGCCTTTACGACCTTGGCAGAGCGCTGGCTACAACTGCGCCCAAGAGACCTTATAACGCTAGAGTCAATCACCCTTGAAATGGCTTTTGTAGAACTCCAGCAGCTTCTAACTCGTTTAGATATTTTTCTCTGCGTTCTGCTGGACGTTTCTTGAATAGACCTGCCTCTGCCCCAGAAATCTATACTGACCGTCAGTAGCACTACCTGACTAATGAATCTTCAAACGAGAGATAAACAGGCAGTTTCTGTGTATCTACCAAATTTTGTTGAGGGGTGATATGAAGCTGCTTACTTGGGGGCAAGGTATGTTTAACAAGCTTCGAGACCACTACCCCAAATAAGGAGAACTTGACCATGAAAACCGAACTTAAAGCAAAGTACTTACAGCACCTGCTCAAGAAAAATAAGAATAAGAACGAAGGCTTCACCCTGATTGAACTGCTCGTCGTCATCATCATCATTGGGATTCTGGCAGCTATTGCCCTACCTTCAATGCTTAACCAGGCCAACAAAGCCAGAGAATCTGGAGCCAGGAGTCAGATTGGCTCCATTAACCGGGCACAGCAAGCTTATCGTTTAGAGAACACAGTATTTGCTGCCAGCACAACTTTACTAGGACTTGGTGATCCCAACACACAGGACTATAAAGTGGAAATCAGCGGCGCTCCTACTTCCACCGAGGCAGTATCCAAGGGCACACCAAGGGATACAGGTTCAAATATGAAGACTTTCACGGGAACGGTGACGCAGACGGGTGGTGTCACCACTTCAACGATTACCGCATCTACTTAGCCCGCCGGGAACTTGAAATATTTAGACCAGGCGAGAATAACCTTGCCTGGTTTTTCCTTAGCTGAATTTATACCTCACACCAAGTTTTTTTGGCTGGATGGGTTTTAGGAAAGTGGAGTAGTAGCGAGAGCTAGAGTCCTTGGCTTAAAGACATGCCCACAGTCCCTTTCCTGAAATCTCCTGGAGTTGATGAAAAGTCTTTCTGCTGCGTGTGAATCAAAACCCCCTTAAACTTTGGCCCAGCAATTGCCTCACTATGCCTGGTCGCGATCGCCCAACTAGAGCTATCTAAGCTTTCTAGACTCGATACTTTAGCACACCAACCTGGCTCAAAGGCAGAGTATGTAAAAGAAGAAGTGCTTGAGAAGACAAACTTAGAGCTACTCCAGCGATCGCCATCCTTAGGATTTGAAAACTTAATTGCAGAGAGATGGAAAAGGCTTATCAGCAAATGTGGCAAATCTACCTGAATAAAAACTTTAACTAAAAATACACTTCTGTTAATCGAACTCTGAGAATATTTTCCGCTCAGTATTTAAAGGAAGTGCACTAGATGTTGAAACTTAAATATAAGTACCTAGCGTATTTAGCAAGTGTGAACCTTAGAGATGGTTTTACGCTGATCGAGTTGCTAATCGTCTTTATTATTGTTGGGATTCTAGCAGCTATTGCACTACCCTCTATGCTGAATCAGGCGTTTAGGGCTAGAGAGGCAGAGGCAAGAAGCTATGTCGGTTCTGTTAATCGGGCTCAACAAGTTTATCGATTGGACAACACGTCCTTTACGAACAACATGAACGACCTGAAGATTAACATCCCAACTGTCAGCGAGGGATATAGATATGAGTTTGATACTACCACTACAACTTTGGCTGAGTTTAAAGCATTTCCTCAAAGTGGCGATCTTGGAGCTTTCACAGGTTGCACAACTGCAATTGTTGTAGGGAATAGCGCGACGACTAATGCAGAGATCATAGAGGAATCTGCTGGTGGGGGGACTGCTGCTACTCCTCCTAGCTGTTAGCTTGGTCTACTTCTAAGAGTTTTCGTTAGGTTTTTTTCGTGCTTGTGGCTACCTTAAATTTACTTAAAATAGTT
This sequence comes from Thermosynechococcaceae cyanobacterium, assembly GCA_041748155.1. Classification (GTDB taxonomy): domain Bacteria; phylum Cyanobacteriota; class Cyanobacteriia; order Thermosynechococcales; family Thermosynechococcaceae; genus JBGTDT01. Next base: position 2,420 of record JBGTDT010000186.1, on the reverse strand, counting down.
GTTACTCCAGCGATCGCCTCGTTATGCCTGGTTGCGATCGCCCAACTACAACTATCTAAGCTTTCTAGACTCAATGCCTTAGCACATCAACCTGGCTCAAAGGCACAGTATGTAAAAGAAGAAGTGCTTGAGAAGACAAACTTAGAGTTACTCAGGCGATCGCCATCTCTGGGCTTTGATAACTTAATTGCAGACTGGACTTTCTTAAAATTCCTACAGTACTTTGGCGATGGTGAAGTACGTCAAAAAATGGGGTACTCTATAGCTCCAGAGTATTTTGAAGTCATTGTTGGTCGAGACCCTCGTTTCATAAAATCATATCTCTTTCTTTCCTCTGCAAGTTCTATATATGCAGGTAGGGCCGACCAAACTGTTGCTCTAATGAACAAGGGGTTGAAGTCACTCTCGCCTGAAACTTCGCCTGATGCTTACTATGTCTGGCTCTACAAAGGAACTGATGAACTACTGTTTCTAGGAAATACCAAAGCAGCGCAGCACTCTCATAAAATGGCGGCGCAATGGGCAAGCGTGAGTGACGATCCGGACAGTAAAAGGATAGCAGCGTTGTCTCGTCAAACCGCTCAGTTTTTGGCTGGTAATCCTGATAGTAGACAGGCTCAGGTGAACTCTTGGACAATGGTTTTAGTGAATTCAGTTGATAATCGCACCCGCCAGCTTGCCACTGGCCGCATCGAGGCTTTAGGGGGTCAGGTAACTATTACACCCCAAGGCGAGGTAAAAGTGCAACTGCCAGAGAAAGATTAGGGCTGCGATCTCTTCTCTTGACTGCGTGAAACCTTTGATCCAATCCAATCGTTGCTACTTTGCGATCTGCCAACGTCTGCCAACAGCGATCGCTTCTTCTATGGCTGACAATGAATTTCTGCTTCCCCGACAGAGATGACTGCCCGGCATAGACCAAGAAAGTCCATGCCAAGGAGACCATCCACAAAGGTCCCTGGTGGTAAAGTGTGCGCCACTACTGGAAAATCCTTTACCCGATGTCCTAAGCAGTGAAACCAAGATATAGCAACCATTGGAGCAACAATAATACCATTAGCTGCTACTACTCTTGTCCGACGTAGAGGATGGGACATATCACACTCTAGGGCCTCTGCCACCTCCACGGGCACTATTGTATAGCTAGCTCCTGTGTCTACCAAAAGACGCACTACCACAACACCGCCATTCCTACCGCCAACGGCTGCTCGTAGAATTAGTAGCTTTCCGTGACGTGCCAAGCGATAAGATTTTGCGTCTGTCACAAGGCTACTGCGAGATCCTCAGGTATAGCGCCAGTGTATTCTACCGCTACTGGTTTGCCTTTCATGGACAGAAGCTTATGGTAGACTTCGTCGCGGTCAGGGGAGTGAGCTAACACTTCACCACTAACCACACGCATCTCATCATCTAGTTCAGTGTAAGCAATTAACAGCCACTCATTTGTGTAGTAGCTTCTCATTTCTTGAATGCTCAAGCTTTTTTCCATTTTGCTATCTTCAGGTTTCAAGGCGATAGTTACTTCTCAAGAATAGTCTGCATCAGTGAGTTACACCCTCCACCAACTTAGATACATGCAAGGTCAAGGCACAAGCTCTACCGACTCTTAATCCCCTTGAACCTCTGCGATCGCCCAGCTTCAACTATCTAAACTTTTTCAACTCAATACCTTGGCCTATCAGTCTGGTCTTAAAGCACAATACTTAAAAGAAGAGACACTTGAGGAGACAAACTTAGAGTTGCTCCAGCGATCGCCATCTCTGGGCTTTGATAACTTAGTTGCAGACTGGACCTTTCTCAAGTTTTTACAGTACTTTGGCGATGGTGAGGCACGTCAAAAAACAGGCTACTCTCTAAATCCAGAGTATTTTGAAATCATTGTTGACCGTGACCCACGTTTTATAGAGGCATATCTTTTTCTTTCCCCTGCTAGCTCTATCTATGCAGGTAGACCAGACCAAACCGTTGCCTTAATGGACAAAGGATTGAAGTCAACTTCCCCCGACACTTCACCTGACTCTTACTTAATTTGGATCTACAAAGCAGTCGATGAACTGTTGTTTCTAGGAAATACTAAAGCAGCACGGCACTCCTACGAAATGGCAGCACAATGGGCAATTGCTCAGAATCACCCAAAAAGTCAACAGATAGCAGCACGCGCTCGTAAGACTGCTCAATTCCTAGCTTGCAATCCTGACAGTAAGCGGGCGCAGGTAAATTCTTGGACCATGATTTTAGTTAATGCAGTTAGCGATCGCACCCGCCAGCTTGCCATTGGCCGCATCGAAGCTTTAGGGGGTCAGGTAATTATTACACCCCAAGGCGAAGTCAAGGTGCAACTTCCAAAGGCGGATTAGTACTGCGTTTCCTGAATCCTAGTCACCTCTAGCTGATGAGTGGTTGCGATCGCAGGGCAGTTA
>JBGTDT010000185.1:0-59103 GCA_041748155.1 Thermosynechococcaceae cyanobacterium | reverse complement strand
CACCCCAAGGCGAAGTCAAGGTGCAACTTCCAAAGGCGGATTAGTACTGCGTTTCCTGAATCCTAGTCACCTCTAGCTGATGAGTGGTTGCGATCGCAGGGCAGTTATCCCGCTTCTATAGTTTTAGGTTGTGGCGATCGCGGCAAATCTCTTGGCATAGAACAGTTAAACATCTACCCACGATATAGAGACGGCTTTTCAGCAAATGTGGGCACGGTATGTTGAATAGATACAGTAATCTGAAGGTGACTGCTTGAGTTGCTGTTAAAGGCTGGCCGGGAAATGACCAAAACTGCACTAGATTTAACCTCTGAGGAGGTTTATTCCTATCAACCAGCTAGGAAGTTTGATAAGGGGGATGTAATAGAGCGGTGTGAACAAGCGTGGGCACTGGCATATACGGCAGCACATTTACTATGTGAGAAGTTTGGAGCCACGAAGGTAGTAGTCTTTGGCTCGCTTGTCCACCGTGAGTCGTTTAACGTTTGGTCCGATGTTGACCTGGCTGCTTGGGGAATTTTAGATGATCAGTTCTATCAAGCAGTGGCTGCAGTTACTGGCATTAGTCAGGATTTTCAGGTAGATCTGGTTGATGCAGAAAGTTGTCGCCCGACACTGCGTCATTCGATTGAACGTGAAGGAATTAATCTTTGAACGAAGAACTCCTCAAACTGGCGCAGCGCATCTCTGATGAACTGGGTGAACTGGCGCGGTTAGTTGAACGTGCTCAAGAAGGCTGGAGCCGTGCTCAGCAATTCTCTGATGACCTCTACTTGGATGGAGTAGCCTTAAATCTACATAGCTTCTACAGTGGTCTAGAGCGGCTTTTTGAAATTATTGCTACAGCTATTGATGGAACTTTACCTCAAGGAGCTAACTGGCACAGGGTATTGCTAGAGCAAATGTCATTCGAAGTACCAAATATACGCCCTGCCGTCATTTCCAAGAGAACTTGTGAAGCGTTGAATGAATAGACTTCTTGCATAAGTCGGTTTAAGATATGTAATCTCAATACTCTCAGCCCCTGTTTGGGCATTTATGCAAGAAGTCTAATATCGAGGCTTTCGCCATGTGGTACGCCATGTTTATACATTCGAATTCGAAGCGGTGAAAGTACAACGGTTAGTGGAAAAAGCTCCAACCGTTTTAGCTCAAGCACATTTGGAGTTACTGGCCTTTGCTACTTTCTTAAAAAATCGAGTTCGGATAAATGACAGCAATAAAACCGATTAAAATCTACAACTGAGCCGGATCAACTCCAAGTTCGCGTAGTCTAGCAGCAAAGCGTTCAGTCTTTTGCTCAGCCATTTCTCTTCGTTGTTGTTCCTGTTCGGCGCGTTGTTGTTCTTGGTCGGCCCGTTGCTGTTCTTGCTCAGCTTGCTGTTGGGCAGTTTGAGCTACTTGCACTTGTTTGGCAGCCTCTTCGTGAGGCGTGGGAACTAGCTCACCTTTTGGTGTAAAAAAGCGTAGTTGCTGATTGTGAATTCCTAAATACAGCTCTAACTGTTGACTCCATAACCATCCCTGCTCGTTAGGTGAGATCGATTCGTAAACACTCTTGCTTAAATGAAACCCAGCAAACTCTAAAGTATAAGGGTCAAACCAAAAGTACTCCGGCGTCCGAAACGTATCTTGATAAAGCTGTTTCTTTAAACCCCGATCTACGGATGCTGTACTTTCAGACAAAATCTCCAAAATAAAGTTAGGGTACTTACCATCTTCTTCCCAGACAACCCAGCTTTTGCGCTCTCTACGCTCAGTGTTGAGAACCACAAAGAAGTCAGGTCCTCTAAAGTCTTTGTTCCTAAGCTGCCGAGTATTGTAGTAAACACTCAGGTTACCAGCAGCAAAAAAGTCATTTCGGTCTTGCCACCACCACTCTAAACAGGACAGGAACAGGAAAATTTGGGTCAGATGCCGGTAGGTTTCCAATTGCGGTTCGTCACTCAGGAGGTCGCTGGGCGGAACAGCCGGAAGATCGGCTGCTGGGTACAAAACCATAACGCTCGATTATAAAACGGGTGTATGCTCATTTTACTGAGCGATCGCTGAACAGGCTTGAACAAGCGCGATCGTACCAGCGGCAATACTGATAAGACTCAAGAGCAAAGCTGCTGGTACTTCAGTCTTAGTTGAGTGGCAGGAATTCCGTGAATGGTACGACGCGTCTCAATCCGGGTACTTTAAGGTGTTCTGCTTGCAGTTCCGGTACAATCCCATTCGCCATGCATTTATCTACAAAAACCTCCTGGGACAAAGTGCGGGCTGAGTTTCAGCGTCTTTGGGGATATACAGAGTTTCGGCCACCGCAGGGAGAAGTGATCGCTAGCCTGCTAAATCACCGCGATGCCCTCGTTGTCTTACCGACAGGTGCAGGAAAGTCAGTTTGCTTTCAACTGCCTGCCCTTTTGCAATCGGGGTTGACGCTGGTTGTGTCTCCCCTGGTTGCTTTGATGGAAAATCAAGTCGGTGAATTGCGGCAACGCCAGTTACCTGCGGCCCAGTTCCACAGCGAACTCTCTAGCCAACAGCAACGGCAAACACTTTGGGCTTTGGAGCGGCATAAACTCCGACTCTTGTACCTCTCGCCAGAATCTTTACTCAGTGATGCCATTTGGCAGCGTCTGTGTGAGCCAGGGCTTAAAATCAATGGCTTGATCTTGGATGAGGCTCACTGCCTGGTTCAATGGGGTGAAACCTTTCGACCCGCTTACCGGCGCTTAGGAGCCGTCCGGCCAGCCTTGCTCAAAGCGAAGCCTGCGGGGTCCCAGATGGCGATCGCTGCATTTACGGCTACAGCAGACCCCCAGACGCAGCAGACAATCCAGCATGTCTTGCAATTGCAGCAGCCAGACATCTTCCGCTTTAGTCCCTATCGGTCTAACCTCCAGCTTCAGGTCCAAACCGTTTGGACTCCTCGGCAACGGCGTCAGCAGTTATTGAAATTTCTGCAAGCGCAAACGGGCCAAGCCGGATTAGTTTATACCCGAAGTCGCCGGGATAGCGAAGCGCTAGCAACCTGGCTAGGAGAACAGGGCGATCGGACCGCCGCCTATCATGCTGGACTGGGACCGGAAGACCGCCGTCGGATTGAGGCTGCTTGGTTGCAGGGCAAAATTGAGTTTGTAATTTGTACCTGCGCCTTTGGCATGGGAATCAACAAGCCGAACGTCAGGTGGATTGCCCACTTTCACCCCCCTTTGACTCTGCCGGAGTATATCCAGGAAATTGGTCGGGCCGGGCGGGATGGCAAACCCGCGATCGCCCTGATGCTGATCAGTGAGTTAACCGGGTGGCTTGACCCGGCAGATCGGCAACGGCGGAGATTTTTTCAGGACAGTTTGCGAAAGCAGCAGCAAACCGCGCAGCAATTAGCCCAAAAGCTTCCTGTTCACGGTACAGTCGATGCAGTCACGCGCCAATCTAAGCAGGGAGTGATCGCCCTGGCCTTACTCCACAGTCAGGGTCAATTGAGATGGAACGATCCCTTCCACTACTCGCTTCAGTCACAGGCGAGTTGCCAATCTACGGCCCAATCTAATCATGTTGCCATTCAATTCATGGTTCAATATCTCTCGACCCGGCAGTGTCGTTGGCAGTTTCTATTAACAGCTTTTGGCTTTGCTACGGAGGCAAAAAACTTTCACTGTGGTCACTGTGATAATTGCCTGTTATACGGTCTACGTTACAGATGATAGCGGTGGTTTGAAAGCTGTTTGTGGGTTTTCAAGAGCAAGAAACTTTGAAGCTATCGATGAGACAATATTTTGGAATTGTTAGCAAGGCGATCAATAGTTGGCTTAGGTGAGTTAAGGAGTGACCGCAAATGTTGTTGGTGTGAGCTATGAATAATTCAGCAAGTTTCACTCTAAATCGTCCTAGCTACTCAGCAAAGCTCCTCAAACCAGACGATGCGGCAGTGCTGCAGAGCCTCTACGAGCAATGCACGGAGTTTGCTCTTTTAACCGATGGTCAACCTCCTTCACCAACAGCAGCGCGTGAAGAGTTCGATGCCCTACCAGATGGAAAAAAGATACAGGATAAATATATTTTTGGATTGTTCGATCCACAGAATGATCTGATAGGGATGATTGAATCGATTCGACACTACCTAGACAATCAGACATGGTGGTTAGGGTTGATGATGTTGAGTCCTGAGCAACGAGGTCAAGGATTGGGTACAGAGTTATATCAGGCGTTTGAGAATTGGGTATCAGCACAAGGAATCAAGCAAGTATCGTTGGGTGTGGTTGAAGCCAATGAGCTAGGCTTGCAGTTTTGGAGAAGCTTGGGATTCGAGGTTGTCCGCAAGACAGAACCTCAACAACTTGGAAATAAAACCCATGCAGTCTACGTGATGAGTCGTGCTGTGGTAACGACGGCATAACGATTCGCTTGGAGTGGACTGGTAAAGCTTAGTCGCTGTTGTAACAGAGGTTGTCGGCAACCGCTCAAGCACACCACAGGCTGATCATTTTAGTTCTGGGCTTGAGCAAGGAAGCTTTGAACTCGGATGGTGAAGCTTGCAGCCCAGACGATTGAGTTCTTGGCGGTGCAAGATAGAAGTTGAGATCAATCGTGCCCCCCGCCAAGACGTTGACCCTTCAGAGCCAGATGATCAGTAAGGTTGTTGCCTCAGCGATACAGTTATGGCTGCGATCGCAGGTTGAGCAAGTCAAAGACCTGCAGGTCACGGTTGAGGGGGGCGATCGCCAGATCCTGGCTGGTCGGATCTGCCAGGTGTGTGTTGCCGCTGAAAAGGCGGTTTACCAAGGGCTGCACCTAAGTTACATTGGTCTGGTTGGGCAGAACATTCAGATCAATCTAGGTCAAGTTCTGCGAGGTCAGCCCCTGCGCTTGCTCGCTGCTGTTCCTATCCAAGCTGAACTGCTGCTGCAAACCGTAGACCTAAATGCCTCCCTCCAGGCTCCCTTACTCGCCACTGCCGTTGGGGAGTTTTTGCTTTCCCTGCTCCAAGCTACGGACTTTGGAAGTATAGAATCAGCCGTGCAGTCTGTTTGGCTGCAGCAGATTGCAATTGATCCCGGTCTACTGATCCTCCAAGCCCAGTTAGCGCTGATCGACGGCAGCTCCATTTGCCTCTGCCTCCGGACTGGTTTGCAGTTGGTAAGCACTCACGAGTTGCGACTCGACCACCCCCAATGGCTTTCGAGTCATAGGCAACAGGAATTGCCGTTGAATAATTTACAGGACTTCAAGCTAGATTTAGGGCCAGACATTTCACTCCAAGAACTCAGATTGGAAGCAGGCCAACTGACCTGCCGAGGACACCTTAAAGTACTGCCCAGCGAGTCCTAAGCTCAGGGTAGCAAGGGCAAGAGAAGCGTCATGAAGTAAAACACCAGCGGAGCGGTGAAAACGTAGCTATCAGCCCGATCTAGAATGCCCCCGTGCCCAGGAATTAACCAGCCTGAGTCCTTAACGCCTGCATCCCGTTTCATCATGGATTCGGTCAAGTCTCCCAGCAGACTGGCAATGCCGATCAGCAGCCCCAGGGACACCCCTGCGAGCGGCCAGCCCGGCCAATCCAGATACCAGGACCCAGCAACCGCGATCGCCACACTGGCAATCACGCCAAAGACCGCACCTTCAACAGTTTTTTTCGGGCTGATCTTCGAGAGAAGGGTGCGGCCAAAGAGTTTGCCAATGGCGTAGGCTCCAATGTCAGCCGCCCAGATGCAGCCAAAGGCCAGCAGTGTGGCCGTCAATCCTGGAGGGACTTGGCCTGCGGGTATCTGGAGGTCAGCCCAATCCGGCCAGTAGCCGCCCAAGGGTAAGTTGCTGGCCTCCACACTACCGAGAGCCCGCAAGCGGACCCAGTAACTTGGTAGGTAGCCCCCATAGAAAAGTCCCAGAATTGAGGCGGAAATATCGGCAATGGTGGCAAACTTGGGCTGAAACAGCAGGTAGAAACAGATCAGGGTTCCAGCGACTGGAAAAACTGCATCTGCTAACCCTGGAGCAATCGTCGAGACAACCAGCAGGATTTGGCTCATCACCAGGGTTGTCTTAGCTGCCGCCGCAATTCCCTTAGCTCGGGTTAGTTCAAAGTATTCGAGTTGACCCAGGTAAATAATAATGCCAAAGCCAACGGTAAAGTACCATCCACCCAGGATGATCATCCCCAGGGCAAGGGCGATCGCGATAATTGCACTGAGGAGACGAGACCAAGACATACCGTGTGCTTATCCTGACAATTTTCCCAGACCAGCCCTAGCTTAGGTGAATGCTTTCTAAGAGTATAGTCAACTAGTTCTGAGTACAGTCACGCTACAGCAGTTTTCAAGGGCGCTTAGAATTAGCCTCCTAGGGTTTCAATCCAACCTGGACTCTAAATTCTCTTCGGTTTCGATCAGGTTGGCTGAGGGAAGTTGAGTACTGCTGGCTGAGATTGCCTCAACGACAAAAGGCAGGCAAGCGCCCTTCAAACCCCGCTCGATTCGATCCGGAGTCGCCTCAAACAGAACAAATAGGGGACAGATTTGGTCAGCACTCTCACCAAAAATATGCTTGTAACGGGGCGGTAGCCGCCATTCATAACCTTTACTCAGGAGGACCTGAGTTTGCCGCCAGCGACCAAGTAGGTGAGAGAACTCCTCCTGAGGACGGTGAATCAGGACAAAGATCTCAACGCCAGTCTTGATTTTCCACTCAGGGTCACACATCAACAAGGCAACATCACAAGGCAGGTGAATCAGTTCATGGGTAGTGTCACTGCTGCCTTGGTGTGAGACACCCGTGTTACAACGGACTTGGACAACCGGGAGCGGTATTGTAATTAGACTCTCACGCGATCGCCGGATACTTGGCACCAGCTCAAAATAGGGACGATGGTGTTTTAGGAGTTCAAGGGCATTCAAATGATTGCTGTAGTGAGCCAGCAGTTCTTCGTACTGCAATTTTTCAACGGGCATGAGCACAGTATTGCCATCAGCGCTTACGCTTCAGAGTTCCCTAGAATCAGCAAACTCTCAACATCCCCTCCACTTGTTTCGGCAAGAATGCTGGCATTGCCCAATCGTCTAACTCTCTCAGGACTGCAAGGGACAGCCTAGCTTTCAAACCTGCTGCAAGCAACTTTGCTGCATGAGAGTCAGTGCTGCATGAGAGTCAGTAGTTCCTGCCAGAGGGTCTGGGTAATCTTTCCAGGACACGCAGGGAGGATGTAGTCGTTGATTCTAGCTACGGGCATAATTAACCGCACCGAGGAACTTAGGAATACTTCCTCTGTTGACCAGAGATCTGTAGCGGTCAGGGAAGCCTCCTCGTAGGGAATCTGCTGTTCACACAGCAACCGCAGTAAAAAGTGGCGGGTAATTCCCTCCAAGATCCCTACTTCTACAGCAGGGGTCCGAACGATGCCATCCTTCACTAACCAGATATTACTGGTTGTCGCCTCCGTCAGCTCTCCTGTGGAATTCAGCATCAGGGCATCGTCAGCACCACTCTGCTGGGCCTCCATCAGGGCGAGAATATTATTCAGGTAGTTTCCCGTTTTGGCGGCTGGACTCAGTGCTGCCGGATTGTTCCGTTCTCGGCTGACCAGATGTAAGCGAATCCCTTGGGTTGATAATGTAGGCTTGGGGTCAATGGGCCGCACAATGATGACCAGACTAGGTTCAAGGGTTTGACTAGGTTGGAGGCTGATGTCAGACTCTGCACCGCGAGTCACTACAATCCGAATGTAGGACTCTGGATTGCCTGCTTGCTGCAAGGTGTTCTCTACCTCAGCCTGAATATGAGCATCACTCCAGGGCACTTGCAGGTACAAGTAGGTGGCTGATTGCCGGAGACGATCCAGGTGCTCTTGGAGGCCAAAGGGTCTACCTGCAAAGGTACGGATGACTTCGTAGACATTATCTCCGTACAAAAACCCTCGCTCTAAGACCGAGACTGAAGCTGTCGGTGCGATCGCACCGTCTAGATTAATCAGCAGACCCATAATTTTATTAGCCGTTGCTACAGCACTGCCAGTTTAAGTGAACCCGACAGACTAAGTAGGTACACCTAAACAAACTCAAGATACTAATCAACAGAAGTCGTTGTGTAGATTGGCTTTCATAGTTTGTACATTTTGGGTTTAACTAAGTTGATCTACTTAACAGTAAGCAAAAAGATATCAACAAACCCACAGCTTCAGGTACACACTACCTGCTGAAATAGGTAGGGATTTGGCCTAAGGATGCTAGGTTTGTTTGTCAAGTTCCCGCTTCATCCGCTCTAACGTTACATTCATTTGATTGAACATTTGTTGCGGTGTGATGCCAAACTGATTCAACTGGGTTTGCAGTTGCTGAACAGTCATTTGGGCCATAAAGTCATCCGATAGCTCAAAACGTTTCATGAAGATGCGGTAGCGGTCCATCATCGCTTCCATCTTCTGGATATAAATCTTCTTGCCCTCACGATCAAACTTGCCATAATCACTGCCCAACTGCATGAGAGCCTGATAGTCCTCAAATAACTGCTTGGCCTCTTGCTGAACAATTTCAGAGTCAAAGAATCCCATGACTGCTAACTGCGCCTGATGCAGTTTCGTGGAGTTACTTTCCTATGCTATCGCACCAAGAATCAGGAACTATCTTGCCCTGGTTGCACCACGACCTGTTCAGTCTTTAGACTTATGGAAAACTTTCTGCATCAGCCCCTGCATCAGGTAGCGGGAAATTGCTCAATATAGGCTTCAGCTTCCAGCTTCAGCTTGCCTAACTCTAGGTGAAGTTGCTGCACCCATAGCACCATTCCCTCAAGTTCAAAATTGTTTAAATTTAAGATTTCACTGGCTTTATCCACCAGCGCTGCAGTCAATTCTAGCGAGAGTTCCTGCCCAGATGCATAATCAATGTTCTGAAGGACAACTCCCTGTCTATCAGGGCTAATTCGAGGCGTTGCCGTAAAGGAAACCTGTTGTTTTTCTCTGGTCTTGACCAGGAGAACCTCAGCCTGGAGAGCAATTTTGCCCTCCTCCAGGAGGTGACAATTCACCTGCAAGAGTTCAATCGCCACCAATTCTCTCCCTACACACACATTCATCTGGCGCAGTTGTTCACCAAGATGCTCTGAGGCGTTGAAGGCGTTGTTGATATCGGCGGTCATGCTCTAAAGAAATGTGGGATAGGTAGCTAAGTCATTCCAATTCCACAAACGATTTGTTAATCCGGCTCGCTGCGCCGCTGTTGTTTTGAACTCTGAATGCTGCCACATCCAGTTGAAATAGCTGAGCACCAATCGCACTGTCACCTCCGTCTGTTCCCACACCTTGCCAAACTTGTTTTGCCAATCGCAATCAGAGTTAGATTTAACCAAAGCGACCGCTCACGTACTCCTGAGTTGATGTTTGCTTTGGAGCACTGAAGATAGCCTCAGTCCTGTCATACTCAACCAGGTAGCCACTGCGCTTACCACCCTCAGAGGCGTCGGCGTTAAAAAATGCGGTCAGGTCGGAGACTCGTGAGGCCTGCTGCATATTGTGCGTCACGATCACAATCGTGTATTGCTCCTTGAGGTCCTGCATTAATTCTTCGATCCGCAGGGTCGAAATTGGATCGAGAGCAGAACAAGGTTCATCCATTAAAATAACATCGGGCTGAACCGCTACGGCACGGGCAATACACAAACGTTGCTGTTGTCCACCGGATAGGGACAGGCCACTTTCCCTCAGCTTATCTTTCACCTCGTTCCAAAGGGCCGCTTTCTGGAGTGACTGCTCTACCAAGGCATCCATATCCCCTTGATAGCCATTGATACGCGCACCAAAGGCAATATTTTCGTAAATAGATTTGGGAAAAGGATTGGGTTTTTGAAACACCATGCCGATCTGGCGACGCACCTCGACAGGGTCAATCGAGGGGGCGTAAAGATTCCGGCCTTTATAGTCAATAACGCCCTCAACCCTAGCCCCCAGGACGAGATCATTCAATCGGTTGAAGGCACGGAGCAGTGTACTTTTACCACAGCCTGAAGGTCCAATAAAGGCTGTAATTTTGTTTTGAAAAACGTCGAGATTGATCTGCTTTACAGCTAAAAAGCTACCGTAGTAAATATTGACGTTACGAGCTTCCAGAACGGTTGTTGCCTGAGCAGTTGAGGAGTGGTTGGTGGACTGCATAAAAATTTACCTAGAACTAAAGCAAAGTCTTTTACTTATCAACTCACCTGAACGTTGAGAAACGGTTGCGAATATAAATTGCCGTACCATTCATCACAAACAGCAGAACTAGGAGGACAATAATGCCGGCGGCAGCGGTATTCGTGAAGTCGGCTTGGGGACGGCTAATCCAATCATAGATTTGAATCGGCAGCGCGGAAAAACGCCGGAGTACACCGGGGTTAGCCGTCAAGTAACCCACTGCTCCTACCACAATCAGCGGCGCAGTCTCCCCTACCGCTCGTGAAACCGAGATAATCACACCTGTGACAATACCGGGGATAGCGTAGGGCAAAACATGGTTACTAACCGTTTGCCACTTGGTTGCCCCTAAACCGTAGGAAGCCTGACGCAGGGATAGGGGAACGGCCCGGATCGCCTCTCTGGATGCCACAATGATTAAGGGTAAGACGAGTAAGGATAGAGTCAGGGCTCCTGAGAGTAGAACTGGACCTAGGCGGAAAAGTTCATTGAAGATACCAAGTCCTAGCAACCCATAGACAATTGAGGGAACCCCGGCCAGATTGGCAATATTAATTTCAATGAATTGGCTGAGGCGATTTTTAGAAGCGTATTCCTCAAGATAAACGGCTGCGCCCACTCCAATCGGGACTGAAATCAGTAAAAGTAAAACCAGGAGCCAGATACTTCCCAGCAGAGCGGTTCGTAACCCAGCTCGCTCGGCAAAACGAGAGGCATTATCCGTAAAAAATCCCGGCTGCAGCATCCGCAAGAAGCCATCCTGGAATACATCAACCAAGAGCAGAGCCAGGACGAATAAGCCAGCTCCCAAGGCGATCGCGCAGGCAGTCCGAAAGATTTTGCCCGTGTTTTCCCGTGTCTTGGTGTTGGGTCTGTAGTTCCCTTGAGAGGCTGAGGACGGATTTGCAGGGGAAAGATTAGCCATGGGAATTAATCGTAGACCTCTCGGAAACGTCGGGTGATGAAGTAGCTGATAATGTTGAGCAGCAGCGTGATTAAAAATAACGTTGACCCAACCGCAAATAAGGTTCTGTAGCCAACCGAGTCTCGTGGGGTGTCTCCCGCCGCAACTTGAGCGATATAAGCGGTCATTGCAGCCACTGCTTCGAAGGGATTCAGCGTCAGTCGAGGCTGCTGCCCAGCCGCAATCACAACAATCATCGTCTCACCCACTGCTCTGGAAATCCCCAAAATAATCGAGGCGGCGATGCCAGAGAGAGCTGCTGGGAAGACAATCTGGGTGGTAACTTCCCGCTTCGTTGCTCCTAAACCGTAAGCCGCTTCCCGCAGAGACAGAGGGACGGCTCTGAGGGCATCCAGGCTAATCGAGCCCACCGTGGGAATAATCATCACACCCATCACCAGCCCAGCACTGAGAGCGTTGAAAATTTCTAAAGGCAGGAAGTTTCGCAGCAATGGTGTGACGTAGGTCAACGCAAAGTAGCCATAGACGACGGTGGGAATCCCTGCCAGCAACTCCAGGGCCGGACGCAAGATTGCAGCGAGTCGAAAAGAAGCATACTCACTGAGATAGGCAGCGGAACCCAGTCCTAGAGGAACTGCCACCAGCATGGCGATCGCGGCAATCAATAAAGTTCCATTGATCAGCGGCCAGATACCAAAATGTTGGTCTGCAAACAGGGGCGTCCACCGGGTGTCTAGAAAAAATTCGGCAAAGGAAACTTCTTGAAAAAACTCAACCGTGACCTCAAACAGTGTCACAACAATCCCGATTGTAGTCAGGACAGAAACCAGGGCACAGCAGAGTAGAAGGGCAGCAATGATCTTCTCTTGAACTCCGCGAGATGCCCTTTTTTCAAGGGTCGACTCTCGCTTGTTTAAGATAGAGATTGGAGGGTTGGGAGTTTGCATAATCTGAAGCCAGGAATTACTTGCCAGACAGCAAGCTGTCAAAGAATAGACAAGAGAAGCCCAGGAAATGAACGGTAGCCTGACAACACTGCAATCGCTAAGGGCTAACTATTGCAGGTTGCCAGACCCATAGTATTAAAACGGCTACTGCGTGAGTAGTTTGCTGATGTCAGTACCCGGTTCAACATCCTTAAAGGTGGAACCCGTTTTAGCGTTACTAACCTTGTCTGCAAGACTGGCATAAGCTTCATCCGGTAGAGGGACATAGCCGACATCACTTGTGACATCCTTGACATTGTCTACGTAGAAGTTGGCAAAAGACCGGACAGCAGGCTTTTCGTCCAGAGATTTTTTACTGACATAGATAAACAAAGGCCGGGATAGGGGGGCATAGCTGCCATTAACCACGTTTTCCGTAGGAACAGGCGGAACACACTCTTTGGTATCGGGGTTTGTTACCTGAATTAATTTCAGTTGACCTTGATTTTCTTCATAGTAGCCAACCCCAAAATATCCCAGGGAACCTGGATCACCAGCAACGCCTTGTACCAAAACGTTGTCATCCTCGCTGGGGGTGTAGTCTGTCCGGCTAGCCTCAGCTTCCCCGACAACTGCTTCGGTGAAATACTCAAAGGTACCAGAATCCGTACCAGGTCCATAGAGTTTGAGGGGTCGACTGGGAAAATCTGAACGGATTTGATTCCAATTCGTAATCTTTCCGGTCGCAGTCGGTTCCCACATTTTTTTCAGTTCATCTACGGTGAGACACTGGGCAAAATCGTTTTCTTGGTTCGTCACGATCGCAATGCCGTCGAGAGCAACCGGGATTTCAACAAATTGGATGCCCGCTTTTTCGCAGGCTTGAATTTCTTCCTCTTTAATTGGACGAGAGGCATCGGCAATATCAATCTCACCTGCACAGAACTTCTTCATGCCACCGCCTGTGCCGCTAATTCCCACACTAACTTGAGCGTCAGGGTTAGCTCCCTGAAATTCTTCGGCCACTGCCTGGGAAATGGGACCCACAGTGCTAGAGCCATCAATGGCAACGGGACCACTGGCCTGCTCACCACTAGCAGCGGGACTGGGTGACTCGCCTGCTGGAGGTTGCTCGCTAGTTTCCGGGCTACCACAGGCTCCCAAAGTTAGCGCAGCTAAAACTAGAGAAGCAGCAGTCAGACGTTTTGGGGAACCAATAAAACTCAACATTGTAATCAATCAAGCTCCGAGCCTAAGGGTTTTCGTTAGTTAGATCAATCAATAAACTAAGGTTTGTATCGAATTCATAAAGCCCCCACTGTACCAGACAATACAGCAAAGTCGTAAAGAAAAGGTTAAGAAGCCAGACTAAACCTAGGCAGTTTCTAATTGGGTCCTTGCTTGACTAACGCGAGGGTCTACGATCCGACCTACCGGAGTGCCCGTGCTGAGCCTGGGTCGGCCCTGGTTAGCGCCTGCTATTAAAGTTTTATTCCCAAGGCACTTTATGATGGAGGAGACTTAAGCTCTAAGGCTCATAGTTGGCTCAGGCTTAGGCTTAGTATTTGGGCAACTGTAGTTCCACGGTAAACAGGCTGGAGTTGTAGTTTCAGTCGAAGGAAGGACAAAACAAATGGATACGAAGGCCTTTAAGCGATCGCTCTCCAGCTCTGCTCATTACCACCGCAAGGGGTTTGGCCGGGAAGCGGAGATTACGGATTTGCTCCAGCTTGAGTATCAAAGCAATCTGGTTCAGCAAATTCGGGAGAACGGCTACACCTTGGAACGGGGAGATACCACAATTCGCCTAGCCGAAGCTTTTGGTTTTTGTTGGGGCGTTGAGCGGGCGGTTGCTCTGGCCTACGAAACCCGCCAGCAATTTCCCACAGAACGAATCTGGATTACCAATGAAATTATTCACAATCCCTCAGTCAACCAGAATCTGAGGGACATGCAGATTCAGTTTATTCCAGTTAACCAGCAAGGCCAGAAGGACTTTTCGCTGGTTGAAACTGGAGACGTTGTGGTCCTGCCAGCTTTTGGGGCCAGTGTGCAAGAAATGCAACTGCTAAACCAGAAGGGTTGCATCATTATGGACACCACCTGTCCTTGGGTTTCTAAGGTCTGGAACAGTGTTGAAAAGCACAAGAAAGGCAGCTACACCTCCATCATTCATGGCAAGTATGGGCATGAAGAGACGATCGCCACGAGTTCTTATGCAGATAAGTACCTCGTCGTGCTGAACCTGGCCGAGGCGGAGTACGTCTGCAACTACATCTTGGACGGCGGCAACCGAGAAACGTTCATGGCTAAATTTCGGCCTGCCTGCTCAGCGGAATTCAACCCGGATACCGACCTAGTCCAGATTGGCATTGCCAACCAGACAACAATGTTGAAGGGTGAAACCGAACAGATCGGCAAACTATTTGAGCGGACCTTGATGCGAAGATACGGTCCGGTAGCTCTAAACCAACATTTTCTCAGCTTCAACACTATCTGTGACGCCACTCAAGAACGCCAAGATGCCATGTTCCAACTGGTGGAGCAAAAGCTAGATCTGATGGTAGTGATTGGCGGCTTTAACTCTTCCAATACGACCCACCTGCAAGAAATTGCCGTGGAGCGCGAGATTCCTTCTTATCACATTGATAGTGTGCAGCGGATTGGCCCCGGTAACCGGGTCGAACACAAACCGCTAAACCGTGACTTAGTAGTAACAGAAAACTGGCTGCCCCCAAGACCAATTGTGGTGGGTATCACCTCTGGGGCCTCCACGCCCGACAAAGCTGTTTCTGATGTGATGGAAAAGATCTTTGAGCTGAAGGCAGGCGCTTCGGTGGGTTGATTTCAGCTTGGTCTACCCAGACACTATAGCCTGTTTAGCTAGCTTTCATATCAGGTCCGGAGCAGGTGCTGCGATCGCCTGCTGGGGCTGAGCCGAGTGGGTCCTGGAGGATCATGCCTGTTTGGAGGCTGCGAGAAAAGGGTCTACCAGCCCACACCTCTACCTTGAAGTGGTAGCGTGAACTGGATTCATCGACAATGTAGCCGCCATTAAAGGTGCGAGTTTTAGTCAGACAGATGTCCCACCTAGGGGGATACACACTCCAGCAGTCTGGGCCTTGATCGGACTCGGGCGGGCAAGGCTCAAAAATAAGCTGGGCAGGGTGATACACAATCCCTAAGAAATCGAAGCTGTAATCGTATTGACCAATTGCTTCTAGGACATCTTCCCAGGTGTGAACGGGAAGTTTTTGATCCAGAATGGCTGAACTTAGCCAGGACTGGCCCAACCAGATTAGTTTTTCCGCGATCGCGCTGATTCTGGCATGATCGCGTTTTAAGAACTCCTGATCTTCTGGTAATAGAATCCGGTCAGGTATGAGCTGCCAAACTTCAACAGGATAGGTTGAGTGGGCTGGAATCTCTGTTTTTTGAATACCGGGTATACTCTGAAAAAATTGAAAGGCACTGATTTCAGCTAGGGAGTCGAGATACTCCGACTTTGTCCTGTCGGCTGCAATGGTAGGTAGCTCTTTAGTCACATTTGCAGCCAGGTGATACTCAGGAGCAATACACAGTGCTTTTAGGATATAGGGCTTGTTCAAAGGCATTGATCGCTCAGGTTAATCGCTCCTATCCAGGATGGAAAATTATCTAGCAGACCACAAGTCGGTGGCACAGCATGTTACGAAAAGTTAACTTAATCGAATTGGAGCGGGCACCCCTTGCAGCATTTTTTACTGAATTAGACTAGGTATTCCTTGCAGTATTGGTAAACTCACCATCGGCACAGCTTTGACAAAAGGTTTGCCGTGATTCAGATGAATCAACCTTTACGAGTTAACTTCATGCAGCACTCAGCAGATCCAACCGTAATTTTAGGTGGTGGCTTTACCGGGTTATTTACGGCGCTTCACCTAAGGCATCAACAATACTTCCAGCCGCTAATCCTGATTGATCCTCAGGAGCGTTTTACCTTTAAGCCCCTGCTCTACGAGTTCCTCAGCGGCGAACTGAGGGCTGATCAAGTTTGGCCGCGCTATCAGGAGCTGCTCCAGGGTAGCGACGTGACGTTTGTTCAAGATGCTGCCCAAGCGATTGACTTGCCGCAGCGACAGATTGAGCTCGCCTCAGGTTCGTGCTACACCTACGGCCATCTAATTTTGGCGCTAGGCAGCACAACCAGCTATTTTGGCCTGGAGGGTGCTGAGGAGAATTCCTTTCAATTTAACACCGGGGAAGATGCGGTCACCCTGGCTCGTCACCTGCAACACTGTTTGCAGCAAGCCAGTCAGATGCCACCCCAGCAGCGTCAGGCCCTGCTCACTACTGCGATCGTTGGGGCAGGTCCGGCAGGTGTAGAACTGGCAGCCACCCTTGCTGATCTGTTACCCAACTGGTATGCCGACTTAGGCGGAGATCCGCAAGAGATTCGGGTCGTGCTGCTCAACCGGGGGCCAGAAATTCTCAAAGGAGATATCAATCGCCACTGCCGTCAGACGGCTGAACACGCCTTAGAAAAGCGTACAGTAGCCGTTGAACTCGTTACCGAAGCTGAAGTCATTGCCATACATCCTAAGCAACTGGAGTTCAAGCGTCAGGATCAGGCTGAGAGCGTGCAAGCTGGTACCGTAGTCTGGACTGCTGGTAAGGCCACCCATCCCCTGATCAAAAGTCTGGCCGTGCCAGCAGCGCACAGGGATCAGCGTGGTCGGCTCAAGGTCAGCCCTACACTGCAACTGCCCGATTTTTTAGAGGTCTTTGCTGGTGGAGACTGCGCTGTGGTCGATGACCAAAATCCACTACCGCCTACAGCCCAGGTTGCTTATCAACAGGGAGCCGCGATCGCCCGCAATCTACGAGCCATTTCAGTCGGCCACAGGCCAAGTTCTGCCGAGGTCAAACTGCGGGGATCACTAATGAAGCTGGGGCTGGGAGAAAGCACCGCAAACCTGTTTGATCGGTTTGAACTCAAGGGCAAAGTGGGTCATACCATCCGGGAGGCGACTTACCTAGAGTTGCTGCCCACGCCAATTCATAACTTCAAGGCAACCACCGAGTGGCTGGTCGATGAAGTCTTCCATCGCTTCAGTAGTCCAGTCGGCCTTGCGGTGGCTGGAGAAGATCGCTCCCATCCAAGTTAAGGCTCTTTACTTGCTGAGTCTGATGCCTAGCCCAGCCCTGTAGCCATCTCTAAGTCGTCATGTCCTATGAATCAGCCAACAACGCCAACATTAATCCTGGGGGGTGGCTTCACTGGGCTATTTACAGCCCTGCACCTGAGTCATCAGCACTACCCCAAACCTGTGGTGCTAATCGACCGGCAGGACCGTTTTGCCTTTAAACCCTTGCTCTACGAATTTCTCAGTGGTGAGATGAGCGATGACCAGGTTTGGCCGCGCTACGAAGAACTGTTGCGAGGCAGCAGAGTTACTGTCGTTCGAGATACTATCCAAACTATCGACCTACCAGGGCGACAGGTCCACCTGGCCTCCGGTTTACGATATACCTACAGCTCCCTGGTTTTAGCCCTGGGTTGCATCAACGGTTACTTCGGGATTGAGGGGGCCCAAGCACACTCTCTACCGTTCCGCAGTGGCAGAGATGCAGAGGCTTTAGGGCAGCAACTCCGCAACTGCCTCCAACAGGCAACTCAAACAACAGATGCCCAGGAACGCAGAGCGCTCTTGACTGTAGGAATCATTGGAGCGGGGTCTGCTGGAATTGAATTGGCAGCGACGCTGGCTGATCTGCTGCCTAGCTGGTACACCGATCTAGGCGGTAATCTCCAGGAAATTCACATTGTCTTGATCGAGCGGGAAACAGAAATCCTTGCCGGAGCCGGGGGTAGCAAGAGTGACCTGCGCCAAACGGCTGAGGCTGCCTTGAAAAAACGCGCTGCACCCGTCGAATTACTTCTAGGGGCAAAGGTTTCTGCCATTCACCCCGGCCAGATAGAATTTCAACGCGGCGGCCAGTCTGAAATACTGCCAACTGCTACCGTTATTTGGACTGCTGGTACGGAGACGCACCCCCTGATTCAAGCTCTATCTATTTCCCCAGCCCATCGAGCCCGTCGGGGTCATCTGCACGTCACTCCAACCTTGCAACTACCGGAGTATTCAGAGGTTTTTGCTGGGGGAGATTGCGCCGTAGATCCTCAGAACCCTCTGCCGCCAACCGCCCAGGTTGCCTATCAAGAGGGACGGGCGATCGCCCACAACCTGAAAGCAATTTCAGAAGGAAAAGCCCCCAGTCCGGCCAGAGTGAACCTGCGGGGAACGTTGCTTAAGCTCGGAGTAGGCGAGAGTGCCGCTGACTTCTTCGATCGCTTTGAAGTCAAGGGTAAAGTCGGCCACTTGATCCGGGAGGCGACCTACCTAGAGCTACTGCCTACGCCAGTCCACAACTTTAAAGCAACAACCGAATGGTTTATTGATAGCATCTTCCATCATCACACGCACTCAGGCTTAGCCGCTGCCAAGGCGAGTCGGTCACGCAAAGGTGAGGCGTGACTATGGCTCGCAAACGCTTGATTGTCGAGATGGGTATGGGTGTTGACCAGCACGGGCAGGAGCCAACGGTTGCCGCCGCGCGGGCCGTCCGTAACGCGATCGCCCACAATGCCTTGCCGGGTGTTTGGGAAGTAGCGGGATTGAGCGACCCAGACCAGATGATTGTCGAAGTTAAAGTGGCTGTGCCCTATCCTGAACAAGTGCGAGAAGCTGAAGTACTGGCTGTGCTGCCCTTTGGTCGCAAAACCCTCACGGTTGAATCCGGGGGCATGGTTGCCGAGGGCCGGGCGATCGCCTCACTTAACGACACCAGTGACCAAATGCTGATTGCCGTGGCTGCGGTTACGGTCTCAGTTGAAGCCCCTTAGGGTCCTTAGGGTTGAACTGGCGGCGATCGCACTTCGCCTTACTTCTGCCCCAGTGCACCGACCTGTTCAAGTTTTTGGTAGTGCCTTTGTTCCTCCTGGGGAGCAGCCATCTGTAAAATCTTCTCCAGTAGCCAAGGCGCAATCCGGTTGCACCACACGGCTAAATGACTTTGCCATCCCACTAAGATCTCTAGCGATTCCTTCTGTAATCCAGCCATCAGTGCTTGGGCGACTTGCTGGGCAGTCACGGGCACCGTCCAACGAAACCACCGCAGGTTTCGCACCATGTCAGTGTCAGTCAGAGAGGGCAGCAAAGCGACGACCTGAACATTGTGGGCTGCTAGTTCCCCGCGCAAGGCTTGGGTGAAGCCCAAAATCGCAAACTTAGTGGCGGAATAGCTAGCCATTGTCGGTGCGGCTACCTTGCCCATCAAGCTAGAAACATTAACAATTTTTCCCTCTCGTTGGGCTACCATCCGTCGGGCCATTTGACGAGTGATGGTGTACATTCCCAGCAAGTTGATGGCGATCTCTTCCTGTATGTGGGGTAAGTGGGACTGCAAAAAAGAGGTTTGGCGGGCCACTCCAGCACAGTTAACGAGCAGATGAATCGGTCCATGATCTCGCCAAGCCTGGGCGATCGCAATATTTACCTCGACTGGCTGAGTCAGATCCAAAGGCAGGATCACAGCTTCTACGCCGAGTGCCTCAATTTCGGTCGCTGCTTCAGCTAGGCGCTGGTGATCGCGGGCCACTAGTAGCAGGCGTTTTACACCCTGTTGAGCGAATTCCAGGGCGATCGCTCTGCCAATTCCACGGGAAGCTCCGGTAACCAGAGCTGTCTTTCCTTGAATGTTCATAGTTAAAACCTCTAGAGCTTTGAACCGACAATCCAACCAAAAGCGACTGCTCAGTGTTGAAGTCAGTGGACTGGTGCAGAGACAGGATTGATATAGAGCATGGATGGCAGATCTCCCAGGTTGCAAACAGCGAAGCTCTCTGTATGCATAAGCTAGCAACCGGATCAAGTACTCGCAATGTTTATTAACAAAAAAATTGAATTGTTACGTCTATATACAAAGCTCTCAGTAGGATTACTGGATGCAGCCGTTCAACCCACCCCTGGCTAACCTTTGCTCTCAGTTGATCCCGCCAGGTCCCTAGTCTTTTTACCCAGCCAGGAAAACTATGAGAAACGACAGCACTTCTAGGCAATCTGAGCTACGCTAATCCAGGCTAACGCTAGGGTAAATTTATCTGATTCAGCTACCGTACTCCACGTCTCAGTTCCAGATATGAGGGTTGGCGATCGCCCTACTGGCAAGGAGTCCGCAGGTTAGAGCCACTGAACTGTCTCAAGATCTAAGCTTTTTGTAATCTAATTTTGATCAGTGATCAGATGACTCGGATATACCGTTACCTCAAAAGCAAAAGATAGATTGCAGCAGTTCATCCAGCCTGCCTAGACTCCAGCAGCTTTAAAACTTCAACCCGAAAAACCACAATTGGCGCAATCAACCATTGCCAGCAGTATTTATCTCCCCAGAAGGGATTTGCTTCCACAGAGTAGGGCAGGGCGGGGCGTCTCGCTCAGAATACATTAAAACATTACTGATCGAGCAAAGCTTGGCGGTGGCTATGTCAATGTCCTTGCAGCGTTTTCGCAATTGTGCCTCGGCAAGTCAAAGGCTACACAGCCAAAAAGCAGGGGGTGGATGTATTGTCATCCCCTGCTGCATTCCGCTTTAACTAGCGACCCGTGGGTAATGATTCTCTTTCTAAGTAGAGGGGAGTCTTAGATCTGACAGACCCAGGACGCACTGCCTGCTAGAAGGATTTGACAATTTGAGTCACCCTTCTGTCGCCGCTGCCTCAGGTGGGATCAGTGCAGTCGCCAAAATTAAGAAATAGCCCCAGAGCAACCAGGCCGCAAACGTAACACTGGCTGTCGGTGGCAGATTCGGAAACACTGAGGGAAACCACAAAACACTGAAGATATCCAATATCAGCGAGGGCAATGCTGCACAGACCACCGCAAAGGGCCGTTCAGCGGGGCTGACCTTTTTCCAGCGGTAAACTGGGTAAACTGCACCTGCAATCAGGGGAACTGTAGCCCCAAACAGTAACCCTAAAAACAAAGGACTCTCAGGATGGAAGAAAAATTGACCGCCGAAGCGAAAAACTAGCGTTCCAAGCAGCCAGACCAGGAAGCCCCAGAATGAAAAGAACAACATTACGTTCACCTTCCTCTAAGTTACAAGTGAGTATGGGTAGGAGTTGTGTACTAGCGTTAGTGATATAGACGTGAGCAAAAGCTCATGTTTCTAAAATACGAGCAAAAGCTCGTATTTGTCAACCCTGAGATTGAACCCGGATGCAGCAACCCAACCAAGACCGATTGCGACACCTACCCCAGCAAGCTCGGAGTCAAAAGCGATTTAACCAAATCCTAGATGCGGCGGCTGAAGTTTTCGTAGAGGTGGGTTATGAGGGTGCTACCACCAACGCGATCGCCGCACACGCCAAGACGTCAATTGGTGCCCTATATCGCTTCTTTCCAGATAAACTAGCTATCTTTCATGCCTTAGCTGCCCGCTACCTGAACCAAATTGGGGAGTTGTTTGCAGCTTTTCAGGACTCTGAGGCGGCTCAGCTTTCTCTGGATCTCTATGTCAATCAAGTGCTGGATAGCTTTGACCAGTTTGTCACGGTCAACCCTGCCTATCGAGTCGTATTTGTTCAATCCCGGTTTTCCCCAGATATCCTGGCGATGGATGCAGACCTCAACCGCCAGATTGCCCAACAACTAGAAGCTTTCTTTGCCCAGCGCGATCCTGAGCAAGATCCGGCCCAGCGAGCCTTAATCGCTGTGGTGTGTGTAGAGGTCGCCAGTGTGCTCGAAAGTCTGTCGCTAACCCGTGATCAAGACTTTCAAAAGCGGGTTTTAACTGAAACCAAAAATTTATTGATTGGCTATCTAAAGCAATATTTTCCAGATCAAGTCTCTGATCCTTCGATCAGTAATAGCTTTTGAGAGAAGTCGCGAAGCAATGTTCAGGATTGTTAAGACAGCGTTTGGGATAAGATCTAGCCATTGGATCAGCAAGGACAGATGTTCGACTTCAACGCTCTAGCTGAGTTCTCACGGGCTTACTGCATTCCTATTTGTGCATTCCTAGTCCCAGCTAATCTACTAGCAACCCTGCTGACAATTATCCTCACAGGGCTACACAGCTCTCAAGGCCAGGTGTGGCGAGCTGCTGGACTTGCCAGCCTGTGTGCGCTGGTCATGGTCCTGCACGTATTCACTTGGTTCCTGATTGGGACGGTTATGGCTCCCACCTACGTGCTGCTGTTCCTGGGAACCCTCTGCCTTAGTATTAATCTATGGGCCGTTAGCCGTGCAGGAAACGTTGTTTTGACCGAATCATGACCTGTGGCTTGCGCTTGGTAGAGACAGCAGCTTGGTCTAGCCTAGTAGAGCAGTGGTGATCGCGGTGAGCCAGGGGTGAACTCCTGGACTACTTCATGTGCGATCGCTACGGATCAAAGAGAATGGCTCTGAAGTCTAAAGAACTCTGTGAATTGATTCATAAACTCAGAGCTAAAAGGGGAGTCGGACCTGGCAATAAGCTCTTTGAATTGATTGGGAGTTCTGTGTTTCACGTTTAGAACTTCAATGCTCACAACGCAGTCATCTTCGTCGAAGTCGTAAACGATACCAGGAGAAACCTCTTCTGATTCAACAATTTTAGAGTTATTGAGGCGAATGTAAGCCGCGTCAACCTGCGGGTCGAACTTTATGTTCATAATTTTCCATTCATTCTCCGATCAAAGAAAACCGAAACAATTCTTCACGGATCGGTAGTTGAATTGTAAACGACACGCAAAACCGTGTCACCATACTCAGGAATTGTTCTAAGAGCATGAAAGAGCTGAGGGTCATCTTTGTCGGGGTCTATTTTCTGAGGGTTTTGTAGCACCCTTCCAATCCATTCAAGCAAGATGTTGTATTGAGTTACCCTTTCCTGAGCATGGTTTGACAGCTCGTACGGAAAGTCTTCCAAGTTGACCTTAAATGGCAAGCTTATGGTTCCCCTGTACAGGATAAAAGTTGCGTACTACCGTTTACGTGCATTGTGATTACCCAAACATTCCCCCCAGACTGAAGAGAACGCCGATTCTGGAGAACCAGAGTTACCCCTCATAATTTGAACTTGCTCAGGCAAGCGCATTAATCCTGCCACAGGGCAATGCCACCTAACAAACCCGTCAGATTGGGCACAACTTTGACATTGGTGGGGAGGTCAAGGCTAATCTTTGTCGCGTTACCCCCACCGATGTAGAGGTGATCGTAGTTAAACAAGTGCTGGAGGGTCGCGATCGCTTTTTCTAGGCGGTGGTTCCATCGCCTCTTGCCAGCTTTGTCTAGGGCAGCCTGTCCAAGCTGGTCTTCGTAGGTTTTACCCTTATGGAAGGGGTGGTGGGCAAGTTCTAGATTGGGGACTAACTTACCCGCTATGAATAACGCCGAGCCGAAGCCTGTCCCCAAAGTGATCACCAGTTCCAGTCCCTGCCGAGTCACCGCACCCCAGCCCTGCACATCGGCATCGTTTGCCACCCGGACTGGCTTGCCCAATTTCTCAGCCAAGACCGTTGCCAGATCAAACCCAATCCAGGTTGCGTCCAGGTTTGGCGTCACTCGTTTGATCACGCCGTCACGCACGACGCCGGGGCAGCCTACCGATACGCGCTCAAAGTTACCCTGACCCTCGGCTAACTGGGCGATCGCAGCAACGATTGGCTCCGGCTTAGCTGGTTTTGGTGTGCTGATGCGATCGCGTTCTGTCTGAGGATTGCCCACCTCGTCTAAGACAATAACTTTAATACCACTGCCACCAATATCAACGGCCAGGGTGCGGGGATCTCTATCTGCCATACAGGTTTCCCAATGTTTCAATCCTGTCCAGACTGGCTAGGTCTTCAACCACCGGTTCCAAAAACGATTGATGGACTGTCTGAGTTGGCGCTTTCGGTGCCACTGCCGCAAGGCCTTTTCGTACTCCTCCTCTTCAACTTGGTAGGTGTTCCAGGCAGTCAAGGTAATTCCCAGTCCCCAGCCCAGCAAAATGTACAGGGACCAGGAAAGGTGGCCGCTGCTGACAAAGTTCAGCGGGACCAAAAAAGCATTGACAATTAGGTATTTGCTCAGAAGCCGCTTTAGTTTTCCATGACGATACCTGTCAAAAGCTTGCCGTCTTTGGAATTGACTTTGCTGAGCCAACCAGTCTCGCTCCGCAGCCTCAAGGCACTCGGCTGAGATGTCCAGCTCCACCGCAATTTCTAACAGTTGCTGCCGAGAAAACTCGCCCTCAGAGGCTTGACGAGCACTCGCATCCCGTGAGCTTCGCTCAATCGCGATTTGGAGAATTTGCTGGATATCTTCTTGGCGATAGGAGCAGGTGGGCCTGGGCTCAGCAACGGACATAATCCTATTTCTTTAAGCGGCTAGAAGACGAAGAGCACTGCTGTCTCCATTATGCCCAGCAAAGTGCGTTCTCGGACCTTTTGCCCGTAAGGACTTTGGCTACATTAGTTCGGGCGCAGGAGCCTAATCCGACCTTGACCAGTATCCTCGTCAACCAGCTCAGCAACGTAGAGGTTACCGTTTTGCCCTTCAGCTAAATCTAGGGGGTTTGTAAAGCCGGAGGCAACCTGAGTGACCCCTGCACTAGAAACATTGCCATCAGCCTTTAATTTAAGGGCCAGGATATCATCCCCACCACTAAACTCCACAACCAGCAGTTGGTTCTTAAGGGCTCCCCCAAAGGTGTTGCCTCTATACTCAATCACTCCGTTAGGAGAGCGGTTGCGGCCAAAATCGTAGGCAAAATACTGATAGCTTGGATCAGGATCAACACCTACGTTGTAGCCGTTGTATACCCCCTCATCTACTACCTCGGCCGGGTCCTTGCCAATGGTGGGATTGCCCCCGTTCATCACGTACTCCTGCCGCTTGGGGTTGGGGTGGCCATAGTAGCCGCCTGGCACAACCTTGAATAGATAATCATTCTGAGTTGCAACCTTGGTCAGTCCCTCGTTTGCAGGTGTTCTGGGATCGTCAGGAGTATTGCCATTCGCTGCGCTTCCGTTTGTGGGGGTATAAAGTCTACCACTGCTGTGCCAGACTAAGTCGTAGGCATTGCGGACCCCCGTCGCATACAGCTTGACAGGGGCGTTAGGGGCATAGGGGTTATAGTTATCTGCTCCTCTACCCTCCGTTCTGACATTGAAGGGATTTGTCGGGTTCCGGTCTGGATCAATCTGCAGAACAGCCGCAGTCAACAATCGTTCTCCCCTTGGACCCCAGGCTTGATCGGGAGCACCCATTGCGCTATTGCTACCCTGGGTTAAGTAAAGCTTGCTATCAGGACCAAAAGCCAGGCTGTTGCTGAGATGGTCTTTAGCCGAGCGGGGCAAACCAACAACATAGTCTTGAATGCTAGCGTCAAACCCAGAACCACTTTGAAGAGTCAGCTTCGAGATCTTACCCGTAAAATCTTCAGCAGGTTGATCGGGGATGATCGTGTCATTCTGCGTCACCCACAGAACCCTAGGATTGCTAGGGTCAAAGGTAAGGCCAATAATTGCCCGAGGACGAGTAGGGTCAGGACCGGCAAGCCCTGAAAAGGTTTGCCGATTTGTCAGCGTGCCATTGGGGTTAATCGTCCAGCGGCGCAGGTTGCCATCCAAAGCAGCAGCGTAGAGCTTGCTGCCGTTGGGACTAACGACCAGACTGGAGATTGGGGCATCCGAAGCATCAGCGGGGTTAGAGTAAGGGTTTGAGTTGACAAAGTTCACACCGGGAGTTTGGGGCACACTGCCAGTCCCGGTTGTAAAGGTTGTACTAAAGGGGATGAAGGTCTTGCCATCTTCATCCTTAACCCCATCTCCAATCCGGAGCGTGTAGTTGGTCAGGGGAGCCAGCAGATTATTTGGTTGGTAGACAATCGCATCACCACCTCCACTGGTGTTGATGGTCCCAGGTACAGTGGTGTTATTGTAGGTCCGGTAGAGGCGGACATTATTGACACTCAAGGTTGTTGCATCAACCCCTGCCCCTGTCGCGACTAAAGCAAGATCAAGATTGACCGCCGCACTGCGGCTGATATTTGGTTGGCGACCGAAGGGTGCGCTGCCAGAGATTCTGGGATGAGCCCCTGGGGAGACACTTTTAATCTCGATATAGTTGATCTTGGTATTGGTACCCCCGATCGCATCAACAGTCAGCCTGCCATCTGTAACCGTGACCGTGGCAGTACCCCGCTCATACTCATGGTTAGCCGTAGATCTGAAGGGCTTAATGACAGTGACCTTGCCCTCCTCTAGCCTAATTTTGTGGGAGCTATCGTAGGAAGACTGGTCCCCGACGCTAACGGCGACACTGTACTTGCCATCGGGTACGGCATACTCCCAGGCGGCGGCCGTCTTGACGATATTAGAGTGGGGGACATGATTGCCCTGCATGTGGATCAGCGTATCCAGTCGCTGGTCAATACCCCCTTCGCGGTTGCGATCGCGGCTGTTTGCTGTGATATTGACAGGGGCATGATTAGCACTACTGAGGTTGAGGCTATTCTGACGTACCCAGCCAAACCCCTGGCTAGCGTTATAGGCCTGACCAAAGTCTTTTTGGTATCCAGTTGGCACAGTGGCATTCTGGGGCTGAAAATTAACCTTGATATCAAGGGGAGTGGCCGCGGCAGTCGATTGAATTCCAAGGGCAAGAGGTGCCGCAGTTTCAACTAAGCCAGTCAGAGAGTCTTTTCGGCTAGAGCGGCTACTGGCCAGCTCATCCGCCGACAAAGCAAGTCTAGGCTGGTCAGATAGGCGATCGCGCTCTAAACCAGTTGCAGCAGTACCCCGACCAGTGACCTCCGGCTGGTTTAAGGTTTGGCTAAACTGAGAGTCACTAATTGAAGATAGATCCAGCTCAGATAAACTTAGGGTTAGTCCGCCACTACTGCCCGCTCCAGATCGAAACCTATCGAGAAGATCTGCAAGACCTACATCAGCCCCTAAACCAGCTTGATCCCATATAGACCCTAGCAGTCCCTGGGTTGTACTCAGTGGGGAGGCTGCAAAAATTTCCATACTCAGTTACCCCCTAGTGATTTAGATGTTAATCAGACTACAAATACAAGTAGGGAGAGGTTTATCTCTCAGTTGAAGCTAGAAGACAAATGCTGACGGTGGTGAAACCTCAGCTCTATGAGGGCAGGACCGCAATAGCCCCAATAGCAGCAAAGTCTTTCTCTGTCTTGAACTTGATATTGAGGGTTCCGTCGTTGACCTGCACTCCCTGGATGGCTCTCTCAACCGCCCTAAGAGCACCGCCGCTGGCTGCAAAGATGTCAAAGTTGTTTAACACCGTGTCGCCCTCTACAATCACATCAAAAATCCGTCTACCAGCGCCACCGGGACCCCCGTTGGGTGCACCCCAGTACATCTCTGCGAAGCGCAGGTACAGATCTACCTGCTGGGGCTCGCTGACGGGGAGGTTATAGGTGAAGGTCCGTTCAGCTAGGGGTGTGGAGAAATCCATGAAGCCCCGGTAGGTCCGAAAGAGGGTATCAGCATTGGTATTTTGAATATTAGAGCCGATGCCCCGAGTCTCAGCCTGAACGTCAGATGGGGCGAAGTAACCGCTATCTGATGTCCAAATCCTGCCTTCGGTATCTGTGTAGGAGGAGTTTCTGCCTGCATCAAGGCGATACAACGCTGTCCGCTGAGATGCCTGAGGCTTGGCGTTAACCAGCAAGTAGACGTCGTCGTTGTAGTCAAAGTTCTTGCCCGTTCTAGGATCAGGGTTGTTGCCAGGGTCCACGGTAGCCAGCCAAGTGTCCGGGATCACGTTGCCCTGGGCATTCTTGACGGCGAATATTCGCCAGTTGTGCAGTTGCTCCGTGCCGTTCTTCGTGTCATCTGTTGAAGCACCACCACGATTCAGGCCAAAGGCGCTTGTTGGGGTAAAGTCTACCCTGCTGGCTGTAGGTGTCCTGTTCTTAAACACACCATTCTCGTTGACCAAAATCTTAGGTAGCAGCTTCTGATTCTCGCCACCACTGAGATTGTTGCTACCCAGGACTTCATCACCATTGGACGAGTCATCGTTGTTCCGACCAGCAAGTTCATAGATTAAACCACTTTCACCGCCACTACCAGGTCTGGCCTCAAATCTGATACTGTCGTGGGGACCATTCGTACGACCACTGTATACCGCTAGAGGCCATAGTTCCACAGGTTTAGTAGTATCGGCACGCTGCCAGTAGGGGGAGTAAACTTCATCACCGAGCAGGCTTTTATCACCGCCCAAGAGGTTGTCTTCTGTACCTATATTGGTGGTCCAGCCAAAGGTCCGAGCTATCTCCGCTACCGAGGGCTCGTTGTTGGCCTCGTAGTCAGGTATGTTGAGTCCGGCTAGATTCACCCTTACATTTGGCTGATCGGGGTCATTACTGGTAATGGTTAGGGCAGCATAACTTTCACCATTTACCGTATGAGTCGGCGAATCGTTGGGGTCTTTGCTAGCAACCCGTTCAGGGGCAAACTGAACAGAGACTTTACGGGAGCCCCCGGCAGCGATGGTAAAGGGTCGCGCCGGAGCGTTAACAAGTTTGAAGTCCTCATTGCGCAGATTATCAGCGCTACGTACCGCATTATTTTGTTGAGAATTGCCGATACTCAGTCCTGTAATCTGCAAAGGTCCATCGCCAGTGTTGCGGATGGTCAGTTTTTTAGCGGGGCGCACTTCCTCATTCACAGAGCTAAAGACGATGCGGTTGTTCACAATACCTGAATTGGGAGTTTTGACCTGGATATCACCGTCCCCAACCAGTGCAGTGGCTTCAACACCCGTCAGCGGATCAGCACCAGTGCTACTAAGTGAGCTTAAAGCTAAGGGTCGAGTAGAGAAGTTCAGGTCATTTGAGGCAGCTAGAGAACCAGGACTGGAGTTCTCGTCCTCAGAAGGGTCAGTAAATTCTAGATTGGTGGCAAACGTTGAAGGTAGCTCTGTATTGGACAGCCTAGCGGACGCTCCAGCCCTTTTACTAGTTGCTTCAAGGTCACTGAGCACACCCGTAAGAGGAGAACTACCATCTAAAGCGCTGCTGTTCCACAGAGATCCCAGATCATCTCCTAACTGAAGAGTTACACCGAGTGATCCTGCCCCAAAAGTTTCCATAGTTTATTAACCTCAGCTTTGTAGTAAGTTCACTCGCGTTCTTCAAAAAGCAAAAGCGCATCGACTAGCTATTAACTTGTATTTCTCAGGCAGTTTTCAGGCTCAGACATGTCAGCACTCACTTCCCTAACACTAAAGGCTGAGGTTTTCCAGGCAATTATTGTGATATCTCAAGGCTCACTCAAGGAAAGTGAAACGTTGAATTGACCTCCAAGACAGCATCATTTTTGTCACGACTACTCAGCATACAACTCAGAATGAGTCGATACAAGGGTTCTTTGTGCAACTCTTACGGGTCAAAGGATGACTCTAAGCAGCTATTGATGCATAGCTGCTTACGGCTAGGGAGGAACAGGCACACCCCGATAAGTTTTTGTCTGAAAGCCAGAGCTACCCGTTGTGTAGAAGATCTGATTTTTGATGCTACCACCGACTCCCGAATGCCGTGCTGTAGGTAAAGGAGTCAGCGCTTTCCAAGCATTAGAGACGGGATTATATGCCATGACGCTACGCACCGGCCTAGTGTGGGCAACCTCACCTCCAACAATGATGATCCGGCCATCCATTACAAAGGTTGCTCCGCCAATATGCGATCGCCCTTCGGGTAAACTCTCAACTTTTCTCCAGGTACTTGTCTCTGGACTCCAGACATGCACATCAGTTTGGGTCACCAAGTCCTCATCAACATCGTGCTGGCCACCAATGGCGTAAATTTTACCGCCGAGTGGCACGTCCGCCAGGTGACTACGGGGATTAGGCAGCGCAGCAGCACGCTTCCAGCTTGTCGCACCATCCAGCTTCAGAACCCAGTGGTCACCCTTATCCGCACGGTTGATATCTGCCCCACCAAAGAAGTGAAGTTTACCATCTAAGTGCGTCAAGGCCCCGGATCCCCGTGCCTGTGGTAGTGAAGGCATAGCAGCCCAGGTATTTTTGTCTATGTTGTATTTCCAAACATTTCTAACGGCAAAAACTTGACCTCCCCCTGACTTCCCTGCATAACCACCAGTTAGATAAATGTCTTCGCCGTCCGACGCAGCACCGACATGGGTGAGTCCGCCTGATAGGTCTGTCTGGGGCGGTTTGGGTAAGTCCGCTATTCGTTTCCAACGATTGGTGGCTGGGTTATAGACATCTGATCTGCGCGTTGGGTTAAAACTACGATCAATATACCCACCAAACACGTATAGCTTGCCATTCACAACAGCACTCACAGCCTCGGAACGCGGAATGGGTGATGACCGTGCAGGGCCCCAGTCAATTGCTGAAAAACTAGAGGTCGCCCTGGCAACGTCAGGATGATTGAACTGAGTGGCAATTAAAGCGGCGCACACTGCCAGGGTGATCGACAAAGTCACCAGTAGACTCGGCAGACGTCGCCGTAGTCGGCGGCGAAAAGTAGATAGGAGCATCAATTACCTCGCATCTTTAGCAGTCTCAGCCAACAATGTATTTCTCTGGCAGGCCAATACCTTCAATACTTACCACACCTAAGTCAATTCAATCTGGGAGTCAAAAGATTAGTTCCATGCTCACTGCGGGTCTGCTGCGGAATAGTATGGCTGACTAGAGTATTTCACTGAGGTTAAAAGAGGTTAACCTATGGCAGTCGAGAATAATTCTACCTAGTTCAATCCAAACTTAATGAGCAAAAATTAATGAAGTTCCTAGGCGTTGATCTAGGCTGGGTCTCTGGTGCTAGTGGATTGTGCTGCTTGGGATGGCAAGCTGGGAAATTACAGCTTCTGGATCTTGATCGGCGAGTTGAGATCGCCGATATCCTAACTTGGATAGATACTTGGGTGCCCCCAGCGGAACCCGGCATGATTGCAGTTGATGCTCCGATATTAATTGCCAACGCAACTGGAATGCGGTGGGTTGATCGTTTAACGCATCGCTATTTTGGTCACTATCATGGCGGGTGCTACCCAGCCAATCTCAGTCTTCCATTTGCTGATCGCACGGTTCAGTTTGGCTTAAGCTTAGAAGCTCGTGGATTTCTCCATGCACCTGCCTTGCAGCCTCAGCAGTTAGGACGCTACCAGATTGAGGTGTTTCCCCATGCGGCAATGATTCACTTGTTTGGCTTGGGGCGAATCTTGAAATATAAGAAGGGAAAGCTGGCGGAGCGGCGGCTAGAATTAGCTCGACTGCGTCAGCTTATTTTGAAGCATTTACCGACCTCAGAGCCCCGACTTGAACTTGAGAGCTTGCCGCCAATCCCACAGACAGGTCGCGAACTCAAAGACTTAGAAGATCGTTTAGACAGTTTAGTATGTGCCTACGTGTCTGCTCACTGGTGGTACTGGGGACGAGAGCGAAACTGGGTTTTAGGAGGTGAGTCTACTTCAACCCTAGAGGTGCCTTTATTGGCCTCCAAACTGGATTACGCTGCAAACACTCTAGACTCCATTCAACCCGAATACGCCTCTGGCTACATCGTTGTGCCTCAGCCCGCCCTCTATCTAGTCAGGCCAGAATTACACGGTCTATCTCGTTAAGACTGCTGAGTTTGCCCTGTCAGGTCAAGTGCCAGGGTTGGGTAGTAGGTTACTATGCACCCATTTCAACCACTTCACTCCGCATGAAGTTAAGCCGCTGCTCAAAGTCGAGGTTGGTGACGGTGTCTACGAAATCTTTCGTTTCAGAAGGCAATTCGTATTCAGAGGGGACCTGAATAATGACACCCTCATCCATTCCCTGGGCTAATCGTAGCCACAAATCCAGCTTTCCACTGGAGCTTAGGGCTCTGTAGGCGCGACTAGTGTCAGTAGCAGCTCGTCCAGCGATATCACGCTGCGCTTGTAGCTGATCTTCCTTAGACATCGCCTTGATTTGGTTATACAAGGCCCCAGCAGTTTCTTGAGCAGAGTCCGCGTTTGCAGGCGTCAATTGGTCCTTCAGGTCAAGATACCCGTACCAGAGCAGGGCGAGCTGAGTATCGACATCAAAGCCCTTAAACTTCTCTAAGGACTCCTTTGTTTTCTCGTCAGTGGCGTAGGTCATCAAAATCTCCAATAAAAATTTGTTTAGGTCTGTTGCTTGAATAGCAAAAAGTGTTACTACTCCAAGCGCTTTGAGTGACAATGTTGGGTTTACAAAGTACCCTAGAACTAGATTTCAGCACCTTCCTTCGGCTCTGCACCCATGGGTCCAACTACATCCCGGAAAAGGGTGATTTGTTGGTTGAACTCCAGTTTTTTGATCTGATTCAGCAGGCTCTCTGCTTCGGAGGAAAGCGTGTAGTTAGTTGGCATTGGCACGATCGCGCCTTGGTCCATACCCTGAGCCAGAAAGTACCAAAACAGAAGCTTAGTCGTGTCGCTCATTGAACCGTACTCACGGTCAATCATGGTGCTTTTTCTTTCCACCAGGTCTCGCTGCACCTGCAACTGTTCTTCCTGGGACATGCCTTTGACTTGGTTGAATAAGCCCTGGGCAATGTCATCTGAGACTGTACTGGCTCCTGGTGCAGCCGGAGTGACCGAGCTACCCATTTCTTTGTAGACGAACCAAAACAAGGCTAGCTGTTCGTCTGTCGGCAAGCTTTGAAAGGCTTTTACTCGCGGAGTTAGAGTCTCATCGCTAACGAAAGTCATGGGTGATCCTTAATTACAAACTTATTGGAACTTAACAAAGAAGCGAACGAGACTAAAACGTACGTAAGACAGAGATGGATTACCTTCCCAAGACAGATGCTAAAGTTCTCTGGAGCCAGCCAAGGGCAATAGGTTTTTTTGGCTAGCTAAGCTAAGTCTGGCAGCTCAAACTGCAATCGCACCAGCGATCGCTGAGGCTGCGGCGGAGAAAAAAGCAGTACCAAACAGCCACCAAGCAGCAGTTTCTGCCACCTTTTGAGTTGCTTCCGCTTGCTGCTGAGCTTGACGTTGACGCGTTTGTTCAATCAGTTGATCTAGCTTGGTTGTTAGCTGAGCATTAAATCCTAGCTGATCTGATTGGGCCGGCTTCAGCGTAGCAACGAATCCATTGGTTGCAGACTTGTGCTGCTGACCCCATAACTGCTGCCAGAAGGTTTCAAGCTGCTCTACAGCTTGACTAACCTCTTGTTTGGAAAAATTTGTGCGAGTGCTAACTATATCTACAAAGCTTTGACGGCCAATTCGGCGGAGGTGATTCTCCTGGGCTATAGACTTCATCTTAGGCTCAGCGGCTAAGCGTTCAAACTCTGCCTG
This sequence comes from Thermosynechococcaceae cyanobacterium, assembly GCA_041748155.1. Classification (GTDB taxonomy): domain Bacteria; phylum Cyanobacteriota; class Cyanobacteriia; order Thermosynechococcales; family Thermosynechococcaceae; genus JBGTDT01. The sequence goes on along the minus strand of JBGTDT010000185.1, from coordinate 25,777 downwards.
AATCTCTTGGCGATCTTCCTGGGCTAAACTTAGTTGCTTGAGATAGTTATCTATCGCTTGGCGAGCAGTACTAAAATCTACCGCTACACTGAGATCCCGTCGAACTGTAGTCGCAGCAGCTTCTGCGGTAGAAGCGACTTGTTCGCTGGCATTCTTAGCGCCAACAGCAACGGCTGCTGTTCCAACAATCCCTTGCAGCCCAGAGGTTACAGCGTTGACAGCGGTGCCAATCAGGGAACCCGCTGTTGTGAAACTGACCCACAAAAGTAGGGAGAAGTAGGCAGCCCAGATCACCAGGCCCAAAATTGCGCCCAAAGCTGGGTCGTGGGTAAGGCAAAGTTTGATCGCGAGCGAACAAGCAGCGAACAATGAAATGCTAATCGTCCCCAGGGTACGGAGGCCAACAACCGCACCAACCTTGGTAATCCTATCGTCCAAGGTGGACTCCTGCTCCTGGGAATCAGTGTCTGAGTAGGAAATGCCCAAGGCAATAAAGAAATTGGTGATTAGAAGCTGGAAGGCTAAGGCCAGGACAACCCCGGCAACTAAGACTAAGAAGCCCTGGGAACCTGAGAAGCTAAGGGCAACATCTCCTGGTGTAGTCAGTTCAACCGGAATTTGAGCTGTCCAGGGTTGTGTGCTGTGTCCCAGGATTCGTTCAACTCCTTCAATCATAGTGTTTTGTTTGTTTTGTTACATTTATACATTTTTCATAATATTTTTATGGTTTACTTTGGCTCTACCTAACGAGCTAAAAAAGCCCCTGATTACAGGGGCAGATTAAGGAGCTTCAAGCTGAGAGTTTGGTTTAGGATGACTAGGCCTTTAGCCGACCACCGCCAGCGCCCCGGCGATCGCTGAGGCTGCGGCAGAGGTTAGGGCTGTGCCAAACAGCCACCAGGCCGCCGTCGCTGCGGCTTTTCGCGTTTCTTCGGCTTGGCGCTGAGCCTGCTGCTTAACCGCTTCTAGACGTCTTTGGGCTTCCTGCTGAATTCGTTCGGCCCGTTGCAGCACCGTGTTACGTGCCCCTTCAATCTGGTCAATCACCCGGTTGGCATCCGCCTCAGAGATATCTTCGCGGGAACTAAGCAAGGCAACCAGGGTATCGCGGTCGAACTGGCCCAAGCGTCCCCGCAGTGCATCAAACCCGGCCTGGGGATCGTCAAACACCTGGCGCAGGTCTCGCTTGATGCCATCGTAGTTCAGCTCAGGGCGGTCCAAAGCGTTGAGGTAGTTACGAATCTGGGTAAAAATGCTATCCACAACAGATTGAATCCGCCGCTGAATGTTGCGAACCTGTTCCACAAACTGGTCCCGCACCGACTCAATTTGGTCAGCAATCCGGTTGGCCTCTGCCTCAGAGACATCCGGTCGCTGGGATAGCAGGGCAACAAAGGTAGAACGATCAAACTTGGACAGGCGATCGCCAAAACTTTCTAGGCCCACGCGCGGGTCATTCAAAAGCAGTTGCAGATCCCGCTTGATGCCTTCCGGGTTCAGTTCCGCTTTTTGGGTATTGCGCAGGTAACTTTCCAGCATAGCTTCAAAGTCCTGGACTCTTGACTGGACTCGGTTTGCCAGACGCCGCGGGGCTTTGGTAATGTCCCGCAGGGTTTCTTGCACCTGGTCAATGATTTGATTCACCTGGGCTTCGCTGAGATCTTGACGCTGGCCCAGGAGCTTAACCAGGGTCTGCCGGTCTACTTGAGCCAGGCGGCTGCGCAGGGCCGAAGTCCCCATTTGTGGGTCATTCAGGAGCAGTTGCAGATCGCGCCTGATCCCTTCTGGGTTCAGCTCTTCCCGGTCGGTGTTGCGCAGGTAGTCAGTGATGGAACGGGTGGCTTGATCGTACTGACCCTTGGCTCGATCCGCTAGCCGCTGAGGTGCATTTAGGATGCTGTCCCGCACCCCTTCAACTTGATCAATCACCTGATTCACTTCCTGCTGCGTTAGATCTTGCCGTTGGCTGAGGAGTTGGACCAGGGTATCGCGGTCAAAATGGGCCAGTCGAGCTTGGAGGGCAGCGACCCCTGCTTGGGGATCGTCAAGTACCTGCAGCAGATCTCGCTTAATTCCCTCCGGACTCAGTTCTGCTTTGTTGGTGTTGCGCAGGTATGACTCCACCTTAATCTGGAGGGCTTGGGCCTCTGCTTGGGCACGGGCTTGAATGCTTTGGGAATCGCGCAAGACTTGATCCCGCGTGCTTTCAAGCTGAGGCAGAATCAGCACAACTTCCTCTGGCATCAGATCGGTGCGACTTTCGAGCAGTTGGACAAAGGTGGTGCGATCAAACTGGCTGAGGCGATCGCGCATCTCTGGATAGTCAGCCTCTGGATCTTCGAGCAGCGATTTAAAGTTTTGCTGGATTGCTTCCGGGCTGAGTTCAGTTTTGGGAGTTGTCATCAGGTACTGCTCAACCTGACGCCGAAGCAGTTCTATGTGTTCTTGCCTTTGGGCTGCGCGGACTGTGGTCAATACATCCTGGCGAATGCGTTCCGCTTGATCGGCAATCCTGGCAATCTCTGACTGGGTAAAAACCCCCCGCTGCTGGAGCAAGTTGACAAACTCTGCCCGGCTGAGTTGCTCCAGTTGCTGGCCCATAATCCCTGGGTCTGCTGCCGCATCGTAGATCACCTCCCGGAACTCTTGCTCCAGGGTTTCGGGGGTCATCTCCCAGGAATACTTTGTCAGCAGGTAGTGCTCAACGTCAGCTTTGATCGTGTTGTAGGACGGCCCGCCAGTCGTGCCACTCACCTGCTCAACCACTTTATCTTTGAGAGGCCGGAGCTTGTCCAGAACAGTTTCAACATCTAAGTCAGACAGGTCTGTCCGCCCCATGACGCTTCCCATCAGCGTCGAGAGGATGAAGGAACGAGCTTGGCCCACCATCGTCGGGGTTTTCTCTGCTTGAGCTTGTTCGGCACCGCGAGAGCCCCGGACTTCGGCAATCAGTTGATCCAGCTTGGAGCTAATTTCACTAGAGCGACTAGAGCGCAGCTCCTCAGGACGGGCAGATTTTAAGTAGTCGGTTAATTCTGCCACTGGGTCGGGGCGCGGCTGGCCGACAACTTGGCGCCAAACGGTCTCTAACTGGTCAACAATGCCATCCACCTCACGCTTAGACAGATCTGTGCGACTGCGGACCAGATCGACAAAGGTTTGGCGATCAATGTTACGAAGCCCTTCGCTCCCGGCGAGAGACTGCAAGTTGGGATCACGCAATAACTTCTCAAACTCACTGCGGATGTTATGGATGTCTAGTTCCGGTGGCCGCAGGGTTTGAAGATAATCTTCAATTGTCTCCCGCATACTGGTTGGGTCCATGGCTGAGCCGATTTCCCGGCGCACAGCAGCAGCGGCGGCCTCTGCGGTGGAGACTACTTGATCGCTCATACTCTTGGCTCCAAAGGCAGCGGTAGCTGTGCCTGCGATCGCCTGAAAACCAGATGTTGCGGTATTAACCACAGAACCGATCAGAGATCCCACCGTTGTCGAACTCACCCAGACGAGGAGTGAAAAGTACGCAGCCCAGATCACAAGGGCCATAATGGCTCCCAGCGCCCCATCATTGACCAGGCTTAGCTTCACGGCCAGAAAACAGGCAATAAATAAAGCGATTGTGACCGTGACCAAGGTCCAAAGTCCGACTGCAAAACCAATCTTGCGAATTGTACCGCCCAGACTCTCTGATCCCGTAGAATCAGAGTCAGACTCTGACTGGTTACCCAAGTACGAAATACCAAAGGCAACGGAAAGATTAGTCAACAACAGTTGGAAGGCAAAGGCTAATAACACCCCTGCAATCAAAGCAATAAAAAATTCAGGACCCGAAAGGACAAACGCCGCCTCTTCTGGCGTTTCAACACCCTGTTCACCTAGCTGCGCTAGCCAGAACTGCCTACTCGGCAATCCCAGCAGCATAGCTCCCGCACTCTGAAACATTATTTTTCCCCTCGTCAAAGCTTAAGTTCTGGCAGATCTCGTGAGTTGCAATTCTTGGTGTTTATCAAACTCGGAGCTTGTGGGTCACAATCCCTGAAGTTGAACACCTAAGACATCCCTCTAAAGTTTGAAGTAGTATAAGCATGCTGTTGCCTTATCGTCTAGCCTGAAGGGTCAAGTTTAAGCTCAGGCATGACCGGCTCAAACGCAGTCGCTCCGGGCGGCGATTCAGCATGACTTTAAACTTAGCCGCCGACTCAGCCAACGACAAAACATTACCTAAGCATGATAGCTGAGTTCAGCCGCAATGCATGGGCAGGCACTGCTTTTCTCAATGCTGGCTTGACTTAAGCAGTTGCTTGATGAAAGCCCTTAATGCTAGGGTCCAGGTTAGATCTGCGGCCAAATTTGACCGTTATGACTCAAACAAGGGAGCGTAAAACTTTACTAGGAGCCAATGATGATCAGCCCAAGGCTCAGGCCCAAGGCGATCGCGCTTAGGTGTTGTGGCAGCAGCAATCTAAAAGGTTGCCGGGCAATTTTCTGAGTCAAGAGAATGGTCAACAGTACCGCCGCAATCAGCGTTATTCCTTGTAAAAACTCAATCACTGCCGGGTGAGCCACCCAGACGGGCAACCCCTGCCCACTGAAGCCAAACGTCGCCCAAGTTACCGGCAGAATGCGTCCGGCCTCCCCTAGCCCCAGGCGCAAGTAGTGGGCTAAGCTTCCCCCCAATACCAAGGGTAAGTAGCCATAGGCCAGCTCGATAAACGGGCGAGGTTTGATCACCGGCTGAAACAGCCGCATCCCAGCATAGGCAACGAGCGGAATCACTGCTGGCAGGGTCAAAGCAACGAGCGAAAACCCCAGGTGGGGCCAAAACTGGGTCAAATCTAGGTTCAATTTCAACTGGGCTTGCAACTCAGGCAAGCGATGCAGGTAAGTGCCACCCAACAGCAACAGGAGCAACGCTACCTCATAGGTGCGAGGAATATGGGTCGTCCACAGTTCAATTGCCGGAGGGCGCAAATTTAGCTCAACTGATCGATGAGGACAGGCTTTGAGGCAGGTCATACACAGCACACAGTCCCGGTTATCCTCTAGCTGGGCCGGGTGGGAGTAGACTGGGCATCCGCCTGTCTCCAGACCTTCCCCCTTTTGGGGTCCTCCCTTATAGCACTGGTAGGTCGTACAGGTGGCCGAACAGGTTCCTTGTTGGGCACGGAGCTCAATCATGGACAGCTTGGCAAACAACCCGTTCATGCCGCCAATTGGGCAGAGGTAGCGACACCAGAAGCGGCGCTCAAAGATGGCTGAGAAAACCATTGCTCCGGCGGTAATCAGCAGCAGCAACCAACTGGAGAGCCAAGCCGTATTTTCTAAATTCCAGAGTTCTTCCCACAAGAAAATCAGGGTAAAGAAGCCAAACAGAAACCAGCCGCCCCACTGCTCGGCCTCCTCTCGCGGCCAGCGCTTGAGTTGGCGGGGGACCAGCCAGAGGGAGAGCTTTTGCGTCATCTCTCCATAAATCATAAAGGGGCAATAGGCACACCAGAGCCGACCCACAAAGGGGAAGCCCAGCAGCACCACGGGCCACCACCAGGCCCAGAACAGGTTGAGGGCAACGTTTTTCTCCCGGCTCTGGGGACCCAGAAACAAAACGGCCACAACTACGGCAAAGAGCCAGGAGGTAAGGCCATAGTTAATCCGGTCAGGCCACCAGGGACTTCGAAGCAGCCATCTCAGACGTGGATAGGCGTTGAGAAGATTGAACCGGAATCGCTTTTTCTTACTGGCAGCAGACCAAAAAATTTCTTCGCTGAGGGCGGGGGCTCCAGCAGACTGGGCGATCGCCCGCTCAACCAGGCTTTGGACCTCCCGCAGATTGCCCGGAAAATCGTACCCTTGCAGGCGGCGCAACGCTTCTGGGGCTAGCTTGGGTTTGGGAATCCCCTTAGCTCGGCATAAAAGGCTGATGTAGTACTCCACTTGGGCTGCGATATCGGCTTTGCGAACCCGCAGCGGCGGCACTTTAATCCGACATTCCACCCAGCGTTCAATCGCTGGTAACGTTTTTTCTGAGATCAGCATGATCCGGGCATGGCAGGGGCGAGGCTCTGGCGCAGACTCCTCTGAACGGCCAACAGGGCTGTAGAATCCTGTTTCTAGCAGTTCCGCTAATTTGGCGGCTAAGTCAGTTGTCAGCTCCTCAACGTTGTTGAGCACCAGCGTTCCCTTTCCCAGCCACTCAATCAGGCCCGGTTTGCCGCCAACGCGGCCAAATAGTTCTGCACCACTGGCTTGAAGGGTAGCGCAGTCGATCTGAATCATCGGTTCCCGTCGCCACGGCGAACTGAAGTGAATCAGCGCAGTAATATTGTCTTTTTCTAGTCCGGGTTCCCCAAATACCAGTACGGAGGCGCGGCTGAGAGCAGCCTCTTTAATTTGCTGACGTAAGCGCAGAGCATAGCGGCTTTTGCCGACAACGCCTCGCTTTGCCCTAGAAACCAGGTAAGGCCGCAGGGTTATTTGGCGCTCTCGTTCGGAGTCGAGTCGTGAGGACATCCGGGCCAGTTCTTCGGCCAATTGACGCGAGAAGGTCTGAGCAATCTCAGGGTGCTGGGCGACAATTTGCTGAAATTGAGCGACAGAAATTGCAGCTAACTGACACTCTGAGCGCGTGATGACTGTTTTTTGAGCAGGTTGATCTAGGAGAATCTCTTGGAGATGAATCACCGCTCCGGGCAGTAAACTACTGGCCCGAACCGGGCGACCAGATTCAGTCTGGTAGCTTTCTAGTTGGCCCTGTCTGAGAATGTAGAGGGCTTCCGGTGGGGTGTTTTCGCGCCCGAGCCGCTGATCAGCGGGTACGGTTTTTTCCTCAAGTTCTTCAGCGATCGCAGCAAGTGCTTCTGGGGAAAGGCTGCCCAGGGCTGTTCGTTCTTGAAGCCAAGTTACGACTGGCGCTGTCACGTGCCGCCCCCTTGCTAATTGCTACTAAACGTTACTTTTAGCCTAGAAGGGAAACCAGTAATAGAGTACAAATTTTTTTGAAGCTGTTATGACTATCAACATCTCCAGACTTGAGCTCACTCATCTGGAGATGTTGATAGTCAACTTGGCAACTGGAAGGTGTAAGTGTGCCTAGATTCAGGCTGAAGTAAACAACTCAGAAGCTTCTAGCGCGGGTTAGAACAGCCTAGCGTTGCTGAGCAGGCAAAAAACAAAAGTACTTTTAAGAACTGGCTGAGGAGTAAACTACTCAACAGAAACTGCTTTAACTTCAACCGTGTCATCTTTGTCTGTGACAGATTCAGGGTTAGGATCTTGGCGCTGGCGAAATTTGATACGATCAGTCAGCAGTTGAGACATTTCAGCAATTAGCAGTGTCAAGATTGTCAGGTCATCTAACTGGCCTGCGATCGGTAGAAAATCCGGGATTACATCCACCGGGCTTATTAGATAAGCCAGGCTACCTAAAACAATCCACCAGCGGTACTTAGGGTTGCGGATAGCATTGCGATACCAGGCATAAATAGATTTAGCTGAGAAGCTCATGGCGTTTACCCTCCGAATTATTTTTATTTTGACGAACTTCTAGCGGGTATTCAGGTGTGGATACCCTCACTGCTGAAAAAACTTGTGATGAATCGCGGCAGTTTTGATTCTCTAGGCTAAAGCTGATGCACCAAGGGTAAAAGGGAAAAACAGTGAACATCGTAGACATTTTTCAAAAGGGTGGCTTGGCTATGTGGCCTCTCCTAATCCTATCCATCCTGGCTCTCGGAACCATCTTTGAGCGGTTGTGGTTCTGGAGTAGCATTCTCAGGGGCGAAAAGAAGATTGCCGATCAGATCCTCGATGCGGCCAGCCGTAGTTGGGAGGAGGCGACTCAGTTGGCTAGACAGGCCAGTAACCAGCCAATCGGACGGTTTCTTTATACTCCGCTCAGGCTGGCTAACCAGGAGCCCGAAATTTTTCGCTTAGCCCTAGAAGCTTCAGCGGATGAGGAACTGACCTCTATGCGGCGAGGGGACAAGCTTCTGGAGGCAGTGATTGCCCTTGCTCCCCTTTTAGGTCTGCTTGGCACCGTTTTAGGCTTGATTAACTCTTTGAGATCAATTCAGCTCGGTGATATCGGCTCCACTTCTACGGTCGGAGTCACTCAGGGCATTGGTGAAGCCTTAATCGCCACGGCCACTGGGCTGGTGGTTGCCATTGCTGCCCTAGCTTTCTATCGCTTGTTTCAAGCATTTTTATTTCAGCAGGCGAGGGTTTTCCATCGGGCTGGAAATGAACTAGAGTTAGCCTACCGCCAGTCTTGGCCTAAAACGAGACAGGCTGCCCATTCGTTAAAGCCAAGTCCGGACCAACCTGAATCTAAGAGCTATTAGCATTTTTCAATACTTTGGCAATGAAGATTAACTTAGAATCCAGTGCTCCCGAAGTCAGAGTTGAAATCATTCCGCTGATCGATGTCATTTTCTGTATCCTGACCTTCTTTATCTTGGCTGCTGTGAGTTTGACGCGCCAGCAAGCCATTAGTCTTGATCTGCCAAAAGCTAGCACTGGTGCGCCCCAGGTGCGAGAAATGTTAGTGGTGAGCATTGATTCAGTGGGACAAACTTACGTGGAAAAAGAGCCGGTTTCGCGGGAGCAGTTGAAGCAGATTCTGCTGAACTACAACCAGTCGCAACCAGGGGGGTTGATGGTGCTCAATGCATCCCAGTTAGTCAGCTACAACGAAGTGATTCAGGTACTGGATTTACTCCGGTCGGTGGGAGGCGATCGCGTTGCCTTAGCAACACAACCAGCACCTAGTCCCCAAACAGATGAGAACCCAAGTGTTCTGCCACCCCCTCCGGTCAACCCTAACTCGGTTAGTCCCCCCCAGCCCCAGTTTCCCCTTGATCCCGTTCAACCCTCTGGGACACCTACACCGTTGCCCGAAGGTCCAGGAGTCCCTACTGCTCAACCCCAAACCCCCTAATCAGAAATTAAACAGCTACAGGTAATGAGTGGGGACAGCAGATAATCAACCGGCAACCTAAGCAGTAATGACCCTTGCAACCTGGATCACGATTTCTCGATTGTTAGGCGTTCCATTTATCCTGGCAGGTTTATATTTCAACACACCGGCAGCCCGCTGGTTGGCCCTAGGAATTTTTCTAATTGCGGCAGGCACAGATTGGCTAGATGGCTACTTGGCCCGCAGGCTGAATCAAGTCACCGATCTGGGGAAATTCTTAGACCCGTTAGTGGATAAGTTATTAGTGTTAGCTCCCCTTCTGGTTCTGATCGAACTAGGCCAAGTACCAGCCTGGGGCGTATTTTTGATCTTGCTGCGGGAACTGGCGATCGCGGGCTGGCGGGTCAACCAAACTAAAATCAGTGGGGCAAATCTCTGGGGTAAGCTCAAAACTATCAGCCAAATCTTGGCAGTTTCCTTGCTGAGTGCTCCTTTGCCTAGTTCCTGGAGTATTGTTTCTCTAAGCGCTTTCTGGGTTGCGGTTGCCCTCACCTTAATCTCAGGTGGGATTTATCTTTGGCCTCGCACAAGTCCCGAACCCTCAAGTAATAGCCTGTCCAGGATTAATTGAAGGACTTGACTGAAGAAAGTAAAAGTGAAGTCTGAGTTTGAAGATAGAGATTTGGTCTGAGGCGATGAAGTCTTTACTCCTTCTTTGCGTTAATGCTTGGAACTACACACTGCTTGGAGTTAAATGTGCTGAGACTCTACTTCACGAAAGCCCACCAGTTGCCTGAAAAAAGGACTTTTTCTAAATACCGAGATCAGTTTAGGGGCACAAAGCCTAATTACAGTTTCGGTCCTTGAATTAGTCTGGCAGCGGCATACTAGACTTGCTGAAGCAGGGTCCCCCAGGGGAAGAATCAGGTCAAAAAAAGGAAAAGCCCATGCGACTGTCTCAGATGCTCTTCGTCACACTGCGGGAAGATCCGGCGGAAGCGGAAATTCCCAGCCATAAGTTACTGCTACGGGCAGGCTATATCCGTCGTGTTGGCAGCGGTATCTATGCCTACTTACCCCTGATGTGGCGAGTGTTGCAGAAAGTGTCCCAAATTGTCCGGGAGGAAATGAATGCCACCGGGGCCCAAGAGTGTCTGCTGCCGCAAATTCAACCGGCGGAACTGTGGCGAGAATCTGGACGCTGGGAGACCTATACTCAAGCTGAGGGTATTATGTTTGCCCTCAAAGATCGGCAGAAGCGGGAGTTAGGACTGGGGCCAACCCATGAAGAAGTGATCACGGCGATCGCCCGCGAGATGATCCGCTCCTATCGGCAATTGCCCCTGCACCTCTATCAAATTCAAACCAAATTCCGGGATGAGATCCGGCCCCGGTTTGGCCTGCTGCGGGGAAGAGAATTCATCATGAAGGATGGTTACTCCTTTCATGCCGATACAGAAAGCTTGCAGCAAACCTACGCCCGTATGCACCAAGCCTACAGCAACATCTTACGACGATGCGGCTTGGCCTTTCGAGCCGTAGACGCAGACTCTGGGGCAATTGGCGGATCGGGTTCTCAAGAATTTATGGTGCTGGCAGATGCCGGAGAAGACGAGGTGCTCTACACCCAAGATGGTCTCTATGCCGCCAACGTTGAGAAAGCTGTATCCTTGCCGCCAGCGGCTGAACCTTCCCCTTTTACCAGCTTCGAAAAACGACACACGCCGGGAAGTAACACGATCGAGAAACTCTGCCAACTTCTCCAGTGCTCTCCTACCCAGGTGGTGAAAAATGTCCTATACCAGGCCATGTATGACAGTGGGGTGATGGTGTTGGTCCTAATCAGCATCCGGGGGGACCAGGATGTGAATGAGGTAAAGCTACAGAACGAGCTGGTAAAGCAAGCGGCCCAGTACGGGAGTAAAACGATTTTGACCCTAGAAGTGCCAGACGCTGAAGCCCAACAGCTATGGGCTACGAAGCCCTTACCCTTGGGTTACATTGCTCCTAATCTGGGAGATGAGTACATCAAACCCTCAAAGAACTTGTCTCTAGTGTTTCTGCGATTGCTCGATCAGACTGCTGTTGATCTGCAAAATTTCGTTACGGGAGCCAACGAACCCGGCCACCATGTTGTCGGCGCTAATTGGAGTAACTTTGCCCTACCAGAGCAGGTGGTTGACGTGCGTAAGGCCCAACCCGGCGATCGCGCGGTTCACGACGACAGCCAAATTCTCCAGAGTGCCAGAGGTATCGAGATCGGCCATATTTTCCAGTTGGGAACCAAGTACTCCCAAGCAATGAACGCTACCTATACCAGTGAACCGGGGGAGTCTGTTCCCCTGGCGATGGGCTGCTACGGCGTCGGAATTTCTCGCCTGGCCCAGGCGGCGGTGGAGCAGTCTTACGACCAGAATGGGATAATCTGGCCGGTGGCGATCGCACCCTACCAGGCGATTGTCGTCATTCCCAATGTCACAGATGCTGAGCAAGTCCGGGCCGCTGAGCGACTTTATACCGACCTGAATCAGGCTGGAATTGAAACCTTACTCGATGATCGCCAAGAGCGGGCCGGAGTCAAGTTCAAAGACGCTGACTTAATTGGCATTCCCTACCGGATTGTCACCGGGCGATCACTCCAGGCTGGCAAGGTTGAAGTCGTGCAACGGGCCACAAGCAGATCCGAAGACCTCCCCATCGACCAAGTTGTCTCTACCGTGAAGCAGTGGGTTAGGGCTGCCTTGGCATAGATTCCAAGTTACCCCTCACTCTCTGACAACCTGACGATCTGGTTTTGCAGAGCTGTAATCCAAAACATATTCTCTCTAGCAGTAACATCTTGAATGCCCCTCGACCTACTGAATCAATCGGCCAATTTGTTTGAGGATACGCAGGACTGAATATAAATCGTTGCCGGGATCAAGGATTGAGAAGATCTGAGACAATGCATATAGCGGAGGAGCTTGATGGGTGAGCTTAAGAAAACGGAAGTCACTGCCGTTGGTGATCAATCCAAACGTAGGTCTGTCCGTATTGGGGCTAGCGAGCATATAGGCTAAAGCTTGGGGCATTGCTTTATTGAGGGAAAATCCACTGTTTTTAGATTCAATGACGATGACCCAAAACTGCTCCTGAAGAACTAACACATCAATCTTGCCTCGATAGACCACATCCTGATCTTGAGCAGAAATCTCGATCGTGGCCTCGTCTCTAACCTCAAAGTTGGGGTTATAAGAACTAGCAAGGTCGAGCAAGGGAGAAACCACTGCCATTTTGACGAGATTTTCTGAAATTTGTGAACGACTTCGTCGCGCTTGCGCTATCGCTCGGTCAATCCTTGATAGTTGCTTTTGACCCGATCGAGCAGTTGGGTTTCTAGCTCGGCTAGTTCCGGCAGGTTATCAACCCACTCTCTAAAGAATTGCTCATCAGTAGTCTGCTTGAGGCCAAAATCTGTTTTGAGGTTATCTAGGCTGAGGTTTTCAGAAATTGGAGTGATCTGAACCATGATTTTGCCCGACGGACTTTAAAAGGGAAGTTCAAACTGCTGAGGGTCTTGGGTCGGCTTTGGAGATAAATGTTGTTGGACACTACTTTTACGCAAGCCCACTGCGATCTTGCTGTGCTTTTCGATCTGGTGCATGACTTGGCGGGCCCGCTGGATCACCGATCTCGGCAGACCCGCCAGTCGCCCTGCTTCAATGCCGTAAGAACGGTCAGCTCCGCCGGGTTGGACTTGGTGCAAGAAGATAATTTCTTCCGGTAACTCCTTGACGGTGACCTGGTAGTTGGCAACATTCGCCAGGAGTGCGGCCAGCTCATTTAACTCATGGTAGTGGGTAGCAAAGATCGTCCGAGCTTTAACTTCGCTGGCAAGATGCTCGGCGACCGCCCAGGCAATGGAGAGGCCGTCAAAGGTCGCCGTTCCCCGGCCAATTTCATCTAGGAGCACGAGGGAGCGATCGCTAGCATGGTTCAAGATGTTGGCCGTCTCGTTCATCTCCACCATAAAGGTGGATTGCCCTGTAGCCAGGTCATCAACTGCCCCGACCCGGGTGAAAATGCGATCGCACACCCCCAAGCTGGCCGCCTGAGCCGGAACAAAACTGCCTGTCTGGGCCATCAGTTGAATCAGTCCTACCTGGCGCAGATAGCAACTTTTGCCACTGGCATTGGGTCCAGTCAGCACAATCAGGTCAGGCTGGCTAGACTCCTGCTCGGTACTGCCTAGATAGGTTGAGTTGGGCACAAAGAAGCCCGCAGGTAGCAATTGCTCCACCACAGGATGACGACCCGCGTCAACCCTGATTTGCTGGTCCTGGGTAATCTGGGGGCGACAATAGCCCTGGGTTACCGCCACCTCTGCCAGACTGCACAGTACATCTACCGCTGCAACCGCTGCTGCAACTCGCCGGATCTGTTCTGCCTGCTCGGCCACCTCTGCCCGTAAGCCGACAAAAATCTCATACTCCATCCGGTTCAGATCGGCCTGAGCTGTCAGCAGTCGTACTTCTCGCTCTTTCAGATCGGGGGTGATGTAGCGTTCTTCATTCGTTAAGGTTTGCTTGCGAATGTAGTCGGTGGGGGCTTGCTCTGATTTTGCCCTGGAAATACTGATGTAGTAGCCAAAGGTTTTGTTAAAACCTACCTTCAGGTTTGGAATGCCAGTCCGAGTCCGCTCCGTCACTTCTAAACTGGCGATCCACTGTTGATCCGCTTCGACCTGATGGCGATGGCTGTCTAGGTCGGAATCAACCTGGGACCGAATCAAATTTCCTTCACTCAGAGAAAGGGGGGGAGACTCCACCAGGTAGGTCTGCAACCGGGCTGCCAGTTGCTCTAGCTCCTGGGGTACTGCTTGCAACGCTTTCAGGTAGGTTGAGTCGGCCTTGGCAACCAGACGGGCTAGCTCTGGCAGTTTACTTAAGGAATCAGCCAAACCCAGGAGGTCGCGGGCGTTAGCTGTTCCAGAGCCAGCGCGGCCAGCCAGCCGTTCCAGGTCATAAATGTGGTGCAGCAAGCCCTGGAGGTCTTTGCGCAAGAAACTCTGCTCAACCAGTTCTTGGAGGGTATCCTGGCGGGATTGAATCTGGCCTAGGTCTAGCAGTGGTTGTAGCAGCCAGCGCCGCAACGCCCGTCCGCCCATCGCCGTCCGCGTCTGGTCTAAGGCCCAAAGTAATGAGCCGTAGAAAGTTCCCTCCCGAACTGTCTGGGTAATTTCTAAATTCCGGCGCGTCTGGTAATCTAGCACCAGGTACTGACTGAGGGTATAGGTGCACAGCGGTTGGAGCGGAATCTGTGTGCCTTTTTGGGTGTCTTCCAGGTACTCTAACAGCCCCCCGGCAGCCCGTACAGCCAAAGGCAAGTGTTCACAACCTAAACCTTCTAGCGATCGCACCTGAAAGGTCTGAAGCAGTCGCTGTCGGGCCGTAACCTGAGTGAAGAGCGTTTGCGATCGCAGCGTATAGCAGAACTGATCCGGTAGGCATTCCGGTAGGGCAGTGGTTTTCTGGCCGGGCCGGAGGAACTGTCTGGGGTCAGGGGCATCTGTCGGAATCAGCACCTCCGAGGGCTGGAGGCGCATCAACTCCTGGGTCAGTTGCTCTAGTTCGCTGGCTTGGGTGGTGAGGAATTCACCCGTCGAGACATCGGCGTAGGCCAACCCCCAGTGATTACCAGCCAAAACAACGGCGGCTAAAAAGTTGTTGCGCCGGGCCGGAAGCATGCCTTCATCCAGCACCGTTCCCGGCGTCAGAACGCGGGTGACCTCCCGCCGGACCAGTCCCTGCGCCAGGGCTGGATCTTCCACCTGGTCGCACACGGCGATCGCGTAGCCCTTATCGACTAAAATTCGGCAGTACCGGTCCAGGGCATGATGGGGAATGCCTGCCAGAGGCACCCGGCCAACCTCTTTACCGCCATCTTTGCTGGTTAAGACTAGTTCTAGCTCCCGCGCGATCGTACAGGCGTCCTGAAAAAATGTTTCATAGAAGTCTCCCACCCGGTAGAGCAAGAGGGTGTGCGGGTTTTCGTCCTTGACTTCCACGTAGTGACGCATCATCGGCGTCAGAGCTTCCCGGTCCACCCCCCGGTGGTCAGGATAACGAACGGGGTGCTTGATCAACCTAGGAGTTAGTTCTAGAGACTCAGAGTCAGAAACACTCATACTGCAACGCTGGGGCTAGATCCATCTTACTGACTTTGATGCCAGCCTTGAGTTCAACCAAGGCTAAGCAGATCCCTAAATTCAAACATCTCTACTTTGAAAGATTAGGTTTGACAACCTCTGGGAAGCTCTCAAAGTTACGCCGCACCCAGTCCATGCCTACTTCGTTGATGTAACAAATGCCCTTGTCAATCGCAGCAGTTATCCAAAAATGGGTATCGGCGCGGAAAGCAGTGCTATCGCTGTAAGGACTGTGGAAAACAGTTTGTGCAGTCGAAGCGATCAAGAGGCTTTAGCCAGGGCTGACTAGCAGCGTTGCTTGAAAAAGTTCTTGGACGTGTTTCCAGGCATCAGCAGCGGCAGCAGGGTTATAACTAGGGCGGCGATCGCAAAAGAAACCGTGGGCCGCCGGGTAGCGAAAGATCTGGTGACGGGTCTGGTGTTTCTGCAGCTCCGTTTCAATCTGCTCTACCTGGTCGGCAGGAATGCTGGCATCTTCAGTGCCAAAAAAAGCATAGAGCCTCCCGGCGATTTGGGCCGTGCGGCTCAGCGTGGGAGGGCCTCCCCCCGGTGTCCAGGTGGCGATTCCGGCCCCGTAAAACGACGCAGTGGCTTTAATCTGAGGTAGGGTGGCAGCCAGATAGGCAACATGCCCCCCAAAACAGAAGCCGATCGCGCCAATGGCATCTGCCTTGACAGTGGGTAAACTCTGCAGGTAAGCGATCGCGGCTGCTGTATCCTGCAATAGTTCAGCCGCAACGGTCTGTTCCTTGTATTTTCGGCCCAGTTCAACATCGGCTGGCGTGTAACCTGTCTCAAAGTCAGGCGCGAGCCGTTGATAGAGATGGGGAGCGATCGCCACGTAGCCCGCTTGGGCCACTCGTTCGGTCACCTTGCGGATATGGGCATTGACGCCAAAGATTTCTTGAAACACGATCACCGCCGGAAAAGACCCCTGCTTGACTGGCTGGGCTAGATAAGCTTTCACTTGGATATCGCCGCTGGCAAGCTGGATAGAAGCTGTTTGGAGTTCTAGTGACATGGCTTTGATGAAAAAGTTTTGAATTCTAAGTTCTAAGTTTTGAGTTGAAACTCAAAACTTAGAACTTAGAATTCAAAACTCAATAACTCTGGGAAGCGATTGTTTTGCTAAGGTCTATTCTTCCATATGATGATAGGTGGCATGGCCTTACTTACGGCGATTTTCCCTTGCGTCAACTCCATCGTCTCAAGCTTTCTACCTGTTTCAATAGACTTGCAGGGCTGAGTTGTGATGCACTGTCCCTGAAAATTGCTGTAGCCTGATTTCTTCCAGAGGGCGCTCCAGTGGTTCAATTTCATATCCAGCCAGACAGCGAAATCCCAGCCTCAACGCAGCTATTTAATCAAATCTGGTTTGCGATCGCCTCGCGGCAGCTTCAGCCGGGTCAGCGTTTACCCAGTACTCGGCAATTGGCAATGCAGATTGGTTTACATCGCAATACAATTAGCAAGGTCTACGATCGCTTGGAAGCAGTGGGTTTAGTCGCGGCCCAGGTGGGCTCAGGCATCTATGTCCGCGACTTAGCCCAAGAAAGTGGTGCTCAGACTAACCCTGCTAATACTACGCCGCCCCCGACATCGGCCTTTAAGATCATTCAGCAAAGCCTGGATGATCTCATGAACCTGGGGTACTCGCTCAACCAGGTCCGGGATCTTTTTACCCTGGAAATTGACCGGCGACTTAAGGCAGGAACTGAAGTTCTAGTCACCGTGCCCAGACATGACTTGGGAGCTGGGGAGCTAATGGTTCAGGAGCTGCAACAGGCCCTCTTGATCCCGGTACAATTAGTTCCTCTAGAAGAACTGGATGTGGTATTGGCCCAGGGTCGCTCCGGGACGGTCGTAACCAGCCGCTATTTTACCAGTCAGGTGGAGACAGTTCTCTCTCAGCGAAGCAATGCCAACGCGACTCCCCAGTCAGTCCGGGTGATTCCCTTAGACATCTATAATTACACGCGAGAACTACAAATTATTAAGACACTACCGAAAGACAGTAACCTTGGATTGGTCAGTTTGAGTTCCGGCACTCTAGATGTTGCCAAGATCCTAATTCACAGCTTACGCGGTGAAGAACTGCTGATCTTGACTGCCCAGCTCCAAGATACCCATAAGCTAAGATCCTTGGTCCGTAATTCCCAAACGATTATTAGCGATCAGGCCAGTTTTTCAACGGTAAAGGCTACCGTTTTAGCTACCAGAGAAGATCTAATCCGGCTGCCTCAGATCATTTGCTGTGAAAGTTATATTGACAGCCAGTCGATTGAGCTGCTTAAGCGCGAATTGGGGTCGGGCTGAGCTAATTTCTTGTCATCACCCTTTCTCTAGCTGCACGCAGCAGACTCAACAGTTGGCTTGGTTACGTCCTCCAGACCCAAAGTTGAATCCATTCAGCCTTTAGTCAGAAAGCAAGATGCAGTCTATCCTGGTTCGGGTATGCTATTTCTGCAACTTAGGGTCAAATAGGACAGTCTTGCCTCTAGGTTGTAACTTTAGGAGTCATTGGGGTTTCTATTAACAGGCTACTTCTTCTAACAGGTAAAATCACTTGATGCAAGAAAGTTTCTATGCTTCCAGCCAATCCTCAGCCCTCCCGTAACGGGTTTCTAGCACTGCTTCAAAATCAACGCTTTCTCAGTCTTTGGAGTGGGCAAGTCGTTTCGCAAGTTGCCGATAAAGTTTTCTTTGTTCTCCTGATCGCGCTGTTGGTCAATTATCGCCCGATTCCAGCCCTTGCCAACTCGATGCGCTCGGCAATTGTAATTGTTTTGACCCTGCCAGCAATCTTGTTTGGCTCAGCCGCAGGAATCCTTGTGGATCGCTGGTCCAAGAAGCAAATTTTAGTCGTCTGTAACCTACTCCGAGGACTACTGATTCTTGCCATTCCCCTACTGCCTAGAGACTTTTCAATACTTCTGGTTATCACCTTTATTGTTTCGACGCTGACCCAAGTGTTTGCTCCAGCTGAGCAAGCCGCGATTCCCTTACTGGTCAGGCGGAAGAACTTGATGTCTGCCAATGCCCTGTTTACGACGACAATGATGGGGGCGCTAGTGGTTGGCTTTGCGATCGGAGACCCCCTACTGAGCTGGGCAGAAGCCTGGAGCAGTCGCTATGGGCGGGAATGGCTAGTGGGGGGATTGTACCTAGTGGCGGCGGCACTATTGAGTGTCATTCCCCTCAAGGAGAAGCGGATTGCTCAAGATGTGGGTGTCCATCCCTGGAGAGATTTGAAGCAAGGATTTCACTACTTGATGAAAAATCGGCTAGTCAGTAATGCCATGATCCAGTTAGCGGTGCTCTATTCTGCGTTTGCCGCCCTCACCGTCCTGGCGATCGCCCTGGCCGAAGATCTGGGGCTGAAGCCGAGTCAGTTTGGCTTTTTCAATGCCGCCGCCGGAGTTGGCTTGATTATCGGTGCCGCGTTTCTGGGCCACTGGGGGGAGCATTTTGAACATCAGCCCCTACCGCTGATTGGGTTTTTAAGCATGGCCTTTGTCCTGGGTGGATTTGCCTTTATCCAAAATTTGGCGCTGGACTTGGGACTCAGCGTTTTGCTGGGCATTGGTGCTTCTCTGGTGGGCGTCCCGATGCAAACCCTAATTCAAGTTCGCACACCAGCAACCATGCGGGGAAAGGTGTTTGGCTTTCAAAACAACATGCTGAATATTGCCACGAGCCTGCCGCTGGCGATCGCCGGAATTCTGGCTGACTTGGTCGGCTTACGCACGGTTTTAATCAGTATGAGTCTGCTTGTTGCCATTGCTGGGGTTTGGACCTGGCAAACCACCCGCCGGGTCTTGCAAGATGTAATTTGAAGCGGTACTCCCTAGAGCTGACTTTACAATAGGTAGACTAAGGTCGAAAAATTTCAATGCCTGCACCAAAAGTTAACCCAGAGACGGCAATGCCCAACCCAGACCTCTACGAAACAGATTTCTACGTCTGGACTCAGGAGCAAGCTGCCTTACTCCGCAACCACCAGTGGGGTCAGCTCGATCTACCAAATCTGATTGAGGAGATTGAGGCTTTGGGCAAACAGCAACGCCAGGAACTGCGAAATCACTTAAGCGTTCTGCTTGGACATTTGCTGAGGTGGGAATACCAGTCACAACGCCGCAGCCGGAGTTGGTTGGCGACGATTCGGGTTCAGCGCCTAGATATTTCTGAACTGCTTGAAGAAAATCCTAGCCTAAAACCCTATCTAGAGGAAGCACTCCAGAAAGCATATCGTAAAGGTGTAGCCTTGGCTGCTGGGGAAACAGACCTTCCTGATCGCACTTTTCCCCGGACGTGTCCCTACAGTTTGACAGAGATCCTAGGCGATCACTTTTGTCCTGGCAAACCACCCGCCCGATCTTGAAATCACAGCCTGAATCTGATTGAACGGGCGATATTCCCCTACAGCTATCTTAAACAGTTTGCTGACGCAGACCACGGGCCGTGACGAGGTAAACGGCAAAAGTCCCTAGCCAGTGACTCCCTGCGTAGTGTTGACTTCCCACACCTGCTAGGCCGCTGCGGCGGTGGAGAACAGCAGTAGAGCGAAGCGTGGCTATCCGGCGATCGCCAGCAGGCAGCCCGGAGGCTATGCCCTCAAGCATCCAAGCGCGACTGAGATTAAGACCGTAGAAGTGAGATCGGAGATAGTTTTTAGGGTCGGCTACCTTTACGGGTTCTAACCAATTCGCTGCATCCTCGACGGACAACCGGGGAAGAAGATCAGTCAGCCAGTTGCTGAAGTCTGTGGGTGAAAGTATTCGTCGCATCAGGTCTGCTTCCGCAAGACAGGGGGAGAGAAAATCGTAGCCCAGGGGCTCGAAGTGCAGCGGGTAGTCCAGGTCATGCAAATAAAATTTTCGTGCCTTGTTTTTCACCAAGCTAGCAAAGTTGGCATTCCCAGTTGTGTGGGCCCAATCTAGTGCTAGAGCAATGGCAAAAGCGGTTTGGCTGTGCATTCCTGTCCGGTTTGGCAGTTCGAGTTCCTGAAGCCAGCAGTGTAAGTGATCCCCAACCAACTTCTCTAGGGGTTTCAATACAGACAACCAGCTTTTTGCCTGGGGATGACTCCATTCGTGTAGTTCCGCAGCTAGTTGCAAAAGCCATACTAAGCCGTAGGGACATTCAAAGTAGGGGCGGTGTTGCAAATAGGCAACCTCTCCCTGGATTTTCTCAGACGTTAGACTTCGCGCCAGTGCCTCCTTTGCTGCTGACGTAAAGGTGGCATCAGGGAAGTAACGAGCTAGACGGGCAAGTAGCCAGTGACCATGTACGGCTGAGTGCCAGTCCAAGCAGCCATAGAAAGCAGGAGTCAGTTGGCGCGGTGGCTTAACATCCTCATGGCTATTGAACCAGTACAGGTTACTGTGCGGGTACTCACGCTCGATGCAATTAAGTGCTAGGTGAGCAAACCGTGCCGCAGTTGTTTCGTCAATCTCCATTCGATTGAGTTTCGTAGTCACTCAGCAATCCTATCTAAGCCTTGATGCTCCTGCGATCGCTCCTACAGAGGATAATTTGGAACGCCAAAATGTCATCATTTTAACAATTGATTGCTCGACAGAGATTGGTATCGAGTTTTACACTAGATACTTAATCTAGGTATTTCCTTTGGCGATCACAAGCAATTTCGGGAGGTTCCCGTGCCTGTAACTGGTGCTTTTGCTCTAATTGATAGCTTGAAGCGTCAAGGTGTTAACCACATCTTCGGCTATCCCGGTGGGGCGATTCTACCGATCTATGATGCGCTCTACCAGGCTGAACTAACTGGAGGCATCCGGCACTTTCTAGTTCGGCACGAGCAAGCGGCTGCCCACGCTGCCGATGGCTATGCCCGTGCTACCGGCAAAGTGGGAGTATGTTTCGCTACCTCCGGTCCAGGCGCGACCAACTTGGTCACGGGGATTGCCACGGCCTACATGGACTCTATCCCGATGGTCGTGGTTACAGGCCAGGTTCCGCGCGCCGCCCTGGGCAGTGATGCCTTTCAAGAAACAGACATTTTTGGTATTACGCTGCCGATTGTCAAACACTCCTATGTGGTGCGCGATCCCAGAGACATGGCTCGGATTGTAAATGAGGCTTTTTTCATTGCTGGGACTGGCCGACCGGGTCCAGTCTTGATCGATGTGCCTAAGGACGTGGCCACAGAAGAATTCAACTACGAGCCCGTAGCACCGGGGTCTGTTAAGCGGCAGGGATACCGACCGACGATCAAAGGCAATCCCCGCCAAATTGCCCAAGCCCTGAAACTCATCCGGCAGGCGGAACGGCCATTGTTGTACGTTGGAGGTGGCGCGATCGCCTCTAACGCCTATGCTGAACTGCGGGAACTGGCTGAACGGTTCCAGATTCCGGTCACGACCACCCTGATGGGCAAAGGTATCTTTGAAGAGACTCACCCCCTAGCTCTAGGCATGTTAGGGATGCACGGAACGGCCTACGCCAACTTTGCTGTGAGCGAGTGTGACCTGTTGATTGCCGTGGGAGCCCGCTTTGATGATCGTGTTACTGGCAAGCTGGACGAGTTTGCCGCTCGCGCCAAAGTCATTCATATTGACATCGATCCAGCGGAGGTGGGCAAAAACCGTACCCCTGAAGTGCCAATTGTAGGTAACGTGCGGCACGTATTGATTGCACTGCTCCGCCTCGCCGGAGAAAGTGCTCAGTCTGGTCAAACTCAGGTCTGGCAGGAGCGCATCAATCGCTGGCGGCAAGACTACCCTCTGGTGGTTCCCCAGCCTGTCGGCTGCCTGTCACCTCAGGAAGTGATTGTCGAGCTGCGAAACCAGGCCACAGATGCCTACTACACCACGGATGTCGGTCAACACCAGATGTGGTCGGCGCAGTTTCTCAGAAACGGTCCCCGGCGGTGGATTTCTAGCGCTGGCCTAGGGACAATGGGCTATGGTTTGCCAGCGGCGATGGGGGCTAAGGTTGCTCTCCCCGACCAAGACGTTATTTGTATCAGTGGGGATGCCAGTTTTCAGATGAACTTACAAGAGCTGGCAACCCTAGCCCAGTATGGCATTAACGTTAAGACGGTAATTATCAATAATTTCTGGCAGGGCATGGTGCGCCAGTGGCAGCAAGCCTTCTTCAATGAGCACTACTCTCACTCCAGTATGGCGACAGGAATGCCCGACTTTGTTCAGCTTGCCAAGGCGTTTGGCATCAAAGGAATGCTGATTACCGAGCGGGCAGAACTGGCAGATGCAGTTGCTGAAATGCTGGCTCACGACGGCCCCGTACTAGTAGACGCCCACGTGACCAAAAATGAAAACTGCTACCCGATGATCGCACCGGGCAAGAGTAATGCCCAGATGCTTGGTCTACCAGAACTACTGAAATTAGAAAAAGCGATCGAGCTTGTCTACTGCAGTAGTTGCGGAACTAAAAATGTAGCAAGCAACCGTTTCTGTCCTGAGTGCGGCACAAAACTTTAGCTAATGCTCCTTCTAAGCAGAGTACAGTGAAGAAGTTATGGCCTAATTAAAATCGAATCACGGCATTTCAGGAGTTCAGCTTTCACCCCAGCATATTTCTCGACGGTGGAGTTGAGGTTGAAGCCTAGCAATCTGCCCTCAAACGAGGTGATATACACATCGTTGTAGACTTTAGTATCTATAGCCTGGCTGATAAACTCAAGCCGAACCCAGCGAACACTGTCGATGACGACAAAGTCCCGTGTAATCCACTTTAGACCAGGAACCCCTTGCTCTAAAAAGACTTGCATGAATTTTTTAAAATCGGGTAACTGCTCAGGTGCAAGCTGTGCCGCAGGAAACGTGAAGGCAACTGAGACACTCCGGCTGTCATTCCCGTAGACGTGCTGTGGTGGATCGCTTCCTGGAAACTTGACAGCAATTTCCGCAGGCGTGAGGGTAGTAAAACCCGGAGGTGACACAAAAGAAACTCTTCCCCCGGCAAGTGCTACTCGTTCTGCCGTGGCAGCAGTAGTTGACAAGGCTACCCGTTGTGGTTGAGTGGCCGCTGACGGCACTGATAGAGCCAGGGTGACCTGTTCTACCAGTGGTGGCTGAGTGGTTAGCATAGCAGAGGTGGTGTTGGTTTCTAGTCCTAAGGCATTTGAGTTAGTAGACTGAAATCCATTACTCCCAACCAGCAGTAGTAGTGAAACGGCTCTAAGAAATTGGCACACTCTTAAATGCCCCTGTCTCTGTAATGAAGATGTCTAAAGTGTTGACCCCTTCTGGAACTCTGAGCCAAACATAGGCGTCAGCGGAGGCCCCCCCAACGCATACTGAATAAACTAACAACTCCCGATGATCGTTTGAGGAAGTCTACGGGTTCGTAGGTTTGGCTAGTATCGGGGTTAGGGGCTGACACCTCGCCCAGGTTGGTTAGGTTACTCCCGCTGACATCCTCGGCAACTCGGCGGATACGCATTTGCACATTTACCACGTCACGGGTTCCCACTTCTGGATCTTGAATCCACTTGACGGAAAGCAGCTCAACCCGTGCTTTAGTCCCATAGGCGTTCTGGACAAACTGACCAGGCTGAGTTGCTGAGTTACCTAGACTAGTCTGAGCCGGACTAGGTACTATAACTGTATCCTGAGCGGGACTGCTGTCAGTGGCGGGAGCGGGAGTAGGTGCGACTGCTGGATTACTCGCTTGAGAATTCAAGGACTTGATCGCTTGCCGCAGGCCAAACATCTGGTAAGCGGCAAAACCACTAACAATAAAAGCCAGTGTAGAAAGGACCACTGCAATACCGACAAAAAGTTACTCATCCCGTTAGCTTGACTCCTCCCAGTGTAACCAGTGGATTTGTCAGTATATTTCCCAAAATTGTAAGGCTAAATACACTCAACACTTGCGCGAACAGATTTACAAAATAGCTGACTTGTACCAGAAATAACGAGTGCAAGCCAACCTAGTTCTGAAACCCTTTATCTATGCGTCTCAAACGAATGACAGCTTTGGGTAGGCCAATCAGTTTTCTCCTCGTTTTTTTAAGCACCCAGGTTGGGGTGGGGCAGGAAATAGCTCAGGCAAAGACGGTACTGCCAGCCGCTAGTTCAAGTCGAGCTGTCGTCGTGCAGAAGCTGCCTCAGTTAGGACCTGAATCTCCTAAGCTGATCTGTCCGGCGCAGTTGGGAGAAACCCTTGATGCGATCGCCAACCGCCCTCAGTTTCAGCGCTCCCGTTGGGGAATCTTAGTTCAAATCTTATCTGCCACTCCCCAAACTCTCTACGCCCGCGACTCACAACGCTATTTCATTCCCGCCTCTAACGCAAAGCTGCTGACCACTGCCGCTGCCCTGCAGCAGTTAGGGCCACAATTCCGGTATCGCACCTCGGTGTATCGAGTAAATTCTCCTTCCAACTTGATGGCTTTACGCCTCCTAGGGCGAGGAGACCCAAGCCTGGCTGACCTACAGCTTGATAGCTTGGCCCAACAGTTAAGTCGTCAGAGCATTCGCCAAGTAGATCACCTGATCGTTGATCACAGCTACTTTCAAGGGACTGCCATTAACCCAAGCTGGGAGTGGGAAGATATCCAGGCAGATTACGGTGCCCCTGCCAACAGCTTGATCTTGAATCAAAATGCTGTGGAATTGAAGCTATTTCCTCAAGTTTTAGGCCAACCCTTACGACTTACCTGGGCTGACCCGGCTGAGGCGCTTCAGTGGGATATTGAGAATCATTCCGTCACTGTTGGACCTCAAGACCCTGAGTCAGTCACGGTGAGCCGTGACCTAAGTAAACCTATCCTCCGAGTTTCAGGTCAAATACGGGTTGGTTCCGAACCGGAATCTATCAGCTTAGCCGTCCTCGATCCGGTTGAGCAATTTGCCCGGCACTTTCGTCAAGCCTTGCGGGCAAACCAAATCAGGGTTGCTCGAACCTCTATCACTTCAGACCCTAGACCTCAAAATGAGCCGGAAGTTGCAGCCGTTGAGTCAGCTTCTCTATCGCAGCTCCTGATCGAGACAAATCAGGCGAGCAACAACCTCTACGCTGAGTCGCTGTTAAGAACCCTAGGTGTAACTCAATCGAACACAAGGACAAATTCATCGGCAGAAGCAGGACTAGAGGTTGTCAAAACAATCTTAACCGAGCTGGGAGTTGATCCCCAGAGCTACGTCCTGGCTGACGGATCAGGGCTATCTCGTCACAACTTAATCAGTCCAGCCACGCTAGTTCAGACCCTTATAGCCATAACGCAGACACCTCAAGCAAAAGTCTACCGGGCCTCTCTACCCATTGCGGGCGTCAGCGGCACTCTAAAAAATCGCTTTCAGAATACCCCAGCCCAAGGCGTCCTTCAGGCTAAAACCGGCAGCATGAGCGGTGTTTCAGCACTATCAGGCTATCTCGACAGTCCCAACTTTCCGCCGCTGGTTTTCAGCATTTTGGTGAACCAGTCCGATCAGTCTGGGGCTGAAGTCCGTCAAGCGATCGATGAAATGGTTTTACTCCTAACCCGCTTGCGTTCTTGTTAAGCGGAAATTGCTAAACCATCAGTGGTCTTTGACCAACCGTAGATCATCGGGTAGTCCAGAATAGGTAAGGATAGAGGTCAAAGCTTTACTGTTAACTATGCTAGAAAACCTCATCACTTGTACCAACTGTTGCTCGCGGCAGGTGGTTAAGAACGGCAAAATCCACAATGGCAAGCAAAACTTTAAGTG
>JBGTDT010000184.1:0-3563 GCA_041748155.1 Thermosynechococcaceae cyanobacterium | reverse complement strand
GCAGAGCCCTGCGTTCTGTAGCATCTCTTAGAAGCACAATGGGAATGCGAGTTGCCGCGTCTAATGCAATCCCAGCAACTTTCATTTCAATCATCAGCTTGATCCCTAGAATACTTTACGCGAAGGTGAGCAAACTAAGATACACACGTACTTTTAGCTCGAGAAAACCCACTAGTTTGATATCTCTTCATAGACGTGCTACTCAGGCTGATTAAAACAATATACTAAAACGGGTTAGGATGAAGTGAGTCCGTAGCTAGTTGTAGACTGTTCTTCTGTCCCCATCGTAGCCATCATGCCTGGGTTTGACAATGCAAGATTTACTTACACTGGAAGGTATCTAGTCAACCACCTAGAACTGTTAAGCAATGTTTACGGGATTGATTCAAGCCTTAGGTAGACTCAGAATTGTAGCACCGAACCGGCTGCAAGTTGATTGTCAGTCCGATTTAATTTTGCCGGACTTGATGATTGGAGACAGTGTTGCAGTGGATGGAGTCTGCCTGACTGTGGAGGAGATTCTATCTGCGGGATTTGTCGTTGCGGTTTCACCAGAGACCTTACAGCGAACAACTTTAGGACATCAAGTGACGGCTGAAGCGTTCATTAACCTCGAAGCTTCTCTCCAGGTCGGCAGTAAGTTAGGCGGGCACTTTGTGATGGGTCATGTCGATGGGGTCGGCTGTTTACAGACCTTGGTTCAAACAGCCGATTCATGGGAAATAAGTGTCACGGCTCCAGCAGCGATCGCTCGTTACATCATCCCCAAAGGGAGTATCGCAGTTAACGGCGTTAGCCTGACTGTGGCCGACTGTAATCCTGAAGCCACCCGATTCAAAGTGGCTGTGATTCCCCATAGTTTCGCTGCAACAAACTTGCGTTACCTACAACCGGGTAGCTTGGTCAATTTAGAAGCGGATCTGCTTGGCAAGTATGTCGAGAAGTTTCTCCGTTCAAGTCACAACGGTCATTTGAGCCACGCTGTTGCGGTTGAAGCCCCTAATGACTCAAGCTCACTTCTTGGAAGGGACTTAACCTCCCAAGCAATTACGCCTGAGTTTTTAGCAGAACACGGCTTTATGTAAATGACAAGAGTAAATTCATTAACTAATTCTCACCTGACCCTTTACGAGCAAATCTATCAAGTGGTGCAGCAAATTCCCTATGGAAAAGTTGCCACCTATGGGCAAGTTGCGGAGTTAGTTGGCCTGTTTGGCCGGGCACGGCAGGTAGGGTATGCCCTGTTTCGGCTGGCACCTAACTCTGATGTACCGTGGTATCGGGTGATTAATGCCCAAGGAAAAGTTTCCCAGTCCCCTTTTCGCAACGGCACGGACGAGCTACAGCGAGAGTGGCTGGAACGCGAGGGAGTTGTATTCAATCAGTCAGAGCAGATTGACTTGAAAAAATACCTCTGGCATCCAGACCAGGTATTGGATGACTAACCCCTACAAGCCGCTTTAAAGGGTTGCAGACAATCCCTTATTTAGAAGGACAATACCTGAGGTAAGCCGCAGAGACATAGCCTTGTAGAGGACCTGAAATTGGCACCCAGCCACTAGCACCAGGATTTTTAATCGTGACATTCTGTCCATCGGCTACAACTCCAACAACAGTGCTGCCAATTGACGGCTGTTGCCGCACCTGAAGACCGCCACTAGCTAAAACTCGACGGCAGAGGTCTGACGAAGGTGTAGAGGTAGAGGTAGGCGAAGGCGTGGGAGTAGGTGTGGGTGTGGGAGTAGGCGAAGGTGCAGGGGTAGGTGAAGGTGTAGAGGTAGAAGCACAGGATTTGAGATAAGCCGCAGACACGAAACCGTTGAGAGGAGCGTATATTGGCACCCAGCCACTGGCACCACGATTGGTAATGGCAACCTGCTTGCCGTTCTCTACAAATCCAATTACAGTGCTGCTAAGCGATGGCTGCTGCCTTACCTGAAGACCATCACTGGCTGAAACTTGACGGCAGTTGTCAGAGACCTGTGCCAGATGATATCCATCCTTCTTGTGGAATGAGGTTGATCCTAAGATGGAAGGCTGAATGCCTTGAGGTGCGATACTAACAGCAGTCGAGAAAGTGGGGAAAGCAGTCACAGCTAGTGAAAGTAAGGGAGCTACGACCATAGATTTTTGCCGACTGCTCAGCTTTCTCATGAGAATGGCTCCTAAAATTCAACTAAAAAAAGAACTCCTGAACGCTATAACCCCGAAAGAGAGCTCTAGCGAATCCTGATAGGTCTAGACTCAAAATTTTATCATTAGTGGGATCAATCTTTACTAGCAGCAGCCTAACTTGAGTAAGCGGGTGAGTCTAAGAGCAAAGGTAGCAATGGCTGGGATAGGAGCGATCTCGTAGCGGCTCCGTCAGGAGTATCGCTATCAAGAAGATGATGGAAAGGGGCTGATGAATTTGCAAAGGCTTCGGCATCTAAAACTGGAGCCTCATGTTTTCTACTTCTCCACGAGAATCAAAGGACCTGCTGTAGCTATAAACTCCCTACCTCAGTCCAGAAGTTCTACTGGTGCTAGCCTAAGAAAGAGCTTAAGAAAGAGTCAGAGATCGGAAAAGCAGCGTGATACCAATTGGCTAAATGCTTGCTACAAATAACTCTCTATAAGAGGAGTCGGAACTCAGAATTTCTTCTGACTCCCGTCGGCTGCCTTCCGCTTGAGCGCGTTCGGTGACCGCTCGGCTGAGCGCTCGCGTCGAAGCCTCAGCGGAACCGCTCAGTCGAAAGACGCTCTGGGAAGCCTGGTTTCTGAGTTTTTGCAGCACCAATGTGTAGCGGATCTAAAGCAAAATGGTATGAGTTCAGAATCAGAAGAAAAATTTCAGCAAGTTGCCATTGAATATCAAGCCGGGCAAACTGCTTTTGAGCGGGGTCAGTATCGTGAGTCAGTTCAACACCTGGCGAGAGCCGGCTCTCTTGCTGGACAAAATTCTCGGCTAGGAGGAGAAATTCAAATCTGGCTAGTGACAGCTTACGAAGCTGCTGGTCAAAGACAGGACGCGATCGCACTTTGTCGCCAGCTCAAGCATCATCCAGCTATAGAAACTCGTAAACAGAGCCGCCAGCTCCTTTACATTCTGGAGGCCCCCAGGCTAAATCTACGCCCAGAGTGGCTAACTCAAATCCCAGACCTGAGTGAAGTAAGTGATGACGACTCCAAGTATCGTCGAGGAGGCTCCACTTCTAGCGCTCCTCGCCCAGCTCAATCAACTTCAACCTCAGAACCAATTGATCTGAGCCAAATCAATACGAAAGACAATCGATTTATCTGGATTGCTCTGCTGGCGATTGCCCTGACTCTGGGAGGCTTAGTTTGGCTGAGCTAGTTTCATAAACTGTCCAGGCAACACGCTCGTAAGGCAGAAGTAAGAGGGCAAAGGGCAAAAGAACTTCTTACTACTGCCTTCTTACTCAGGACTTACGCACTTGGCATAGCTACCGTATACTGAAAGCACGACGGATAGCGGCATATACACCGCACGTCATCAGCGGATTGTAGAATACACTCTGCACGCTGGCTGGTCATCTCAGACTTCAACTGCGTAACTCCTG
>JBGTDT010000183.1:0-29145 GCA_041748155.1 Thermosynechococcaceae cyanobacterium | reverse complement strand
GGGGGAGTAGAGGTGCCAGGGATTGCCACTGGGAATTTGTCAAGTCACCTCGACGCTGAGGAGGAAGAATCATAGGAGCTTTTCAATACCTTAGCTTTAGGATTCCCATCTCGTTCAAGAAGTTTTAAAACACTCCCTAGTCCTCAGCTTGCTCTGCAAGATTGGGTTGAGGAACCAACTCCGGCAAGAAAGTCTGTCCTATCTGGCCTATACGCTGAGAGGACGGAAGCTCAGGCTCTAGCATTGGTTGAGGCTCCAGCCCCGGTGAGTTGACCTTAAAATCACTAGCATCGGGCAGCCAACTCACCAGCGGTAATGGCAAAAGGGTACTGAGGTTGGTAATCGTAACCAGCAACCATAGGGCCGAAAAGTCATTCTGATTGATTCCGAGCCAGTACATGAGTAAAGCCCCTGTTTCATGGGACAACAGTCCAGCCAAGTTAGTAATAGACATCAAGAGGGCAAAAAACGTTGCTTCTACTCCGGGTGGGCAGAGGCGGGCCGCTAAAACCAGAACAGGCATGTAGGCAACCTGCCCCATAGCTGTCAAAACTAGGCTGTCTCCCAAGCTGAACCAGTGGTCATCAATGCCCAAGGCCCGATTGGTGTGGGTTACCAACAGAAGGGTTGTCATACCCAAGGCTGCTGACAGTATAGTGGTCCAAAGAAAGATGGTGCGAACGGGGACTGCCTTGAGAAATCGCTGAAAAATCCAAACACCTACCAGGGCTGCAACGCTGGTGACCAAACGGACTCGACCCAGAAACTCCGGTTGAAAACCCAAGTCATTTGTTGTAAAGAAGAAAAAGGCTGCGTCTGAAGTCGGGGTAGATTGCCAGAGGAATAGAAAGGATACTGGCAACCAGATCTGTTTCTGGGTCACAGCCTGACGCAATTGCCGAATTTGGGCTCGAGCAGTGGTGAGGCTTGGCGAGTCACTCACCCGTGTTTCTGAAACCAGCCAAGCCACAGCCGAGACAATCAGCGGAAAACAAGCTGTGATGGCAAATACAGTCCGAGTACTAAAGTGCTCCAGCAACAAACCGCTGAAGTAGGCTGTGATAATCCCCCCCACAGCAGTAGAGCCCCAACAGAGAGACTGGAGGGAACCAGCCTGACTCATAGATTCTTGGCGAGCCCGCTCAACTACCAGGGAGTCAACGATTACGTCCCCAACAGCAATAGAGAGAGAACTCAGGGCGATCGCCACCGTAGCCGCCCAAGCAGAATGAACAACCGTAGCCAGCCCAACCCACGAAGTCATGCCCAGCAGTCCAGAGAGGACCAGGTAGGAACGACGACGGTAACCAAATAACGGCAAACTATCAGAGAGAAACCCAAAAACAGGCTTTATTACCCAGGGCAGGGCAGCAATACCCAGCATCGCCGCCATCTGGGCCGGACTAAGACCCAGCTCATCCTTGAGAAAAAAGCTGATTGCCAGGCGAGCCAGTCCCAAAATGCCTTGGACAAAGTAAACAAGCAAAATTGCAGCTAGCTCAAGACTCGGTTCTTGATCAAAGAAAAGCGAGCGCTTCAAAGTGTCTTTCAATCTAGCTAGTTCAGAGGTGGAAACAAACATTGATAATTTTTAACAAATATCAATGTTCCCATGATAGTCCTTTTCTCTTTTGTCTTTTGCTGCCACTAAATTGCTGAGTGTTGAGCTTAGCCACTTCTGCTAGCGAGGCGCATTTTCCTAGCTCAAATTGGGAAGACTACGAGCAACAAGTGACAGAATACCCGAAGACAGTGACAGAGAGCGATCGCCAGATTCACCATCTCCTGGTAGTCGAAGACAGCCAAGGAAAGCACACTATCGCGCTGGAAGCTGGAACCTGTTCAATTGGTCGGGACTCAGCAAATTCAATCGTTCTTAACTCCAACCTGGTCTCCCGTCAGCATGCCATTTTACTGCGGGTAACCACGCCTGACAACGCGGCTTATCTGTTTCGAATTATTGATGGAAATTTACAAGGTAAGCGTAGTAGGAACGGGTTAGTCATCAATGGTAAGCGGTGTTTCTCCCACGACTTGCGGCATGGCGACGTAGTTGTATTTGGTGGGGATGTCAGAGCAAGATACTATGCCAGCTCTAGCCTAGCAGAAGTAGAATTGTTGACCTCTTGCGAAGCTGAAGATCTATCGGGTTTCCTGTCCAACTTAAGTAATCCTTTTGGAGCAGTTGTTAGCTCAAGCAATAAGCTAGAAAACGCTGGCGAAGCGGCACTGGTTCGACTGGCTTCTTTTCCTGAACTCCTTACTAATCCGATTTTAGAGATTGATCTAGCCGGGATCATCACCTATCTCAATCCAGCGGCAGCCACTCAGTTTCCCAACATTCGAGCAGCCGGGCTACAGCATCCCATCTTAGCTGGGTTACTTTCAACGGAGTTACTTGCAGAAATTGCAATAGCTCAGCATCAAAAGAAATTTTTTGTCCGTGAGGTTGAACTTAATAACCGAGTTTTTGAACAATCTGTTCACTATATTGCTGAGAGTGAGCTAGTTAGAAGTTACATTGCTGATGTCACGGAGCGTAAGCAGGCAGAAGATGCCCTCCAAAAAGCTCACGCGCAGCTAGAAATTAGAGTCGAAGCGCGAACCGCTGAACTTAGCAGAGCGAACGAGCAGTTGCAGAGCCAGGTTGCTGTAGCGCAACGCCTTGTAGAGGAACGTCGGCAGGCAGAAGAGGAAGTCCGGCTGCTGCAAACTATCACCCAAGCAATTAGTGAGTCGCCAGACTTTCACGCTTGCTTAGAAGTTGTGCTGCGGCAGATCTGTGAAGTTACCGGTTGGAGCTACGGGGAAGCGTGGATTCCTGATTCTAATGGTCTAACTCTTACCTGTAGTACGGCCTGGTATGGCACTAGCTCTCACGAGGATTTGCCTCAAGGGAGATCTGTCAATTTAACTAGCAGAGAAGCCAATCTGGAAACATTTAGACGTGCAAGTGAAGTATTGACGTTTCCACCAGCCCTCGGTTTACCAGGGCGTGTCTGGTTGTCAGGTCAACCAGAGTGGATGCGCGATGTTTCTAACGAACCAGACACTGTGTTTGTACGGGCAGAGGTTGCCAAAGAGATTGGATTCAAAGCAGGGTTAGGTGTTCCTATCATCAACCACTTCCCGCCAGCCACATCCCCAAAGATGCTAGCTGTTTTAGTTTTTTTTATGTTTACCTCCTCTGAAGAGGATAAGCGTTTAACTAAACTTGTTTCAACAATCGCGACGCAACTGAGTTCATTGATTCAACGCAAGCGGGTAGAGAATTCACTGCGGGAGAGTCAAGAACGCTACCGAGCTGTGGTTGAACAAACCTCTGAAGGGCTTTTCCTGGTTGATGTTGACACCAAACGTATTCTTGAGGCGAATCCTGCATTTCAGAAGCTGCTGGGTTACACGCTTGCAGAAATGTTGGAACTAACCCTCTACGATGTCGTTGCTCTCGATCCTGAAACAATTGACCGTCGTGCCGAACAGGTGCTTTGGGAAAAACACTTCTTTATCAGTGAAGTGCAACACCACCACAAAAATGGCTCGTTGGTCGAGGCTGAGGTTAATGTCAACTTAATCTCTTATGGCGATAAGCAAGTTTTTTGTATCGTCGCTCATGATATTGCTGAACGCAAACAGGCGGAGGAGGCACTACAAAGAAGCTTTGCGACAAATCGGGCCTTGCTAAATGCAATACCGGACTTGATATTTCGGATCAGCCGCGATGGAATCTTTGTCAACTTCAAAGCACCAAAGGACAGTAATCTACCAGTTTCTCCTGAGAAATTTATGGGCAAAAACCTGTATGAGGTATTGCCACTAGAGGTAGCTGAGTCATTCATGGGCTGTGTGGAAGGAGCACTGCAAACTAGCAAGGTCCAGATCCTAGAGTTCCAGCTTCCTGCAAACGACACCTGGCAGGATTATGAGGCTCGGATTGTGGTGAGTGCTAAAGACGAGGTCATGGCGATCGTGCGTGACATTACCGAGCGCAAGCGGGCAGAAGTAGACATTCAGAATGCCTTGGCAAAAGAAAAGGAACTTGGCGAACTCAAGTCTCGCTTTGTCACGATGACTTCCCACGAGTTCCGCACGCCTATGGCCACAATTTTGTCCTCGACAGAGTTGCTCGAACATTACAGCCACAGGTGGTCAGAAGAGAAGAAGCTTGGACATCTCCAGCGCATTCAATCAGCTATTAAACAGATGACTGGTTTGTTGAATGATGTGCTGTTAGTTGGCAAAGCTGAAGCCGGCAAGCTGGAGTTCAAGCCAGTGCCATTGGATTTTGTGCAGTTCTGCCGCGACTTGGTGGAAGAGATACAACTGACAACTAGCAATCACACGATCGCTTTTCAGGCTCAGGCTACAGACACTCATGCTTGTATGGATGAAAAAATCCTGCGCCATATCTTAACCAACTTGCTATCCAACGCCATTAAGTATTCTCCCCAGAGCAGTACAGTGCACTTCGACATAGTCTGCAACTGGGACACAGCAACATTTCAGGTTCAAGATGAGGGTATTGGTATTCCGGTAGAAGATCAAGCTCAACTGTTTAATTCATTTCACCGGGCCAGCAACGTCGGCAATATCTCTGGTACAGGGCTGGGGCTGGCTATTGTCAAAAAGTCTGTAGATCTCCACGGTGGTAGCATCGCCGTGCAAAGCAAGCTTGGAGCTGGGACAACCTTTACCGTTACGCTGCCACTGTATAAACAGGTATGAGATGAGATGTCACCGCGTACAGCTCACACTTAGTAGCGATCGCCCCGACAGGACTGGCTTTCTGCCTGATGCAGTAGACTGCTCCTTGCTTCAGCCACAACCATACTACTTCACAGAATTCCTGCCACCTCTAAACCTGACTACCACTAAGCCACAGCCATTAATCTATGCGATCAAAAAGCGAAATGGTGTAACTCGTAGCGACAGATATTGAACTAGCAGGGGTAAATGCAATGGAGTTCCGAGTCTATGAAATGGTCCACAGAAAATAAGATTGGTTTAGGGTTTGGAGCCGCCTTGGCAATGTTGATGGTCATTGCTGGGGTCTCGTACCAGAGTACAGCCAAACTCATTCAGACCGAGCGCTGGGTGAGCCATACCCACCAGGTTTTAGAAAAGCTCGAAGATGTCCTTGCCGACATAGCACTTGCCGAGACTGCTCAACGGGGCTACCTTCTAACCGGACAAGAGACGCATTTGGAACCCTACTTTATTGAAATGCGGGAAGTTGCTCAGGTACTTCAGGAGCTGCGCCAACTCACTGCAGATAACCCTGACCAGCGGCGGCGGCTTGACGTCCTTGAGGTGCTCGTTTCCGAGAGATTTATCAAGCTCCAGGAAGTAATAGACGTGCGTAGAGACAAAGGGTTTGAGGCTACGTTGCAGCTTGTCCGAACCGGTCAGGGCACAAAGATTATGGATGACATCCGCAAGCTAGCCAATGAGATGCTGAGCGAGGAACGGGAGTTGTTAAACCAACGCAACCAGCAGGCAAAAGCAACAGCCCAGAATGCAACTTTAGTGATTACGACTGGCAGCCTGCTAGGCATTGTGCTGGTTAGTTTAGCAAGCTTGCTGATCAAGCACGACATTACCAAGCGTCAGCAGGCAGAGGAGGCCCTCCAGCAGGCTCACAACGAGTTAGAGAGCCGGGTTGAAAAACGCACCACTGAACTGGCAATAGCGAATGCAGAATTGCGAGCTGAGGTAGTTGAACGAAGGCGAGTGTTGGAGGCACTACAGGAGAGCGAACGAACCCTTTCAACCCTGTTAGGTAACCTACCCGGTATGGCCCATCGCTCTGTGAACGACTGCGACTGGACAATGAAGTTTGTCAGTGAAGGATGTCTGGAGCTAACGGGCTACCACCCCTCTGATTTGATTGAGAACTCGATGATCTCCTACGAGCAGATCACTCACCCGAACGATCGCCAGTTCGTGCGGGATGCAATAGAGGAAGCACTGCAACAGAAAAGACCCTTCCAGATTGTCTACCGGATTGTCACAGCAACAGGAGAAGAAAAATGGGTTTGGGAAAAAGGGCTTGGGGTCGTCTGCCTTGAAGGAGGGCTACTAGTGATCGAAGGCTTCATGACCGATATCACTGAGCGTAAGCAAGCAGAAGAAGACATTCGTAAGGCTTTAGAGAAAGAAAAAGAACTGAGTGAACTTAAGTCCCGCTTTGTCACCATGACTTCCCATGAGTTCCGCACTCCTTTAGCCACAATCTTATCTTCCTCAGAACTATTGGAACACTACAGCCACAAATGGGGTGAGGAGAAAAAACTTCTCCATCTTCAGCGGATTCAAGCAGCGGTCAAAAATATGACGCAGCTTTTAAACGATGTGCTGTTAATTGGCAAAGCGGAAGCGGGCAAACTAGAGTTTAATCCGGTACCACTGGATCTAGAACGGTTTTGCCGCGATCTCTTAGATGAGGTACAACTCAGCACTACCCACTTGCACAATAAGCGTCCTACTCACACCATCGTCTTTTACCGTCAAGGTGAGTGTAGTCATGCTTGGATAGATGAAAAACTGCTGCGGCCTATCCTCAGTAATTTGCTCTCTAATGCCATTAAGTATTCACCCCAAGGTAGCACTGTCCATGTCAATCTCACTTGCAAATCAGAAGCAGTATTTCAGGTTCGAGATGAGGGTATTGGTATTCCAGAAACAGACCAAGCCCAGTTGTTTGACTCTTTCCACCGGGCCAGCAATGTCGGCACCATTTCCGGGACAGGGTTAGGGCTAGCCATCGTCAAGAAGTCTGTGGACTTATACAGGGGCACGATTACAGTTGAGAGTGCAGTTGGGGTTGGGACAATATTTACCGTCACACTTCCGTTAAACCCACAGGCGTAGATCAATGACAAAAATTCTGGTGATTGAAGACCAAGAATCAGTCCGGCTCAACCTAGTTGAGATGCTTGAAGCTGAGGATTACGACGTGGTTGGTGCCCAGAATGGCATGATTGGAGCGCTATGGGCCCTCGATCATCTGCCTGATTTGATCATTTGCGATGTGATGATGCCTGAGCTTGACGGCTACGGTGTAATAGCGACGCTCCGGCATGATCCGGCGACTACAACAATTCCCTTTATCTTTCTGACGGCCAAAGCAGATAAATCTGACTTACGCCAGGGGATGGAACTGGGAGCCGATGATTACCTGACCAAACCGTTTACCAGAGCCGAGTTGTTAGGGGCGATCGCAATGCGGTTCACCAAACAGGAAGCCATAACGCAGCAATATACCGCCGAGCACCAGCGGGCGGAAGCGCTCCAACAAAAAGTTGAGGAACTCCACCAGGTCGCGGGTGCTCAAGACGAGCTAGTAAACAAGTTTCAGCAGGATTTACGCGATGCTCTGCCTAAGCTCAACATGGCAATTCTGATTCTGAAGAATATTCCAGCAGGAGTAAACCGCGATCGCTGTCTCAAGACCTTGCAAGAAGCGTGCAACCACGAAATTTCAGTTCTGAATCAGCTATCCCACTTACAAGACTCTCTCACGCCCCAAAGTGTCAAGCTTCTGCGACAATACAACCTGCTCAGTAGTAGAACAAGCGGCTAAGAACTCAGGGTTTTCCATTTAAATAAAGTGTGTGAAACTCAGGATGGCTTTTAATGCCGCTAATTCACTCCAGCCATTCCTGCCCATGAAAGACCCTCAACTTGTCAGTACCCTGGCTCGCTGGTTGGCCGGAGAGTTTGAAAATCAGGCTCAAGCGTTAGAGAATCCGGCCTGGTTTGTGCATTTGCATCTCTGGCATCGTCCTTTACCCCAAAGGCTTGACGGCAAGCTGGCCCTCTTTGGAGAACAAGCTAATGTTTTGAACTTAAAGCAGGCGTACCGCCAGCGAATTTTGCTTCTAAGCGAAACACAGGGTACAAACCAGCTTCAGGGGCAATATCTGGCCCTCAAATGTCCTGAGCAGTTCCGAGGCAGTGG
This sequence comes from Thermosynechococcaceae cyanobacterium, assembly GCA_041748155.1. Taxonomy (GTDB): domain Bacteria; phylum Cyanobacteriota; class Cyanobacteriia; order Thermosynechococcales; family Thermosynechococcaceae; genus JBGTDT01. The sequence continues at coordinate 21,185 of JBGTDT010000183.1, read as the reverse complement.
CCTTGACCCCAACTTGCTAGAATCAATCACCTTGACAGACTTGGAATGGTTACCGGGCTGCGTGCTGACTGTCACCGAGCAGGACGGTACCTTCTCTGCTCAAATGGCACCCAACACCAGATGCCGCTTTGAGTACCAAGGTAAAACAATACAGGTTGCTTTAGGATTCGAGGCGCGTGCCAGTCAGTTTCTCAGTTACGACCGGGGAATCGATCCTGAAAGTGGTCAAGCCCTGTGGGGAGCCTTGATGGGACCTTATCAGTTTAAAAAGTGTCAAGATTTCTCTCAGGCCCTACCGCTGAACTAAGCAACTTTGTGCTCTTTGACTAAAGTCAGGCTGACCCATTCGCCCTTAGCGTTATAGCTACGCAGCAGGCGCTGACGCAAGTTTGGTTGCTCCAACCAGCCTAGCTCTAGGAACAGGGGCTGACCGACTTTGACCGCCAGTGGACTTGTGCAAGAAGCACCATTTGGAAGGAGCAGAACTTGTACCACTTGGGAATCTTGGCCAAATCGCAGGATCGACCCATCAATCTTAGCTATGGAGGAGAAATTTAGCGTATCACTTGTCAGGTGCTGCACCACCTGGTTCCCTTGACGTTGTAAGCACAGCGTGGTGGAAGAAATAGTCGGCAATCGCCCGTCTGGAAATAGGGTTACAGCTTCACCCTGCCATTCCCCCAGCAGCGCTTCCAGCCTCAGGGGTGGACCTGCCCCATCTGTCCCGGCCAGCTTTTCTCGAATTAGGGTAATTTGGTTTAGCTGTCCATCCTGGTTGAAAAGCTGAACCAATCGTAGACGGCGGCTTTCGTGGATCAATCCTAGTTCAGCGCCAAACTCAGAGAAGGGAGCTAGTTGGATTGATCCCTGGGAAAAGGCACCATTTTCAAAAAATAGAATACTTCGGTTCAAGGAGCTGTACTCCAAAACTTTTTCTTGAGTTACAGTTCGATCTGGACCAGGCTCAGAGTCAGGCGCAAAGTATTGAATCGTCAGCCGCACCGTTTGATTGTTGCTCAGTCCCTCCAGGGACACTAGGGTAGGAATGTCTTCTTGCACCTCTCCTGCCGGAGTCAGACGCGTAAAAGACCCCTGCCACTGGCCCAGATTCTGAAGCAGACTTGCCCACTGCGACGGGAAGCTAACGGTCTTTGAACCCTCGTTTGCCAAGCCTAATACCTCAAAACTTTACATTCTGATTTAATCATCGTTTACTCAGGGTTGTTTGTGAATTGCCGCGAAATTGGCATGTTGATTAAGAAACAATAATTCCAACAGTAGAGTCCTACCCATCCGTACACAGGTAAAATATCTTCGATGCCAGTGGAGTATGATCTAGTCGTAATTGGTGGGAGTTCTGCTGGACTTCGTGCCGCAGTTGCCGCAACTCATCTGAAGGCACGGGTTGCCCTAGTAGAAAAGCAGCAGCTAGGGGAGACCTCACACCATCGCAACGCGTTGATGGAAGTGGGGCGAGTTGCCAACCAGATGCGTGCCGCAGTTCAGTTCGGGGTTTACTCAGAACCGGAATCGCTCCGGGGAGTTTCAGGTCGCTGCGATCGCGCCATGCAGTGGGCCGAAGCTGTTGTCACTAGACTGGCCGAACGCAACTCACGCGCCAGTCTAGAGAGCTTAGGTGTGGAGGTCATCTTCGGCGCAGGGCAGTTCTACAACCAGCCCCTGGGCTTCAGCGTCAATGGACGGCAACTGCGAGCCCGCGCCTACCTAATTGCCACAGGTGTGCGGATTGTGAATCCAAATATCCCAGGACTGGAGGCTGTTGGGTATCTCACCAGTGATGATCTCAGCTCAACTCAGCCCCTCCAGTGGCCCCAGGACCTGCTCGTGATTGGTGGCGGAATCATTGGCACTGAGCTGAGTCAAACCCTGACGCGTCTGGGTTCTAGGGTGACGCTGGCGGTTGAGGGTCCCCACGTCTTGGCTCAGGAAGACACTGAAGCGGCCCGGTTAGTTCAAGCCCAGTTGGAAGCTGAGGGTGTCCGCATTCTGACTCAGGCTCAGGTGACTCAGGCCAAGAAAATTGACGGCAAAAAGTGGGTTCTGGCTGGAGCCCAAGCCCTGGAAGCAAGCGAGATTTTGCTCACGGTCGGTCAACGTCCCCAAGTTGAGTTCCTCAACCTGGCGGCAGTCGGGGTCAAAGTAAACCCGCAGGGAATTCAAGTCAACCATAAACTGCAAACCTCCCATCCTCGTATCTACGCCTGTGGAGACGCGATCGGCGGTTATCAGCTTGCCCATGTTGGCAATTACGAGGCCGGAGTTGCACTGAAGAATGCGCTGTTCTGGCCGATCTTTAAGGTCAACTACCGGGCGATTCCCTGGGCAGTTTTTACAGACCCGGAACTTGCCCGTGTGGGTTTGACTGAATTCCAAGCAAGGCAGCGCTTTGGGCAGAAAGTCCAGGTTCTGAAGCAGTTCTATAAAACCCTGGACCGAGCGCAGATGCGGGGAGAAACGACGGGTTTTTGTAAAATTATCGTTCAGCCAAGCGGCACTATTTTAGGTGCCCACCTTGTTGGTCCTGCGGCGGCGGAGATAATTCCCTTGATTGCTTTAGCCATGCAGCAGCGGTTAAAGGTCCACACCCTGTCCGAGCTAGTTCACATTTCTCCTACTTTTTCGGAGATTACCTTCCAAACAGTCACAGCACGGCAAGTATCCAGTCCGACACCTCGACAAAACTTTTTAGAGAGTTTTTTTAACCTGCGCCGCAGTTGGTCATCATGAATCCTGCTTTAAGTTGCTTTTGTTTGCAAGCTAAACTGATTGCCTAGGAACCCCATTAAACCTTTGGCGTTGAATTGGACTTCAGCGCTTTACCCCACCTATGCCAGCAACAGATCAAGCTGCTCAATTTGAATACAGACCCCTGTGTAAACCCGGTCAGCTTATTTGTGGAACAGGACAAACTGCGGTTGTTGCAGGCTGGACCGTAAAAGCGGCGATCGCCAAACATCTCCAGCCCGATGAATTTGCCGTCATCGGTCAACTCTACAGTCCGACCCGGGGGATCAGCTTTCTGCTGCGAAACCTCCTCGCCAATCCCCATGTTCGCGCTCTTGTGGCCGTGAATGCCAGTAAAGAAGATCAGAATGCCGGGGGGTGTGAGTGCCTGCTCGATTTCTTTGAGAACGGCTTTCAAGCCGGTCAGAGTGACACTGGACGACGCTGCTGGGTGATTCGATCCGCAATTCCCGGTTACATTGACCCGGAAATTGAAGCAAGCGCCCTAGAGCAGTTACGACAGTCCATACGCTGTCAGGAGGCGAAGTCAATTCCTGAGGCCGTGAGTCAAGTCCAAACCTATGCACTTGCGATCCGCAAGCGTCAACCGCAAGCGTGGGGAGAACCTTTGAACTTTCCCCAAGCTAGAGAGGGGACTTTAACCGTGCTGCCGGGACCGCAATACGGGCATCGCATCCAGGGCCGGACAATCGCCGAAACCTGGGTCAAAATTATTCACCGGATCAAGGCCAACGGCTATATCCGACCGACTCTTTATGACGATCAATGGCAAGAGTTAATTGACTTGGTTGCCGTTGTTACAGATGAGCCCCTCGGCTTTTATTTTCCTCAGCCCAATTACCTGCCTGTTGACCGTCCTTTCATTGAGCAGTACATTTCCCAGATGCTAGATGACGCACCTTGCCAGGAGGGAATCAAATATACCTACGGCCAACGCCTCCGGTCCTGGTTTGGGTCAGACCAAATTGAACAAGTGATTGAAAAACTAGTGGCTGAGAAAGATTCAGCCAGAGCAGTGATGTCGCTTTGGGATGTGCAAGACCACACGGATGCCAGCCCCCCCTGCCTGAACCATATTTGGGTTCGCATTGTTCAACCAACTAGAGGTGGATGCCCCGAACTTTCCCTGACCGCGACGTTTCGTAGTAATGATATGTTCTCTGCCTGGCCTGCTAACGCGATCGGGCTGCGGGCGCTGCAACAACACATCAAAGAGCAGATCGTGAGTCGCGCTAACAATGAGCTACAAATGGGACCACTGGTTACGATCAGTCAGAGTGCCCATATCTACGATGACTGCTGGGAGAATGCCGATCAACTGATTCGAACTCAGTATGCCAAGATCTGCCAGCGGCGAGAGTATGCCGATCCGTCTGGAAACTTTGTTGTTAGTGTGCAGGATGGCAAAATCTTGGTGGAACACATGACCCCTGGATCGGGAGAGGTGATCAATTGCTACTCAGGCAGCTCTGCTAGCCAGCTAACCCGCCAAATTAGCGCTGATTGTCCTGCCCTTCAGGTTGAACATGCCCTGTATCTAGGCACAGAGCTACAAAAGGCAGAGTTTGCCCTGACTCACTCACTTAGAGAGAACACTTCCGAGCAGGAGTCCGAGCTAGTCTATGAGCAAGATAAACCGCTCAAGCTGGCACGTGGCTTATCTGGAAGCGAGAGCGGGGAAGTGATGTAGCTATGAGCATAAAACAAGCATTCAGGAACTACCTTTAAAATTGAAATTGCTAAGACGCTTTGTGTTTCCACCCTTGAGCTAGCTGTGGTGCAATTTTCTCCCCTGTTATTCCCCAGATTGCTACTGGCCCTTGGCAGCGGGTTGGCGATCGCCTACACCTCTAGCTGTCTCTTTTTGTTGGTCCGGCAGAACCGCTTCATTTTCTTACCTTCCGCCAGCATTGAAGCGACTCCTGACTTATTCAATCTCCCGTATCAGGACATCTGGCTACCTATTCCCAGCGGCCCAGGCAAAACCGAACGTCTGCACGGCTGGTGGATTCCAGCCAAGGGACCAGAGACAGGGACTGTGCTGTTCCTGCACGGCAATGGCCTTAACATTGGCGCAAATGCTTCCCAGGCCCATCGATTTCATCAATTAGGCCTGCCGGTTCTCCTGATTGACTATCGCGGCTATGGCAGGAGTGAGGGAGGATTTCCCACTGAAGCAAAGGTGTACCAAGATGCTGAAGCGGCCTGGACCTACCTGACTCAGGAGCGCCAAATTCCGGCCCAACAGATCTTTGTCTACGGGCACTCCCTCGGCGGGGCGATCGCGATTGATCTGGCTGCACAGCACCCAGATGCAGCGGGTTTGATTGTGGAAAGCTCCTTCACCTCCATGCGGGAGATGGTTGACTACCGGGGTAAGTTTGGCATTTTTCCAGTCGATCTGCTCCTGACGCAGCGGTTTGACTCCATCAGTAAAGTTAAGTCATTGCACTTACCTGTCTTGTTTATTCATGGCACGGCTGACAAGCTTATTCCGGCCCAGATGAGCCAGGCGCTGTTTGCTGCCACCCCAGAGCCGAAGGAACTAGTGCTCATTCCCCAGGCTGAGCACAACGATGTGGCTGCGATCGGTGGACTCCACTACCTCCAGGCAATTCGCAGCTTCGTGAAACAATTTCAGAGCCAGCCAGAGCAACTTTCAGAGTAGGTTCTGTTGGCAGAATGGTACTTGATTAGGTGTTTTTTGAACAAGCTGAAGCATTAGCGTCGGTCTTTTTGGGCTTCGAGCAGCAAGCCAAGCACCTCTGCTGTTTTGTTTACTTCAAAACCTAAAAAACAAAAACTAGGTTGAGGGACCATTCTGCCTCCTGGCGGACAATCTCAACGCGACGAATAAACTCACGAAAGTAGAATCGTCGCTCTGATTCGGAGAGATCTCGCCAAAATTGTGGAATCGAGACCGCCTGGGCAACTTGCTTCAGGTTTACCGGAGGTAGCTGGGCGATTTGCCTTTGCAGGTCTGAGATTTCAGTTCGAAGCGTGTAGGTACGGAGTTCCGCCGTGGTTGGATCGAGCACTTCACTCTCCATTAGGGAAGGAAGCTGGTTCAGCGCTTGCTGCTTTGCCGCGATCGCGGCGGCGATAGAGTCTTTAACCTTGCCAATTCCTGGCACATCCATCTCAGCAACAGCTTGGGGTAGGTCTTGACAAATTCGACTAACGGTCTGGTCCAACACCTGCTGGTAGGCGATCGCGCGACACTTGGGGGCCTTGGGGCAGGCGACTGGCCGCAGATAGAGATACTCTCGCTGACGGCGAGGGGCGCTGACTCGCGTCACAACCATTCCTGACTGGCAGGGCCCACAAACCACAAGGCCAGCCAAAGAGCGGGGAGCACTGGCGGTGCGAGGGGCAAGACTGCGGTTGCGGCGAAGCAGGCGATCTACTTGAGCGGCTTCTTCCCGCGACAGGATCGGGATATGGGTCCCGGAGACCACTTGCTGATTTTGGTAGATTAAGTCTCCCCGGTAGACCGGACTGGCGAGCCAGCGGCGACCCGTGGAGACCGAAATTTTCTTGCCGTATTTTTTTTCTAAGTAGCGAACTGCGCCCCGCAGGGAAGCGTAGAGGAGAAAGTGATCAAAAAAATCTTTGACCACTGGAGCCGTACTCCGGTCAAGGGTATAGCGGTCCTTGCCGCGACGGTAACCGTAGGGGGCTTTACCTGGTGGCGGCAGGGCCTTCAGGCGGTTATGAGCATGGCCCTGCTGGATGCGATGACGGCGCTGTTGGTGCTGAATTTCGGCCAGCAACTTAAGGGTTTGCGGCGGGTTCTGGTTGTTTGCAAGGGTAGGGTCATGGTAATCCTGTTCAAGGGCAATAACCTGGATCTTGAGCGCGTTCAACTGGGCTAGGCGATCGCTGACCTCTTCGACAGAGTTGCCCAATTCTGCTAGCTGGCGCAGCAGCAAATAATCGGCAGGTTGAACTTGAGAGTCCTGTAAAAGCTTCTGTAGTTGGGGCCGGCTGCGATCGTAGTCCTGGTAAATCTGGTCAACTTCCCAACCCCAGATCGAGACATCCGTCAGAGGTTCCAACCGGAGATCGCTGTACAAGTAGGCAATAATTTTCATGGTTTTCAAGCCTTGACCAGCTGCAATTGAAAGCCGAAGCGACTACCCCTCCTAACCTGTTGAGAAGCTCTGTCAGGTTGCTGCTCTCACCTTTAAGCTCTGTTCTAGATATGTTACCGTGGTCAATGGTGCACAGCAGGGTGGACCATAAGTCAGGGTCGCTAACTCAATGGTAGAGTACTCGGCTTTTAACCGATTTGTTCCGGGTTCGAATCCCGGGCGACCCATTTTCTCTGAAAATAAGTTCATTTGACTGTCGCACCTACGCGCTAAGATACTGTAGCATCGACACATTTTTATATTTTCTTGGGGCAATAAAAAGTCTTATGAAACCCCTAGCCAACAACCTTGATAAATACCTCGCAGTTACTCCGGTGATTAATTGGAACGCTGAAATAGTGGCGGATAAAGCAGCAGAGATTACAGATAGACTGCCCGGTGATGTCGAGAAAGCTCAAGGTCTGTTTGAGTGGGTTCGAGACAACATTCCCCATTCCAAGGACATTGATTCGGACACAGTGACCTGTTCTGCTAGTCAAGTCCTTCAGGAAGGAACAGGCATTTGCTACGCGAAGAGTCATTTGCTGGCAGCGATGTTGCGTGCCGTTGGTATTCCTGCCGGTTTCTGTTACCAAGTATGCGCCCAAGACCAGCCTGATCAAGGGATGGTTTTGCATGGTCTAAATGGGGTTTACCTGGCAAGTCTGAATCGATGGGTTCGTGTAGACCCGCGTGGAAACACTGGTGCGATCAATGCACAATTTGACCTTCAAAAGGAGCGCCTTGCCTTCCCGCCTGATCCTGCGCTGGGAGAATTTGTGTTTGACGAGATATGGTCAAATCCTATCTCCAAAATTGTCGATGTTCTGACAAACTTTAAGAGTCGTAGAGAAATGTGGGCACACCTGCCAGCAACACTCTAGAGCTACTAGACTTTGCTGTACAAAAGGTTTGCATGCTCTTTTCTCGCCGCTCTTAAGATTTGGTGTAGGAGCGAAATATATCAAAGGTAATCGTTATTTCGTTTATTTCTGCGTCGAAGAAGGATTTTGTGACGACGAAGTTGATGGTGGTTACCCACCTAAAAGACCTGGATTCTGTAGACCTCTATGCCCCGGAAAACTTTCAGACTCTGCTTGTTTCTAGGGTAAAGTTATCGATAAATTAGCACACACCTCACTAATCACCTGTATACTGACCACAGTATTTTTAGTATCCGTTAGAACAATAGATTTCTCACCTTTTCGAGCATTTTCAGGTGTGTTTTGGCTTGGGTCAAGAATGAATTGATAGAGCCAGATGTTGGAGTCAAAGAAGACAAGCTGATTGCTCACAACGTGCGATCGTGAGCTTCATCACGACTCAACGGAACAAACCCTTCAATGCTGATTGGGTTTTCCCGTAGCTCGTCAAAAATATCTCGCTGCCGATTCCCTGGCTTCTCCGAAGGTTACTTCAAAACAATGACCTTGACCGTGTCACCCGTTGTTACGGTATGCTTATCACCTCAGGAATCTCAATGATTCCATCTTTGACACTTGCCTGAAACTCTAAAAGAGCCATCTTAAATCTCCAGCATGAATGACTAAACCCTGTTCAAAACAGGCTGGAACGATTGCAGTAAAACTCCTAGAATTAACTGAATTTCGCTTAAAAAATGTTCTGTTAAATCAATCTGGACTAAATTCTCTCTTAATGTCAAAAACCTCCAGTTCGTGCCGCTAGTCACAGCACCATAAATCGATGGAATCTCATTTCCTGCCCGTTGATTGAACAGTTGAGCACCTACCATCGTTGCCACACATTGTCCCAAGCCACCAATAATGTCTTCCTTCTTGGCCTCGATAATTGTGGCAACCGGAGCACTGATAAATAGTTGCTCCCTAGAAGCACTCAAGATAAAGTCACAAAATCCTTGCAAGCCCTGAGCAGGCTCAACGTTAAATTCCGTCCCAGAAAAGAGTGAAAGTTGATGGTTAACTTGCCGTCTCACCTCAACCAGAATGGGTGCAATTAAAAACTCTGATCGTGCCTTTTCCGTCGCGATCGCTGTTGCCAAGTAAGTGTTTTCAGCTAACGTTTGAGCCAAAAACTCAGAGGGCTGAATACCTTCCACCTCAGCAAATAAATTGGGGATTTCCTCTAAAGTCAGCCCAAACGCCTGTTTTACTTTTGCCAACGTAAAGTCACTGTACGCCATCTTTCCCACCTACTAACGCTTCCATCAGTTCAAACTTCAGCTTACTCCGCACAACCTGCAAATCTGCCAACAGCCGTTGATGCTCAGCCAGCATCTGATCCAAATCCTCATGCTCAGCGTCTAGCTGGTGCGGGTTTTTGACGTCCAGGTTGTAATTGTTCGCCCGGATCTGCTCCATTGGCACCTTCCAGGCGAACTGGTTTTCCTCCCGATTGTGCCACCAAGCTTTCTCTGGCTCAAACTCCTCAATCCGAATCGGCTTGGTTTTGTTATAGGACTTGTAGCCCGCCGGGTAGGGGTGCTCGTAATACCAAACCTCAGTCGTCGGCTCCCCCTTTGTGAAAAACAGCAGATTCGTCTTGATGCTGGTGTAGGGACTGAACACCCCATTGGGCAACCGGATGATCGTGTGCAGGTTGCACTCGTCTAGCAGCTTCTCCTTAATCCGCGTCTTCACACCCTCTCTAAACAGCGTGCCATCCGGCAGGACGATCGCCCCCCGTCCGCCCTGCTTAAACAAGTGCATGATCAGCACCAGAAACCGATCCGCTGTCTCCTGTGTTCGCAACGTTGCCGGAAAGTTGGTTTCAATGCCATCTTCCTCCATGCCGCCAAACGGAGGATTCGTGACAATCACTTGCACCTGTTCCTTGGGTGAGTAATCCTGCAACGGTCGCGCCAGCGTGTTGTCATGCCGAATTGGAGGCACATCCAGCCCATGCAGCAGCAAATTTGTCACACACAGCAGGTGGGGTAGCGGCTTCTTTTCGACCCCGACGATCAACTGTTGCAGTGCAGCTTCATCCGCTGGCGTTTTCACATATTGCTGACGCACATGCTCGATCATGCAGGTCAGAAACCCGCCCGTGCCACAGGCCGGATCGAGTACCTTCTCACCCAACTTCGGATCGACCATTTCCACCATAAACTGCGTCACCGCACGCGGCGTGTAGTACTCTCCGGCATTGCCCGCACTTTGCAGGTTTCGCAGAATCTGCTCATAAATGTCGCCAAACAGGTGCTTGTCTTTGGAATTGTTAAAGTCAATCTCGTTCAGCTTGTTGGCCACCTGCCGGAGCAAAGTGCCGTTCTTCATGTAGTTGTAGGCATCCTCAAACACATCCCGTACCACCTTGGCGCGTGGATCGACACCCACAGCTACTGAGAGTTCCTTCAGGGTCTTGAACAAAACATTATCGACAAAATCCAGCAGCGTTTTGCCCGTAATTCCCTCTGGATCGGCTGCCCAGTTGCGCCAGCGCAGTGCATCGGGAATGGGCGATCGATAATCATCCCGCAGCAACTCGTACTCCGCCTCCTGATCATCAAAAATCTTCAGGAACAGCATCCACACCAGTTGGCTGATGCGCTGGGCATCCCCATCCACCCCCACATCCTTCCGCATGATGTCCTGGATGGTTTTAATCGTCGTACTGATTGACATTGCCCCTACCCACTGATGACCACTTGCCCCAAGTGCTTGAGAACGCGCAGCACGTCCACCAACTCATTTCCCGGTGATAAAACTGAGAATCCCTTGGAGATAGAATAGGTCGGCGTTCTCTCCCGGTTTAATTTTGGAAACACAAAGTCATTACCATTGGTGATCATTCCAAAACACTCTGGTTGAGCGCTGGACAGCATGTAGCTCAATGCTTGAGGAAACGCCTTTGTGAGTGAAAAGTCGTTCATTTTAGACTCAATCACAATGATCCACAGCCGCTTGGAGACGATCAGGACATCAATTCTTCCCCGCACAACCCCATCATCTTCAGGATCAACTGTGCTGATCTCTACTTCTGTTTCAGTCTGAATCCGAAAAGGCGGTTGGTAAAAACCAGCAAGATCAAGCAGTGGAGCCAAAACTACTAGCTTAACGATGCCCTCTAATACAGGTGCCTCTTCAAGCAAGTAGTTGAGATTAATCTGCACCTGCTTCAAGTGCTGAAATTCAGCATCGGAGACCTCTGCCGCTGCTGCTTGCCATTCCTGGAAAAACTGAGGATCAAAAGTCCGAGCCAGTCCAAACTGCGCCTTAAGCTCCGCCAGAGTAATCTTACTCGCCTGTAAGGTTTGCACCATACCCCATCTCTCATCAGTACCTTTGCTCTAGGCTACCCGATAAAGCTCCGTTTGGAGTTCCCGTAGGGAGGCAAACATTGCTGCCTGCTGCCAAACCGCTGGATGATCTCAATCGGTGTCCCCAAATCCTTCAGCGGCCTCATCTTGAGCACATTCAAGTCTTCTAGATTTTCAACTCCCTGATCAGCATACTTGTTCAGCAACACTTCTAGCACGGCCCGCGCCTCCTCACCACATTTGGTGAAATAATCTCGTTTACGAACCTGGTCTGCCCGCTCCTTCCGACTCAGCGGTGGCTGATCATAGGCAATGTGGCAAATCAAATCGAATGGATCAAAATCCTTGCCGACTAACTCCACCAAAGTTTCCAGCACAACTCCCCGTTCCTCCAACTCTTGGATGATAGCTTGCTGCTGATCCGCCAGATTCCAGCGTCGCAGAAATGCATCTAAATTCGCAAACTCGTGCCGCACCGTTTTTCGGGTGAAGTGAGGATTTAGTCTGCCCGCTTCGACTCGCTTCGGCTCACCAGTTTCCCCCGCACATTCACTCGCCCCTTGGTAAAGGTCACTTCCTCCCGCACCTGAGTTTGAATGTTCCATCCCGCGCCGGCGATCGCTGGCGTGATGTAGTTGGTGCAAATGTCCCGTTCACTCAGGTCTTTCTTGTTGATGGCTGACATGGAGTTTTTAACAGACAATGCTGTAGTTACGCTGGCTCGATTTCAAAATCCTTCTAGGTTAGAGTCTCCTCAATTCATTCGGTTCTAACTCACCAGAGGTCTAACGGTTTTATTGCAAAAATGAGGCTTCACTCAAGAGCTAGAGGGTAAAGCTGGTCTTTGGCTGATCAAAAAGGAAACACCTGGAAAACATAGAGAAATTGTGGACATAGGAGTCTATAGCTCCGACAGCATTTTCTCCTTGGTGGATCTCGATCTTACAGATGCAATCTTTGAAGACCTTAGAAGGAGACTATTAGAGCTGCTAGCAGTTCAGTGTTTGAGTGAGTTGGAGGAAAGATTGTAGAAAGTGGTGAGTGGTTCAAAAGTCGTTGAGCTAAATCAAGTTTAGAAAATAGCAGCCTTTAAATCCAAGAGGGTAGCCACATCCGCAGGCGAAAACCTGTGGGCGAGAGGGGTAAGCCCAGGTAAATCGGCAGCCAAAACACGAATGCCACCAGGATCAAAAAAATTGCCGTAATGCCAACCCCTCTGAATAGGGGATGTACACTTTGTACCCAACGGCTCACTAACCAGGCGATCGCTAGCAAACTATAGATTGAGGCAGGCAGGTAGTGGTACAGGAAGGTGCAGCGGCTTACCCCAGCCCAGGGGAAAAAGTTGGCCGCGTAGTTGACGACCAAGTAGAGGGGCAGCCAAAACTCAGTCCTAAAGTTTGAGTCGGGTTGACCCAAGGGGGCCGCAGCGGCGGGGTGGAGTATCCAGACCTCTATCCGCCGAGCCAGTACCCAGACCAGAATTAGGATTGCCACTGTCGAGAGCCACCAGAGGGCTGGATTCCCGATCGCGTGGACATCGTAAATCACATTCGCGGCATTTTGGGGCAAGCGGGGACCGACTGCTGGCACAGGTTCGGAACGGTCTAGGGCCGTCTGGTAAAAGTAATCCACAGGCCGCAGCATCCAGGGCCAAGTGTACCAGGCAGAACAGTAGGGGTGGACTTCAGGACCGCTGCCAATCCGTCCGTGGTAGGACAGCATCTGCTGGTGCAATTGCCAAAAACCGGGAGAGGGATTCTGTTGGAGATGGGGAATCCACTGCAGGCGATAGATTGAAGCAGCGATCGCGCTTAGGTAAAAGAACTGAAGTAGTTGTTTAAGTTGAAGGGGTGGGGTAGGCGTGCGAGGCTGGTAGAGAGTGCTTTGTGGTTGCTCAGCGGGGCGCGATCGCAGCAGGAACCTTTGCACAACCCAGCTTAAAGCCCAGGTGAGGTAAATTCCCAAGAAAAACCCCAGCCCACTCCACTTCACAGAAATTGCGCCGCCCAAGCTGGCCCCAGATAAGGTTAGCCAGAACCAGCGCCGCCCGCCTCTGGTATCGAGTCCCAATAGAAAAAACCACTGCCCCAGTAGCCCAAACATCAACAGGTAAACGTTGATCAGGGCATAGCGTGACTCCACCAGTAGTAAGCCGTCTACCACAGCAAACAATCCGGCAATCAACGCGTAGCTGCGATGGTGGCTCAACTGGTAGGCTATCCCAGCTACAACTAGGGGAATTAAGGAGCCTGTGAGCGCGTTCATCCAGCGGTAACCAAATGGGTTAACCCCGCCTAGCTGGATGCCAACCGCAATCAGGTATTTGCCCAGGGGTGGATGGGCATCAAAAAAAGGCGTCTTGGTCAGGTAGTTGTGACCAAATCGGGCAAAGTACACCTCGTCAAAGACCAGGGTATTGAATCGCTCCAGTCCCCAGAAACGCAGGGCCAGAGACAAAACTAAAAGGCCAGTCAGTCCGGTCCAGAACCAGAGATGGGGTTGAGTCGTAAATTTTTTGAAAGCCAAGCTCATTCCAGCATCTTATCAAGCATCGCCAACGCGGGAACGTGCCGCAATTTTAGCCTAGTTAGTCGCTCCCAGGATCAGCTTCGTCCTGCCTACCCTCGGCTCAACTGCTGTGGGTCCAATGCCCTCAAGCTGCGCTTGGCAGTTCAACCGTACGGACGGCCAGCCGCTGGGTCTGATCGCCCCGTCTAACTTTGACCTGGAGCTGCTGCCCGACCCGGCTGTTTTCGACGATGTTCTGCAACTGCCCAGCATCATTCACCGGCTGGCCCTCAATTTCAGTCACCACGTCACCCCAGTGCAGGCCCGCCGTCGCAGCGGGTGTGTTGGGCAAGACACGGGCGACCAGCACTCCATTAATTTCGGGTAGTTTAATCGGTGAATTGGGGTCGCTGTTATTATCTCGCGCCATCTGAGGGGTTAAGGTGATCATTTGTACCCCTAGGTAGGGGTGGTCAATCTTCTCGCCCCGCGCTAAGGGGTCTTTGAGGGCTTTAGCTTTGTCCACTGGAATTGCAAACCCAATCCCAGCCGCCCCGGCGCGAATGGCGGTGTTGATGCCAATCACTTCACCTTGATCGTTGAGGAGAGGACCACCGGAGTTACCGGGGTTGATGGCGGCGTCGGTCTGAATAAAATCCAGGCGTTTGTCGGGAATACCGACCTGAGCACTAGAGCGGTGTAGCGTGCTGACAATTCCCAGGGTGACAGTGTTATCTAGACCGACCGGGTTACCCACGGCGATCGCCCAGTCACCGACTTGAACGTCACTGGAGTTTCCCAGGGGAGCCACGGGTAGATCGCTCTTTGCGCCTTTGATCTTGACCACTGCCAGATCCGAGACCTCGTCTGCGCCCCGGACTTCCCCCTCAAAGGAGCGTCCATCCTTCAAGGTCACAGTCACGGTATCTGCGCCACTGACCACATGGGCGTTGGTCAACACAATTCCAGAGCGATCCACAATAAAGCCTGAGCCCAGGCCCCGCAGGCGGCCTTCTCCGGGATAGGGTGACAGCCCCTCTCCGCCAAAAAAGCGACGGAAGAAGGGATCACTGCCAAAGGCGTCTGGCACTGCCGAAACCACAGTTCGCTCGGTATCAATCCGAACCACGGCTGGGCCAACCTGGTTGACGGCGATCGCTACAAAGTGACGCGGATTTGTAACGGTCGCGCCATCGCTAGCTGGAGCAGCACTATCCTGCCGTAGCGCCAAGGGCTGTTGATTTACCGGAGTAGACAACGTGGGTGCTGCTTGAGCAGGCAGGGCGGTGAGCGTCGCCATCACCAAGACAGCTCCGAGCATAAGTCCCAGAGCACTAACCCAACTGCGTTGTTGCTTAACTGTCCTCAACCTCATCCCTACAACCCTTTAAGCTATAGATAGAATCTCTGCCCAACTGAGCAATATTTACAAAGCGCATTACGCCTAGTACCATTATGAGCCAATCTTCAACCTGGCAAGACCTTGTCCCTGAACCTTCTACTCAACCCACACCAGTTGAGCCAGGATTAGATCAGGCCCAGAAGTATGGTGAGCGCCAGATTCAAGTGGGAGAGTTAACGACTTTCCCCAATCCCCGTATTGGGCGGCACTACACCATTAACATCACGCTACCGGAGTTCACCTGCAAGTGTCCCTTTTCCGGCTATCCTGACTTTGCCACAATTTACCTAAGCTACGTCCCAGACCAACGCGTGGTCGAGCTAAAGGCTCTAAAACTTTATATCAATGGCTATCGCGATCGCTATATTTCCCACGAAGAGTCTGTGAATCAAATCCTGGATGATTTTGTTGCCGCGTCTGACCCGTTGGAAGCGACAGTCAAAGGGGACTTTTCTCCTAGAGGTAATGTCCATACGGTGATTGAAGTGCATCACCGCAAGCAGAGGGAATTAGAGTGAAAAACCATCAGGTTCTCTCTGGGGCGGTAGGTGGAGCCATAGGTCTATTACTAATGGATAGGTAGTAGCTTGAGGTTCTAGTAGCAGCAACTAGAACAAAGCTGCGACCGGACTTAGGATGAGCACGTATTGAGAGGAGAACGATGCGATCGCTTCAGTTCAAAGCTTGGAATGTCGAGATCAAAACTCCACTGGTGCAGAAAGAAGTGCGATCGCTTCAGTTCAAAGCTCGGAACATCGAGATCAAAGCTTGAAACTCCGACCTTAAAACTCGAAACGCCAAGCTCAAAGCGCCAACCTTCAAGCAAAGGACTTGGAATGTCAAGCTCAAAGCTCCAGTCTCCAAGATCGCAACCGGAACTGTCAGGCTAATTACTGCAATCCTGGTGCAAAGATCCCAACAGGCCGCGATCGCAAGTTGAACAGGGGTTACGCACTTACTACCTCTAAGATACAGGGGGCCTAGATTATCTAAATTGTCAATCAACTGCCCAAGTCTTGTATCAATTGGTTAAGTTAGACTGAACGCCTATGGAACCCAATAACGAGCAAGCTCAAGGACTCTATAGACTTTGTTACCAACTGACCAACGTGGTCTATCCTGGCTGGCAGTACAAAGCTGTTGAACTTGTCAGAATGGATGACCGTACTGGGAACTTGTACGTCCTTGCTGGAGATAGTCTTGACTTTGAAATCAAGCCAACAGGAGGGTATGAACCATGACGTTAGCTAACTACGATGCCCTGAGTCTTGACGAGCTCCGACAGTATGTTCTGGCCCACAGAGAGGACACAACTGCTTTTCATAGCTATGTTGATCGCTCAAAAGTAGCAGGTCGTATGATAACCATCGACCCAAGCGATCCTCAATGGGAGGAACACTTGGAACGGCAGATTCGGCAGGCAACTTCCGATGGAGCGGAGTCAAGTTAGATGCAGCCAATCAACCGCAGAACTTGAAGCTCTGACTTAAAAACTTAAAATTCTGACCTTGGAACTCGACATGCCAAGCTCTATGCTCGAACTTTTGAGCGAGGTGCTTGGAATGCTAAGCCCAAAACTCAAACACTCAAGATACAAGCTTGATGTTTCAAGCTGCGACCCTGAAATGTCAGGTTCAGCACTGCAATCCTGGTGCAAAGATCTCAACAGGCCGCGATCGCAAGTTGAAAAGCACGGGAGCGATCTCTCTAAGAATTATCATTTGGGTAGGCATAGCATCGACATGAATCTACCGAACGGCAACCAAGCTGAGATCTCTATTCAAAAGCTGATTGGCTACTGCCTCAACCCAGAACATCCTTCTGGAAAGCACAAAGCCAGAGTCTTCAACTCCAGATTAGGTATCACGGCCAATAATGTTGACACCTTGCGAGAGCTTATCTAAGCAGCAGCAGTTGAGGGTGAAGTTGTCCAACAAGACACCACAGCATTTGGTCAGGTGTATAAAGTAGATTGGGTTGTACCAAACTCCAGTGAGATTGAACTTCGCACCACTTAGAAAATCACAGCTAAAAATCCCAATCCACGTGTAACTTCTGCGTTTCTTAAATAAGATGGAAACCCTTAAACTTTTAGATACTGTTGCTAACCTTAAACCGATTTTGGCTGAGCGACTAACCTTGGTTGAACCAGGCTATAGGTCCATTGAAAGTTTACCGCAATGGGCAAGTTGGCACTATTATCGAAGTCTACGAAGAAGCAGAACCCTGTTATCTAGTAGAGTTTGCCGATCTCCAAGGACGCGAATATGTAATGGCTACCTTGAAGGCAGATGAGCTTTTGGTGCTGCATTACGAACTTGCAGTTGCCTAATCAGTACTCAAGCACGAGGCTGTCGTAATGACTGCTCAAGCAAAGTATCCCCAATTCTGTCTTTGCTTTGTTTAAAGCCGCTGTTTAAAATCATCAGAGGGTTTAGGCGATCGCTCTCACCAGCAGAGTCTGAGCAACGCCTCCCTAAACTAGGAACTGGTTAAAGGTTCTGTGTAGGTAGCCTCAATAATAATCCGGCTGGCACGCAGGGCTTGAATAGTTGGACTGGTATTCCAGTTTTCACTCAGCAGGAGCTTGATCAACTGGGCACTGCGATCGCTGGGCCGGCCCCCGCTAATGCCCAGATAATAACTGGCGCTGTGGTGGCTGTCGGTGTTGACCAACCGGCTAAGTTCTTCAGCTCGCTCCAAAGCATTTTTAAGCTGGTTCTGGATATTACTCCAGAGTTTAAGGTCGCGGACATTACTAAAGGATTCGGCCACCAAATCCTGGCGATGCTGAATCATCACCGTTTGAGGGCCGAGATTCGGCGGTAGGTCCTCAAACATAATCGCTGGACCGTAGCCGACAAAGCGGATCAGCTCAGTCCACTTAGCGTAGCTGCCAAAAAACTGGCGCAAAATATGCAGGGCGATCGCGCTAATGATCAAGCCCTGGCTGTGGGCCACGATGAAAATTTCAGCTCCCGCTTTAATACCCCGGACAATTTCGTAGGCCAAACGGAGCGTAGCTCGCGGTGCTCCTGCCGGGTAAGCACCAAAAAAAAGTCCCTCAAACTCACTCAAGCTCATCTTCTGGACGAATGGTAACTTGCGAATCAGCTCTAGATCGAGCAGCGGTAAGCTCCGGTTGGCTGTCTGAGGCCGCAGGTGCTGAATTTCTTGGAGCACATCTGCATCGGTTGCCAAGTCCTGGGAGATCAGTACTGTCAGCATATCGGCGTAGCTGCCTAAGCGAGCTTGGCTCTCAGCAGCCTGGTGCTCAGGCCAAAAGCTAAATAGCTCCGCCTTGCCCAGTAGACTTTCGAGTATGTCTGGTTGAAATCCGGCTGTGCTGTTATGAATCCCAATCACGTCAAATGGATGATCGACCGTGAGCCAGACTAAAGCTTCTATGTCCCGAAGCTGAGTTACGTAGGAGCTACTGACGCCATTGACGTGCAGCAGTAACTTCGAGCGTCCAACGGGATGAGCCGCAGGATAGTATACTAAGTGTCCATCTTGTTGCTGCTCACTTAACATGCTGAACTAGCGCATCATGCCAACCGTGTGCTTCCAGGCAAGTTCTTTACCTAGGATCTCTAAAGCCCGGCGCTCAACCCCAGCAAACATTGGGCCAATTTCTTGCAGAACTTGCTCAATTAACTGCCCGGCAAAACTACCGCCAGACCTGAGCAAGTGGCTGTAGTAGCAAAACTGGGATTGGCGATCGCGATCAAGGTGAAAGGCATAAATTTCTGCTTGGCTCATAGCGCAGACCGGGGTGTTGACCGGTACAACCCTGCGAGGAATGCCCTGAGCCCCGTAGAAAAAGCCACCAGTGTTCTCTAAAGTGCCAACTAGAACTGTCCAGAGCAGGGTTCGGGTTTCTCGAATCTGGTCTGGTGTAAAAAATGGGTCTGGCTCGCTCAACAGGCGAGGGCCAGTACTCAAATAGGTCGGGTTAAAAAGTTGAGAGTTGTAGATCAGCCCAACTGCCCAGTGTTGATCTTCTGTTTCTAGCTTGACAAAGCTGCCAAACCCATAATCTTCAGGCTTTGGTGGCGCTTGAACCGCTATTTCATCGTCCAACTGTACTACATAGTCACAGTGGGAATTAGACTTAACAACTTTCCCTAGTTGCAAATTGATTCTCCTTTCCCAGCTTAAAAGCAGGTTTGAGCAAGGCAGAGTAGGCGATTGACAGGAGCAAACCCAACCTCTGCTCAAACCTGCCTTCTGATTAGGGCAGACCCCCGCGTCTCTTGTGGCGGCACGTTCTGGATAGACCAGATTAACCACAGGTACGAGTCAAGACATCGCCTGAATAATGTAATCAAAGTAAGGCGCGGCCTCGGCGGCGTCTTCCTCGCTGAGCAGCGCCAGGGAAGCTTGCTTGAGACAGCGGATCGATTCAGCCATGCCGGGAACGGGGACACCAAGGGAGTTATACATTTCTCGCACCCCGATCAAACCAATTTTTTCAATCGGTCCTTTATCCCCTGCCAGAATACCGTAAGTAATCAGACGCATGTACCAACCGTAGTCTCGCAGGCACAGAGCCCGCTGGCGATCGCCATAGGCATTGCCGCCTGGAGAGATAAAGTCAGGCCGCCTCTGCCAGAGCTGCTTACTGGCCTTCTCAATAATCTGCCTCTCATTGTTGGCGAGAGTATTTGCAATCCGCATCCGCTGATTGCCGGTCTGAAAGAAGTCTTTGAGGGTGTTAAGTTCGCCAGCACTGGGATAGCGAACCTCATCATCTGCTTTAACTAGAAGCTGACTCACTACGCTCATAATCTAATATGCACCTTTGGGTATCACTTAGTAGTTTAGCGACTTTGCGTAACTCAAAGAAAGTGGGGATCGGGTCTAAATCGGTTAAGATTCAGCAGTGTTTATCTACTTAAACTATCAGGTCTAGCGATATCTATATCCATGTTCTTACTAAGATTATTCAGTTGATTCATGCAGGTTATTGCCTCACTCGCAATTCGGACCTAAGCTTGGTTAAACCTGATTCATAACTTCCACTCAAAAAGTTAAGAGAACCTTCAGCTCAAGCTAGTGTAGCTCTGAAGACTTCTCTTGGTCAGAGCTTGTACTACTGTAGCCGTGGCTAGGACAAGGCACTGGACTGATCGATCTGTCTAGCCAGCCAGTTGCCTGCTGCAACCTAACCAGCGCTTCCTGAGGCTGATCCTTGACTAAAAACACCAGTGAGATTGCAGCCTGCTCAAGGGCACGTGCTTTCCGGTTGGACTTCAAACGGTGCCATTCCCCAGAAGTAATCATCAGCCGCTCAGCTAGTAGTTGCGCTAGCTCGAGTGTACTGATTTCAGGACTAGAGTTTTCTAAGCGATCAATAGACTTGTGCATTCGATTAGTTGACTACATCTGTAACTGCAAATCTTGGCATTACTGATTCAGTGCGGCTACTTTAGTTTAGCTAGCTTCTGACTCAAACCCATTAACTCGCCACAGCATCGTGAGACCTCATGCACTCATCCAATCAGACACCTGGGGAATCAGAATCCACCCACTCCAAAGATGGAACTCAGTTTGAGCAAGCACTTGATCAAGTCGAGGACCTACTTCGAGGTCTTAAGCAGCGTTATGCTCAAGTTCAGACTGCCAGACGAGAGAAAACTGAGCTACAGCAGCGTCTCCACAAGCTCGCTCAAGAGTTACATCAAGTCAAAGAACAACTTGAAGAGTTAGAAGTTGATCTAGAAAGTCGTCTACTCTCTTGGCGTACGCACCGAGAACTCTTCTGGCAAATAGTCCGTTTTGTCGGGCTGGGGTTTGTACTGGGGCAAATTCTGAATGCCTGTACTGGCTAGGTTTAGCAGCCTATGCTGAACCTGAAGGTAGAACACTTGCAATAGGGCCTTTACAAATCTCAATAGATCTGTTAACTTCACGTTACAAGGTTAAGAAAGATTACTTCTATTTAAGACCTTGATTTCTAAACACCAAAACAAGAACGCAATTATTTGACCTATGACAAGTACCCTACAAAGACGCGAGAGCGCCAGCGTTTGGGAGCAGTTTTGCAACTGGATCACAAGCACCGACAACCGCCTATACATTGGTTGGTTCGGCGTTTTGATGATTCCTACCCTGCTTGCTGCTGCCACCT
>JBGTDT010000182.1:0-47786 GCA_041748155.1 Thermosynechococcaceae cyanobacterium | reverse complement strand
GGAGTAGAGGTGCCAGGCATTGCCACTGGGAATTTGTCAAGTCACCTCGACGCTGAGGAGGAAGAATCATAGGAGCTTTTCAATACCTTAGCTTTAGGATTCCCATCTCGTTCAAGAAGTTTTAAAACACTCCCTAGTACTAAGGCTGCGGAGAATAGTTTTTCGCCTGTCACTAAAGCGATCAGGACTGAATCGTGAGGTCAAGCTCTAGGCTCGATCTACCAAGTTCCAAGCTCGAAAGGTCGAGCTTAAAGCTCGGAGTTTCAAGGTCTAAGCTTGATGGTTCGAGCTTTAAGCTTGGTGTTTCAAGTTCTGAACTTGAATTATCGAGCTCCAAGCTTGGCGTTTCGTGCTTCAAACCTCAACGTTGAGGTTCAGAGCCAGAGTGTTGAAGTTCTAAACTTGGCCCTTCGAGCTTCAAGCTTAAATTGCTTCCAGCACTCCTATTCCACTTGGTAGTAGCTCAGTTTTCGCACCGTCTCAGGTGATAAACCCAGTTCACGAGCGATCGCAGCTTCAACTTGCTCCACCTCTATTGTGGCGAACTCATAGGTTAGGGCTTTTAAGACCGAGTTTGTCGGGCTGACCTTGACCTGAGAGAAACCTCGCTGTTTTTTGATCACAACTTGAATCGATAGCACCAATGTCGGCGTCAGCATCGTGGCCGAGCGCTGGACCCTAGGTTGGCGGTTGCTTTGTAGCTGTGCTCCTGTCGTGTAGGCACGGCTCAACACCTGGTCCATTATCTGCCCGCCAACAACCCAGAACCCAAGTCCCAGCAGGGGTAACGGCAGCCAAAGTTCTAGTCCCAGCCGATATAATGCTTGCAGCCAACGGGGTTGAATCATCAAATAACCAGTCGGAACGATGAGAATCTTACTCGTAGAAGACGATCCAGCACAACTGGAACCCTTGCATACTGCCCTATCCCAGGTCGGTCACATCGTCGATGGTGTCCAAGATGGGGAAACGGCCCAGTGGCTGCTGTCTCAGAAAGCTTATGACTTGTTGATCTTAGACTGGATGCTGCCGACTGTGAGCGGGATGAACCTCTGCCGCCAGTACCGGCAGGCCGGTAATACAGCCCCAGTTCTGATGCTCACAGCCAAGGACACCACGCTAGATAAAGTCGCAGGCTTGGACGCCGGAGCAGATGACTACCTGGTAAAGCCCATAGACCTGGTGGAACTGCTGGCACGGGTGCGGGCCCTGGGCCGGCGATCGCCTCTCTGGCAGGGAGACACGCTTAACTTAGCTGACTTGACCCTTCACTTGACTGACTTAACCGTGGAGCGGCGGCAAGCCACAGTTCAACTCTCAGCCCGCGAGTTTCAATTGCTAGAGTATCTTCTCCGCCATCCGCGCCAAGTTTTAACACGAGATCAAATTGAACGAGCTTTGTGGGAGTGGGGAACAGAACCTGAGAGCAACGCCGTAACCACATCAATTCGACGATTGCGCCAGCGATTGCAATCAGTCGGGGTAGAACACTGGGTTGAGACCGTCTATGGTTTAGGGTATCGCCTCAACCCCCCAGAAAAAAGTGCTGAGTGACGGGTTTTGAATTTCAAGGAGACAACGCGATGCTCAAAACCCAACACTTAGACTCTCCGACCTCTAAGAGAGGTCGGGGACCCCGGCTCAAAACTATGTTTAGTCGTAGCCGTCGCAATCTGGCCCGCTGGTTCACCCTGTCGATGGGGAGTGTGCTAGTGGTATTTGCTGGAGTTGTTTACTACCTAGAAGCGCGAGAGCAGTTTCAGGTCTTCGATCAAGGTCTCTACCAAAAAAGCAAAGCGATCGCCGCCGGCGTGAAGTATGAGCACCTGCGTAAACACCGGCAGGGGGGACTGGAGAATTTTCCCCAGTTAAGTAATCACACCCTGCCCCTAGACAGCGACCTAACCCATATCCGCTGGTACAGTCCTAGCGGTCGTCTGGTGCGGTTCGTCGGTACATTTCCCCAGGCTCAATTGAGCACCTCACCAGGATTTCAAACGATCAAGCCGGCAAGTAATCCTAGGGGAGCCACGTCACCAGCAGTGTGGCTGCGTCAGTTGACCCTACCGATTCGCCAGGGTGATGTCCTGGTTGGATATCTCCAGGTCGCCGCTCCCCTAACACCCCTGCACAGCACCTTGGATCAGTTACGGCTGCTACTCACCCTGAGTCTGCCCATTTCCCTGGGCGTAATTGGACTGACCGGGTGGTTTCTGGGGGGACTTGCCATGCGACCGATTCGGCAAGCCTATGAGCAGTTACAGCAATTTACCGCTGACGCTTCCCATGAATTACGCGCTCCGCTGGCGGCTGTGCTCAGTAATGCCCAGGTCGGGTTACTGACACCCGTTGGAGACGGCTTGCAGCAGCGCCAGCGTTTAGAGAATATTGTCGAGATCGCTAAATCTATGGCTAGCCTGGTGAACAGCTTGCTATTTCTGGCCCGTCATGAAGGGCTATTAGTCCCGGAGGCCCTCAAAGACGTTGATCTAGTTCACCTCCTGCGGGAACTGGCAGAGAGCCAGATTGAGCTGATCGCGGCCCAAAACCTCAAGTTTGCCAGTCAACTTCCGGCCCAGCCCTTAGTGTTGCACGCTGATCCAGAGTTACTGCGTCAGGCAATCCTGAACCTGCTCAGCAATGCCTGCAAGTACACCTTACCGGGGGGCAAGGTCCAACTGCGCTTGTTCACCCAATCCCGCTACGCGGTTATTCAGGTTGAAGATAGTGGCATCGGCATTCCGGCGGCAGACTTACCCCACGTATTTGGTCGCTTCTACCGGGTTGACGTCGCCCGATCGCGCTCTACAGGTGGATTTGGGCTTGGTTTAGCGATCGCCCAGCAAATCGTCCAGGTCCACGGCGGTCGGATTACAGCCAAGAGTGTGCTAGGCCAGGGATCAACCTTTCAAATCGAGCTACCCCTTTGAATTTTAGATTTTGGATTTTAGATTGGCCCTGAAATGGTCTCGGATTTCTGGGTTCACTCCGCCGCCAAAATTAGCGGCGCTGCAATTGCTGATCTAGCCAAGCCAGTCCAGCCCCTAGGGCCTCAGCCAGGGTACTGACCAAGCGATAGAGGGCAAGGGCACTCAGGACTAGTCCTGGTGAAAGGTTTTGACTAGCTGGTGACGCCTTCAGCAGTTCAATTACAGTCACCTCAAAAACACCCAGCCCGCCTGGGGCTCCTGGTGTAATAAAGCCGAGCAGCCAACCGATGCTAAAGGCTCCAACCAGCACCGGTAAAGCTTGGGAAGTAATGGGAGTTAGAGCGATAAAAGTCAAGACAAAACCACTACTTCGCAAGCCTAAAAACCCTAGTTCTCCTAGCAAAGGCCGGAGCGGATAGGCTTGAATGCTTAACGTTTCTGGTTCAACTTGGGTTGATTTTTGTCGCTGAGGCCGAAATTGACTCAACCGCTGAATTACTGGGTTAAGAACTCGCGGGTGCAGGGCAGTGAGTACAGTAGCTAAACCCAGGAGTTGTCCAGCCCAGGCTTGCCAAGTGGTACAGACCAAAGCTGTGATTAAGGCTGCGGCGGTTAACAGGAACTGTTCCAGCAGCACACTCAAGACCGCAGCTCTCAAGGACACGCCTGCTGTTGTTGCAGCCCTCGTCCGACCATAGAGGTGCAGGAGATTACTGGGAAGGTACTTGGCAATATTGGTTTTCAGGTAAGTTTGAACCGCCCATCTCCCCTTCACCGGCTGTGCTAATTCTTGGAGAATCCAGCCCCAAACCCAGCCAGTCCAAACATGGGCAAGTAAGGTAATACCCAGGGCGATCGCCACGTAAGCCCAACCGAGTCCGTCAATCCGAAGGGCTGTAACTTCCTGGGCATGCGCTTGCAGGGTTTTACCCAAAAAAACCAGGGTTGCCACCAGGATGACAACTTGCAAGTAGGGTTTCAGACCAGACCAGCGGTACCCCATGGGGCAAGTATTGACCGGCGTTTTTCTAGTTTGACCAACCCTATTTTAGATTTGGAATTCTAGATTAAGGTCTGTAGATCGGTTGCAAGCCCAACATTCGGTTGCAAGCTTACAGATTGAGCCAGAGGTTGAATGAAAATCTAATCCCCAGACTACTAAGAGCTCCCCAGAAACGCCCTAGAGGGAACCTCATCACAGCTCAGCTAAAAGGCATTGTGGTGTTGAAAGAAGACCAGCGCGGTCCTAAAAATAATCTTCAAGTCTAAACCTAAAGACCAATTCTTCAGGTACTGGAGATCGTACTCTACCCGCTTCTCCATTTTGTCTAGGGTATCAGTCTCACCCCGAAAACCGTGGATCTGCGCCCATCCCGTAATCCCTGGCTTGACCTTGTGACGCAGCATGTAGCCACTGATCAACTTGCGGTACTGCTCGTTGTGGGCAACCGCATGGGGACGGGGACCGACAATACTCATGCGCCCCTGTAGCACGTTGATGAACTGGGGTAATTCGTCTAGGGAGCTACGCCGCAAGAAAGCACCAAATTTGGTTATCCGGTTGTCATTCCGCTGAGCCTGACGCACCGTGTCTCCATCTTCCATCACTGTCATCGAGCGGAACTTGTAAACAGTAATCTCTCGACCATTGAGCCCGTAGCGACGCTGCTTGAAGAAGATAGGTCCGGCAGAGGAGAGTTTAACCCCAATGGCGATCGGTATCATCACTGGGGCTAGACAGATCAGGGCTAACCCAGCAGTGAAAATGTCAATGGCGCGCTTCAACAAAGACTGCAAGTCAGAAAAGGGGATTTCCCAAACAGCAAGCAGAGGAATGCCGTTGATCTCATGGGCCCTAGCTTGCATCAAGTTGAACATAAAAATATTGGGCACGAAATAAACGCAGGCTGTCGTGTCCTTCAACCCTCCCATCAACGTTGCGAGGGTTTCTTCCTTTCCCATGTCAAGGGCAATATAAACGACATCAATCCGCTGTCGCCGCACGTATTCTGGCAAGTTCTCCAACGTGCCAAGTAGTGGTCCCTGCAAGTCTCGCGGGTTCTTAGGGGATCGGTTATCAAAAAAACCGCGTAGATCGATCCCCAGGTAGGGATCTTGGCGAATCTGTTCAACTAAGAGACAGCCGACCTCACTGATTCCGGCAACAACAGCACTACGGGTATTTCGTCCTGAAGCGCGAAGCTGCCGCAGAATGAAGCGAATACTGAGATGGGCCAGGTACAAAACAAGGGGAACAGATACACTCCAAGACAGCAGGATAGTGCGGGAAAAAAATGCTGAACTCTTTGTGACATAGCCGAGAAACAGCAGAGTCATGAATACAACTCCCCAGGCTAGAAAAATTTGGGGAATCTCAGCAGTGAGGTTCTCACCTCGGTAGGAACGGTAGAGACCTGTTGCCTTAAAGACGGGCAGAATGAGGAGAAAGGTAAGGGCGGCTAGCAGAACATAGGGTGTGTTAAAGGATACATCGTAGTAGGTTGCTATAGCTAGCAACAAGCTTGCAGCTATGGTCGGGTCCAGCAATCGCTGGAAGATGGTTAATGTAGAAGCATTGTTCCGAAGTAATCCTTGACTATTAGTTCCCATTTCGTTGCTCTCGCGTGGTGGTGGCCTGCTAGTCGCTTGGTTGGAATAGATAGAGTCTGTTTAGCTTTGCTGAACTACTGGCATTACTACTTCAAACATCACTAGGCAGATGAAGATGATTGAAAAACAGCAACAAAGAAGCTCAGGTTACTTCAAACAGGTTTTATAGTGCAGAATACCCTAGATATACAAGTACAGCATCAGAAAAAGGAGTTCTGACAAAATCTTAATCAAGCCTAAAAAGTAATTCTTCTAGAGGATCTGAACTATTGATTAAAGACTGGAGTTCCTAGTTCCCGTACAACTCAATCGACTTCCCAATCAGGGGAGTCCAAGGGGTATCAATGCTGCTTGTCGCAATGAAGGAAAGCCTTGTTTTGAGAATTTAGGATAAAGGGTCAGGGCTGTCAAACTTACGTTTAGGCGATCGCTAGCCCAGACAACATTATCACCATCAAGTCAAGCCTCAACTGCTCCAATCCGAAAACATCTGCAGCATAGGGCTTTTGTATTGGTAGATACACTTATCCTGCTGACAAAGGCTGCAAAGTGCACGCTATGGTGTCTTCTCAAGCAGCCTATAGTGGGTATGACACTACAAGGCTTGAATCGCAGTTGCGCGTAGGTTTTACTGTCCTAGTGGATATTAACCTGTGATACATTCATCCAGCAATGTCAAAATCTGTACTTCTCCTAACTTTTCCCTTATTTTTTCAGAAATGACCACTCTGAGGTAATTGATCGGGACCATGAGCATTCATTCTCATCCCTGGCCTTCAAGCGTCGAAGCTGCAATTGCACTTCAGCAGCAATTGCGCTCAAGGGTGCTCAAGGCGGATCAACTGGGGACAGTGCGGCAAGTAGCTGGCGTAGACGTGGGCTTTGAGGCAGGTGGTAGCGTCACTCGCGCTGCGGTAGCCGTTTTGAGTTGGCCGGAGCTGCAACTTCAAGCCCAGGCGATCGCCCGGCGGCCAACAACCTTTCCCTACATCCCCGGTCTGCTCTCCTTTCGAGAAGCCCCAGCGCTGCTGGATGCCTTGGGGCAACTCGCAACAATGCCCGATCTATTCTTGTGTGACGGGCAAGGAATCGCCCATCCTCGCCGATTCGGGATTGCCTGCCATCTGGGGCTACTGACAGATACCCCTACAATTGGAGTTGCCAAGTCCTTGCTGGTAGGTCGACATTCAGAGGTTCCAGAGCAACGAGGAGCCTGGGAGCCGCTAGTTCACCGAGGCGAAACCGTTGGAGCTGTGCTTCGGACCCGGCCAAAAACGAAGCCCCTCTACATTTCTAGCGGTCACCGGATCAGTCTGACGACTGCCGTTGAGTATGTTATGAGCTGTACCCCTCGCTACCGCCTACCGGAGACGACGCGCTGGGCACATCGGTTGGCCTCTGGTTAGAGTCTACTACCAATAGCCATCTCACTATCCTGGATTTCAATCTGGGGATGCCCAAGTTTATGACTGAAGTGGAGGTCACCCTTGACACAATCAACAAAGATGGTATCCCCTGCCGTGAAGGCATTTTCTAGTAGCTTGGTGGCAATCGGGTTTTCTAATTCACGCTGAATGGCTCGCTTCAGCGGACGAGCCCCATAAGTCGGATCGTAGCCCGCTTCAGCAATGTAGTTTTGAGCAGCCTCTGACAGCTCTAGCAGAATGCTTTGAGTCGCGAGAAGTTTTTGAACCCGCCTGAGTTGTAAGCCAACAATCTGACGTAGTTCAGCCCGGCTCAAGCTGTGGAAGAGGATAATGTCGTCAACCCGGTTGAGAAACTCCGGTCGGAAGTGCGATCGCAGGGCCTCCATGACCCGTTTGTGCATTTCTTCGTACTTGGCATCATCGCTGGCAACATCCAAAATGTGTTCACCACCGATATTGCTGGTCATCACAATCACCGTGTTGCAAAAGTCAATCGCCCGGCCCTGGGAATCTGTGATGCGTCCATCGTCCAGGACTTGGAGCAGAAGATTGAAAACATCGGGGTGAGCTTTTTCCACTTCATCTAATAGCACCACTGAGTAAGGGTGACGCCGGACAGCCTCTGAGAGTTGACCGCCTTCGTCGTAACCAACATACCCTGGCGGTGCTCCAATCAGCCTGGAAATGGAGTGTTTTTCCATGTACTCCGACATATCGATCCGGATCAAGGCATTATCCGCATTGAAGAGAAACTGTGCCAGGGCACGAGCGAGTTCCGTTTTACCGACACCAGTCGGACCCATAAATAGAAATGAACCAATTGGGCGGCCAGGATCCTTCATACCAGCGCGGGCCCGACGGATTGCTGCGGCAACTGCCGTCACTGCTTCCTGTTGTCCAACAATTTGCTGGTGTAGGTGGGATTCCAGTTGCAGTAATTTCTGTCGCTCGGACTCCAACAGCCGGTTGACAGGGATGCCGGTCCAGTTTGCCACAATCTCGGCAATGTCTACTGCGCTCACTTCCTCGCCGCGAGGAAGTGCACCTTTGGCTTGAAGTTCCAACAACTGAGCTTCTTTTGCTTCTAAATTTTGCTGTAAGGTCTCCAGGTGGCCATACTTCAGTTGGGCGGCTTGATTGAGGTTGTAATC
Source organism: Thermosynechococcaceae cyanobacterium (assembly GCA_041748155.1). Taxonomy (GTDB): domain Bacteria; phylum Cyanobacteriota; class Cyanobacteriia; order Thermosynechococcales; family Thermosynechococcaceae; genus JBGTDT01. The sequence goes on along the minus strand of JBGTDT010000182.1, from coordinate 39,668 downwards.
CCGCTCAGCCTGTTCAATTTGAACTGTGACCTGTCCCTCTTCTTCCTTTAAAAGGTTAATCTGCTCCTGTAACGCCTTCCTGGACTGCCATTGAGACTCTAGCTGAGCTTTTTGGGGACTGAGTTCGGCAATCTCTTGCTTGATTCGGGTTAAGTGCTCCTGGGCAGTTCGGTAAGCTCCATCCTCGCGATCGCCTGCCCCCTCTTGCTCCAGGGAGATTCTCTCCATTTCCAGTTGTTTCAATCGCCGATCAGCCATCTCCAGCTCGTTAGGTTTAGAGGTAATCTCTATATTTAATTTGGCGGCAGCCTCATCAACCAAATCAATTGCCTTGTCGGGAAGAAATCGATCTGAGATGTATCGGCTAGAGAGGGTTGCTGCGGCAACTAGAGCAGAGTCGGCAATTTTGACGTTGTGATATCTTTCGTAGCGGTCTTTCAAGCCACGCAGGATAAACACAGTATCCTCGACGCTGGGCTGATCGACATAAACCTGTTGGAAGCGTCGCTCCAGGGCCGCGTCCTTTTCAATGTGCTTACGGTACTCATCTACTGTGCTGGCCCCAATACAGCGGAGTTCGCCCCGTGCCAACATTGGCTTCAACAGGTTGCCCGCATCCATTGTTCCTTGAGCAGCCCCAGCTCCGATCACAGTATGTAACTCATCAATGAACAAAACAATTTGACCATCAGAGTGCATGACTTCCCGCAGGACCGCCTTCAGCCGATCCTCAAAGTCTCCCCGGTACTTTGCTCCGGCGATCAAACTTCCGAGATCAAGGGAGACCAGCCGCCGATTTTTTAAGGACTCTGGCACACTGTCATTCACGATCTGCTGGGCTAATCCTTCCGCGATCGCCGTCTTCCCGACCCCCGGCTCCCCAATCAAGACCGGGTTATTCTTTGTTCGGCGCGAGAGTACCTGGATCACCCGCCGGATTTCTTCATCTCGACCAATCACCGGGTCTAGTTTGCCGTGCTTGGCCTCTTCTGTCAGGTCACGCCCATACTTGACCAGGGCGTCGTACTGGACCTCTGGGTTTTGATCGGCAACCCGTTGCTTACCCCGGCTGGCCTTAATCGTTCCCTCTAACTTTGATCGCGTCAGACCTAAATTCTTGACTAAATTGCGGCCAACTCGCTCATCCTCGGTTAGGGCCAACAGAACATGCTCAACCGAGATAAATGCATCTTCCCAGGATGCTCGGACTGCTTCTGCTTTATCTAGGAGAATATTTAGGCTGCGTCCCAGGTACAACTGCCCAGTAATCGAGACCTTGGGCTGCCGCTTGGTGAATTCCTCTAATTTTTTGTGTACTGTCAAAGGCTCGACGCCAGCGCGATGCAATACAGTGCTGGCAAGCCCCTGCTGTTCCAACAGGGCGATCGCCAGGTGCTCTACCTCTAACTGTTGATTCTTAAAGCGCCGAGCCACGTCCTGAGAGTTCACGATGGCTTGCCAAGCCTTCTCTGTGAACTTGGCTGGGTCAGTCGGTTGCATCGCTTGGTGAATCCTTGTAAATACTGTAGGTCTAGAAGTTTAGTATAACAATCCGCTCCCACAGCTTTGCATTCATCCAAGCTGGCAGGGACAGGTCAAAATTGACCCTGTTCAGAGCTTGGTTAAAGTCAAAGGCGTCCCCAACCAAGTTAGAGACGCCTTTGAACAGTCTACTTAGCAGCAAGTAATGTACTTGATCTAGAAAGAGAACGTCGTCCGCAGGACACCCTGATAGATTGTGTTGTCGTCACCGACACCATTGTTTGGGTTGCTGATCACAATAACTGCCGGGGTGATTGTGATATTGTCAGTCAGCGCAAAGCGGAAAAATCCCTCGTAGTTTTCTTGAGGGTCTCCATCTCCTGGCTCAACATCGTTGCCAAAAAATGGCCGTCCGTAGGCAACACCAAGTAGAGAACCTGGCAGCAAGAGGTCGCGGATTGCCACACCACCCATAAAGCTTTGGGCCTTGAAGTCGTCTATTCCAGCCGATGACGCCTCACCATAAGTATCGTACTCGCCACGAGCGTAGCGACCAAAGATGCCAAAGCGATCGCCTAAGGTAAGCTCTGCGTTTGCCCCGTAGGCATCACCCTGGATATCATTGACGGCTGAGCGCGTGTACTGAGCCCGAATTGCAAACACATCGGAGGGCGAAAACTCTACTTCTGCAGTAGCTTGGTAGGGATCGCCGAACAGGCCGCCGCCAAAGGTGTTAGGGGTAGCATTGGTAGGACTGGCAGCAACATAAACGGCTCGGACGGTGATCGGTCCACCGCCAAAGTTCCAGTCAATCGCTGCACCAGCACCACCAGGAACGTCAATGCCATTGTTGATGATCAACGGGCTATTGACGAAGAAACCAGAGCTAAAATCTTGGGATGAGATGTTGGCGTAGCTGTTGGTATCGACAAAGTCACTGGGGAAGAGTCGAGGACCTACCGTAATAACTAGATCGTCGAAGAAACTGAAGCTATAGGCCAAGCGGCGCAGGGCGGCATCAGTAGCAGTTGCATTGGCAATGCCGTAGTCTAATCCACCCAGGTCAACCGGGAAGGGAGCAGCCCGGAAGTCGTCGTCACCTGGACCGAGACCCACTGCATCTAGAAAGTCCCCATTATTTAGGAAAGTTCTGTTAGCAATCAGGTCTTCACCGCCATTCCCCAGTTCCAGTTGAGTTTGCAGCAGATCATCTCCAGTGAAGCTGGTGTTAAAGTTCAAGCGCACCCGGGCCAGGGCTGTGGCTCGGCCCTCCGAATCTTGCTCGCCATACTGAGCAGCAAAGACGGCTTCACCTTGTAGCTTGGTGGTGGTAGAGAACTGATTTTCTTCCAGTTCTGTGGTTCGAGCTTCCAGGCCGTCAACCCTGCCTCTAAGGGTGGCAAGTTCGGCGGCAAACTCCTCTTGGAGGCGGCGAATCGTTGCCAGGTCTTCTGGCGATAGCGTACCGAGCCGCTCCGCTAGGCTATTCAAGCAAGCGTAGGTTCCGGCAGCAAACTCGTAGCGAGTCAAGGCCCGGTTACCTCGGAAAGTACCGTCGGGATAACCCGCAATGCAGCCATACCGTTCAATCAATGATTGCAAGGCCTGAAAGGCCCAATCACTAGGCTGCACGTCTGAGAGTTGGGATACGGAGGTAACTGGCGCTCCCTGGGCAATCAAGGTACTACCAGAACCAGATACCTGAGTTTGTGATCCTGCTTCTGGCGCTACAGGAGCTACGGCACTGGCAGGTTCGTTGACCTCAGGCTTGGCTACAAGTAGGGTCTGCGGGGTGCTAATGCTGGTCGGTGTAGATGCTTTGAAGGTAGTAGAAGCTGGATCGGAGTTAGCGATGCCAGTCACTGTTGTTGGTGCCAAGCCCTCAACGGCTTCTGGCTGGGCTGTTTGAATTGAACTAGAAGGGTTCGCTGCCTGGGCTGGGACAATCTGAGTTATTGCACCAAGCAACCCTAAGCTGCCTGCCAATAGATAACCTTTTCTCACGTCTTTAACTCCTCACTCACAAATTAGGTATTCGTTTAGATCCTCACCTTCAGTAGAGAACTCAGTAAACTGCTAGAAGACGCAATGGGGCGTCAATCAATGTAGCAATTCCAAAGCCCCCGCTGAGATGATCAAAAAACCTGCTTGACCAGTTATTGTACTTCATCTAGATCAATAGGCCAATAACTTTGACTATGATTCGACCCTATTTTCGCCAAGCTAGTTTCCCTCAGTTTGCCCAATCCTAACCAATCGAGTAACAACAACTTCCAGGGGTTGTAGAAATTGGATTAAGCCAATTGAGTAGACTGCTGTGCAACTGTGGCAGCTTGAGTTCCACGTTGAATCAGCTCGACTTTATAGCCATTTGGATCTTGAATAAACGCAATAACTGTAGAGCCGTGCTTCATTGGACCCGGCTGACGGACAACCTCACCCCCACGGTCCGTAATTTCAGCACAGGTGGCGTAGATGTCTTCTACACCAATGGCAATATGACCGTAGGCATCTCCCAGGCTGTAGTGGTCCAGATCCCAGTTATGGGTGAGCTCCAGAACAGTGTGGTCCGACTCATCCCCGTAGCCAACAAAGGCCAAGGTGAACCTGCCGTCTGGGTAGTCTTTTTTGCGAAGCAATTTCATATTCAACAGATCGCAGTAGAACTTGAGAGATTCTTCTAGGTTGCTGACGCGCAGCATCGTGTGGAGAAAGCGCATAGTTTTTAGCCTCTTGGAGATCTTCCGACATCTTTAAGTCTCTCACTTTGCCTCAGGAGACGAAAACCTATTTTGAATTGTTTGAATTGGTAGACAAGACTACTGACAAAATGTCTAAAGTCTCGTTTAATATCAACGTTGAAGGCCAATGAGGGCCCACTCTCGAGCGTTAGTCTATTTACTTGATCAAGTAATCTGACAACAGGAAATTGCCGTCTGTCAGGTTTGAACTCGCTGCCCGTCCGATGTTAGCAGGTTGTAAAGGGAATGATTGATACACTAGAGACCGCGATCGCCTCAATCCGTGCCCAAGAAATTTTAGACTCTCGTGGACGCCCTACCGTTGAGGCAGAAGTGCGTCTATCCAACGGTGCTATTGGTCTAGCACAGGTTCCCAGTGGTGCCTCGACGGGGAGCTTTGAAGCCCATGAACTGCGGGACGGTGACCCTAGCCGGTATGGGGGTAAAGGGGTGCTCACAGCCGTCAAGAACATTGAACAAGCGATCGCCCCTCGTCTGTTGAAGCTCGATGCCCTGAATCAAGCCTTGGTTGACCACACCATGATTGAGCTGGATGGCTCTGCCAACAAGTCAGACCTTGGGGCCAACGCCATCCTTGCGGTTTCCCTGGCTACGGCAAAGGCCGGTGCTAACGCCCTAGGTTTGCCGCTCTATCGATACCTGGGGAGTCCCTTAGCCAACCTACTGCCGGTGCCCCTGATGAATGTAATCAACGGCGGTGCCCACGCCGACAACAATGTAGATATTCAAGAGTTTATGATTGTCCCCCTGGGGGCGAACTCTTTCCGGGAAGCTCTGCGCTGGGGGGCAGAGGTTTTTGCTGCCCTCAGCCAGGTACTACGTCACCAGGGCTTACTCACCGGAGTCGGGGACGAAGGCGGGTTTGCCCCTAATCTAGAATCTAATCAGGCTGCCTTAGACCTTCTGGTCACGGCGATTGAGAAAGCTGGCTATAAACCAGGGGAGGAAGTCGCCTTGGCGCTGGACGTTGCAGCCAGCGAGTTTTATCAAGATGGGCAGTATACCTACGACGGTGCGGCTCACTCTCCCACAGAGCTGATTGAGTACCTGGCAAGCCTGGTCAGTCAGTACCCGATAGTTTCAATTGAAGATGGTCTGCACGAAGATGACTGGCAACACTGGCAGCAGTTGACCCAAAAGCTGGGCGATCGCTCTGTAAAATCTGAGGGGAAACAAATTCAACTTGTAGGCGATGACCTGTTTGTCACCAATCCGAGTCGGTTGCAGCAAGGGATTCAGCAGTCAGCAGCCAATGCCATTTTGATCAAGCTGAATCAAATCGGCTCACTTACGGAAACCTTGGAAGCAATTGATTTGGCAACTCGCAATCGTTACGCCTCGGTAATCAGTCATCGCTCTGGGGAAACCGAAGACACCACAATCGCAGATTTGGCTGTCGCGACGCGGGCAGGTCAGATTAAAACAGGCTCTCTTTGCCGCAGTGAGCGTGTTGCAAAATACAACCGCCTGTTGCGAATTGAAGCCGAGCTAGGGGATCAGGCAGTCTATGCAGGGGCAGCAGCCTTTGAGAGTTGACTAAAACTGGCGTAAGAAGCGCAGGTCGCTGGCGTATAACCGCCGGATATCGTCGATTTGGTGCAAGACCATTGCCAAGCGCTCAACCCCCATGCCCGCAGCAAATCCAGTATAAACTTCGGGATCATAGCCCACGGCTTTGAGCACACTGGGATCAACCATGCCACAGCCCAACATCTCCAGCCAGCGTCCTTTCCACTGCACATCTACCTCTGCGGAGGGCTCGGTGAAGGGAAAGTAACTGGGCCGAAACCGGATTGGGAGTTCGCCAAACATTTCCTCTAGGAACACCTTGACCGTACCCTTAAGGTCAGTGAACGTCAGTCCTTCATCAACGGCCAAGATCTCTACTTGGTGGAAAACGGCAGAGTGGGTCGCATCCACAGTGTCCCGGCGGTAGCAACGCCCTGGAGCCGCGATCCGGATCGGTGGGTCGTTTTCTTCCATATAGCGAATCTGTACTGTAGAGGTGTGGGTTCGCAGCAAGTTCCCATCGGAAAGGTAGAGAGTATCCTGCATATCACGGGCAGGGTGATCGGCGAGGAAGTTGAGGGCCTCAAAGTTGTAGTAATCGGTCTCCATTTCTGGCCCCTGGTCCACGCTGTAACCCAAACCGACAAGAATATCTAGAATCCGGTCAATCGTACTGTTAAGCGGATGTACCCGACCCAGCGGACGGTAAAGTCCTGGCATGGTGACATCCAGCGTTTCTGCCTCAAGCTGAGCCTGGATCTGGGCAGCTTGCAGGGCTGAACGTTTGTGGTCGAGGTCTCTGTAGAGAACTTCTTTAACCTGATTGGCTAAGGCTCCCAGGCGGGGTCGCTCGGCGGCGTCTAGCTTGCCCATCCCGCGCAAGACTTGGGAAAGCTGGCCTTTCTTACCCAAAAAGTTGACTCGAAGTTCTTCTAGCTTCTCGAGGGTATCGACAGCGGCGATCGCCGTCTGGGCTGACTGTTGAAGTTTGTCCAACTGATGCTCAGGGTGCTCTTGCTGAGTCGTGATGGAATTAGACATTAGATTCGAATAGTAATCTTAAGGGCAACCGCTGAAATGCAGCCTTCTACTGCCAGTTTATTGCAAGCAATGCTCAGAAGATCGGGATTTACCTCAGGGTAGTGATTCAATTCTGAAAAGTAGGTCCTGACTCGATTTGTATTAGTTTGAGAATCGAATAACCTAGTAAACGAATTGCTGCCATTGTCTGTGTGCCGTTGTATCGCCAGTAACTTGATGAGACTATTAATCAGCAATGACGATGGTATTTTCGCTTTGGGTATCCGCTGTCTAGCCAATGCCCTAGCAGGAGCAGGTCATCAGGTAACGGTGGTCTGTCCAGATCGAGAGCGTTCAGCAACGGGTCATGGTTTAACCCTGCACAAGCCGATCCGAGCTGAGCCAGCAGAAGCTATTTTTCACCCTAAAATTCAAGCCTGGGCGTGTTCAGGTACACCTTCTGACTGCATCAAGCTGGCTCTAGGCGCATTAATGGACAAACCTCCAGACTTGGTACTCTCTGGGATAAACCACGGTCCTAACTTAGGAACTGATGTACTTTACTCTGGGACAGTCTCAGCCGCGATGGAGGGGGTAATTGAGGGAATTTCCAGCTTAGCGTTTAGCCTTGCCAGCAGCTCTTCTCAGGAATTTGACGCAGCCGCAAACTTTGCCCAAATCCTGATAGCTCAACTGGCAACGTCCTCTTTACCAGAGGTAATGCTACTCAATGTCAATGTACCAGCCTTAAGTCCGGCAGAAATTGCCGGGGTTGCCATCACTCGCCAGGGAGTTCGTCGCTATTACGATCTGTTTGAAAAACGGGTGGACCCTAGAGGGAAAGCCTACTACTGGCTGGCTGGAGAGGTGCTTGAGGAGATAGAGCAGCAACCAACTGCCTCTAGCCAAGCCTCAATGATCCCCACCGATGTCCAAGCGATTCGCAAAAACTACATTACCGTCACCCCCTTAAAGTACAACCTCACCGATCCATCCGGGTTGGAAGTTCTGGCAACCTGGACAAGCAGTCAATCTTCCAGCCAGAGTAGCGGCCCGTTACCCTGGCTGGGACTCGATGAATTGAGTGCTAACTTCTAAACTGCTTGAAGTTTAAGGAATTGGTTGCCTGGGGAATTGACGGACTGGCTCGACTCAAGTCTACCCAGCACTGCTGCAAAGCATTAAAGCTTATTTCTCGGTAAGCCTGTGTCACAATGTAAGCTGTGTGGGTCACTTCTGATTTAGCCACTGCTCTGACACCAACCTCTGTTGCCCTAGGGAACTTTGATGGCATACATCGGGGGCACCAGCAGGTTATTCGATCTATTTGTCCAGATAGGCTGGGTCGTGCAGTTGCATCCACTCAGGGAGCCTACTCTTACGGAATCTCCCCAGAAATTGGCAGACCTAATGCTTATGTTGAGACCCTGCCCACTCACCCACCAAGGTCAGCAGAAGTTGACAACTACACAACCGTAGTAACCCTTAATCCTCATCCCCAAGAATTTTTCACGGGCCAGCCTCGCACCCTACTTACTCCCCCCAGTGAGCGAGCGGGCCTCCTGGAGAGCCTAGGAATTGATCAACTGGTCTTACTTCCCTTTGACCGGCAGATAGCTTCTCTAAGTCCTGAGGCTTTTGTGGAGATTATTCTGGTCCGGCAACTCCAGGCTGAGCGTGTGAGCATTGGATTTGATTTCCGCTTCGGCTACCAGCGCTCTGGAACTGCTGCTGATCTCGAAGCGATCGCCGCGCCCTATGGTATTCAGGTCACAGTAGTATCTCCCCATACCTGTGAAGGTGAGCGGATCAGTAGCTCGGCCATCCGTCAAGCCCTACAGCAGGGAAACTTACAGCGAGCTAACCAGCTTCTGGGGCGGCCCTACACGCTAGTGGGGAAGGTGGTTCGAGGGCAACAACTGGGTCAAACCATTGGGTTTCCGACTGCCAACTTGGTAGTCCCAGTTGAAAAATTTTTACCGCGTCAAGGAGTCTACGGTGTCAGGGTTCAAAGTTCCGAATGGGATGGTGAAGAGATTGGTGTGATGAACCTAGGCCATCGTCCCACTGTAGATGGTGTTGACCAAACCATAGAGGTCCATCTCCTAGACTGGTCCGAAAATCTATACGGACAAACGCTCAGCGTGTATCTAGAGCAATTTCTACGGCCTGAGCAAAAGTTTGCCTCTTTGGCAGACTTGAAAGCCCAAATTGAGGTTGATTGTGCCGCAGCACGCTCCTGCCTGAAATCGATTACCTAGTGCTGTATTAGGTTTAACTACTCTGACTCAAACCCCTAGTAACTTAATCAAACTCAAGCAATATTTGCCCAGTCCTGGGAATGCTAAAAAAGGCCATGCAAGTCCTTGAGCCTTACTGGGGGAGCAGCAGATACTATGCGGCAGCAGATTGAGCAACTGATTCAGAACTTGAACCGCGTCATTGTCGGTAAAGAGGAGGCAATTCGTTTAGTTCTAGTAGCGTTGATCTCCAGTGGGCACGCCTTGTTAGAAGATGTGCCTGGGGTGGGTAAAACGCTCCTGGCTAAGTCACTGGCTCGTTCAATTAAGGGACAGTTCCAGCGGCTTCAATGTACGCCAGACTTATTACCAACTGATTTAACCGGCACAAATGTTTGGCACCCTCGCACAGGCGAGTTTGAGTTTCTCCCCGGTCCTGTGTTTACCAACGTCCTATTGGTGGACGAAATTAACCGGGCTACCCCCCGAACTCAGTCAGCCTTGCTGGAAGTCATGGAGGAAAATCAAGTCACTGTCGATCGCAGCTCTCGCCCAGTTCCCGATCCTTTCTTTGTGATTGCCACTCAAAATCCCGTGGAGTACCAGGGTACTTTTCCCTTACCGGAAGCCCAACTGGATCGCTTTGCTCTGTCATTTAGCTTAGGGTATCCAACCGAACAAGAGGAATTGCAAATGCTAAAACGCCTTGAATTCAATCAGCCTCTTGATCTGCTCCAGCCCTGTATCTCTTTAGCAGATATTCAAGCACTCCGGCAGCGTTGTGCTCAGGTCAGAGTGGAAACTTCCCTCCAGCAATACATCTTAGACCTTACCCGGGCTACTCGACGAGATGAGGAAATTACTCTAGGCGTCAGCCCTCGTGGTACAGTAGCCCTACAGCGGGCCAGCCAAGCTCTGGCTTTTTTACTGGGGCGGGATTACGTCACTCCTGATGATGTAAAGTTTTTGACTCCCTATGTCCTAAGTCATCGGCTTATTCCTGCTGGAGGACGGCGAGCTGAGGCAATTGTGAGTCGCTTGCTTCACTCCATTGCGATTCCATAACTACGTTTGGGAAGTTGCAGGTCCACCGGAGTGGCTACCGCTCCTCACCTGATCTACCCCATACTTGACTATTACTTGCCAGAGTCTTCTCTTTGATGATTGAAACAACCCCTAGCTTTCTTAACTTGACGGGGAACAGTCAGCAGGACTGGCGACTCTTTAGAGTTGATCCTAGATAAAATGTTTGTTTAATTGTGCTGACTTTTGCTGCTACTGTCGCTTTACCCGCCTACACAGTCCTTCGCTGTCTACGATGAGTAGATGCTGTTTAACTATCTGATTTAGTAAAAATTACCTTTGGAGGGACCTGAGCAACTGATGCGATCGCTTTTCCGTTTCTGCAAGTATTCTAAGCGGCGTCTTGGCCGTCCTGGTGCTGTCGCACTCACCCTGGTGACCAGCTTGACGGGTTGGTGGCCTGGTGTCGTGCTGGGCCAGTGGTCAGACGTTAAGCCTGCCCAGGCTCAATCGACGGCCTTTTGCCAGTTACTCGCCGGGGCGACCGGCCAGAAGGAATCCCTGCGTCAAGCGGCTCTCAAGGGCGATCAAACAGCAGAGTCACGCTACCAAGAACTGGTGGATCAGGATGGGGAGCGTCTGCGTCAGTGCCGCAGTCGAACTTGGCCTCAGACCCAAGCGATCTGGCTGCGTCTCTATCCCTGCGATCTACAGCCCGGTGTGCTTGAGCGGATCATGGATCGGATTGTTAACCAGGGCTACAACCGGGTTTATGTTGAGGTTTTCTACGACGGCCAGGTCCTCTTGCCCGCCACGGATAACTCAACGGCTTGGCCCTCCGTAGTCCGAAATTCGGAAGCGGCCAAAGCAGATCTGTTCGCTGAGGCGATTGAAAAAGGCCACGAACGCGGCCTCAAGGTCTATGCCTGGATGTTCACCATGAACTTTGGGTATTCCTATGGTCAACGCCCAGATCGACAGCAGACCCTAGCGCGCAACGGTCCAGGCCAGACCAGTCTCTACATCGCCAGTAGCGGTGGTGAAATAGATTTATCTACGGGTGAAGTGGATAAAATCTTTATCGATCCCTACAATTTGCAAGCTAAGCAAGACTACAATCGTCTGCTCCAGGCAGTCTTAAAACGCAAACCCGATGGGGTCTTGTTTGACTACATTCGCTATCCTCGCCAGAGCGGAGCAGGTTCTGTTGCCAGCAAGGTAAAAGATCTGTGGATTCACTCCAGCGCCTCTCAGCAAGCTCTATTGCAGCGATCGCTCAACTACAAAGGTCTTAATCTGATCCAGCGCTTTGTTAACCAGGGCTACATCACAGCCAACGATGTTGCTAGCCAAGACCGCCTCTATCCTAATGAAGGAGAACCCCTCTGGCAGGGGCGCAATTCTCCTGCTCCCCTGCCTACTGATCTGCCTCCCCTGCCAGCCGTAGCCCGCCAACCTCAGCTACAGCAAGAGCTTTGGCTCCTGAGTGCAGCCCACGCTTACCAGGGCGTCCTGGATTTTTTGACGGCGGCAACCGCTCCTACCCAGCGGCAGGGGATTGCGGCGGGGGCAGTATTTTTCCCGGACGGCAACCGCCGCATTGGCAACGGGTTTGATTCTCGCATGCAGCCTTGGAATCGATTTTCCAGTTCCCTAGAATGGCACCCGATGGCTTACGGGCTCTGTGGCAATACGAGCTGTATTGTAGATCAGGTTCAGACTGTGGTTAGAGCTGCGCCGCCAGGCACCCAGGTTAGTCCTGTCATTGCTGGCGTCTGGGGACGAACACTCAACGGTCAGCGGCCTTCTTTAGAGGCGCAAATGTCTGCAATTCGGCAGGCTGCTCCGCAGATCAAGTCTGTGAGTCACTTCGCCTATTCCTGGCAAGAGGATGCTGAAAGTAGCCGCGATCGCCGTGCCTGCTCCCGACGTTAGGGACTAGCAATTTTAGATTTTGGATTTTAGATTTTGGAGTGTTTATTTCAAGGCTTTAGATCCCACTCGGTTCCATTCGGTTTAGATTGCTAGGGATGAGACTGGGGGTATGAGCAGTATTCTGCTAACGTATCCAATAGAATCTCACGCTCAAAAAGTCATGGCAGAAGTTCAGTTATTCAACGCCCTGCGGGCCGCAATCGATGAAGAAATGGCCCGCGACGCAACCGTATTCGTCCTGGGTGAGGATGTCGGACACTACGGCGGCTCCTACAAAGTGACCAAGGATTTGTACAAGAAATATGGCGAGCTGCGAGTTCTGGACACTCCGATTGCCGAAAACAGCTTTACGGGGATGGCGATCGGTGCAGCCATGACAGGACTGAGACCGATCATTGAAGGGATGAACATGGGGTTCCTGCTATTAGCCTTCAACCAAATTTCCAATAACGCTGGGATGATGCGCTATACCTCCGGTGGCAATTTTCGCATTCCCTTGGTAATTCGGGGTCCTGGTGGGGTGGGTCGTCAACTGGGGGCGGAGCACTCCCAACGCTTGGAAGCTTATTTTCAAGCCGTTCCAGGGCTAAAAATTGTCGCCTGTTCTACTGCCTATAATGCCAAAGGGCTGCTGAAGTCGGCGATCCGAGACCCTAATCCCGTGCTTTTCTTTGAGCACGTTCTCCTATACAACTTAAAGGAAAACTTGCCAGAGGAAGAGTACTTGCTGCCCTTGGACCGGGCGGAGGTCGTACGCCAAGGTGAAGACGTCACCATTTTGACCTATTCCCGCATGCGCCATCATGTCATGCAGGCAGTCAAGCCGTTGACGGAGGAGGGCCACGACCCGGAAGTAATTGATTTAATTTCCCTCAAGCCCCTGGACTTTGAAACGATTGGCGCTTCGATTCGAAAAACACACCGGGTCATTGTCGTGGAGGAATGTATGAAAACTGGGGGAATTGGGGCTGAATTAGTGGCTTCGATCAACGATCGCTTCTTTGATGAACTAGACGGCCCGGTGCTGCGGCTCTCCTCTCAGGATATTCCAACCCCTTACAACGGCATGTTAGAAAGTTTGACAATTGTCCAACCCCAGCAAATCGTTGAGGCAGTGCAAAAAATGATGGCTCTCCAGGTCTAGAGAGGGTTGGAGAATATTCCAGAGATTGCGGGGCATCTCCAAGGGATGATGAATGAAATTTGTTTCAGTGGTGAGGTATGGGAAAACAGCGGTTCTTGTTGGGCTTAATTCTGGTTTTGATGATTGGGTCGATCGCGATCATTTCCCAGCTTCCTGTCCGTCTGGGACTAGACCTCCAGGGGGGAGCCCAACTCACACTCCAGGTCAGACCTTCTAAAACTGTGCCAGAAATTACCCCCAGAGTATTAGAGGCGGTGCAGCGGGTGGTTGAAGGCCGGATCAATGGACTGGGGGTGTCAGAAGCGCTGGTGCAAACCGTTGGGGAAGACCAACTGCTCGTGCAACTGCCGGGGGTGAGTGACCCGCAGCAGGCCGAGCGGGTTCTGGGGGGTACTGCTCAGCTCGATTTTCGCCGCCAGAAGCCGGGTACGGAGGCGCAATTGCAAATCCTCCAACAAACAGAGGCAGCCCAGTTAGCCCAGCAGCCGGAGTTAAAGCAGACCGGTGATGCCGCTGCCCTTGAGCAGAATCAAGCGGCGTTGAACCAGACTTATCAAGCGATCGCCAACCTCTTCGAGCGCACGGGTCTCACTGGTGAGAATCTCAAAGACGCCTTTGCCCAAGCTCCTTTTTCTGGTTCTTCCGGCTGGAAGGTGGTAGTCCGCTTTGATGCCAAGGGCGGAGAAATGTTTGCAGCCTTAACCAAGGCGATCGCTGGGACTGGGCGCACGATTGGTATTTTTCTCGATCAGAAATTGATCAGCGCACCTACCGTCCAAGTGCAGTACGCCGAAACCGGCATCACTGGCGGGGGTGCAGAAATTTCCGGTCGCTTTGAGGCTCAGTCGGCCAACGATCTGAGTGTGCAACTGCGGGGCGGGGCCTTACCTGTGCCCGTTAGCGTCGTTGAGAACCGGACGGTTGGGGCAACCTTGGGTAAAGATAGTGTGCGGCGCAGTGTCTACGCCGGGATTGGCGGTCTTATTTTAGTCTTTGTCTTTATGGTGGTCTACTATCGTTTACCGGGGCTAATCGCCGACCTGGCCCTGACGCTGTATGCCCTGCTGACCTTTGCCATCTTCGTGCTCCTCGGCGTCACCCTCACCTTACCTGGCATGGCCGGATTCATTCTCAGTATTGGCATGGCGGTGGACGCCAATGTGCTGATTTTTGAGCGCACCCGTGAGGAATTGCGAGCGGGTAAGACCCTCTACCGCTCGGTGGAGTCAGGGTTCTTCCGGGCCTTCTCCAGCATCTTAGATGGGAATGTCACCACGTTGATTGCTTGTGCTGCCCTGTTTTGGTTAGGAGCGGGTCTGGTGCGGGGGTTTGCGATTACCCTGGCGATTGGGATCTGTGTCAGTATGTTTACGGCCATCACCTGTAGTCGGACCCTGATGCTGTTTACCTTGAGTTTTCCTAAGCTGCGAAAGCCTAACCTGTTTTGTCCCAACCTGGGGGTGGCACGATGAAACTTCGGGTGACCCAGCAGCGATCGCTGTGGTGGACGCTCTCCAGCATCATGATTGCCAGTGGCATTCTTGCGATGCTGATCTCCTGGCAGCAGGTTGGTGCCCCCCTCCAGCCTAGCCTAGATTTTGTCGGCGGCACCCGCTTGCAGTTTGAACGCGACTGCACTCAACCCAGCAATTGCGATCGCCCGGTTGACATTGCCACCGTCCGGGACGTTCTGGCGGAGCGAAATCTAGCCAGTAGCAGTATTCAAATCTTGGGTAATGACCAGCAGGCGGTTTCGATTCGCACCGTACCCTTAGATGTGGAGCAGCGCAGCCAACTACAAACAGCCCTAAGTCAAAAAATTGGCGCGTTTGACCCCACCAAGACCCAGATAGATACTGTGGGTCCGACGATTGGTCGCCAATTACTCACTTCTGGACTGCTGGCCCTGGCTGTCTCCTTTGCCGGAATTATCGCTTATCTCAGTTTTCGCTTCCAGTTCGACTATGCCTTTTTTGCCATTGTGGCCCTATTCCACGATGTTTTGGTCACGGTGGGCGCTTTTGCAATTTTAGGTCTGGTGCAAGGTACTGAGGTTGATAGTCTATTCATTGTTGCGCTGCTCACCATTGTCGGTTTCTCCGTCAACGATACTGTGGTGATCTACGACCGGATTCGGGAAAACCTGAAGCTGTATCCAGATCGCTCAATTGACCAAACCGTAGACGATGCGGTGAATCAAACCCTGGCGCGATCGCTCAACACTACCTTAACCGTGTTGTTGACCCTATTTGCCATCTTTCTTTTCGGTGGAGAAACCCTCAAGAACTTTGCCCTGGCGCTGATTATTGGCTTTACGATGGGCGCTTACTCTAGTCTCTTTATCGCCAGTACCCTACTCGCCTGGTGGCGGGAGCGGTCTTCTGGAAAAACGAACCTGGCTGTCGCAGGTAAGCCCGATGCCACAGACACGACCCCTCCGATCAATTCAGATAAAGTTTAGCCCCTTGACCCTGAGTTTTATACATGGCTCAGCCTCAAAACCCTTTACCTAGGGAAACCGCCTCCCTTGACCCAACTTTTGCTCAAGCGGTAGAACGGCTACATCGGATTTCAGTTTACGGTCGCTGGGCTGTAGTTTGTCTGCTCTGGCTGACCATTGGTGTGCTGAGTCTTTGGGGACTGCGATCGCAGCTTGGTTTGTTAATGGACTACTTTACCTGGTCAGCCCTTCGCTACGGCATCATTTACAATCACTTACCCGCTTTGGGTTTGGCCTTTTGTATTGGTATGACAGCGGCTGTTTTGGTCTGGCAAACCCGCAATATTCTCTGGGGTAGACCTCAGCATGAACAACAGCGGCTTGAGCAACAGGTGCTGCGGATTCACAAACAAGGTCCCAGTCATCCTTTGTGGAAGCTAGTGCGAGAACATCCGTCGTCGAGTGGAACCTAAACAGTAGTTAGATGACTGGAAGGTTGTGAATTTGCGTCTTCTATACTCCACTCAGACTCAGGGATATCCGCTGCAAGGAGAAGGCGGCGACAGAAACTTACATGTCCCTACTTTTTTGCAGTAAATTTTAGACAAGTATCACCAGAACTCCATGCTCAGTACATCAACTCAGGCAGAGCAAAGAGTCCTACTGCAAAACATCAGTTGGCAGACCTTTGAAACACTCCTGATAGAGCTAGGAGAGCATCGGTCCTTGCGTCTTGCCTACGACCAGGGGACCTTGGAGATTATGACTCCCGACTTTGAGCATGAGAATGACAACAGACTACTAGAGCGGTTTGTTTTCACCTTTGCAGAAGAATTGAACATCAATATTAAAGCAGGGGGTTCCACAACCCTGAAGCGAGAAGATCTAGCACGTGGCTTAGAACCTGACTCCTGCTATTACATTCAGAACGAAGCGCTAGTGAGGGACAAGAAAAAGATAGACCTGAGCCAAGATCCCCCCCCAGACTTAGTCCTAGAAGTAGATATTACCAGCGGCTCCTTGAACAAGTTGCCAGTTTATGCTGCACTGGGTGTTCCTGAAATTTGGCGGTACGACGGTCAAACCTTGTGTATCTACCGTCTTGAGGACAACAGCTATGTAGAGTGTGAGCAGAGTCCGACATTTCCTCTACTACCAATTTCGTTAATCCTTCAGTTTCTTGAGCAAAGTAAAGTCGTTGGAGAGACATCAGTACTACGCGCCTTTCGAGCCTGGGTGCGAAACACTGTTGAAGGTCGATAAGTTGGTGATTTTGCCAGGACGAGGCTGGATGAGCAGCGTCCAAGCGCTGAGCTTATTTGGAAGCCGGGAACTGTGTTCGCTCCTGCCGAGGGTTGGCTGATGATTTCCCAGGGGAGCCGTTCAACTCGCTGCTGTCCTCTCCCGTTCCCTGGTTCGGTGAAAAAGCTTTGAAGCGCCTCAATAAATGGGTTTGAAACCGATCCACGTAGGTAAAGATGACAGGAATGACCACCAGCGTCAGTAAGGTAAAGGTCATCAATCCTCCGACTACGGCGATCGCCAGGCCAATCCTGATTCCGACAAAAATGCCCTGTTTACCCGCCAGCCAGAAAGTTGCGCTGCGCTGAGAATTTTACCAGAAGCTCTGCTAAGCTGTCCCTGGCTTTCTAACTAATCCATGCGTAAAACCTACCTCCTCTCCTTGGCGATCGCCCTTGTTCTAGCTTTAGCCTGGTCCATCAAAGCTCCAGCCCAATTGCGGCCTCAAGCTATCCAACTCCATACTGAACAGGTCGAGTATCGACAGAGCGACACGGTCTTGCAGGGTTATTTGGCCTACAACAACACCCTAAAGGGGAAACATCCCGCTGTCCTTGTCATCCACGAGTGGACTGGGCTAGGTCCCTATATTCGGCAGCGGACTGAGCAACTGGCCAAACTAGGGTACGTAGCGTTTGCCCCAGATATCTACGGCAAAGGCGTCAGACCTCAAAACCCTCAAGCGGCAGCAGCGCAGGCGAAGATTTATCGCTCAGATCGGCAACTGATGCGGGCACGGGCCAAGGCTGGCTTGGCCGAGCTGCAAAAGCATCCCCTCACGGACCCTGAACGGATCGCAGCCATTGGCTACTGTTTTGGGGGCGGCACTGTGCTGGAATTAGCTCGCAGTGGTGCTGATATCGCCGGTGTAGTTAGCTTTCACGGCAATCTTGATACCCCAAATCTTGATGATGCCAAAAACATCAAGGGCAAGGTCCTGGTTCTGCATGGTGCGGATGATCCACTCGTGCCTGTTGAACAAGTACTGACCTTTGCAACTGAAATGCAACAAGCGGGTGTTGACTGGCAGCTTGTAAATTATGGAGGTGCAGTCCACGCTTTCACCAACCCTGAAGCAGGAAATGATCCGGCTAAGGGGACAGCCTACAACGCTCAAGCTGATCGGCGATCATTCACAGCGATGCAGCTATTTTTCGCAGAGCTATTCCACTAAACTCTATCTTCTTGTTTGCAAGACCCAAAAAACAACCAATTTGATCGAAAGTTTGTCCATTGCAAACATGATTTGCACTCCCTAGACTTACAATCATCACCGCTGAGAATTCTTACCTAGAGCTTATCTATTAAAACGTTCCTACAGTGACAGGCTTTGAAGAAATGTGAAAACTAATCCACACTTCTTCGGAGCACCATCGGAATGAGTGTTCCTATTGGTTATTTGTAACGGCGACATTGTTGAGGTGGCAAAAAGTGACCAAAAAGTGAGCACTTTTTGGGCTGGCAAGTGAGCATCAAACGGAACATAGTGTGACATTGTGTCCAGTGTGAGTTTTGCAAGCCTAAGTCATGGAGAGCCTGAACTAGAATCAGTCATAGGGATGGGCCTCATATTTCGGAAGGGTGCACTCTATTTTGCTCTAGTACTGGTATTGGTAAAGAGGAGAAACAAGTCAAAAGTAGGATGTCAATAAGTTTCCTGAACACCCTTACAAGGTTGTATTCGCTGAGAAGCTTTCCCAGCCTTACCTTTCCTCAAGTTGTCACTTGAGGGGCGGCCTATCCAGGTGTCAGATAAGGGTTGGTATTTTAGAGATACGTGTCCGCATTCCAAATTCTAAAAAGCAGGCTGGCAGATATATGTGGACGTATTTAAGGTTTTCTACTATATCAAAACCTGAACTTACTAAAAAGTTGATATTACAAACTTGAGGAACTAGGTAGGTAATGAAACAGAGCCTGGATGTCAAAGGACAATCTCAACAAGGTGCTTCAAAGCTTCCTCAAGCTGTCCTCAAGCTATTGACGCTAATTCAGGTAAACATAAGTTTGGCTTCAGCTTTGAGCCAGTCGCTTGAAATCCATGAGTTTCAGCTGGGTGATGAGCTTGTAAAGTACACTGCCCCCAACCCATCGGAGCTTGAGCAAGATGCCTCTGATTTCTACCTGATCTGTGAGGGTCGAGTGCGGCTGCTTTGCTTCGACAACACGCAACAGCGGGAAGTTTCGGCACTAGTGCTAGAGGCTGGTGAAACCTTTGGCGCAGACTACCTAGTTTGTGATGCCTCTTTGCCTTACCGGGCGATCGCGGCCAGCTCCGGGCAAGTTGGACGGATGTCCCTGGCAAAACTTCAGTCTTGGTTAGAGCAGCTTCCCACTCTGCAACACTACTTAACTCAACAGGCACAGCAGCGGGAATGCTTAATCTTCTTCAAATCAACTACGACATTAAGATCCCTGCCCAGTCAACAGCTACAGCAATTTGTCTCCTATCTTGTCAAAGAACAGGTTGCTGCTGGAGCGGCCCTTGTCCAGTCAACTTCCTCAAGTTCAGGTCACTTCTGGCTGCGGCGTGGACAAATTCAGAGTGGAGAAAACCAATTTCAGCCTCTAAGAGAAAGCTGGGGATATCCTGATTCAACACCGCCAGACTGGATTGCCCAAACAAATCTGTTGGTTTATCGACTGCCGGTAGAACATTGGGAGTCAGCACAGGTCATTGTTCCAGTTCTGGCAACGACCGCTTCAGGGCAAACTGATCCACTCAGGGAGATTACCTTACCAAATGGGTATCGCAAACCTAGGCTGAGTGAAGGCTCAACTGATCGAACTCTGGCTCAGTCCCCAGCAACTCCTCGTAATCGACGACTTCAACCTCAGTCGCGTAGAAGGTCACCTCAGTCGGATCCACAGGCAAATATCCGTCAGTCTAGTTCTGAACCCGTTGCTTTTCCTAGACCTGTTGGCCGCCGTCGTTTAGGTCGATTGTTTAGCCATGGCTATCCATTTATTGAGCAACAAAGTGCTGCAGATTGCGGTGCAGCCTGTCTAGCAATGGTGGGACGCTATTGGGGCAAACGATTTAGCCTCAATTTCTTGCGTAACCTAGCCGGGGTGGGCCGGGCTGGAGCCTCGCTGAAAAGTTTAGCGAATGCAGCGGAAAGCTTAGGGTTTCATGCTCGACCCGTGCGGGCTAGTTTAAGCCGGTTGCAGGATCAAACCAATCCCTGGATCGCGCACTGGCAAGGGGACCATTATGTTGTGGTCTATCGGGTGAGGGGCGATCGCGTCCTGATTGCCGATCCAGCCCTTGGGCGGCGATCGCTGTCGCTCTCAGACTTTCAGGCAGGCTGGACCGGGTACGCCCTGCTCTTGGACCCCACGGATCAGCTTACGTCAGCTGGTGAAACGGCAAAGAATTCTTTGGGCCGCTTCTGGAGTGTACTCTGGCCCTACCGTTCGACACTGTTACAAATTGTTCTAGCTTCCCTATTGTTGCAGGTTTTTGGCCTGATCACGCCCCTGTTTACCCAGATCATTCTCGACCGGGTTGTCGTCCAGAGAAGCTTGATCACCCTGCATGTCTTTGCTGTAGGATTGATTCTTTTTGGGGTCTGGCGCGTCGGCTTAACGGCAATTCGCCAATACTTGCTGGACTATGTTTCGAATCGACTGGATTTGACCCTAATTAGTGGTTTTATCAGTCACACCTTGATGTTGCCCTTGAAATTTTTTGAGCTACGCCAAGTGGGTGACATCCTGACGCGGGTGCAGGAAAACCAGCAGATCCAGCTTTTTTTAACCCGGCAGGCGGTTGTGGTCTGGTTGGATGCCCTGATGATATTTGTCTATTTGGGGTTGATGATTTACTACAACTGGAGCCTAACCCTCCTGGTACTAGCCATCATTCCTCCAATTGTAATTTTGACCCTGGTGGCAACGCCTTTGATGCAGCGGCTATCGCGGGAAATTTTTAACCAGGAAGCAGCAGAAAATTCCTCGTTAGTTGAGATGCTAAGCGGCGTGGCAACCATCAAGACAGCAGCAGCAGAACGAGACTTACGTTGGCGTTGGGAAGATCTGTTAACGAGTACGCTCAATACACAATTTCGCGGTCAAAAGTTGAGTAACGGACTGCAAGCAACCAGTGGGTTAATCAACACCCTCGGTAGCACTGCCCTGCTCTGGTACGGAGCCACGCTGGTGATTCAGGATCAACTCACCATCGGAGAATTTGTGGCTTTTAACATGCTGATTGGCAATGTAATCAACCCAATTTTGGACCTAGTCGGTCTCTGGTACGAGTTCCAAGAGGTCATAATCTCCGTTGAACGGCTAGATGATGTCTTTTCAGCTCAACCGGAAGAAAGCCCCCAAAAACCAATGTTGGTTTTGCCCCGGCTGCACGGGTATGCTCGGTTTGAGGATGTCACCTTCCGCTACGATCAGGAGCAGGATCGCAATACGCTCCAAAACATCTCTTTTGAAGTCCAGGCAGGACAAACCACTGCTATTGTGGGCCGCAGCGGGTCGGGCAAGAGTACCCTAGTCAGCCTAATCCAGGGCCTTTACTCCCCGACTACTGGCCGCATCTGGCTGGACGACCATGATATTCGGCATGCTTCTCCCCAGTCTTTGCGATCGCAGCTTGGGGTGGTGCCACAGGAGTGTTTTTTATTTTCTGGAACGATCCTAGAAAACATCACGCTGTATCGTTCTGAATTTAGCTTAGAGCAAGTGATCGAAGTTGCCAAACTGGCAGAAGCCCATGCCTTTATTCAAGAGCTGCCGTTGGGATACAACACGAAGGTGGGTGAGCGAGGCTCCACCCTTTCCGGGGGACAGCGGCAACGGATCGCGATTGCCCGCGCCTTACTCGGTGATCCCCGGATTCTGGTCCTAGACGAAGCGACCAGTTCTCTGGATACAGACTCAGAGCGGCGGTTTCAGCAGAATCTCGCTCGTATCAGCCGCGATCGCACTACCTTCATTATTGCTCACCGGCTCTCAACCGTGCGGCACGCCGACTGCATTCTGGTCCTAGAGCAAGGAATTCTGGCTGAGCATGGTACCCACGACGAACTGATTGCTCATCAAGGAATCTACGCCCATCTAGCGAAACAGCAGCTCAATCTTTAAGCATGTATGCATCAAATTTCACAATGTTTGCAAAACTTGTCAAAGAATCTACCCTTGGGCTATTACTGTCACACAGTAGTCATATATACTAATTAAGGGTCTGATGTACGTATCTCTCTGCCGACTTATTCAATTTTAATTACTAGCAAAGATAGGCTGCAGTAACTGAAGTGGTTGATCGACCTGCTTAAAATTGCTCTACACATCGAGATCAATATTCTTACCGACCAACCCACTGAATAAAAATTCTCAAGTTTCCAAGGGAGAACCTCCGCTATGCAGA
Organism: Thermosynechococcaceae cyanobacterium; assembly: GCA_041748155.1. Taxonomy (GTDB): domain Bacteria; phylum Cyanobacteriota; class Cyanobacteriia; order Thermosynechococcales; family Thermosynechococcaceae; genus JBGTDT01. The sequence continues at coordinate 17,431 of JBGTDT010000182.1, read as the reverse complement.
AGCTGACTAGATTGATTCGTCCATCGTCAGCCTCAAGTGCTCCACCTAAGATGTCCTGTGGTCCAGCTTTAGATTGTCAGAATGTTGATTTCCTTGATGTGTCTCCCCAGGCTGACTTAATCTATGGGGGGGCAGTCAGCTCAGTGCGGGAAACTTCAAAGGCGCCTACTCCCGTAGCAGGTATCAGGTCTGTAATCGGTGGGGACGTTGCTGCCAACCCTGCCTCAGCGCGAGCTGCTTCTAGCTCAGCAAACTGGTCCTCATCTTTGCAGACGGTGCTGGACCAGCCACCCTCGTCGCTTCCCAAGCGACTGATATTGGGCGGGATGTTTTTTTGCTTGGCCTTTGGGGCCTGGGCTTGGATAGGACAGATTGAAGAGGTGGGCCGTGCCCAAGGACGGTTAGTGCCGGAAGGAGAAACCTTCAAAATTCATCCTGTTGACATGGGCAAGATTGCCATTATTGGCGTAAAAGAAGGGCAGGCGGTGAAAGCTGGGCAGGGCATCGTTAAATTCGATACTGAAATTGCCGAAGGTGAAGTCGAGCGTCTACAGCAGTTATTGTCAGCAGACCAGGCCGAGTTAAGTGAGATGCAAGCCCTGATTGACCGAACTCGTCTGGAAGCTCAAACTCGTACCAAGATTTCTAATGCGGACGCTCAAGCTCAGGAAGCGGCGATCGCACAGGTCAAGGATAATGCAGCGACAACCCGAGCGGTGCTGGCTCAACTTCAGGCTGATGCTGCTGCTCAAAAGGAGCGCCGGGGAAGGCTAGAGCCACTGGTCAAGGAGGGTGCCCTTTCAAAAGAGCGGTTGTTTGAATCAGAGCAAGCCCTGCGCGATCGCCAAAGCTCGATTATCGAGAGCCAGGGTGAGCTACAGAGGACCGTGACAGAATCAGAGCAACTTCAGGCAGGGTTAGCCCAGAAGAAAGCTGAAGGTCAGGCAATTCAACTAGAGGCAGCACAGCAAACACAGCAACTAGAAGTGGAGCGGAACCAGCTCAAAGCCAAAATTGCTGAAACCCAAAACCTGCTTAACCGTGCTAAAGCACAGCTAAAACAAAGCTTTCTCACTGCCCCGGTCGATGGAGTTGTCTCATCTCTCAACGTTCGAAACATTGGCGAGGTTGTTCAACCCGGTCAAACCGTTGCGGAAATAGCACCTCACGATGCTCCATTGGTGCTATCGGCTATTCTGCCCAACCAAGAAGCAGGTTTTGTGAAGCTAGGCATGCCAGTACAGGTCAAGTTGGATGCTTATCCCTATCAGGACTACGGCATTGTCCCAGGCAAAGTCACATCTATTTCTCCCGACGCTAAACGAGATGAGAGACTGGGCCCAGTTTACCAGATTGAAGTAGCACTGGAGCGTAAGGAAGTTATGGCAAATCAGCAAAGCATACCGTTCAAGGCAGGTCAGACAGCGAATGCCGAGATTGTCATTCGTCGTCGCCGGATTGCAGATATTTTGCTGGCCCCCTTCCGGCAGCTTCAAAAAGGAGGGATAAACTTGTAAAGATTTTGGGAATACGAATCTACTTTAGCTAAGGTTACGCGCAGGACTCGCTTTACAGATAACCTACGCTGCTCTACTAGTTGCTGATTTAGTTGCTGTGTATATAGCGCCTCTTGAAACCTACATAAAGAGGGACGATAGACGGGGGAACTGTTCACTAGCATTAATCAAAAGCAGGAAATTACTAGTATGTATCCGCGAATTATCACGAATAAGACAAGTTCATACAAAGAAGTTGGTAAGGTAATCGATTCAGAACAATTTAATCAGATTGTTGAAGCAATTTTAGACGGAAAATATTCCTGGGCTTGCGTGCTCCTACTTCGGTTTTCAGGTCATAATCCACTGCATTACATTCCGTACCGGACCTATAATCGATTAGCGAAAGAAAATACTCAAGCAAGCAGACAAGGTAGTAGACAAAGCACTTCTGTGGAAATGCAATACGCTAGAACTGTTGTCAAAACCTCACAGACGAGCTTAAGCCAGATCACTGATCTAACTCATTTAGAGGTTACAACTGAGCAAAGCATTCACGTAAAGGGACGCGGTGGTGATCAGGACCAGTTGTTAAATGAGAAAAGTCAAGATTTTAGTTCAGTTAAAAGTAAATTGTTCCGATTTAGGCTCAAAGGCTTTCCTTTCTTCAACTAGCTAAATAGCAGAGTGCGTTTAAGAGATAGCGGCTCGACTGGCATTTTTAGCATAAAAACTCAAAGATGGGTAGTTATAATATCCTGCCAAAATGGCAACATCGTTTTGCTTGTGCAAACTATAATTCTCACAAATAGTTTAACGTGTCTTCTAGGGCTTAAAAATTCAAGGGGGTAAGCTAGTGATTATTTCTGACCTGAACTACTTTGAAGACCTTTCTCAAGCACCTCATATTACAGGTGGTCTAAGTCCTTCTCAGATTGTTTCATCTCTCTTAGATGATATTGATATCCCTGGTCTTGATACTCGAATCCAATCTATTTTCTCTGAAACTTTCACAAGTAAGGATGGAAGTGACACGGCATTCACCGCAGTCGGCTCCATTGTAGGAGGGCTAGATTTTTCAGTTTCATCTAGTTCGTCCCAGAGCTTTTAAGTTATATTTTGTTTTTTGCTCTAATTGGCTTCTAACTTGACGGTATTAACTCAAATATATCGAGCTTTGAGGCTAGAAAGCACTAAGTCTGAACAAAATACTTTCAATTCAAGTATCTGCCAAAATGGCAGCATCGTTCTGGATAGTTTATCTATATTGTTTCTAGCACCTCAAAAACTTCTATCAGATACAATATAACAATTCGGGGGTAAACTAAGTGATCATTTCTGACTTAAGTCATTTTGAAGCTATTTCTGAAGCGCGTGATGTTATTGGTGGCGGACCTACTACCGTAATTCCTTCCTTCCTACTTGTCGAGCTTCCTGCTAATCTGCGTAAGCGATTTTTAGGTAGCAAAGGTGTCTTGGTGACTCGCAGAGTGAGGAGGAATGGCGCCTCTGTAACTACAACCGCTGGTCTATTTAAGAAAGGCAAACTCAAAGCCTCTTTCTCGAAATCTAGATCAGTATCATCGGATGAGTAACGCTGTTGCTCAATTTAATTGCATCAGAACTTGTAATTACTAATTTATTTAGTAACTTAACCAGTAACAAGTAATCGAGTTGAAGACCTGTCTAACTCACTGTTGGGCAGGTTACTTTATTGCTGTTTAACTTCTTAAAAGCCAGTATTTTTGACACTTGATATAGTCCCTGGTACTGTAAATTTAGAATCTGCCAAAATGGCAACATCCCACCGATCAGGTCAACTATATTTTAATCATCAACTACTAAAGAGTTGAGCCAGTCAAAAACCTAATCTGCATCCTGGAGAAAGTCATGATTATTTCTGATCTAAGCTACTTAGAAGTTGTTTCCACAGAAGAGATTGTTGGTGGTAGTACTGCACCTACCGCCACACCTACTACCAGACCTACACACACCAGGCGTCCTGCAAGAGCCAGAGCATTTGCAGACGCAGATGCAACCGCTGTCGGTAAGTTCGCCTTTACCAGCACATATACCAACGCACAAGCCGTTGCAGGTGTTGGCGCCTCCTCTAGCTCCAGCTCCGTCGCCAGTGCAAGTAACTAACTCAGCTAACCGAGCTTAAAGGGAAATCGCTGAAAGTAAGTGTCAGCTAAAGCTTGAAAAACCTTCAGCGATTCTTCCTTCAAACCATTAGCAAGGAGCAATACTGTGAGTCAATTAATTGTTTCCGATTTAAGTTACTTTGAGAATGTAGTTTCTAGTGTAGGCCAAGTCAAAGGTGGTCTTTCAACTGCTTTTGACGTTAGCTTCGACGCCAGCTTTACCACCGAAGGTGGCGGTAAAGCCTCTGGTGCTGCCTCTGGTGCTGCCTCTGGTGCTGCTGGTACTGATAGCGATAGTGCTGGTGCTTTAACTAGGGCATTCGCAGGCCGTGGTACCGCCAGTGCCGGCGCTTTTGCCAGTGCCAACGCTACTGGTCGTGTTGCTAGAACTAAAACTGCAACCACAACCCGTGTTTTAGTCAAGCCGTAGGTTACTCAGTTATAGGAATTTTGTCCTTACAAAATAAGCTGATGCGTTTCACAACTGTGGAGCTGCCTTTTCAATTGTTGAATAGTAGCTCCTTAGTTTTAGAGGTTTTTTAAGACGTACCAATCTTTTGGTATTCGCCCCCTAGATCCCCCACACCTTTAAGAAAGGTAACTGAGCAATTACCACCGATTTTTTCCTGAGGTTGGGGGCTAGAGGGGAGAGGTGAGTTGCTGCTTTGACTTTTCAAGCACCCTCCCCCTCAGTACCGAGTTTTGAGAAATGCTTGCTGCTAAAGTGCTCCTTCAAACGTCTAAAGGGAGCACTTTAGCATTCAATAAACAACTTTTTACTCCAAGCCTATCTTGCTACTAAGACAATAAGCTAGTTAAATGTTAAAGAGCTCATAACATCAACCTTTTTGCTTTTAATAAGTTTGCTTGTTTATTTTATTAAGATTACTTTAACCAGACCATATTACTGTTCAAAATACTATAAGGTGCAAACAGTTGCAATGGTTTACTGTTAAGACCTTTGTAGAACTGTCCAATGAATAGTCTTTCAAAAATACTAGTTGAGTCAGAGGAAGTTGTAAGTTTTTTAAAGAAAGATCTGCAGTATAGAAGTGTGTACCAAAGAGTTTTAGAGCAAGAGGTTATCACTCAAGCTGCTGAGGAACGAAATTTAGTTGTTACGCCAGAGGAAATCCAGGCTGAGGCTGACCGTGTACGTCTTGAAAAGCGTTTAGAAAAAGCTGCCGACACCCTGGCGTGGTTGACTGAGGAAATGATCACAGTAGAAGATTGGGAAGTAGGAATACGCGATCGCCTACTAGCTCAAAAGTTAGCTAAGGAGCTGTTTAGCGAGGAAGTCGTAAGATATTTTGCTGAAAATCGGCTTGATTTTGACCAAGTAGTACTTTACGAAATCATTGTCCCTTTTGAGCGAGTTGCCCAAGAACTTTTTTACGAGATTGAAGAGCAGGAGATTAGTTTTTATGAGGCCGCTCACCTTTACGATATTGATGAAAAGCGCAAACATCAGTGTGGCTTCGAAGGTAAGCTTAACCGCTGGAGCTTAAAATCAGATATTGTGGCAGTTATATTTGGTGCCCAGCCAGGACAAATTATCGGCCCAGTTAAAACTGAGCAAGGATATCACTTGTTTTTGGTTGAAGAATTTATTCCAGCTGAACTAACACCCGAAAGATCTAAAGAGATTCAGGATATGCTGTTTAAGGACTGGCTAGCAAAAGAACTCAATTACATGGTTTACAATATTTCATAGCCATTTAGTTTAGACAAGCTACTTTTGGTGTTATAAATTCCTTATAGGTCCAAAAAAGCCAAAGTTAATAAATAATAGTTTTTTGACTCTTAAGCAAGTGTTAGAAATTTGATCCACCTAACGTTAAACTGTTTTGACCCTTTGTAAACTTCCACGGAGAACCTTACCCATGGCCCACACTAAAGTTGTTGTTCAACGGATCACTTCACCCGATGGTAAGTCTACCGCCCAAGCAAAAAGTGTGATCATCACTTCTGATGATGCCGAAAGTACAACTAATCAATCTGTCACCGTTCAAGCTTCCAATGGTAGCAGTAGCTCTAGCAGCAGCTCAACCTCTAGCTCTGTTTCGTAGAAATCCGCATAAAATAGACTACTGAGGATCACTAAGGCGAGCCCTAGGTACCCTGAACTTTCTTGACAGGCAAGTTGCCCCTAAAGCCGATTTAATCTTTAAGGTGCTGCTCAAAGAGTTCTTGAAATAGTGCACTCATCTGGGTAGAGTAGTAGCGACTATCTATAAATTTGGGTTTGTGCTGCATTTTTTCCTTAATCTCGTTGCTCTTTTGCTGGCGCAACTCAGGATTTGTACCCAGGGCGATCGCTAGCTGCACATAGGATTCTTCATGGTTAGCAATTAGGTCTGGCATCTGGAGGTCTCGCAGTAATGCTTCTCCTGATCTAGAACGCAGAGTATTACCGTCCATAGCGACAATAGGTAGTCCAGCTTCTAATGCCTCCAAGGTTCCAACAACTCCAGAGTACGGGTAGGTATGCAGGTAGACATCGCATAGTTTTAAGCATTCTTTCACATTTGAGCGACCTTTAATCTTTAAGATGATCAGACGATCTTTTTCAATACCATACTTGGCAAAACTTGCAGATATCTTGCTATGAAGGTACTGATCAGAATGAGACGGATATAGAACAAGGACAGCGTTAGGCACAGCTGCAATAATCTTTGCCCAAGTTTCCCTTAACTCTGGAATAAGCTTGAAGGGGCTAGCGCCAGAAACAAATACAATAGATTCATCTACTACGCCAATGTTTCTTCTATTAGGTTTAACCGTAGGCGCATCTGGTTCAGTAGCAAAAGTGAAGCAAAATCCAGCTCCATCTAAAGTGATCAACTGCTCACGATAATGCTCTTGTGCGCCGTGCACAGGTTCCATCATATTACTAGAAATATAATAGTCAACGTTTCGCATCCCAGTTGTTGCAGGAGAAGTAAAATTTGTAGCCTGTATAGGGGCTAGTCGATGCAGCGCTAGTAAACCGACTTCTTCAATGGCATCGCTGACACCTGAACAAATGAGCAAGATATCTAGGTGATCAGCACGGATATCTTTGACTTGACTACCCAGATCCTCAGGAAGCTGAACTAATTGGTCTGCACGACTCCGACAATACTGTTCCAGCGGATGACCATTTACGTTAACGGCATAAAGAAATATCTCAAACTTATTTCTGTCTAAATACTCGAAAACGGGCAGCGCATTATAAACCTCTGCGTATGGATTAAAGTCGTTTATCAAAATTCCAAGGCGAATTTTTTTTCTGTTTGCAGGTCGTTTAGGAAAAGTATAATCAATCTGAAAACCATTAGTTTTCAGTAAAAACTCTGCAATATCAGCACGTTTAGAGAAAATATTCTTGAGATTTTCAGTACTACAAAGTAAATACGTGCAGTTTAGATTTTGTGTAAAAAATGAAGCAATACGGTGCCAGAATTCTGAATTTAAGTTGTTAAAGAGGCTAGTGTGTAAATAATCTGTCAATCGTTGGATGTGGTGATAATAGTCATCGACCTCTCCCGCTTCGTGAAAATGATCTGGGGAGGAACACATAAACTGAAGATAGTCGTTGAGAAACCACTGGGGGATAGAGGTAAATTCATATCTCAATGGCAACTGGTGTGCAGGTCGGTACAGCATTGCTGCTAGCAGATAATGGATGGCCTTCGGGTCGTCAAATCCACTAGAAGTGCCTGCTACCAACTTATGCACAAAATTTTGCTCTATATCTGTCAGCGGCTCACCTCGAATCCCACTACTCAGCACCATTTTATGTATCTTGCCTACGTCACTTGAGTAGGTATTTTCAAGTTGCTCTTCTGGCATGCCAAGCCAAAACTCAGCAACTTGTTTTCGCACCTGGCTGAGCGTAGCAGCAACCGAAGCTCGACTGGAGGAAACTTCTTGACAACGCTCAAGGATGTTGTCAGGAATGAGTGATATCAAGGAGCTAACTTGGATTAATTCGTAGAAACCTTTGAGGTTAGGGTTGTCTATAGCCACGGTTGAAGACTCCTTCTCGAATGACTAGCTCTATGCCAGAGTTCTAGAACTGGTTTAGTTCAGGTCTACATGTTTGTATAGATAGACTATCAACGCTCAACTAAGTTATGTCTGCCAAAATGCCAGGTTAGTGTCGGATAAGTGAGGCGTTGCGTAATAGAAGTATGAGTTGTGAGAGATTTTCTCAATAAGACTGGCTTCTTGCAAGTCAGCAACCGAGGGTGTAGTATTGTCAACAAGTGGGCTTTCTTGAGAGGTGCCCGATGTCTTTTTATACAGCAGATTCTTTGCGGGCAGAGTTAAACGACAGAGGCTGGCGTTTGACCCCCCAGCGGGAAATCATTCTTCATATTTTTCAGCATCTTCCAGCCGGACAGCACTTAAGCGCGGAGGATCTTTATAACCGTCTGAGTGAGGAAGGAGACCCGATCAGTCTCTCGACAATTTACCGTACCGTAAAGCTAATGGCCCGGATGGGGATCTTGCGGGAACTAGAACTGGCCGAGGGCCATAAACACTATGAACTCAACCAACCCTATCCTTATTACCATCACCATCTAATTTGCATTAAATGCAGCAAGACAATTGAGTTCAAAAGTGACTCGATCTTGAAGGTGGGAGCCAAAACAGCTCAGAAAGAAGGATACCACCTACTCGACTGCCAGCTATCGATCCATGCAATCTGCCCACAGTGTCAGCGCTCCTTGTTGCCTGTGTAGGTATCCTTTTACCGCTGCTTTGCTGATCGAAAGAACGCTTCAATTGGTTTGTGGAAAGAATCGCAGGCTCCTGTCAATAGCAGATACCTGAACGCGGGTGCCAACTGCCAGTACTTCACCTGCGGGCGTGCGAGCATGAATTTCTCGTCCAGAAGGAGTCAGGAGGCAGTATCGTTGCTCACGCCCTAGAAACTGGCGATCGCGAACCACAACTGCAGCACCCGGCCTTGGCTCTAAAACCAACTCCTCCTGGGGAATCATCAACTCTCCTGCTAATGCTTGCCCCGAATGATCGGGAAGCCCACAGCTACAGCCAAAACAGCCTACTTCAGTTTCCCAAACATCGTTTTTGTACTGAGCGGGTAAAAAGTTAGCCTGAGTTACAAACTCGGCTACAAAGCGTGATACTGGTTGGCGATAGACCGCTTCTGGTGTGTCAACCTGTTCAATCTGGCCTTGGCGCATCACAGCAACCTGATCGGAAATGGAGAGGGCCTCTTCTTGATCATGGGTGACGAAGATTGCCGAGGTGCCTGTCGTCTTGAGAATTGTTCGAACCTCGTGCCGGAGGTAGGAGCGCACGTGGACATCCAGATTGCTGAAGGGTTCATCTAAGAGAATCAGAGCGGGTTGAGGGGCTAAAGCTCTGGCAAGGGCAACTCGTTGTTGTTGACCCCCAGACAACTCGTGGGGATAGCGCTTCTCTAGTCCCTCTAGTCCCACCAGCGCAATCACTTCCATCACCCGCGCTTGAACTTGCTGAGTGGTCTGCTTAGGCAGTTTTTGCAGTCCAAAGGCAACATTTTGGGCCAGCGTCAAGTGAGGAAACAGGGCAAAATCCTGAAAAACCATGCCAATAGAGCGCTTCTCAGGGGGTACTGAGTGGTTGCAAGCAGCTACTTTTCGCCCTGCCACTTCGACTGTTCCAGCTTGGAGGGGTTCAAAACCAGCAATAATTCGCAGTAGGGTTGTTTTGCCACAACCAGAAGGACCCAGTAAAGCTAATACGTCTCCCTGGGCCAAGCTGAGGCTGACAGCTTGAACGGCAGGAGTAGCTGTTCTGGAGAACTGCCGGGTTACACACTCTAAATGTAGAATGGCGGGTCGAGCCATAAAAATTGAATTTCTCAACAAATCCCAAAACAAATCTTAGCAGCTTTAGCCAGGATATCAAAAAGTATTCTCAATAAGCCCACGGAATTAGTCTTAGTATTCCTACTTCGTTCCAACCCGCTGGCGATTGTTCACAAATTGGAAAAATTTCTAGGTACACCTGTATGTTGAAATAAAAGCTATGAACTCGGAGCTTACCTGGCCTGTGAGAACACCTGCAATTTGGACAGCCCCAACACTTGTTTCTTGTGCTTTAGTCCTAGCGGGCTGTAGTCAGCCTAACCCTGGTGGTTTGACCAATGGCTCAGGCGTATCTGACACGATTCCCATTGGCGTTGGTGTCGCCCAAACCAGCAATGTGGCCCTACTTGGTCAAGAGGAAGTTGCCGGAGCTAAAATTGCCGAGCAATATTTCAACGATCGCGGCGGTGTTGGGGGCAAGCCAATCAAACTGGTGTTCCAAGATACAGGGGGAGATGAAGCGGGTACGATTAACGCTTTCCAAACCCTGATTACCAGCAACAAGGTTGTGGGGATTGTGGGGCCAACTCTGTCGCAGCAGGCTTTTGCTGCAGACCCGTTAGCAGAGCGGGCAAAAGTGCCGGTCCTGGGACCCTCTAATACCGCCAAAGGGATTCCCCAAATTGGCGAGTACGTGGCACGCGTTTCTGCCCCGATTTCCGTTGTTGCTCCCAATGCGGTCAAGGCAGCCCTCCAGGTTAATCCCCAGATTAAGCGAGTCGCCGTGTTCTATGCCCAAAACGATGCCTTCAGTAAATCCGAGACGGAAATCTTTCAGCAAACCGTCCAGGACCAGGGACTGGAGTTAGTCACGATCCAGAAGTTCCAGACGACAGACACAGATTTTCAGACCCAAGCAATCAACGGCATCAACGCCAAACCTGATTTAGTGATTATCTCCGGGCTGGCGGCAGACGGCGGTAACCTGGTGCGGCAATTGCGGGAACTAGGGTATCAAGGCCAAATTGTCGGCGGTAATGGCTTGAATACCTCCAATATCTTTCCGGTCTGCAAGGCCCTGTGCGATCGCCTGCTGATTGCCCAAGCCTACAGTCCTGAGTCAAAAAGCGAAATCAATACCGCGTTCCGCTCCGCCTATCAAAAGCAATACAAGCAGGAGCCTCCCCAATTCAGTGCCCAGACTTTTACTGGAGTACAGGTCTTTGTCGAAGCTTTACAAGACATCAATGAAAAGACCAAAATTGATCAGTTACCCCTGAATGAGCTGCGAACTCGTCTAAACAAGCAGCTCTTGACGGGCAAATACACAACACCCCTGGGCGAAATTAGCTTCACACCAGAAGGGGAAGTTGTGCAGAAAGAATTCTATGTAGCTGAGATCAAAATGGACACCGATGGAAGTAGTGGTAAGTTTGTCTTCCTGAAGTAAAAAAGTGGAGCCATTTTCCCTATCCTAGAGGAGGTTGCAAAGACAACGCTTGGGTATAGAGAACCTACAAAAGAAGATCATAGGGAAGACATGGCGAAATTCAAGTCATTGGGGTTACTGCTAACACTGGGACTTGTGCTAGCACTGGGAGCCTGTGAGTTTGGCGGTGAAGATGAGGATGAGGACGATGAGGAGGAGACAAAAATTGAAAACACTAATTAGATTGCTAGCGTGTAGTCCGGTCTTCCGCTACTTCTCAGTGCAACACAACAGGCAATTGCGCTGCTTTTTAAAGAGATTGGAATTGCAGACACGGTACGTTTTCTAGACCAGCTTACACAGGCTGATCAGTTGGAACTGCCAGCAAGCGAGGAATCAGGACATGATCAGGTTGCTCCAGGATGAATCGGATGCAACGGGCAACGTCTCTCGGTTGCAGAGCACCACCAGAGGTAACATGGTCTTTGTCTTCCTGACTCCAGTGGTCATATAAACCTGTGGCTACCGTGCCGGGGGCAATCGCTGATACTTTGATTCCGGTTCCTGCCAGCTCCATTCGCAATGAATCGGTAAACGCCTCGATCGCATACTTTGTGCCGTTGTACGCAGCGTATTGAGGGGCAGTCTTAAGCCCAGCGATGCTAGACGTATTGATTAGAAATCCGCTGCCTGTCTTCTTAAAGTGTCGCAACGCGGTGTAAGCCATGCGATAGACCGATTCCACATTCAGCCGTACCATTTGACAGACTGCTTCAATGTCCACTTCTTCAATCGCCCCAACTGTCATTACACCCGCGTTGTTGATTACTACATCCAGTTGACCAAAGGTTTCGAGGGCAGTGTCGAGCAACTTTTGGGGTACATCTGCATCGGTAATGGCTCCGGCAAAAACTGTCGCTTGCCGAAGGGAAGATGCCAACTCGTTCAGTTTGTCCTGCGATCGTGCAGTCAGCACCAGCTTCATTCCAGCTTTGTCGAGGTCTTGGGCAATGGCTTTACCAATGCCGCTGCTGGCTCCCGTAATCAATGCAACTTTGTTTTGTAAATCCATGCTTCTTCCTCTGAAATGAGAATTAAATGATCTGCACATTACCTGCGAGCTAGACCTTCAACCAACAAAGTTGATTAATTCCTGATTCAGTCGATCCTTCTCTTCGTAAAACAGTCCGTGACCACTCTCCTCAAAGCGCAGGAGCGTAGCTCCTTTGATCATTTGTTGCTGTGCTTCACCTGCTGCGATTGGCACAACTTTGTCGTGAACTCCATGGCAAATCAGCGTTGGGAGCTGAATATTGTTCATCTCTGGAACAAGGTTGCGGTCGCGCAGTTCTTCTTGAGCACGGACTAGTGCCCGCAGCGAGGCTGTCGTTCCCATAACTGCCAGAAACTGCAGCGATTCTGGGCTTAAGGGTTTGTAAAAGGCTTGCTGAACAAACGCGTAGGCAAAGCTTGCAGGATCTGCCAGAATAGCTTGAATAAACCCTTCAATCATTTTTTTGTCCTCTGGTTGAGGTGCTGCGATTGGGGCCGCTGCTCCCAAAAGCATTAGTTTAGTAACTCGCGTATCCTGCTGCGTACCGACATAGTGTGTAGTGATCGCACCACCCATCGAGAAGCCAACGAGCGTGACATCCTGCAAGTCGAGCGTTTCGATCACCTTACGAATGTCGCTAACCCAGGTTTCGTAGTCGCATCCATTCCAGGGTTTATCAGAGTATCCAAAGCCGCGTAGGTCAATCCCAACGGTGCGATAGCCTTTTTGCGTCAGCATTGCCATTTGGTATTCAAAGATGCGATGGCTAAAGGGAAACCCGTGAATAAACACGATCGGCTTACCAGTCCCCCAATCTTGAGCAAAAACCCTAACATTTGGTTCGACTTCAATATACGGCATCTGTTTTTCCCCGATTTGGTTAGATTGTGGTGTTTCAGCAGCCTGCACGTGATTGCGGCTCCTAGGCATACCCATAGGCGTTCCAGTTACTTAGTACCCGTTCCACAATGTACGGTGGGTAACCTCGCCGCAATGAAGTGCGGCTGGGTTGATTGCCATGCGTCCATTCATCCCGCGTCAAGCAGTTATAGACTGCTTTTGTGCTGGTCATGGTTTTCTTTTCCTGGTCGTCTAGGTAAACCGAAAGAGCGCCTGTAGCCGATTTAGCAAAGACGTGTTCGCTTGTGCCGGGGTGACTTCGGGTTGCAAACGCCCAAACGACCTCATTGGTGTTCGTTGGATCAATGTCATCCTCCATCACTAAAACCTTTACCATGCCAGAGCCGACGTGCTTCTGAAACAGACACTCACCAATGCGCTGGCACAGACTAGCCGTATCTAAGCCAGACTGATCACGCCAGTTCCGGGGAACCGTGACTACAGCCCAATGGTTAGCTGCTTCCAAAGGTATCCAAGCCATTGATACTGGCAAATCTGCTTGGCGGAGGGCATAGAGAACCTCAGCAGCATTGGGGATTCCCCAGGCGGTGTGATCTTCCTCCACTGGCTCTCCAGCCACGACAACCGGTAGGATTGGTGCGTTACGAAAGGTCATCGCCGTTACATGATAGACAGGCTTGTTGCTCGACATAGCCAATCCAGTTATATCCGGCATACTCGCCCATGGGTCCTTCTGGGGCAGTGTCGGTGTCAGAGATTGTGCCTTCAATCACGATTTCGGCAGTAGCGGGAACGTGGAGATCCACCGTCTCGCATCTAACGACCTTGATCGCTTCCCCGAAGTGAGCGCCCAGATAGTCGCTTTCATTCACCCAGTCAGGAATGGGCATTCCACAGACAAAGGGAATGGCTGGCTCAACCCCTAGGGCTAGAGCAAACGGAGTCGGTTTGCCCTGGTCTTGCCACATTTTGTGGATATCTCCCACATGTTGCCCTACCTTGACGATGCCAGCCATACGGTTGCGATCGACCACCATAATTCGGGCGATTGACCAGTTGGTCCACTTGCCATCGGGGGTTTGTACGACAATACAGCCGAAGGTGTTAATGTATCGTCCGCCATCGCCCTGATGCAGTAAAGGAGACGGAATGCGGAGAAGATCAACTTCGTCGCCGAGGAGAATATTTTCCTTACAAGGTGCCTGCTCAATAATTCGAGGGGGTATGGGGCTGCGATCGCGGGCAGCAACCAACGATTCAACGATCTGTTGTCCAGTGGAGTGAGGGTCTAATCCGAGAGAAATCGCAACTCGTGCCAGGTAAAGTCCTGGTTGGCGACTCACCCCAGCAGGTGCGCCCAGTACACGAAACCCAGGCTCGATGTCTCTGATCGCATTGAATAGAGGCGCAGGTGCCTTCTGCTCGTAGGAGTTACGAATAATTCCAGCTAGTTCAAGGTCTAAGTCAACTTCTTGGTTAATGGTTTGTACTTCACCAATAGATTGGAGTGCATCAATGTATTCTCGTAAGCTTTTTAAGTGTTTCAGCATCTAGCGGCTCCTTTTCAGGATCTGGTTCATGGCAGTTGATTCAGGTTCTGATGGTTGGTCACAGTGCTACTCCGGGTCATGAGAAATCAACCCAAACGGTTTTGGTTTGTAGGTAAAACTCTAATGCTTCCCAACCGTTCTCCCGCCCATAGCCGCTCATCTTGTAGCCGCCAAAGGGACTGGATGGATCAAAGTGTCCCCAGGTATTCACCCAAACGGTGCCTGCCTTTAGACGAGTCGCAGCCCGATGCGCCTTCTTGATGTCACGAGTATGCACACCCGAAACTAAGCCATACTGGTTGCTATTGGCAATGCGAATCGCATCCTCAAAGTCATCGAAGGGAATCACTGAAAGAATGGGGCCAAAGGTTTCTTCACGGGCGATTGTCATGTTGCTGTTGACATCGGCAAACACGGTCGGCTCAACAAAGTAGCCTTTGCCCGTGCCGATGTCTGTCGCTTTACCGCCTGCGACCAGCCGTGCTCCATCTTGTTTGCCAACCTCCATGTACCGCAGCACATTGTCATACTCGCTTTTGTTGGCGATCGGTCCCATTTGACTGTCTGGATCAAGCGGATCACCGACTTTAGTTCGCCTTGCTCGGTCCACGACACGTTCCAGCACTTCGTCGTACACTGATCGCTCGATCAACATCCGCGACCCGGCATAGCAAATTTCGCCTTTGTTGTAGAACATGCCGTAGTAGGCGGTTTCGGCTGCCGCATCAAGATCTGCATCGGCAAAAATAATGTTGGCAGACTTGCCACCCAACTCCATCGTCAGGTGTTTCACAGTATCCGCCGAATCTTTGATTACCCGAATTCCACTCGCCGTTGAGCCTGTAATCGCCACCTTATGAACATCGGGATGAGTTGAGAGCGTATGTCCAACCGTGCTTCCCGGTCCCGGAACCAGATTGAATACCCCATCTGGCACTCCTGCTTCCTGCATGATTTCTGCCACTTTGAGCGCAGAAAGCGGAGTAGAAGAGGCAGGCTTGTGAACGATCGTATTGCCTGCTGCAAGGGCGGGAGCAAATTTGTGAGCTGAGAGAACAAGCGGAAAGTTGAACGGCGTAATCGCAGCGACGACTCCCAAAGGCTCTCGTAGCGTGTAGGTGTGTAATCCTTTCGTGGTTTGTTTAACTGACCCTTCAATCTTGCTGGCCCAGCCGGCAAAGTAGTGAAACGTATTCGCCAGATGGGGAATATCGATCGCCATGCTGTCGCTCAACAGCCGTCCCATTTCTTTTGCCTGCAAAAATGCCAGTTCTTCACCGTACTTATGGAACAACTCACCGACTCGCCAGAGGATTTCGCCCCGCTCGTGACCGCTGATCTGTCCCCAGGGACCCTGTTCAAATGCACGGTGAGCAGAGGCGATCGCGGCTTCGGTGTCCTCTTTTGTCCCTTCTGCAACTTGAGCAACAATCTCCTCTGTGGTGGGGTCGATGACATCAAACGTTTTGCCACTGGTAGAATCGCGCCATTCACCGTTGATCAGTAGTTTGCCTGGTTTGATTGGAAAATTGGGCCGTGTTGCAGGTGTCGCTACCGTGCTACTCACTAGAGAAGTGGTATTAGCTGGATCCGTACAGGTTCGCATCAGAATCTCCTGTAAACTTTTTTAGATTGGCCGGCAAAAGCCACTTCGAGAAGTAATATCACGAGCAATCAATTGTTACCAAACGGTCACTAGTGAAGTTATGAGCAGATTAGAAGCGCAGTATGGCTGCCCGGTGGAAGTGACGATTGACATAATTGGTGGCAAATGGAAGTCCACCATCCTGTGGTGGTTGAGACAGAGTGCAAAACGCCCAAGCGAACTAATGCAGCTAATTCCGGGGATTAGTCAAAAAGTATTAACCCGACAGTTACGCGAGTTAGAAGCAGACAGCTTAATTGATCGCCAGGTCTATCCAGAAACTCCACCCAGAGTCGAATATTCGCTAACTTCTCAGGGTGAAACGCTGCGAACAATTACCGAGTTGATGTGTGATTGGGGCAAAACCAGAAGACCAGGATATCACTTTGGTTTGGTCAATTTAGCAGGTTTACACATCCTAGTTGTGGCAGATGCCCCCGATGTGCGTGAGCAATTACGGGTTGAACTTGGAGTGATCCGGGGAGCGCAAGTAACAACTACATCCATCACAATGCTGCCTGAACAACTAAGGCAGATTCAACTCGATGTTGTGATCGTTGATCTGGAAATAACTGGTGAAAACTTGAGTGTACTGAGCCAGCAAATTAAATTGCTAGAGGCCGAACAAGAGAGACAAATTTCTCTCATTGCTCTAGCTAATCGAGACAACCGGAGTCGAGGCTTCGCTCAGGGTTTCCGCATAGTTCTAACAGAGCCCGTTGAACCCGCAGAACTGGCAGCAGCGATCGCAAATCTGACCGGGCGGTTAGGCTAAGCCGACTCAGTCCCTATACTGAAACGCCCAAGTGCCAGAGCTATCTACCGTGAGTGAATCGCAGGTTCAACGATAAAATACCCTTACTGTCTTGAAGGTGCTGAACTCCATGTCTGAGACGAAGCCAGAGACCCATGAGAATATCTATCGGAACGTTGTCACAGGTGCAACTCCAAATCCGGTGATGCTAAATCCTGACGCAATTGATCAAGAATTTGCTGAAGCTGCGAATCAGGTTTTAAGTAACGCAGTTGAGCTGATCCGGGTGCTCATTGGCGCTCACCAATCCGCGATCGCAATTGTGGTGCAAGAAGATTGGAGTTCGATTCGCAAGTTTTTTTCACTCTCAGAAAAGTATGTAGCCTGGGCAGACTACAATACGCCTGCAACAGGGTACGGCAGTCATGGGTGGTTGTTGCGACACAACAAACCCGTACGAATGACCCAAGCTGAACTAGAAGCCCATCCAGAGTGGAAGGGGTTCGGTACAGAGGCAGGAAAGCATCCACCGATGCGGGGTTGGCTTGCTGCACCGATTGTGGGTCGAGATAGAACTAACTGGGGATTACTGCAACTGTCTGACAAGTATGAGGGTGACTTCACCGAAGCAGATGAGAAAAACTTCATCAAGTTTGCAGAGTTAGTCTCGGCCACCCTGGAAGCCCTATGGGAT
>JBGTDT010000181.1:0-46013 GCA_041748155.1 Thermosynechococcaceae cyanobacterium | reverse complement strand
GGAGTAGAGGTGCCAGGCATTGCCACTGGGAATTTGTCAAGTCACCTCGACGCTGAGGAGGAAGAATCATAGGAGCTTTTCAATACCTTAGCTTTAGGATTCCCATCTCGTTCAAGAAGTTTTAAAACACTCCCTAGTACTTCCGTCGCCGTCGATGGTTGGCAACGGATTCGACCAGTCCAATTGCCAGGAAGTTAGTCAACAGGGCGGAACGACCGTAGCTCATCCAGGGTAAAGGAATTCCGGTCACGGGTGCTAAACCAATGGTCATGCCAATGTTGACAACGACTTGAAATGTCAGCATCGAGAATACTCCGATCGCTAAGAGTGAGCCAAAGTTGTCCCTGGCTGTTTGAGCAATCAGGACTAAACGGAGACAGATCAGCCAAAATGCCAAAAGTACCAGGAAGCCACCGACAAATCCCAGTTCTTCCCCAATTGCAGAGAAAATGAAGTCGGTGTGCTGCTCCGGGATAAAGCTGAGTTGGGTCTGAGTTCCTTGGTTAAGGCCGCGTCCCCACAGCTCGCCCGCGCCAATGGCAATCCGGGACTGAATCAGGTGGTATCCGCCCCCCAGAGGATCTTTATCGGGGTCTAGAAACAGAATCAGTCGGTCTTTTTGATAGTCTTGCAACAATTCCCACAGGAACCGTCCCATGCCTGCGGCAACTAGGTTGATAACAACTCCACTCAAGGCACCAAACAACGGTAAGGGCAGGGTCAGCCAGCCAATCAGCCCCATCAGAGCGACCCAGATCCCCCATAGAATCAGGGATAAATTGGCGGGTAAGGGCAAATTAAATAGAATTGTTGAAGCGATCGGGGAAATCAATAAAATAATCCAGCCGGGATTGGCGTTGGCCCAGTAGAGCATTCCCAAGGCGATCGCCCCAAACACTAAAGAGGTTCCCAAGTCAGGTTGCAAGAACACTAAAGCCCAGGGGAGGCTGACCACAGCTAAGGCTTTGATGATTGCCGGGATAGTCTCTGCTGTGCGCTGGTGCAGCAAAGCTGCCAGCGTGATAATTAACCCGAGCTTGGCAAACTCAGACGGCTGGAACTGAATACCAGCGATGGTCAGCCAGCGCTGCCCCCCTTGAATTGTTACCCCTGCAACCATGACTGCAATCAGCAAAAGATTCGTTGCGCCGTAGACCAGCCAGTGCAGTCGCGCCAGGATATCGTACGGTAGGCGTGCGATCGCAAAGGCAAGAATCAGGCCGACTCCTCCAATAATCCAGTGCTGCCACCAATCCGTTAGTCCCTCATTCAGTTCAGCACTGCGAATTGCAATGCCACCCAGTAGCGTCAGGCTCACAGGTAAGGCCAGGAGCACCCAGTCCATATTCTGCCAAGGTAGAATCCAGGGCTTCCAAAACATTCGTCTTGATGTTCGCAGCATTTGCAGTGATGTTTAGCAATTTCAAGGCAGCAGATTCAATTAACAAGCTTAGTACGTAAGAAATACTAACTTAATACCTGACAGACTTAAACCATAGAGGTTTTAAGATTTGCCCTACAGTAGCAACTTTTAAGGTAGCTTACTAAGCTTATCTTTTTACTCAGTAAAGTATTCCTAAGAAGTAACGCTAAATCTTAAGTCGTATTCAGCAAACTATTAAGTTCTTCGTTAGAACTAGATTGTTGGTAGACCACTTTTGAACAATAATATTCAACTACTAAAGCAGCTAATCAGGAACATTAAAAGCAGTATAAATACGTAGGCTAACCCTGGTAAAAATACTCTAGTTCTTTAATAAAAGCTAGAGCACACTAGCTATTGACTGGACAAAGAAAATCCTAGTTTCCTAAATAGAGGTGTTGCTATGCGCCTTTCAAAACTAACTCGTGAGACTTCGAAAGACTCTAAAGGTTTTACCCTACCGGAAGTATTAATAATCCTAGCAGTGACTGGTATTTTGGGAGCGATTGCTGCACCTAGCGTGTTGTGGGCAAACAATCCGTTGCAGAACGCAACAAACATCGTTTCAGGAAACTTCAAGCTGGCGCGGGCTAAGGCAATGGCTGCAACCTCCGCCTATCGGGTCAGGGCAGCCTCGTCAACGCAGTTGGCAGGAGAGTTTGCTAGAAATTGCGCTGCGGCAGAAGCAGACTGGGTCACTGACCCTGGCTTCGACCTTAATTTTCAAGATGAAGAGCTTGATTTAGAAGCTGTTGAATTGTCATTACCTACAACTGTTGATGGTGTTGCACAGGGCTCTCCTAGTGGCTGGAGCATTTGCTACAACAGCCGCGGCATTGCGAATAGCAATGTAGTCGTCACCTTAAAAAATAAGGAAAACAATCAAATAAGAACGGTTGAAGTCTTCCTTGGAGGCCCAGTGGAAATACGATGAGCTTAAAAAAATTTAATTACACAGAGCAAGGTTTTAGTTTAGTTGAAGCGATCGCAGCACTCACTATTTTGGCTGTCGTTTTAGGTTTTGCCGGACCACTTTTTATCAATCAACGCATTAACAACGTAAACAGTGAAATTCGTACCGGAGCAGTAGCAGCGTCTCAACAGATTCTAGATAGGTTGCGGCAAACAGACCCTACTACCATGCCAAGCTCAGGGCACCAAACGGAATCTGTTAGCACGATGGGACATGCGTACGATGCAGCAGTCTATTACTGCGAAAACGCTAGCTTCTGCGGCACCACCAGTAGACACATTCGAGTAGAGGTCAGGAACAATGGAAAGACAGTTCATACTGCTGAAACAGTTTACACACAGTTCCGATAAGGGGCTAACCCTCGTAGAGGTTCTGACCAGCATGGTCGTGGCCGCCGTTGTCCTACCGTTAGCGCTTTCAACCCTAGTTACCAATCGCCAACTCTATTTAGAAGACCAGGCTCGGACTGAGGTGAACCAGAACTTGCGCGCTGCCATGGATCTAGTTGGCACCGATATTAAGCAAGCAGGAGAACGGATTCAAGACGCTCGCTTTCCGGCTATTGAAGTCACTGGAGGTTCGCAGTTGTTGCTACGGCGTCGGATCAATAACCCTAACAACGTTGCCAACTCAGATTTACCCATTCTTCCAGTATGTCAGGTGCTTAGGAATGGCACTAACGATGTTGTCTTCATGGCCCAGAGTGTGGGCACTCCCCCTCCAGGTTGTGTGCCTAATGACACTGACGCTGACGGCATGCCTGACAATCTAGAACTTTGGCGCGATTATCGCTGTAGCAGAGACGGCGTAGCAGGCTGCCAGGGCAACGCTCAAGAGCAGGTACGCGCTCATATCTACGATGGCAACGGCAATATTCAGCCTTTCAACTATACCGGAGAAAATGCAACTTTTGAAATCCAGAAAGACGCCGTTGCGTGGGCAAGAGAGTACAGCACCAGCAGCAGTCTTTACCTACTGGAAGAACGCCAGTTCAGCTTAGACACTGACGAAAACATTCTTCAACTGACTATTGATGGCAGCCCAAATCCACTCAGGTTAGTCAATAAATTGAGCGAATTTCAGGTACAAGTTCGCCTGCGGAATGGCTCAGCGAAAACAACCTTTCCCGAAGCTGGAGATAGTTGGAAACAAGTTAGTTCTATACAGGTAGATCTAAGGGCTCATGGCCAAACTACGGGGCCGCTCAAGGTAAAGAATTTGGACGCTTCCGGGAGATTTTTCCCTCGCAATGCGCTTTCTCGTTAACTTAAATATCCTTCTGGGTTAATTGTATGAAACTTCAATTTGACAAAAAGTTATTCGTGGATCTCTATGTGCGCTTGTATAGGCTACACAGACACCAGGAGAAGGGATACATTCTGGTTGTTGTGGTCGGCATGCTGGTGATGCTGCACGCCCTGCTAATGGCCTACGCCATAGCTGCCAAGATTGAAGGCACAACTACCATAGCCTCTGCGAAAAGCAGTACAGGATTTTATGGCGCTGAGGCTGGACTCAACCTACGGGCTATGCAAATTTTGGATGAGTTTGAGGGATTTAACCGTCCTCAGGGTACATCCCCTAGCTCTTGGGAGGACTGTACCGACGCGAGTACGGCGAATGATGGAACTGGTGACTTTGACTGTGATAGCAAAACGTTCCAAAAGCAAGCAGTAGCAACTTTTGTTCAAGAAAGTGCTGCAAATCCTAGTCTCATAACGATTGATCCTGGTGAACTTTTTGCAGGCTTGAGTGCTCAAGAGTTTCGCTACGACCTTACCTCTGTTGCCAGGGGCCAAGATGACTTACCCAGCGCCATGCTGACAATGCGCTTCAGGAGCCGCGTGGTGCCAATGTTCCAGTTTCTTGCCTTTTACAACAATGATTTGGATGTTTCAATTCCTCCAACCATGAACTTGAATGGACGGGTCCATTCCAACGCAAATCTGTACCTTGACGCTGCTAACTCCAACACGTTAACTATCAATGGTCAAGTCAGCGCAGTGGACACAGTTTTTCGCGGCAGCAAGCAAGGTAATACTTGCAGCGGCACTGTGAACATTTTCAATCCCACGACTGCATCGCCGCTACCTTGTGCTGGAGGAAGAACCACCTACACTAACGACACTGTAACTGGCTGGAACGACAGGATTGTCATGGGCGTAGATAGGATGACCATTCCAGAAGCTGACAGCTTTGACCCGACTCCAGGGAGACTCTACTGGGACAGAGCAGACCTGCGAGTAGTGCTCAGAGTTGATGGTGCTGGCAATCCTACTGGCATTGAGGTACGCAATCAAAATGGCTCAGAGAATGCCACAGCCACGACTAGCCTGCTCAACAACTGTCCTGTAACCAGCACTACATTGCGACCTGAGGATGACGGTAGCCCCAACTATGGAGCTACTGATGTAGATCTTATTGTAGACTCAACTACTGGCTTTGCAGCCGGTAACCTGGTGACGGTAGGAGATGACATCGACAGCAATGTCATCAGATCAATAGATTCAGATGACAATGAAATCACACTGAGAAGGCGACTGGGGCACGATTATCAACCAGGCACCGTTGCATCAGAAAATGACATTGTCCGCAGGGCAGTCGTTTCCACATCTGATACTTTTTACAATTACCGCGAAAAGCGTGGGGCTGCTGGAACTGATGCCGGAACTTATATCCGCATGCTTAATGTTGATGTTCGACGTTTGTTGGACTGTGCTCATTCACAGAACTTGATGGGTAGAGCCCTTGATGATAATACGGATGGCGGTTTGGTTTGGTTTCTGACTGTAGACGGTCCTGATTCAGACAACAACATCAACGATGGTGACGACCCGAATAACTATGGTGTACGCCTTTACAACGGTGGTCAGCTTGGATCGACAGTGGCTGGCGCTCCAGAAATTGAAGGCTTGACCATTGTCTCGGACCAAGCCGTTTATATTCGAGGGAACTATAATTCGACCAACAAAAGGCCAGCATCCATTCTCGCTGACACGATTAACGTCCTCTCTAACAGTTGGAGTATGAATGACTCCGATAGCCGCAATTACGATGCCGCTACTAATCTTCAAACCACCCAAACAAGTCTGGTCGATGCTTTCCGTGTTGCCACTGATACAACAATTAATGCTGCGTTTCTAGCTGGAACTGAAATTACAGGCGGTGTCAATGGAACAGCGGGTCACGATCGCGGAGCGGGGCTTACTAGTGGAGGCTTGAACAACTACCCACGCTTTCATGAAAACTGGACAGGAGCTGCTCTGAACTATAGAGGATCATTCGTTAGTCTAGACAGACCCCGCCGCATTAGTTCCCCATTTTGCGGTAGCTTGTCGACTGACCCAACATGCAACATCTATAGTCCTCCAAGTCGCAATTGGGACTATGACACTGACTTTAACAATGCTGCGAACCTGCCACCGCTCACTCCCCGGTTTACTTACCTGATTCAAGAGATTTTCTCGCGTGACTTCGATCGCTAGCCAGTGAGCATAATTGCGTTCTGCAATACTCTACTGCCTCATGCAAGAGCGGCGACGGAGACTTTTCCGGCAACGCGCTCAGCGATTGCCAAGAGTGCCTTGGCCGACGCGGAATTCGGTGACCCGGCTACAATTGGCAGCCCGGCATCTCCTCCCTGACGCAAAGGAATTTCTAGCGGTACGCACCCTAAAAGCGGTATTCCTAACTCCTGAGCTGTTTTT
This sequence comes from Thermosynechococcaceae cyanobacterium, assembly GCA_041748155.1. Taxonomy (GTDB): domain Bacteria; phylum Cyanobacteriota; class Cyanobacteriia; order Thermosynechococcales; family Thermosynechococcaceae; genus JBGTDT01. Next base: position 39,910 of record JBGTDT010000181.1, on the reverse strand, counting down.
TCACCGCCGCCGGAGCCAAAAATGTCGTACTGCTGGTCTGGGCGATCGGGGGGCACAAAGTAGCTCATGTTCTCGACAATGCCCAAAATTGGTATCCCCAACTGCTGGAACATCTTGAGTCCCTTACGAGCATCAAGCAAGGCCACCGTCTGAGGCGTTGTCACGATTACCACCCCGGCCATCGGAACCGCCTGAGCCAAAGTGAGCTGGGCATCCCCAGTTCCAGGGGGTAGATCTACTAACAGGTAGTCCAGTTCCCCCCAGTCGACCTGATAGAGAAACTGACGAATGATGCCATTCAACATGGGTCCCCGCCAGACAACGGGCTGGTCTTTGTCAATCAAAAAGCCCATGGAGACCAGTTTGACACCGTGATTAAACGCCGGCTCCATAACATCGCCTTGGGGGCCTTTACGAACTTCAACCCTGCCACGGTCTAATCCCAGCATTGTCGGAGTATTGGGACCGTAAATATCAGCATCCAGCAAGCCTACAGTTGCTCCTGATCGCGCCAGGGCCACAGCAATGTTGACAGCAACCGTGCTTTTGCCCACACCGCCCTTACCGCTGGAGATAGCGACAATATTTTTGACACCTTGAATTCCTGAGCGGTCTGGTAAGCCTTTCTGCTGAGGGGTTTCTGCCGTCACGTCTATCGCAATGTCTTTGACACCCGGTAGCGTCTGAACCGCCTTTTTGCAATCATCAACAATGAATTCCCGCAAGGGACAGGCAGGCGTGGTTAGCACCAGGGTGAAACTGACATTGCCATCGGTAGTTTCTACATTGCGAATCATATTCAATTCCACCAAACTTTTATGAAGTTCAGGGTCTTGAACCGGGCGTAGTACTTCTAAAACTGAAGTTGGATTGAGCGTATCAGTTGTCATTTAGTTCCATCTCACTGCTAGCAGCAGGAGTAAATTAAAACAATGGCTGGGCTGGCTGGCCCCTGCTTCAAGTTTACCGCCTGCTTAGGGGGATTCTGGTTTGGGCTGGGGTCTAAATTCTTTCTCCAGCCCCCGCATCAGTAACTCGCGGGGGACAAGCCGGTTCGCATTCACCACAACCCGGTTGCGTAAGCCCCCAGTCACGACGTTGGATCTTCCGGCTGCCAGTGCTTTCAGGGCTTCTTGGACCACATCTTCAGCCGTTTCATAGGTTTGACTTTCCATCAGGACTGAATGGAGGTCCATCTCGGCGCTCGTAAAGAAGTCGGTCTTCGTCGGACCGGGACAGACTGCGAGAATTTTCACGCCCTTGGACTTATTTTCTACCCATAAAGCTTCACTGAAGTGCAGCACAAACGCCTTGCTGGCTGAATAGGTCGCCAAGTAAGGTACCGCTTGAAAGGCAGAAGTAGAAGAGAGATTGATAATGGCCCCACTTCCCCGCTGCTGCATTTCTGGCAAAAACAAGTGAGTCAGCTCAACCAGGGCCAAGATGTTTAGCTTGATGATGTCTGACTGCCGCTGCCGCGATCGCTCGGCAAACGGACCATAGTCTCCCCCTCCGGCATTGTTAACCAGCAAGTCAATCTGCTGCCCCTGCTGCTGGACGGTCTTAAAAACCTGGGTTACCGCTTCCGGCTGCGTCAGGTCTTGGACAATAACAGTGACTCGGACACTAAACTGGTTCTGTAAAGTGGCGGCTAGCCGTTGCAACTTGGTTTTAGAGCGAGCCACTAAAACAAGATTTGTCTGCCGGGAAGCCAGCTCCTGGGCAAAGGCTAAGCCGATTCCGGCAGAAGCACCTGTGATCAAAGCAGTCTGCATTCAGCTTCTCGATAAATTGATCAAACTTAACCGGCCAAGACCATTACGCTTCAAATCACCCACGGTCTCTGTTAAAAATCAAAGCAAGTATGCTTGGGCAATGTCTGGCCTGAGGCAGGCCAGCCTAAGTACCTCTGGACAGATTGTAATCCTTCTTCTTCCGCTGCTCTAGCGAGCAACTCCGCCACCCGCGCCGCGTACCGACGCGTCAGGGACCAAAACAGGGGTGACAACCAGCCTCGCAGCATCACAGAGTAGGAGATAGAAGTACCGCAAACACTAGATTTAATTTGATAGGTCACGCGCTCTTCTACGCCTGGGATGAGAACAATGCGAAGACTGAGTAGCTCTCCGGGAAGAACCCGCTCTACAAAGATGCGAATCGGGAAGGGAACTAGACGCATCACTGCTTGGTAAATCAGTCCCGGCTTTGCCACAAGCCCGTAGGGAACATTCGTACTTGTCAACAATGGGTTCCAGGAGATATCTGCTAGGTCAACTACCCTGGACCAGATGGCGTCAACTGAGGCTGAGCTGACGGCACGATAAGTTTTTGCCAGAGACCACTGTAAGTAATTGGAGCGACTTCGCATCAGCTTAAACCAGAATTTAAATCTCACAACGCCCTGCAAGAAGCTTGAACCTGCCTAGCTGGCGCTGAAGCTGGTATCTAAACTCACAGTACCCTGAACCCTCAAACAGGACTCCGAGGAAAAGCATTGTTCATCCTTAACAAATATTACTCATTCCCTGATTGAATAACTCACGCTAGGCTAAGCAAATATCCGAATTAGGTAAATAATTACCTGATTGCGTACGCATTACGTAATTTCAAGCAGCATCGTCAACTGTAATTAAGGTTATGACAGCTTCTTCTACTTCCGGGGTATCTGCTTCAGCTAAGTTGTCTCCTGAGTTCTTGCCGCCTAAAGACTCCCAATCAAAGGTTAGCCAGTTTATGCGGCAGCTTCAAGACCAGATCTGCCAGACCCTGACTCAGTTGGATGGTCGAGGTAAGTTTCGGGAAGATGCCTGGGAGCGCTCAGAGGGCGGTGGAGGACGTTCTAGAGTTATGCGCGAGGGTGATGTGTTTGAGCAGGGGGGCGTGGGTTTTTCTGAAGTGTGGGGGTCCACATTGCCCCCTTCGATTTTGCAGCAGCGACCTGAAGCAGCCGGTCATGGCTTTTATGCCACCGGGACTTCCCTGGTCTTGCACCCTCGCAATCCCTATGTACCAACGGTACATCTCAACTATCGTTATTTTGAGGCGGGTCCGGTTTGGTGGTTTGGCGGAGGTATCGACCTAACGCCCTACTACCCGTTTGCCGAGGATGCGGTGCATTTCCACTCCTCCTTGAAGCAAGCTTGCGATCACCACCATCCCGACTACTACCCTACCTTCAAGCTTTGGTGTGATGAGTATTTCTATCTCAAGCACCGGCAAGAAATGCGCGGGGTTGGAGGAATTTTCTTTGATTACCAGGATGGGCGAGGGGAGTTGTACCGTGGCCCTGCGACCCCCCAAGGGGGTACCCCGGGTCCTGCCGCCTCTCTTAGCGCTCAGGTTCGAGAGTTGGAACCTCGGCCCTGGGAAGACCTATTTGCTTTTGTACAGAGTTGTGCAGCAGCCTTCTTACCTGCCTATGTCCCGGTTGTTGAGCGTCGCCGTGCTATCGAGTATGGTGATCGCGAACGCAATTTCCAACTGTATCGCCGAGGACGCTACGTCGAGTTCAATCTGGTCTACGACCGGGGCACGATCTTTGGGCTACAGACCAATGGACGAACCGAGTCAATTTTAATGTCGATGCCACCGCTGGTTCGCTGGGAATACGGGTATCAACCTGAGCCCAATACGCCCGAAGCAGAGCTGTACAACACATTTCTCAAACCCCAAGATTGGGCCGCTGGGGGACCCTCGACCGCCTCATCAGGTTAAACTCTCGAGCTTACTACTCACTGTGGCAAAAACTCATCATGTATTACTGCCGCTAACTCATAGGGATGTTGCTGAGGAAACGTTTCTAACGGCAATCTGGTTTCAGCTTTCGCTTGCTTGACGGCTTGTGTGTAGCATTCAGCAAAAATGTTCTCAAGGTAGGGTTGAAGACTAGGTGAGTCGCTGAGAGCTTCCCTGACACGTCTGCGGTGCTCAACAATGCTGCCCTCCCAGCTACCACTTCTTTCTTGAGGCTGAAATTGCCATTTGAGCAAATGAACCAAAATAACAATAAAGTTACTTCTTAAACTTCTGCGTTCACTCCTCCCCATGTCCTCGATTTCCTCAATTAGGTTGCCCCAGTCCACACTCCTGTAGTCCTGACCCCGCAGTTTTTCTACGGTAGTTTCTACCCATTCCAGGTAGTCGGTCTTGTACAGAGCTTGGAGATCAGCTTTTAAAGGCATGGCGGTTTCCATAGAGGAATCTTTGGACAAATCAACTGAATAGGAGAACCTTAGATGTTTTTATAGCGCAGTCTGTGACGACAGAGTTTGTGGGCACTGCTAACCTTATTACTTGCTTTGAAAATTAGGTGATCTTGGTATCAAGCGCATCCAAACTTGGCAGCCAGGGAAGGTCGGTAATGCCTGGATCGTATCCTGACTGGCTAAGTAGCGTGGTTAGTTGACCGCGATGGTGGGCTTGGTGATTGAACAGATGAACCACCAAAATCCAAGTGGGTAGAACTCGTATTTTCCCATCTACGTTGCTTGTGTATTCAAAGAGCGATTCTAGCCATTCTTTTGAAAGACTCTTTGACCACTTGGCGATCGCTTGATCTGTAATTTCGCGCTGTTCGCGTAGCTCCTCAAACTTCGAGTAAAGCTCCTGGCCCATTACTTTCACGGAAAAAGTCTTTCCCGTAAAACGCTCCATCCAAGCCCGATCTCCGTAAAGCAAGTGGTTCAGTGTGCCATGAATGGACTTGAAGAAGGCTCCTAGATCTTTTTTTCGATCAACATCTGGAATTTCAGCGCAAACTGTGTAGAGCTTCTGATTCATCCAGCGGTTGTATTCAGCCATTGTCTGGCAGTAGCTGCGGTCAATCATAGAGGTATCTTTATCGCGAATCAATGCCTTGGGCTATAGATATATTGTGTAGACCTAGAAGCAGGCGAGTCACTAGGCGTAGGATATTTTCTAGTCTAAGCTTTCACTACATCAATGGATTCTGAAGCGATGCCTTTGGCTCGGACTGCGTCCTACGCCTTAATCCAACTTCTCCAGCAGCAAGCTGCGTCTCTCTTACTTTACCAATCTGTGCTAGAGGAGGAAGCTGGTCGGACCTTTCTGGAGCTACTAGAGGCACTTGGTCAGAGTAATCAGGATGGATTGCGTTGCCTCCAAGCCTATGGCCGCTGGTTCAAAGCCTTGGCAGCTAGGAACCAAAGTTGGCAAGACTATCTGATTGGCCAAATTCTCAGAGTAGAAAACCCCTTTACAGCCCAAGCCCAACAAGCCGAACGGGTGATGCCTGCATCGTTAGTCACAGCCGCCCAGAGTGATTTACGGGCGTTGCAGCAGCTTTACCAGTGCAGGAGTGCTCAGCTTAGCGAATGGGTCCAAGCAGCAGCCAATCTGCCTGTTGCTCCGGTTGTCTGGTCTGAGGGGCCTGTAAACGAACCGCGATCGCCGGGTTGGAATTGGCAGGCTCAAGCGCAGCTCCGAGCCAAACTCTCAACCCTGGAGGACTGGGCTGATGGGCTGACAGAACTAGCGGCCTACTATCAACAGTTTGGGACGGGGTTATTTGCTGAATATCCTGCTTTAGGCTGGCAGGCGGGAGAGCTTGTCGGTATTCCCTACCCCGATCCGGTAGAGCTGACAGAGCTGGTTGGGTATGAAGCTCAGCAAGCGGTCCTGCTGAAAAATACGGAGTTTTTGCTGGCTGGATACCCGGCTTTAGATGTACTCCTCTACGGCAGCCGGGGCTCAGGCAAATCTTCCTTGGTCAAGGCTTTATTACCCCAGTACCGCGATCTCGGCCTGCGACTGGTGGAAGTGGCTAAATCTGACTTGAGAGACTTGAGGGCGATCGCCGAGCAATTGCGGGGTTTGCCACAAAAATTCATTATTTTCGTTGATGATCTCTCCTTTGAGGAAGATGAAGCGGCCTACAAAGACCTGAAAGCTCTCTTAGAAGGCAGTCTGACAGCCCGACCACAAAACATAGTTGTCTATGCTACTTCCAATCGGCGGCACCTGATTCGGGAGTTTTTTGGCGATCGCCCCCGGCCCAGTGAGGAAGTGCATGCCTGGGACACGGTGCAGGAGAAGCTTTCCTTTAGCGATCGCTTTGGTTTAAGCTTGACGTTTGACCCTGCGGATCAAAACACCTACCTACAAATGATCCGGCACCTAGCAGTGCAGGCAGAAATTGCCCTCGCTCCAGCAGATCTGGAGCATCGCGCCCTCCAGTGGGCAACTCGTCGCAACGGTCGCTCAGGCCGTACGGCACGGCAGTTTATTGACTTTCTCCAAGCTGAGTTAGCGTCAGAGCAATCCTTCGTAGAACCTGCTGATGAGTGATGGGGCAAAGGAGTGATAGGAAGAGCGTCAGGGGCATCATTCCCTGGTATTGACCCCGGACAGCAGCACGAGACAACAGTACCAGGATTAAGGGCTTTTTTAGCACAGGCGTACGATGAGGCGAGAAGCATTAACCAATCTACTGAGCCTGCCAGGGATCAATCGCTGGAGGCACTGGGGTTGGTGGGTCGTTAAGCGAACAATCCAGACAAAATTCCCTCAGGTGCAGCACATCTCAGCAGAAACCTTGGCGACCTGGCTGGCTCAGCCTGCTGCGACAAAGCCCCTCTTGCTCGATACGCGAACCGAAGCGGAGTATGCTGTGAGTCACCTGCCGGGAGCCCAACGGGTTGAGCCCCAGGATTTGAGTAGCTTGAAGCTGCCAAGCCAGGATACTCCAGTGGTGACGTACTGCTCGGTGGGCTACCGTTCAGCAGCGATCGCCGAGCGTCTGCAAGCAAGTGGGTACACCAATGTTCACAATTTGGAGGGCTCTATTTTTCAGTGGGCCAACCAGGGCCAGCTTGTCTGCCGTAAGGGTGAGCCAGTCCGGCAAGTGCATCCTTACAACTCGGTTTGGGGACGGCTCCTGAGCGAGGAGCTACACGCCTATGAAGTCCCATCCCCCAGTCAACTCTCCGATCCTGACTGAGATTGTTTCGAGTAATAACTTATAATCTTCTAGACTATTGCAATGGCAAAAGGCACTGTTATGGTTAAACAGGTAGACCCCCGACCAGTCTTGTATAAAAGATTACATCTATACAATTGTGGTGGTCATCGGGACTAGGTAAAAGGCGTTAAGTCTTAGCAAGAATTATCGAGGAGGAAATTTCCATGCAACGGATTCTCTCAGTCTTAGGGCAAGCATTCCGTAACTGCATTTTGATTCTAGGTCTGATGAGTTTGATCAGCCTATCCGGTTTGTTGATGCCGGTGGCCCAGCCCAGTTATGCAGCAGTGGCCTCAGATCAAAGTCAGGCTCCAAAGGAAACCATTGACGTTATGAATCGAGGCGAATCTGCTAAGAGTCGAGAAGAAGTTTATGAAGAGGCAGCAGAGGCGGCTGAAAGCCCTGAGAAGGTAGTCAAGGCTGAGCAAGCAGAAATCAAAGAATTTAAATCACGCTCAGGCAAAGGTTTGGTCGAAGGCGCGCAAGACCTGCTGAATAAGGTTACAGGGAATGAATAAACTAAGCTGACTTGCGGCCTGCTTAGATTCAGCCAGACAGAATCAAACACCCTGCCCCACCCAGACTAGATTGGGTGGGTTTAGTATTTTTGCTCTAGTCCTCTAGAGTTTCTGAATTCCCAAGCGGACGAATAGATGAGCTTACAAGTAGCGTTTGGCTTGACCACAATTGCAACGCTAAAACTTGACCAGTTGGCTGAGTTCTATGCAAAGCTGCTGGACCAAGAACCAACGGTACAGATTCCAGGGGTCTATTGTGAGTTTGATATTCCTGGCTTGAAGTTGGGCCTGTTCAAACCAAGTAGCTCTAACCCATCAGAATTTGAGAACGCTGGGCGAGGGACGATGAGTCTTTGCTTAGAAGTTGCTGACTTAGAACAGGCGATCGCCCACCTAAAAGCTTTAGGATCTGCTCCGGCTGGTGGCATTGTCACCGCTGATCACGGTCGAGAAATCTATGTCTACGACCCGGCAGGCAATCGGTTGATCCTGCACCAGCGTCACCGGTTGGTTTAAGCAGAGATAGACAAAACCCAGTTAGAGATCAACTCGTTAACCTGGGTAGGGACCTCATCGTGGGGACAGTGACCGGCGTGGAGAAAGTGCTCGCTCAGTTGAGGATAGGACTTGCGAAACTGAGGGGCTCGTTTTTGTACCTTCATCCAGGGGTCAGCTTCACCCCAAAGCATTAAGAGAGGACAAGTTAGCTGGCCCAGCAGGATGTCAACTTTCTCCCCTGGCGGGGCAGTAAAAATGGAAGCAAAGACCTGGGCTGCTCCCGGATCACAGGAAGGGCGATAGATCTCTTCCACCAATTGGTCTGTGACAGCCTGCTGATCGAAGTAGACTTTTTGTAGAGTTTTACGGATCATGCTGCGTTGGCGCAGGTATTGGAACAGGAAATAACTTGCCCAGGGTTGGCGTAGCAGCGATCGCATTCCCTCGCCGAAAATTCTTTGAATCGGATAGGTTTGAGCCGCAGGGGGAGTCTCAATTTCGCTAAAGGGACCAGCACTGTTAATCAAAACAAGGCCAGCCGCTGAAGTGGGACGCTGGGCAGCGGTAGATAACGCTGCATAGCCTCCCAGGGAATTTCCAGCTAAGACCACAGGTTGCCCAATCACGTCAGTGATAAATTCGTGGAGTTGGTCCCGCCACAACTCACTCCTGTACTCCAACCTGGGTTTAGCAGAGCGACCAAACCCCAGCAGATCAATGGCCCAGACTTCAAAGTCCTGGCTGAGGCCAGCGATATTTTTTTGCCAGTGGTCGGTAGAGGCCCCAAATCCATGTACCAGTAGCAAGGGTGGGCGGCGGGCTTGTCTCTCTCCAGCCCGGACGTAGTAAATTGACTGCTCTCGCCAGTTCCAGTAGGTGCCGAGAACTGGGGATGAGGTCAGAATAGTTGCAGCCATGCCAATGCAGAATGTTAAGAACTATTAACCAATCTATCTCAACTAAACTAGCGATCAGTCAGCATCCAGGCGTATTTCCGCATGGGCATAGAATTTGGACGAGAGATCTGTGGCACTCTTGCTACAGCAGAGTCGCGGGAATGGTTGGTCACAAACGGGATTGGCGGCTATGCTTCTGGCACAATTGCCGGGCTCTTAACCCGGCGATATCATGGCCTGCTTGTAGCAGCCCTGAAGCCACCCCTAGGACGAACCCTGCTGGTGGCAAAGCTGCATGAAACGGTGCGATACGATGGGCGTTTCTATCGCCTCCACACCAACCGTTGGGCCGATGAAATAGTTGATCCGCACGGTTATCGGCAGATTGAGCACTTTCAACTGGAAGGCACAACTCCTGTCTGGCACTTTGCTTGTGCTGACGCTCTGCTGGAAAAACGAGTCTGGATGCAGCAGGGGCACAATACCACCTACGTTCGCTATCACCTGCACCGGGCGACTCAGCCCCTGGAGCTGACCTTGAGAGCAATGGTCAATTACCGAGATTACCACGGCAGTACACAAGCTTACGGCTGGCAAATGGCGATCGCCCCGGTCGAGTCTGGAATCTGTGTTACCGCCTATCCAAAAGCTACACCGCTTTATTTACTGAGTGACCGAGCTACAGCCGCAGCCAACCACATTTGGTATTACGGCTTTGACTTAGCAGTAGAACGCTACCGAGGACTCAGTCACCGTGAGGATCATCTTCACGCCGCCACTTTTGAGGCGAGGCTGGAACCTGGAACCTGGCTCACCTTTGTTGCCAGTACTAAGGCAGGGTTGAATGGTGAGGCTGCCCTCACGTCTCAGCAGGACCAGCAAAATTTACTGGATCACTGGCACTCCACTTCAACCTGTCAGAATCAGACTCCCGACTGGATAAAACAGCTTGTGCTTGCTGCCGACCAGTTTGTTGTTCATCGCCCCTTCACCTCACCTGATGTGGGACTAGCCTTGCCGCAAGGCCTAGAGGTCGGGCGAGCCAACCAGCTCGGCAGTAGAACCATCATCGCCGGATACCCCTGGTTTGGAGATTGGGGCCGCGATACCATGATCAGCCTGCCAGGGCTTACCCTCTCGACGGGTCGTCCAGAGGTAGCCCGCTCAATTCTCCGCACCTATGCTCGCTATGTAGACCAGGGCATGCTCCCTAACCGCTTTCCTGATGCTGGTGAAGCCCCTGAATACAATACCGTTGATGCTACGCTCTGGTATTTCGAAGCTGTTCGGGCTTACTATGCCGCTACCGGAGACGATGGGCTCCTGAGTGAGCTGTTTCCAATTTTGGCCGAAATTATTGAATGGCACTGTCGCAGCACTCGCTACAACATTCACCGGGACCCAAGCGATGGCTTACTCTATGCCGGTGAAGCAGGCGTACAACTCACCTGGATGGATGCCAAAGTTGGAGACTGGGTTGTTACTCCACGCACTGGCAAGCCCATAGAAGTGAATGCCCTCTGGTATAACGCCTTGCTGACGATGACAAAACTTGCTGGCCACGTGGGCCAGCCTGCCGCAGCGTACCAGGTCTTAGCTGATCGCGTTTCCCAGAGCTTTGGCCGCTTCTGGAACAATGCGACAGGCTATTGCTACGACGTTCTGGATGGCCCTGACGGCGATGATGCTTCTCTACGCCCGAATCAGATCTTTGCTGTGTCCTTACCTGCCAGCCCCCTGACGGTTGCCCGGCAACAGGGTGTTGTAGAGGTTTGTGCCCGGAAGTTATTGACCTCTTATGGCTTGCGATCGCTGGCTCCCGACCATCCCCAGTATCAAGGTCATTATGGTGGCGCTCCCCGTCAGCGCGACGGTGCCTATCACCAGGGAACTGCTTGGGGCTGGTTGATCGGTCCATTTGTCTTGGCGCACCTGCGGGTTTACAAAAACCCAACTCAGGCCCGTCAGTTCCTTCAGCCCATGGCAGATCACCTCTATGCTCATGGTGTGGGCAGCTTGAGCGAAATTTTTGATGGGGATGCCCCCATGACTCCCAGGGGTTGTATTGCCCAGGCTTGGACCGTGGCAGAAGTGCTGCGAGCTTGGTTGGCCATAGACCAGTTGCAAGAGCGATAAAGGAAGAAGTCTATACAATCTATAGGACAAAGTCCCAGTCAGAGCACCTGGGATCAGCTCGTGTTTGTATTCCCGCAGAGCCATGCAGGTATTCACCGCAGGGGAGGGAATAATAGCTGGAGCTGATCTACTCGCTAGCTTCATCTGCAAGAGGGCAATAGCCGTATGAGCGAGAGGAATATACCGCCTGAGTTACTTTTCTTACATCGGTCAAATACTGAGGGTGAATTGACTCTGGAGGAAGAAGCTCAGCTTTACAAACTGCAAATCATGGCAAAAGAATTGTCCCCGGAGCAGTTGATCAGGGTTGCCGTGCTGTTCTACCGGGATATTTTCCTGGAGCGGCACAAAGTGGCCCGATTAATGGAGCAGCAGTCAATCGCCATGATGATCATTCTGCTGCTATTAAGTGCGATCGCCTTGATGTATGCCGAGCACACCCGGTTGATTTAGGCGGCAGTGTCAAAGGTCAAGGCTCGGCCTCGGACGTCTGGGTAGAGTTGCCCCCGGTTGTAGACGATCTGACCTCCAACAATGGTGATTACGGGCCAGCCGGTCAGGTTCCATCCTTCAAAGGGACTCCAGCCAGACTTGGTCAACAGCTCCGACCGGACAACCGGGCGGTAAGTGTCTAGATCAACCAGGACTAGATCGGCGTCATAGCCAGGGGCGATCGCCCCTTTTTGGGGAATACCGTAGGCCCGCGCCACGGCAGTGGACATCCAATCGGCAACTTGAGCGATCGTACAACGTCCCTGCATGGCTTGGGTCAGCATCAGGGGGAGTGAGGTTTCTACCCCCGGCATGCCTGAGGGACTGTGGGGGTAGGCTTGGGCTTTTTCAGCCAAAGTGTGAGGGGCATGGTCGGTGGCAATAAAGTCAATTACGCCATCCAGTAAGGCTTGCCAGAGCACCTGGTTATTATTGGGCGATCGCAGGGGAGGGTTCATCTGGGCCAGCGTGCCCAGCTTTTCGTAGGCGTTTGTATTCAGCAGCAGATGTTGAGGCGTCACTTCTGCCGTCACCCAGGTCGGTTTTTGCTGCCGCAACAGGTCCGCTTCCTCAGCCGTTGATAGGTGCAGAATGTGTAGCCGCCGCCGGTATTTTTGCGACAGACCGAGGGCAAGTTTTGTAGCCGAGAGGGCAGCTTGACTATCCTGAATTTTGGAGTGTACTGCCGGATCACTCTGCTCAGCAAACTGCTGGCGTCGCTGTGCAATGCGGGCTTGATCTTCGGCGTGGACAGCAATCAGGCGACTGCCTTCGGCAAAGATGGATTCCAGAGCAGTCTCTTGGTCCACGAGTAGGGCTCCGTGCATAGAGCCCATGAAAATTTTGATCCCAGGTGTCGGCATGGCTTGGCGCAGGTCTGGTAAGTTTTCGGCGGTTGCGCCGATGAAAAAGCCGTAGTTTACCAGGCATTTCTGGGCAGCCCGGTGCAGCTTGTCATCCAGTGTTGCTTGCGTTGTAGTCAGGGGGCGAGTATTGGGCATCTCCAAAAATGAAGTCACCCCACCTTTGGCGCAGGCGCAGCTAGCGGTGAACAGGTCTTCTTTGTGCTCTAGCCCCGGCTCCCGGAAGTGCACCTGGGGGTCGATCACCCCCGGCAAGAGGGTTAATCCTTCCGCCTCAATTTCCTGATCAGCGCTTTCTAGAATCCCTGGCCCTACCTGGACAATTTTTCCCTGCTGGATCTGGACATCTCCAACCCTAAGTTCCCGATCTGGAAAGAGAATACGGGCGTGGCGAATCAGTAGGCAATCATCCATAGCAGCAGGACACCGTTAGTAAACGACCCAATCCTTCTCACTCACCTTAGCGGGTGTTGAAGGGTCTTGGTGAGCTGAATTCTACCCTTTGAGCTGCTTAGCCTGCAGGAGCTGAGTCGCATGCTCACAGGATAGGGGCTTGCTGAAGAAATAGCCCTGGACTTCTTCGCAGTGGAGCGATCGCAAAAGATTGAGCTGCGCTTCTGTTTCCACCCCTTCTGCGACCACGCTCAAATCCAGTTTACGCCCTAGGGCAATGGCTGCCGTAATGATAGCCATGTCCTTTGGATCTGCTGTCAGATCTTGCACAAAGGACTGGTCAATCTTGATCATGTCAAACGGAAATTTCTTCAGATAACTGAGGGAGGAATAACCCGTACCAAAATCATCTAAGGCAACGCGAACCCCAAGTTGCTGCAAGTCTCGCAAGATGGTGTGGGTAAGCTCGATATTCTGCATTGCGATAGACTCAGTGATTTCCAGTTCCAGAAAACGAGGTTCTAGACCTGTTTCCGTTAGAATCCGCTGGACCGTTTGAGCCAGATGAGGTTGCTGAAACTGTCGGCTAGATAGGTTAACAGCAACGTTCAGAGGGGGCAACCCCTGGTCTTGCCAGGCTTTATTCTGGGCACAGGCAGTCTGTAAAACCCATTCCCCGATCGGGATGATCAATCCGTTTTCCTCAGCTAAGGGGATGAAAGTGTTGGGGGAAATAATTCCAACTTCTGGATGCTGCCAGCGCACTAGGGCTTCCATCCCAATCACTTCCCAGGTGTTGATGTTTACCTGAGGTTGGTAGTAAACCAGAAGTTCGCTCCGCTCCAGGGCTTGGTAGAGTCTACTTTCTAGGGTAAGTAACTCAGAGGCTTTCGCATTTAGGCCCGTGGTGTAAAACTGGTAGTTATTGCGGCCCAGTTCCTTGGCCCGGTACAAGGCCACATCAGCGTTTCTCAGCAGGGTTTGGTCGTCTTCGCCGCCCAGGGGATAGAGGGCAATGCCAATACTGCTGGTGATATAAAGTTCGTGCTCTTCTAGGCGGAAGGGCGGCTTTAGAGCTTCAACAATTCTCTGGGCAGATTTAGCTGCATCTTCAGGAGAACTGATTTGCGGCAGTAACAGCGTGAATTCATCTCCACCCCAGCGGGCAATAGTATCCCCCTCCCGGAGACAGCTCGTCAGCCGCTCGGTGACCCGTTGCAATAATAGATCCCCGACGGTATGGCCAAGGGTGTCATTGATGGTCTTAAAGCGGTCTAGGTCCAGAAACATGACGGCTAACATTTCGCCACTGCGTTGGGCATTGAGCAAGGATACTACTAGGCGATCGCCAAATAGGGTGCGGTTGGGCAGGCCAGTTAAGCGGTCATGGAGAGCGTGATAGCGAATTTTCTCCTCTGCCTGCTGGCGCTGTAGGGCACCACTGATACTGGCCGCCATCGTAAACAAAATGGATGTCTCACTGTTAGACCACTGGCGTGCTGTCTGGCAGTCATCAAAGCCAATGTAGCCCCAAAATTGCTCTTGAAGCAGAATGGGAACCATCAGGACTGCCAGAACGTTGGCATGTTTGAGGATCTGCCGTTCTGGTTCAGGAAACTCCTCAGCAACGCCACTGACAGATTTACCCATAGCTAAAGTACTGTACCACCGACCCATGCTGACGCTGTAGGGCTGGTTCTGCCAGTCAACGGCCCTGAGTTTCGGTTCTACCGTTTGCTGAGTCCATTCAAACCGAATGCTGGTGGCAATCTCCCTGGTCAAGGGATGCGGATGGTTCTCACAGATAAAAACGCGGTCAACACCTGTTGCTTCTCCCAAGGTTGTCAAGGCCCTAGCGATCGCCGTGGCGTAGTCGGTATCAGTCAGAAGATAGTTTGTCGCTGCTGCAACGCCTTGCAGGAGGCTATCTCGTTGGCGCAGTTCTGCTTCTGAGCGCTGCCGTTCTGCTTCTAGACACTTTGCGACAGTAATATCCACCACTGTGCCCTCGTAACCCACTAACTGGCCGCTAGCATCATAGGTAGCACGGGCATTCTCAGCAATCCAGATTACGCGTCTATCTTTGCAATACACTTGAGACTCAAAGTTCCAGACCGCACCCTGGACCTGTACCAGACCCATGAACTCAGCTCGACGATTTGGATCAACGTACAGTTGCTGCCCAATCTCGGTGACGTGACTCATCAAGTCTTCAGGGGATTTGTAACCGTAAATGCTGGCAAGCATTGGGTTTGCTGTCGAGTAACTGCCGTTGAGCGTGGTCTGGAAGATCCCGGCAACAGCGTTCTCAAAGATGCTCCGATACTTTTCCTCCGCTTGTCTTAGGGCTGCCTCGGCTTTCTTGCGCTCTGTGATATTGACGATGTAACTTCTAATCAGATCACTTTCAGCAATGTAGTGGACTGACTGCTCAAAGACTTTAGCTCCAACCGTAACCTCCCGGACAAAAAACTTTTCCCGGCCATTTTGAACCGTTGAGAGTAACCCAACTAGGATTGGATGCAGGAGCCCAACTGCCTGGATGGTGGGAAATTGCATCACTGCGACTGGGTTGAGGTAGGTAATGGTGCCAGCCAAATCAATCTCAAGAATTGGGATTGGGATTAACTCAGGAAAAGAAGCCAGTCGTACCAGTCCCGCCTCAGTAAAATTCTCTGGCTCAGGATCTGCGCCAAGTAAGGTTTCAAATGGATTAACCAGGCTAGGTAGGGGCTCGTCAATTGGGCAAGATTTGAGCAACTCTGCCTCTGACAAGTTGCAGACAGCATAATACCTTACCCTAACATCCCCGCCAAACACAATCAGGTCTCCGTGCTTGAGGTTATGGGAGAAGCAACGTTGACCATTGATCCTCAAGCCATTGGTACTGCGCTTCCCCTGGAGGTTGCCATCGATGATTCTAAAGGAGTAAGCGGTACTTTCAGAGGCTGTTACCCGCAGCAAAAGGGCATGCTGGCGAGAAATCAAGTTGGAGTAGAGCACAACTGAGTTGGTCGAGTCACGACCCAGGGAGTAGGTTGCAGCCTCAAGGGGAACTATCCGTTTACCTTGTCTATCTTCGATGGCTAGAAGATGACAAGTTTGGGGCTTTTGAGGCTCTAGCACTGTTCTAGGGTCTTCTATTGACTCGTTGCTCGTAGTTTTCCCAGCCCAGGCTAGAAAAATTCAAACGGTTAGCAGCCTGCGGCAAAAGTCCAGCCTATGCACCCTTACTTCCCTTCAGGAACTTGATTCCTTTTCTTGCTGTCTTGCCTCTAAGCTCCACCAGATAGCCTATAACAGATAGATAGATAGTTCTTGCCTGTGTTCTTGACTAAAGTTTGCTGAGAAATCTTCATTAAGCCCTGATGCCCTCTATGCCTAACAAAAGTGTTCCCCGGCCAGACTACGAGAATCCCTGGATTGAAAGTCTGAAAACCATCGGGTTGAGCTTAGTTTTAGCATTTGGAATTCGCACGTTTATTGCCGAAGCTCGCTACATTCCCTCCGGCTCGATGGAGCCAACACTGCAAATCAATGATCGACTCATTATTGACAAGGTCAGCTACGGGTTTCAAGATCCACAGCGGTACGATATCGTTGTCTTTAAACCTACCGATACACTTTTGAAGCAAAACTTCCATGATGCGTTTATTAAGCGAGTGATTGGGCTGCCGGGAGAGAAAGTGGAGGTTAAAGGGGAGCGGGTCTACATCAATGACCAACCCCTAAATGAGAACTATATTGCCGCTGCTCCAGACTACCAGTGGGGTCCCCAGGTGGTCCCCAAGGATTCCTATTTAGTTCTGGGCGATAACCGCAATAGTAGCTACGACAGTCATTACTGGGGTTATGTCCCCCGCGATCGCGTGATTGGTCAGGCTGTGATCCGCTTCTGGCCCCTAGACCGTATCGGTTTCATCGCCCAGGACGAGAAGCAGTAGACTCATGAAGAACACTGCCTCCGCTTAGGAAAACCCCTAAAGGCCTAGCCAGTTCTAGCTCAGTGATAGTCCAGCGCACCCGTGAGGGCTCTGTCCCGCTACCGTGACTGTAGGTACCGATTTTGCGCCCCTGTTTTTTCACCGTGGCGATCGCGCTTATCTAGCATAACGATTCCCTTCCAGCGGAGGGACGAAAGACACTGGTGGTGCTACCAAGGTTGCAGGCGATCGCCGAACAAGAACATTACTAATGCGATCGCCTGCACTACCAATGCAACAGTCCGCATAACGAGTACGACCCGCTACATTGGCATAGGTGCTACTGACATTGCGATTGTGACCACCAACATAACGAACGCAGCTCGCTACATCAGCATTGCAACGGGTCAACTCAAAGGTGTGGGCGTTAGATGATTTGTTGCAAGAGTAACACCAAGGACAACTGGGACAGAAATAGCGTTGGCTGCCTTTGCTGGTCTTCCCATGACGGTCAGGTTTGGGGTAATCACAGAACGGACATTCCATCACTGCATAATAAACTCAGTTCTCTTTGAGTTTATCAATCCCACATTTCCTTATGGCATTACCCTAGAGATTTGGTTGTCGGATGGCTTGGTAAATCTTTGAAGGTTAAGGTCAAGGCTCCGCCTGAAAAGGGTAAGGCTAATGCCGCAGTGATTGAGCTATTGGCTTCTAAATTATGTATTGATAAGAATTTGTTGAGGTCGTCAGGGGCCATTCATCTCCATCTAAGGTGCTGTCTATACATGGCTTAGGTGATTCTCAGATTATGGCCTTGCTAAAGGGCGTGGTCACTTAACAAATCGATGCACCAAACAGAACCTACAGTTTTGGCGGTGATCTCAGTCGCTAGCCCTACTAAGTAGGTACACCTAAACAAACTCAAGATACTAATCAACAGAAGTCGTTGTGTAGAGTGGCTTTCATAGTTTTTACATTTTGGGTTTAAGTAAGTTGATCTACTTAGTAACTTTCTACTTTATGATGATGCATCCCAGTTAGAGCGTTGAGCTTGAAGAGCGGACAGGCGATCGCGGAGTAAGATGCAGGGGTGTGGAATAAAAGGCTTGTTAAGATGGGGAGCAGGTAGAATGACTGGAATGCCTACTACTGCTCAGCTAGAGAGTTTATATCGCGTCGGCTATCAGTTGACGTACATCATGTTTCAGCCGATTCATCTTATTTGTGTTGACAATCGGGCTCGCAATATATACGTCCTAGGTGGATATGACGAAGAGCTTGAGTTCCAAATCTTCCCAAATGGAGAGGTATTCTGATGAGTCAAGTTAACTACGATGCAATGTCCGATACCGAATTGAGGCAATACTTTCTCAGGCATTGTGAAGATAAGGCGGCTCTTCAGGCATATTTAGATAGACTTAATCAGCACCCACGCACAATTATTGCAAGTCCGGACGATCCCAATTTTGACGAGAAAATTCAAGCAGCAATTCGCCAAAAGCTAGAAGCGTCAGAAAGTAGCCAGCAAGCTAATTAAACTTCAAAGCCAGGCATAAACCATTGGTCTTGCCACTATTGATTCTCCCGCCGCCACCACGACCGCACAAGGCGGATCTCGTCGTAGGTGTAGCGTTCTCCTAGCGCTTCACGAATACTTCTAAGGGAATCAGCCCCGATCGCCTGGATCACTGCCAAGATCTCTGCCTGCCTCTCTGGAGGTACGAACGGGTCTAAAGCCACTGGTTGCTTCATCTCAATCAAAAGGGCCAGGTGATCTAGAACGGTACGCAGGCAAAAATTACGCTTTTGAGCAATTTCTGAGGCAGTCAGACCCTGCTGGTATAGTTCCAGAGTGGAGAAATGGGTGGTTGACAATTTAACGGGGGACGGCGGCAGGGATGGATCTGTTTGTGCTTCATCGGTGTGGACTGGCAGTCCCTGCTCCTGGCGATAGGTGCAAATCTCGGCAGTAAATCTGGAACCGTACTGAGCCAATTTATGACTGCCCACGCCAGAAATTTTCGCAAACTCCGCCAGCGTCTGCGGTTGCTGCTGGGCCATTAGCTTCAGGCTAGCATCGGCAAACACCACGTAGGGAGCTACTGATTGGGCGTCAGCCAGTTGCTTGCGCAGCGATCGCAACCGCTGAAGTAGAATCTCATCCGCTACAACGGGTACGTCCTGAGCAGTTAAATCGCCGTCTGTTTTTAGATCTAGCAGGTCTTGGGTTTGGGCCGGAAGCGTGATCTGAACTGATCGCTGCCCCCGCATTACTTCCCAACTGAGGGCATTGAGCTGCAGGACCGGGTAGCCGTCTGGGGTTTCTTCCACGAGACCTTGATGGCGCAGCGATCGCCCTAAAACTCGCCAAGCCTCAGCGCTCTTGTCTTTGCCAATGCCGTAAGTCGAGAGCTGGTCGTGGTTCAACTGTTGAATCTTCTTGTTGTTCGCGCCGCGCAGCACATCAATGATGTGATTCATTCCAAACCTTTCTTGGCAGCGAGCCACGCAGGAGAGAAACTTCTGGGCCTCGGTTGTCCAATCCTCAACGGGTTGGGGGTGAAGACAGTTGTCACAGTTGCCACAGTTGCCGACAAAACTTTCGCCAAAATAGCCCAGTTGAATCCGGCGGCGGCAGTCCGTCCCCTCGGCGTAGTCAATCACCTGATGCAATTGCTGGCGGGCTATACGCTGCTCTTGGAGGTCAGGTTTTTGGGCAATTAGATACTCAACGGTGGCAATATCCCCGTAGCTGAACCAGAGGATGCAGCGGGCTGGTGACCCATCTCGCCCGGCCCGTCCAGACTCCTGGTAATAGCTCTCCAGGTTGCGTGGTAAGTCATAGTGGATCACAAATCGCACGTCTGGCTTATTGATGCCCATGCCAAAGGCGATCGTGGCGACCATTACGCGCGCATCGTCACGAATAAAGCGGGTCTGATTGGCTGAACGCTCTGCGTCACCGAGTCCGGCATGATAGGGCAGGGCATCAATTCTGTCTTGTTGTAGCCTGAAGCTAATTTCATCTACCCGGCGACGACTCAAGCAGTAGACGATTCCGGCTCCCTCCGTCTGTTGAATTTGTTGCAGGAGTTTAGCATAGGCTTGCTTTTGCTTTGGTTGCACTTCGTAGTAGAGATTTTGGCGATTGAAGCTGGCAAGGTGAACCTTTGGCTGTCTCAGCCCCAGTTGATGGATGATATCCTGGCGCACCCGCTCAGTGGCCGTGGCGGTCAAGGCCGAGAGCGGCACCTCCGGGTAACGCTGGCGCAGCGTCCTCAACTGGCGGTACTCTGGGCGAAAATCGTGACCCCACTCAGAAACACAGTGGGCCTCATCGATCGCAAAGGCCGAGAGACCAATTTGGGACTGAACTTGGCCCAAGAAAGGCAAAAACTTTTGACTGAGTAAGCGTTCTGGAGCAACGTAAAGAAGCTTGATCTGCCCCTTAAGAATGGCAGCTTCGCGTGATCGCACGCCTGTGACGCTGAGGCTACTGTTGAGAAAGGTTGCGCCAATCCCGTTGTCTTGTAAGGCTGCCACCTGGTCCTGCATCAAGGCAATCAGGGGCGACACGACCACGGTTAAACCGGGTTTGAGCAACGCGGGCAATTGAAAGCAGAGAGACTTGCCACCGCCCGTCGGCATCACGATCAGTAAGTCTCGATTTTGCAGGGCCTCCTCGACAATCTGCTGCTGCCCAGGACGGAAGCTGTCGTAACCCAAAAAATGCTTCAGTGCTTGCTCTAAGGACTGAAATGGTGTGGGCGTGGGCAAGCTGTTGGCTGATAGTGCTCCAGATGCTGCGTCTACATCCTCCATAATTCCCCCACTGAATCAGCGATTAATGGGTCAAGATGTTAGTCAATTTTAGATTTACAATTTCGGCTTGATTCCGATTCTAGAGTCAAACATTAGTTTGGCTCTCTAGAGTACTGGAGTCAATTCCAATCACTAGAACCTTGCCCTGAGCAAGGGCAAGAAAAGGATACGAAGAAACTAGAGCCTGACGAGGACATTCCTAGCGTGAATTAGAGTCGTCGGTAAAAGCTGAAATTCTTATTGTTGTTCAGAGTCTGACCGTAGCCATCTACTCTGAGGCCAGCTCAAATCAGCGGTTGCAAGCGTTGGATTAGCTGGTCCGCTGGCATCACACCTTCGATACGTTCTACAAGTTGACCGTTTTTGAAAAGTACTAATGTCGGCAAAGCATGCACTTGATAGCGAGAAGCTAATTGAGGATAGTTGTCAGTATTAATCTTGACGACCTGGATCTGTTGATTGAGCTGAGCGTTCACCTGGTCTAGAATTGGTTCCATCATCCGACAAGGGCCGCACCAGGGAGCAGAAAAATCAACTAATAGGGGCAGAGCTGATTCCGCTAATAAATCTTCAAAAGTTTTGAATTGCTTTTTCGTAGCCATTTAGCCTAGCAAAGGAACGATATTTTCAGCTTGATTCTAATCCAAAACTCCCTAAGCCTGTGGCAGATAAAGGTATCCTTTCTAGTTTACTGACCCTCTCCTCAATAATTGATGGCGCTGCTCTGGATAAGCTGAAACCAGTTTGGTAGCATAGAACACATCGTAGAGGTTACCAGTTGGGACTTGACTCATATCCTAGCTTTATCAGTACATCGTTGAAGTTATCCTTGAAATATTTTATGTGTTCCTCACCAAAGTGATTTTTCCAGTCTCCAGGTACTCCTTTGCGGTAATGGCTCTTTAAGTCCTCTTCTCCTACATTCCTGCCTCCTGACATTTTAGAGAAATCATTTCGATGTACAGTACCTAATAGTTTGTCGGCTGGAATTTTACTTATTTGAGCACGTAAAGGTAAACACCTTCTCTTGTGTAGACGGTTTAATATTATCGGCAATGAGTAGCATAACTGAGCTTTTAGTCCAAACTTAGATTCATCCAGAATTCCAAGAAATCGGAAGATTTCAAGATTTTTCTTGTAAGGGTTTTTGATTAGATCTTCCATCTTTAGCTCTAGAATGTTAGGTAAGGAGTAGTTCCAGGTATACATGTCATCGATAAACCGTCTACAGAACTCCATTTCAAGTAATAGACCTTCACTTTTAGAAAGCTTCTCTAACTTCTTTCGATAGCTAACAAGTTCTTTCCATACATTCGTTGGATGGCTGTAAAGATGAGAGAAGTAGGCAGAAACGACAAGGTCTCTTGGATCTCGTATGACATGAAATCCTCTGAGTTTTCCTAGACCTTTCACACGTTCAAAGTTGGTATTTAAGCAGCTCAGAAAATCTACTTTGTTTTTGTCTACAAACTCTCTTAAGTCGATATTAAGTACTTCTTCTCTAGTCACAAAAGCATACCTGAAGCCCATGTCTAAACAGACGTCTTTAACTATCCGGTTACTCCAAGTAGAGGCTGCTTTGTGATGCCCAAAATAGGCCAATAAATGAGTTTCATTGTTTACTCTCATTAGTTCCTCCAGCTACTACTAAGTTGAGGATGTATTCAATCACCAGTACTAAGGGCTCAATAACAGAGTGGAGAACGCTCGCTCACTAGTCTCAAAAGTTGGGCGGTACACTGCTCGGTCCAAGCCTCAAGAATACACTCGGCAGTATTCTTCTGCTTAAGGCTATACCAGTTTCTACTTCTAGCTTAGTTGCCATCTAATCACTAGCTAAAAAATATACTAACTAATGTATTAGAACTAGGACTGGCTGGCGGCAGCTAGCCGCGTAAAGGGACTGTTGCTCAAGGAATATAAATGTTTCAGCATATCCTGATGCAGTCTACCTGGTTTGAGAAGTGGGTTGAAGTAGTCGTGTCATTCATAGATCTTCTTAGCGGACTTCTACTCTAGTACAGAGGTGAGTAAGTTCAGGACTCATAAATGGGGAGGGGTCCGCCACCCGCATCCTTTAGGACATACTCAAAGAGCTGCTTGACAATTTCTGGGTGATTGTCAGCAATGTTATGAAGTTGTGCTGGATCAGTCTGTGAGTCGTAAAGTTTAGCCTCCGCTCCATCGTTGCGGCAGGTCAGAACATACCGATCATCTCGGGCTAGGACATGTTTGTTATAGCTCAAAGTAAAGTAGGTTCGCGGAGCAGGTTCTTGCCCATCTAGCAGTACACCAAGATTTTGACCGTCCATTGGGGTCGGCGGCTTTAGACCTAACATTCCCAGTATTGTCGGGCCAACGTCGTGGGTTGAGGCAAAATACTCGCTGGTCTGCCCGGCCCCCTTGCCCTCTGGGTGCCTGAGCAGAAAGGGGATATCCGTCACTTCCGGCCCCATTTTGTAAGAGAGCTTACCGGTTACCCCATGCTCTCCCAAAGCCATGCCATGATCGCTGAGTAGGACAAGCACTGTATTCTCCATCAAGGCAAGCTCCTTTGCCTTGTTGAGAAAGTGCCCCAGCCAGTGATCTACTAGGGTCACTTCGCCAGCGTATAAGGCCCGCATCCGTTTGAGCTGGCGATCGCTGAGATAGTCACGCTTTCCATAGGCAGGAGTGATGGGTTCTAGATCATCATAATTTTTGTCGTAGAGTTCAACGTACTGGCGGGGAGGATCCCACGGCTCGTGGGGGTCAAAGGAGTCCAAAACCATAAAAAATGGCTGCCGCTGAGAAAC
The DNA here is from genome assembly GCA_041748155.1 of Thermosynechococcaceae cyanobacterium. Classification (GTDB taxonomy): domain Bacteria; phylum Cyanobacteriota; class Cyanobacteriia; order Thermosynechococcales; family Thermosynechococcaceae; genus JBGTDT01. The sequence goes on along the minus strand of JBGTDT010000181.1, from coordinate 16,592 downwards.
CCCTTCCAGTAGCTTCGCGGCGGTGCGGAACACTTGGGGTGCAAACCAGTCTTCCTCAGAGTGACGCTGGGCTGTATTCGCCAGATACTGCTGGAGCTTCCCCTCCAGGTTCTCCCCATTCAGCCCTTTGACCACGTACTCCTTAAGCCGTTCTTTGGGAGTGGACCAGTAGGGCTGGTAAGCATCCGTCTCTTGGCCGCGAATCCGCCGGTCCACAGTAAATTCCCGGTTGAAGTTCATCGAAGGCTTGAACAGATGGTAGCAGTCTGAGACCATCAGTGTTTCATAGCCAGCCGGTCGAAGGATTTCTGCCAGGGTTGTTTGGTCCTCAGGAATGCGCTGCCAGCCGTAGAGCCTGATTGGGTCTCCTTTTTGAGGCACCCAGCCTCGGAAGGGGAAGGTGCGCATTCCCGTATGGATTGCTCGCCGAGCCGGAATGGTTGGCATTGATTCTGGATAGGCACGGGTGAAGCGCAAGCTCTCTCTGGCCAGGGCGTCCATGTTTGGGGTCTGAATCCAATCGTTACCATAAGCGCCAATGTGATCCTTGCGGAGACCGTCCAGAATGATCACGATAACGTTTAGCTTTTTTTGGCCAAGAGACCTGGGCAGGTTAGACTCTTTGGCCCGGAGCATTGACACTCCTGTGGCTCCAGCTCCAGCTAAGGTCAAGAAACTTAGAAAGTTTCGCCGTGTTAACGTTCTTCTCATCTTGACTCTCTCCGACCAGGACTTGCCCACTGATTCTACCTGAATCCATTGTTACTGATGATGATGAGCAAAAAGCGTCATCTGTATTGATTTTTCCTCCAACTTCTGCTAAAGAGCCTAGCCTAAAGCTCACTTGAGTTGAGCGAGACACTCAGCGAGTGGGCCGAACACCTATTAGTAAGCCTTCCAGGCTGCAAAGGTAAGCGCGCCACCCTAAACTAGGGCTTTAGATAGCTGCTGGGGAGTAAGAGTTCCCTGAAGTGGTAAGAATTGATATGTCTAACTTAGGACAATGTCATCAGTGTCCTAAGATTGTCAGATTGTCTAGCAGTTTTGTGAACGCAAGTGTTTATGAGCAAGAAGCGGTTACAGGAACAGGTTGCCGTTGTTACAGGGGCGTCACGCGGGATCGGTCGGGCAGTAGCCTTGGCTTTAGCTGCTGAAGGAGCCAACGTGGTGGTAAACTACGCTAGCTCTGGTGAAGCGGCAGAACAGGTTGTGGCTGAGATTATCAGGATGGGCAGTAGTGCAATTGCGTTGCAGGCAGATGTGTCCAAATCAGATCAAGTTGAAGCCCTACTCGCAGCAGTTCTGGAAAAATGGCAACGGGTGGACGTGCTGGTTAACAATGCTGGCATTACCCGCGATGCACTGCTACTTCGCATGAACCCTGAAGACTGGCAGGTTGTAATTGACCTGAATCTAACGGGTGTTTTCTTGTGTACCCGAGTTGTCAGTAAAGTAATGTTGAAGCAGCGATCGGGCCGGATCATCAATGTTGCTTCGGTTGCCGGGCAAATCGGTAATCCAGGGCAGGCTAACTACAGCGCCGCCAAAGCCGGGGTGATTGGGTTTACAAAAACGGTTGCCAAGGAGTTAGCAAGTCGCAATATCACGGTTAATGCAGTTGCTCCTGGATTCATTGCCACAGACATGACTCACAATCTTAAATCCGATCAGATTTTGCAGTACATTCCCTTAGGCCGCTATGGTCAACCAGAGGAAGTTGCTGGCTTAGTGCGTTTCTTGGCTTCCGATCCAGCCGCTGCTTACATCACAGGTCAGGTGATGAATGTAGACGGTGGTATGGTCATGGCTTAGTGTTCCTGTTTTGTTGTTCTAACGGGAGAATCTAATGAACTCAGTTAGTTTAGTGGCGATCGCCTATGGAATCTTTACAGTTATTGGCGGTATCATCGGGTACGCCAAAGCTCAGAGCAAAGTTTCCCTGGTATCTGGTTGTATCAGCGGCCTTTTACTCATCTTTAGTGGCATCTTGCAAGCCCAGGGAGTAGGTTGGGGACTGATGCTGACAGTAGCGGTAACAGCTTTGCTGGTGGCTGTTTTTGCCGTGCGGTTAGCTCAATCTCGTCAGTTCATGCCAGCAGGATTGATGATTTTACTCGGTGTCGCTGTTCTAGCCGTGATCGGATACCAGTCCTGACTGACCTGAGCCCTACAGCCCTTGCCCCTGCAACCAGAGTTCCAGCAGTCCTAGATCCCAGAGCTTGTTGCCATCAAGGGTTGTACGCGCCTCGTTCGGCTTAGCCAGGAGTTGTTCAACATAGTCTGGCCGAAACAGGCCGCGATCGCGGGCCGACTGGGCGTGCAAGGCATCACGCACCAGCTCCAATAAGTCCCCCTCAAGGTACATCAGTGCCGGCACAGGAAAGTAGCCCTTAGGCCGGTCGATTACCTCAGCGGGAATCACGCGTCGGGCAGCCTCTTTCAGTACCCCTTTACCACCGTGGGCAAGCTTGAGCTCCGGTGGGCAGGCAGCAGCCAACTCAACCAGCTCGTGATCGAGAAACGGCGTGCGTGCTTCCAGGCCCCAAGCCATGGTCATATTGTCTACACGTTTGACCGGATCATCTACCAGCATCACCTCGGTGTCGATTCGCAGAGCCCGGTCCAGGGCACTACCCGCTCTAGGCTGGGCAAAGTGTGCTTTGGCAAAGGCGCGGCTGACGTCCTCCTGGCAAGTATACTCCGGTGCCAGCACCTGAGCCATTTCGCTGTGGGGACGGTCAAAGAAGACAGAAGCATAGGTATCAAGACCATCGCCGTTTGCTGATTGCAACGGCGGGTACCAGTGATAGCCGCCAAAAACCTCATCGGCACCCTGGCCGGACTGGACAACTTTGACGTGCTGCGAAACCTCTCGTGAGAGCAGGTAGAAGGCCACTGTGTCGCGGGAGACCATCGGCTCACTCATGGCTACCACCGCGTCGCTGAGGGCAGGCAGAAGCTCCTCGGTGCTGACCCGCAACTGGTGATGGTTAGTCGTGTAGTGCTTGGCAATCAGATCAGAAAAGCTGAACTCATCTCCCTGGATGCCACCAACATCCTGAAAGCCAACACTGAAGGTCTGCAAGTCTGGCTGGCCCGCCTCGGCCAGCAGGCCGACGATCAGGCTTGAATCTAAGCCGCCGGAGAGTAAAACACCGACGGGCACATCAGCCACCATGCGGCGATTGACGGCACAGCGCAGGGCCTCCAGTACCGCCTCCTCCCAGTCCTTGGCGGTCATGCCTGCGTGGTCAAGATCTCGCTCAAAGGGCGGGTTCCAGTAGGTTTGCTGGTGGCGAGAGCCGTCGGGCTCAATCACAAGCAGCGTGGCGGGTGGCAGTTTGCGGATGCCTCGCAGGATCGTGCGGGGGGCAGGGACGACGGAGTGCCAGCTTAAAAAGTGATGCAGCGCTACCGGATCAATCCCCGTGTCAACCCCACCACCCGCTAGCAGGGCAGGCAACGTGGAGGCAAAACGCAGCCCCTTGCTGGTCTCGGCGAGGTAGAGGGGCTTGATCCCCAGGCGATCGCGATAGAGCACCACTCGTTCTGAGTCAAGCTCAACTAGGCAGAAAGCGAACATCCCTTGTAAGCGGTCCACAAAGCGCTCTCCCCAGCAGTGATAGCCCTTGAGCACGACCTCCGTGTCGCTGGTGGAGAAGAAGCGGTAGCCGCGATCGCATAACTCCTGGCGGAGCTCCTGGTAGTTATAGATGCAACCGTTGAAGACGACGACCAATCCCAACTCAGGGTCCTTCATGGGCTGGGAACCCGCCTCTGAGAGATCAATAATGCTGAGGCGACGGTGGGCTAGGCCAACTCGGCCTGAAGTCCAAAGTCCGTGCCCGTCAGGACCCCGGCTGGTCATAGTAGCGGCCATACGCTCAAGGGTATCCACGTCGACAGGGCCGTGGGCTTTTACCTCACCAACAAATCCGCACATAGAAGTTCCCTCACGCGTTGCTGATTGGATAAAGTATCCCAATAAACAACATTACTATGTATCTAAAAAAACAACTTTACGTAAACTAGGATCCGATTTACTTAAAACTACCTGGCGGCAGATAGAAACTTAGGATTGAGGGCAAGGAAATCTTGTCACAGTTACAGAAATCGAGAAAGACCCTGCCAATACCTAGCCATTCAGAACCTGAAGATAGCTAAAAAGTAGTCAGGAAGAGGTTTCTCAGGTCTTTGTATAACAGAACACTGATTGGTAACGATCCGCAGTAAGATACTCATTTAAGATCACTGCTCATCCTAGATAATTCCCTCAGATGACGACAGTTAGAACGCTAGCGTTTGAGTGGGCCAGAGCCAAAGACAACACGATTGAAACGCCAACGTTTGAGTGGGTTTCAGCCGAATACAGCGCAATACACGATTTTCTAAATGCAGCTCAAAACCAAGTTGATTGGGAGGTGGCCTTGCACCGCTGGGATGACCTCCGCCGCCGCTTAATTACCTGGCATGAACTCACCTACCTCCACTTCAATCAGGACACGCAGAACTCATGCTTTCAAGCAGCACGAGACTATTGTGATCAACTGACACCCAAGCTGACTGCGCTTGAAGTTGGTATGAAACGGCGACTGCTTGATAGCCCTTTTCGAGCGGAATTAGAGCAAACGCTGGGCCAGCAGGCTTTTCACCTCTGGGAGGCTGATATTGCTACCTTTAGCCCGGCGATAGAGTCCGACCTGGTCCAAGAATCCAAGCTAAAAGGAGCCTACACCCAACTTTTGGCCTCAGCAGAGCTAGAGTTTAGCGGCGATAGCGTCAATCTCTCAGGAATTCAAAGGTATACTCAAAGTCCTGACCGCAACACCCGCTATTGGGCCGAGCAGGTCCGCTGGAATTTTTTTCACCGGAACCAGGCTACCCTTGACCACCTCTTCCACGAGCTTGTCCAACAGCGGCACCAGATGGCCCAAAAGCTGGGTTACGAGAACTACATCGAGCTGGGTTATCGGCGGATGCGACGGATCGACTACGGTCAGGCAGAAGTCGAGCGCTACCGCGAGCAGGTGGTCCAGGACGTTGTCCCCTTAGCAAACCAAGTTGTCCAGCGGCAGGCAGAGAAGTTTAACCTGGACGAGCTGCAATTCTGGGATGAATCTGTCGTTGACCTAGAGGGAAATCCGGCTCCCCTTGGTGACCACAACTGGATACTGGCGCAGACGCAAGCGATGTTCGACGCTATGAGCGAGGAATTGGGCGATTTCTTCCAAATGGTTGTAGACCATCACCTGCTGGATCTAGAGACTCGGCCCGGAAAAGCTGGAGGAGCGTGCTGTAAAAGTTTTCCTACCCACGGATTCCCCTTTATCTTCGCCAACTTCAATGGCAGCAAAAGCGACGTGCAGATCTTTGCTCACGAGTTAGGGCATGCTTTTCAGGTTTGGCAGAGCCGTCATACCCCACTCTGTGACTACTTGTGGCCGACCATGGAAGCCGCTGAAATTCACTCTTTAAGTCTGGAGTTTCTCACCTTCCCCCAGATGGAACGGTTCTTTGGTCGAGGGGCAGAACGCTACCGGATCAGTTGTTTGACGGAGGCGTTACTGTTTCTACCCTACGGCGTCGCAGTCGATCACTTTCAGCACCTGGTCTATGCCAATCCTGAGGCGACACCGCAAGAGCGCAACCAAATGTGGCAGCAGATGGAGGCACGCTATTTGCCCTGGCGCCGTTACGGTGACCTTGTGCATCCGGCTCAGGGAGGGCTGTGGCAAGAGAAGCACCACATTTATTGCTTTCCCTTTTACTACATCGACTACACCTTGGCGATGTGTTGCGCGTTACAGTTTTGGGTCAAAGCTGAGAACAATTACCAGAGCACCCTGGCAGAGTATACTGCCCTTTGCCAGCGGGGTGGCATGGCCCCTTTTCAGGAGTTGGCGCGCTCAGCTCAGTTGGTTTCACCTTTTGAGCCCAATGCTTTAATCCAGGTTGTTGGACATGCCCGTCGGGCCTTAGGACTTTAAGCAGAGGCTTCTGAGGCTCAACCCTGCTCAAAATACAGTCCATCTAGCCGCTGGCGAATCCCCAGCAGGTTTAGCGGTAGATCGCTGCCAATGCGCCGTTCAACTGCTACTATAGGCATCGTGCGTTTGGGCCAAACGAGGACAGTGTAGGTCAGCTTAGTTCCGACTCTTCCATCTACGGAGCAGCTCTCCAGACGCCAAGAACCTTTAAAGGCTCTAAAATCCCCTTCCACCATAGAAAAGCGAATTTCTTGGGGAAAATCCTCTTCCATATCCAGCACGACCCGCGCCGAAAAATCCAGGAAGAGGACTTGCTGGACGCCGACTTGCTCTAGCCGAATCCCGCCTGCCGGATGGGGTAGTCGCTGGCATTTAGCCAAGTTGGGAATGAAATCAGCCAGGGCATTGTAATCTGTTAAAACCTGCCAAACTTGCTCAGCAGTATAGGGAAACTTGGTACTGGCAGAAATCAGCCGTTGTCGCCCCTCAAGCTTGTTGGTTTGTACCGCTACCTCTGGAACATCAACTCCGGGGCTGAGTTGACTACTGGTAAATTCCTCTAATTCAGCGTCTTGATGGGATATTTTAGACATAACTTACTCCTGAGCAAGGTTTAAGTTCTATTTAAGTTCTAATTGGCCGATCGCTTTGGCAAGGCAAACTGTTCCATCTTAGACCAGTCAACTGAACGCTCTAAAATAGAAGTCTGAGACAAAAATTGTGATTGAGCCTGTTTTGTGATGCCTTCTACTCCTCAGCTTCAGATCAAAAAAGATAAGTCTAGTCAAGCTGGGACTTCTAGGGCTCAGGATCAAGAGGTAGGGCTGGGGTCGCCCTTGCTGGGCGCGTCTGAGGCTGAGCTGACAGCGTGGGTACAGCAGCAAGAACAACCAGCTTACCGGGCTCAGCAGTTGCACGATTGGATTTACCGCAAGGGGGCGCGATCGCTGGCAGATATTTCAGTCTTACCCAAGCAGTGGCGGGCTCAAGTTGCCGCAGTGCCAGTCGGGCGCTCAGTTTTGCACCAGCGGGTGCTAGCTCCAGATGGCACGGTCAAGTTTCTGCTGCGGCTGGCGGATGACCAGATTATCGAAACGGTTGGGATTCCCACCGGGAAGCGCCTCACGGTTTGCGTCTCTTCTCAAGTGGGCTGCCCGATGGCCTGTAACTTTTGTGCAACTGGCAAAGGAGGTTGGGTGCGGAATCTGGCCCGGCATGAGATTGTTGACCAAGTTTTGACGGTTCAGGAAGATTTTCAGCGCCGGGTCAGCCATGTGGTGTTTATGGGCATGGGAGAGCCCTTACTCAACTTAGAGTCGGTTTTAGGGGCACTAAGGTCGCTGAATCAGGACCTGGGGATTGGACAGCGCCAGATCACAATCTCAACGGTTGGTATTCCAGGCCAAATCCGGCGATTGGCTGCAGCTCAACTCCAGGTGACCTTGGCCGTAAGTTTGCATGCCTCCAGTCAGGCTTTGCGCTCCCAACTGATTCCCAGTGCTCGCCAGTACCCGCTGCCAATCTTACTTCAAGAATGTCAGGTCTACGTGGCCGCAACGGGTCGGCGGGTTACCTTTGAGTATGTCTTGCTCGCAGGCGTGAACGACTCGCCAGCCCAAGCCTTGGAGCTAGCCCAACACCTGCGGGGGTTTCAGAGCCACGTCAACTTAATCCCCTACAACCCAATCAGCGAAGTTGACTATCAACGCCCGAATTCTCGGCAAATTCAAGCGTTTATGGATGCCCTCAAACGTCAACACATTGCCGCCAGTGTTCGGCGCTCCCGTGGCCTGGAGCGGGACGCGGCCTGTGGTCAACTACGAGCTGCCGCTGTCTCAAAGGTTAACGCCTAATTTTCTTCTCCTAGTTTCTGCGACCATCTGGCCCTTAGCCTAGATCTGGATGGAATCGTCTCAAATTTTGCCGTCGCTGCCGATTTGTTAGACCTAACCAGCCCAAGTCAAATGCCTCCTACCTCACCAGAGTGGCTTGGCAAGACGGGCGATCGCCAGTTAGACCAGGAGGATTTTGTGATTTTTTGCTGCGCCAACCTGTTTTTGTTACGACTTTTACGCTTCAACCTGAGCAATTTGTATCGAGAAATACAGGCACACCTGTCTCCAAATTCTATGGTGCACCTACTAACCCTTAATGTTTTGTAGAAGTTGTGGCAACTGCCAGTAGAGCTAGAGAGACTGGTGCTCGCCCAAGTTGACTCAGGCGAGGACAACTTCACGGCAAGCAGTCTTTTTATCAAGCGAGAAGTTAGCCCATGAAAAAGCACTATTCCGTCATCGTTGTAGGAGGTGGGCAAGCTGGCCTGGCCATCAGCTACTGCTTAAAACAGAAAGGCATTGATCACATTGTTTTGGAAAAACATAGGATTGGACATTCATGGCGCTCCAAACGCTGGGATTCCTTCTGTTTGGTCACCCCCAACTGGCAGTGCAAGCTCCCAGGGTATCCTTATTCAGGCAATGACCCGCACGGTTTTATCCAAAAAGATGAAATTGTCCAATACCTTGAGGACTACGCTAAATCCTTTGGCCCGCTGTTAAAGGAAGGCGTTGAAGTATCGAGAGTTGGCAAGGGCGATTCTCAAGGTGGCTTCAAACTAACGACCGCGATCGCAGACTACACAGCGGACCAAGTGGTGATTGCTACAGGTGGCTACCACGTTCCCAAGCTGCCGAAAATAGCCGAGCACTTGCCGCTGGATATTCTGCAGTTACACTCATCTGAATACAAGAACCCAGAGTCTTTACCCGACAAGGCAGTGCTAGTCGTGGGCACAGGACAGTCAGGTTGTCAAATTGCCGAGGACTTGCATCGGGCTGGCAAAAAAGTGCACCTGTGTGTGGGAAGTGCTCCTCGCTCTCCGCGACTATATCGCGGCAAAGATGTCGTCGATTGGTTAGATCAGATGAGGTATTACGATTTGCCGATTGACGAACATCCCCAAAAAGAGAAAGCCAGGACCAACACCAATCACTACGTCTCTGGTCGTGATGGTGGGCACGAGATTGACTTGCGACAATTTGCTCTAGAGGGCATGCAACTCTACGGATCGTTACAGAACATTAGCGGCGGCAATCTCGAATTTCGGGCCAACCTGAAACAAAATCTGGATGGAGCCGATGCGGTCTCTGAAAATATCAAGAGAAGCATAGATGAATTTATTCAGAAGAACCAAATACAAGCACCGATAGAATCTGCCTACGAGCCAGTTTGGCAGCCAGAAGCGGAAGTGCCAAAGCTAAATTACGCAGCGGCCAATATTGGTGCTGTTGTTTGGTGCACCGGGTATAAAACCGATTTTAGTTGGATAGAAATACCCGTGTTCAATCACAAGGGTTATCCCAGCCACGAACGGGGCGTAACAGAGGTGGGGGGACTGTATTTTTTGGGACTGCCGTGGTTATACACCTGGGGCTCAGCTAGATTTTCCGGCCTGGGCCGAGATGCCACTTACCTGGCTGATCGGATTGCGTCGAAGCAGGTGTTGCAACCAACTGCGTAATTCCGATCAGGCTAGGTGAAAAGGCGGATGGCAATCTAAAACCTGTAGTCACTGATACAGAGAAGGGATCAGCAACGTCGTAGGTTAGGCAGGAAACTTTAGCTGAAATTCCTTTTGACTTGGACTGTTCCGATTAATTTTTATTGAGGAAAAAACTATGCCTGAGGTCACTGCCCCGGCTCACCAAACTGGTGACTTTTTCGTTGATTATGAAGAAAAAGTTTTTCCTGATGTGCAGGCGGAGCCCGGTGAGAAGGCTCTGATTACGTTTCATACGGTTGCTTTTGAGGGCTCAATTGGGCTGGTTAATCTGCTCACCGCTACCCGGATCTTACGCAAAGGGTTCGAAACTTCAATCTTGCTCTATGGCCCCGGTATCACCTTGGGTGTTCAGAGGGGCTTTCCCAAGCTTGGCGATGAAGCCTTTCCCGGTCACCAGGCTCTGAACAATCAACTCAGTAAGTTCATGTCTGAGGGTGGCAAAGTTTATGCCTGCCGCTTTTCTTTACAGGCCCTTTACGGCCACGGTGAACCCTCCTTAATGCCAGGCATCCGTCCGATCGCCCCCCAGGACGTCTTGGATATTATTCTGGTGCACCGCAAGGAAGGTGCTTTTATCATGAACACTTGGACGCTTTAGGAGTTTTGAGTTCTAAGAGCTTTGAGTTCTAAGTTTTGATTTCTAAATTTAAAAGACCTGACTCAACACGCATAAATCAAAACTTAGAACTCTCTTGAGGAAAATTTATGAACGACTCACGAACGGTTAGAGCTGCCGCAGTCCAGATTGCCCCGGTGCTATTTAGTCAGGCGGGAACGCTAGAAAAAGTTCTCCAGGCAATCGCGGCGGCGGCGCAAGAAGGGGCCCAACTGGTTGTCTTTCCAGAAACCTTTGTGCCCTACTACCCCTACTTCTCCTTTGTCCAACCTCCCGTCCTGATGGCTAAGGCGCACCTGCAACTTTACGAGCAGGCCGTTGAGGTGCCCGGACCCGTGACTGAGGCTGTAGGTCAGGCAGCCCAGGGGCACGGCGTTGTGGTCGTTTTGGGTGTTAACGAACGGGAAAATGGTTCCCTCTATAACACCCAACTTGTCTTTGATGCCAATGGCACCCTACGGCTGAAGCGGCGAAAAATTACCCCCTCTTACCATGAGCGCATGCTCTGGGGCCAAGGGGATGGCTCCGGCCTCAAGGTTGTCAACACAGCGGTGGGAAAAGTGGGTGCTCTGGCTTGCTGGGAGCACTATAACCCGCTGGCAAGGTTTGCTCTGATGGCCCAGCACGAGCAGATTCACTGTAGCCAGTTTCCCGGTTGCATGGTGGGACAGATTTTTGCTGACCAAATTGAGGTCACGATCCGTCACCACGCCCTGGAGTCGGGCTGCTTTGTCGTCAATGCCACAGGCTGGCTTTCGGCGGAACAGGTGGAGCAGATCACCCCGGATGAGAAGTTACAGCGAGTCCTGCAGGGGGGGTGCTGCACTGCCATTATTGGACCGGAAGGCACTCACCTCTGTGCGCCGGTGACTGAAGGGGAAGGCATGGCGATCGCAGACTTAGATTTTGACCTGATTACCAAGCGTAAACGCATGCTGGACTCGGTCGGCCACTATGCCCGCCCTGACCTGTTGCAGTTGCGGCTCAACTCAGAAGCTAGAGCCCCAATGGCGGAACTGCCGAACCGTTCAGAGCCTCTCGCTTACCCGCATTTCGATTATGAACAAACAACAGTTGATTACAGCCCTGCAATCTGAGGGATTGAGACTCGTTGAGCCAGGAATTGGGGCGGCTGGTCGCCGAGGGGGAGCTGGTCCCTCCGATCACAAGGCCGTCACGATTGATGGTACCACCGTAATGGTGCCTATTTTTACGGGTCCAGCGGCCACCTCCGACTACGTGGCAGAGGTTGAGGGAGAAGCCGCCTGGATTACGGTTAGAGGGCAGGCGATCGCCCCGGTCACCTTCCCCCAGCAACCCCGGTTTTACCACTTGGTCACCCAGGAGGGCATTCCTTACTGGCAGATTGCCCTACTCCACAGCCACGACGTTTTGGCCTCGACAGTCCTCCAGACTTGCAGCCGCTACGGTGACCCTGCCACAGCCTGCCAGTTCTGTGCCATCGGCCAGTCCCTAGCCGCGGGTCGAACCATTGCCCGCAAGACCCCAGAACACCTGGCGGAAGTCGCAGTAGCGGCGGTACGGCTGGATGGGGTGAAGCAGGTGGTGCTGACCACGGGAACGCCGCATAGCCGCGATCGCGGTGCCGCCCACCTGAAAGATTGTGCCGAGGCAATCAAGTCCAGGGTCAACTTACCAATCCAGGCCCAATGCGAGCCTCCAGAGGACTTTGCCTGGTTTAAGTGGCTCAAGACTGCCGGGGTAGACAGCTTGGGCATGCACCTAGAGGCTGTTGATCCGCAGGTTAGAGCCCAGATCATGCCTGGAAAAGCCCAGGTCCCGGTTGAGTACTACTTCCAAGCGTTTACGGCTGCGGTGGAGGTATTTGGCTGGTCACAGGTCAGCACCTATCTCTTGGCAGGTTTAGGAGATTCTCCAGCCGATCTCTTAGCAACTTGCGACAAACTGATTCACATGGGGGTCTACCCTTTCATTGTCCCCTTTGTGCCGATCAGTGGGACGCCCTTAGCTAACCACACCCCGCCCAGCTACGATTTCATGTTGAGCCTCTACCAGCAAGTGGGTGCAATGCTCAACCGGGCTGGGATGTCCTCTAAAGCGATTAAAGCAGGTTGTGCCAAGTGTGGCGCTTGCTCTGCCCTCTCCACCTTTGAACTGTGAATTTGAGTCCTCACCTAACTTTGTCAACTCAACCGTACCGCTACAAGCTTGCTAATTCTGCCCAAGAATATCAAGCCTACTTCCAGCTCCGGCAGATCATCTTCTGTCAAGAACAAGGTCTGTTTCAAGCCAGTGACACCGATCAGTTCGATGCGATCGCCTATCCGATCGTGGCCCTGGTCCAGTCTCAGGTTGTTGGAGTTGTGCGAATCTACGAATCAGAACCTGGAATCTGGTATGGCGGCAGACTCGGCGTTCACCGTGACTATCGCCGGGTTGGGCAGATTGGCCGGGGTTTAATTGACCAGGCGGTAACGACAGCTCACGCCTGGAGATGCCACCGCTTTCTGGCAACCGTGCAGCAGCAAAACGTCAATTTCTTTCGGCGACTCCACTGGTCTTGCTTGGAGGAATTGATGATTCAAGGATGCCGTCATCACCTGATGGCAGCGGACCTAAATCACTACCCGCCCAACCTTGAGTTGCGTCCCCCGCTGCCAGGACCCTTGCCAGAGGCAGCACTGTGCTGAGTCTAGCCGAACACCTGCGGCAGGCCCTTGGTCTCTTGCAGAAGCAGGATATCCAGAGTGTGGCGCGATCGCTGAGCTCTGGAGCAACGCAAAGTCTTGACTCAGCCAACGCCTGCTCTGAAGAACTCAGCAGTACCGAATCTAGGATCTTGCTGGGAGATGACTGCGCCGCAATTCCAGATCCAAGCGGTTACCTACTTTTGGCAGCCGAGGGAATCTGGCCGCTGCTCGTAGAAACTGAGCCCTGGTTCGCAGGCTGGTGTTCGGTGCAGGTGAATGTGAATGACATCTATGCCATGGGAGGCCAGCCAATCGCTGTGGTCGATACAACTTGGGGCACGTCTGTGCCGAAGATTGAACCTGTGCTGGTCGGCATGACGGCTGCTTCCCAGGTTTACGACGTTCCGATTGTTGGGGGTCATACAAATGCTCATAGTCCCTACAATGCCTTGTCTGTGGCAATCCTGGGACGGGCTACCCACTTGATCACGAGCTTTAATGCCCGGCCCGGCGATATTCTCCTCGCCGCAATTGACCTGCGCGGCCACCCTCACCCTACCCATCCCTTCTGGAATGCCAGCCAAGGGGTTGACCCAGTCCGGCTGCGGGGAGATCTGGCTATTCTGCCCCACCTGGCAACATCTGGTCTCTGTGATACCGGTAAAGACATCAGCATGGGCGGCATTATTGGTACGCTGCTGATGCTGCTGGAGACATCGGGGTGCGGTGCAGTGCTGGATCTGGAGGCAATTCCCCACCCAGCCGGAATTTCCCTAGAACGATGGCTACTGTTCTTCCCCAGCTATGGATTTCTCTTGAGTGTGCGACCGGAAAATGTTGGCTTGGTCCAACAGCAGTTTTACCAGCGGGACTTGGTTTGTGAGGCGATCGCTGAAGTTCAGTCTTCTCCCCAGCTTGTGTTGAGGTCCAAAACTGAGAAAGTAACCTTTTGGGATCTGTCCCAGGAGCCTTTCACCGGGTTTTCTAGCAGACCAGAGCGATGCGGCCCCAGGCGTTAAACATTGCCCTATTTACCTACTCAACCAAGCCCAGGGGAAGTGTTGTCCATACCCTGGAATTGGCGGAAGCCCTACAAGACCTGGGGCATCAAGTGTGCATCTACGCTTTAGATAAAGACGGCTCAGGTTTCTATCGGTTGCCTCGCTGTGGCTTCAGACTCGTGTCCGCTCAACCCATCACCGGGGGAATCGACGAGTTGATCAAGCAGCGAATTCAGGAATTTGTGGATTACTTCAGCCCGACTACTGAGACCTATGACTGCTATCACGCTCAGGACTGTATTAGTGCTAACGCTCTGGCCGTTTTGAAAGCCAAAAAACAAATTCCCCATTTTATTCGCACCGTTCATCATCTGGAAGATTTTGCCAGTCCTTATCTGCAAGCTTGCCAGGATGCGTCAGTCCGGGAACCTGACCTGTGCTTGTGTGTCAGTGCCCAATCGCAATCAGAATTGCGGCAAAAGTATCAGATTGAAGCCCAAAGAGTCACCAATGGTATTAACCTCAAACGATTCTCTGCCAGTACTGACGGATCTGAGCTTGAGCTGAAAAGCAAGCTGGGTCTGACGGGGTGGCCGATCTACCTCACCGTTGGCGGGATTGAACCGCGCAAAAATGCGATCGCCCTGCTGGAAGCTTTTATAAAAGTCCTGAGCCTGCATCCAAGCGCCCAACTGGTGATTGCCGGGGGCGCTACCCTATTCGACTATCAATCCTATCGGCAGGCATTTTTTACCTTAGTAGAACAGGCTAGCGTAACGGTGGGAACATCCCTAATACTGCCTGGGGTGATTCCTGATCAGGAACTACCGGCACTTTATCGCCTTGCCGATGGGTTTGTGTTTCCGTCCCTGAAGGAAGGATGGGGACTGGTGGTCCTAGAAGCTCTAGCGTCTGGAACGCCAGTGATTACCTCAAATGAACCTCCCTTTACAGAGTTTCTCTCCGGTAAAGATGCTTTGCTGGTTGATCCTCGACGGGTTGATCTCTTGGCCCAAGCCATGCAAGCCGTCCTTCAACCCCAGGTTGCTAAACAACTGATCTGGCAGGGCAGGGTAACCAGCGCCCGCTATACTTGGGAGTATTCAGCCGAGCTACATCTTCTCCCCTATCAAAAGCTTCTATCGAACGGTTCCCCAGCAACGGAAGCGTGAGTCACTACATCTACAGACAGCTCAGCTAAGGTTCACTATCGCTACTCAAGCTGATCAGGATCTACACCTAGTACACGCAACCGTTCTGCCAAGCTTTCTGCCCGTTGTTGTTCATGATCAGCTCGCTGCTTTTCTTGTTCTGCTACCTCTTGTGGAGTGGGTAGCAAAGTACCTTCTAAAGTTGCCCAGCGTAACCAACGGGTTTCAATTTCCTGATAAGTTCCTTCCCATCTGACCAGTGCTAAGCCCAACTGCTGACTTAATAATCTTGCCTGATGATCTAGGGCTAGCGGTTCGTACACTCCCTCGCGTAAGGCAAAACCCGCTAATTCTTCTCCAAAGGGGTCAAACCAGAAATATTCTGGTACACGCAACCGATTTTGGTAAATTTGCTTTTTCTCAGTTTTGTCACGTGATGCTGTACTCACTGATAGGAGCTCAATAACGACATCCGGTCCTTTACCCTCCTCCCAAACTAGCCAACTCTTGCGCTCTCGTTTGAGTACGCCAAGCACGACAAAGAAGTCAGGTCCTTTAAGGTCTCTGTTTCTTACCTGCTCTAGGCTGAAGTAGACAAACATATTGCCGCCTACGTAGAAATCTTGACGGTCGGACCAGAATAACTGTAGAGGATCAATTAGAAACTGTTTGTAAACAGATGTGAAGTAAGAATTGATTGAGGCATGGAATGAGCGATACCTAAGAAATTCCAGTATTACTACTCCAGATTGTGAGCCAACCGTTCTACGACAGTGATCTAAACGACGAGGAATGGCAACACATAGAGCCGCTGTTACCTGCTGCAAAACCAGTCGGCAAGCACCGAGAGGTGAACTTACGGGAGATCTTAAACGCAATTTTCTACCGTGCAGACAATGGCATCAAATGGCGAGCTATGCCGTGCGATTTTCCAGCATGGCAGACGGTGTATGGGTACTTCCGATTATGGGTCAACCTAGGAGTTTGGGAGCAAATCAACACCACCGTGGTCCGGCAAGTGCGCCAGGGTGAAGGGCGGGAACCGGAACCGAGTTTAGCAATCATTGATAGCCAATCCGTCAAACTTGGACAAAAAGGGGCGAAGAACACGGGGTTGATGGCAACAAAAAGGTAAAAGGTCGCAAACGTCATATTGTGGTGGATGTGTTGGGACTGGTGCTCGGCTGTTATGTCACTGCTGCTAACACAGCCGATCTCAAAGCTGCCCCTGCGGTTTTGGTCTGGGTGCTGGAGATGTATCAGCAGATTGCCAAAGTCTTGGCAGACCAGGGCTATCGAGGGGCGTTGGGGGTGCTCATTGGCAACTTCTTTGCTAAACAGGGACGGCAAGTCGAAGTCGAGCTGACTCAGCCGACAGGGAGAACAAAAGGCTTTCAGGTAGAACCAAAACGATGGATTGTAGAACGCACTTGGACTTGGTTAGAAAATGCTCGAATCCTCACCCGTGACTATGAGCGGTTGCCCCAAAATCACGAAGGAATGATTTACGTTGTCACGATTCGATTAATGCTTCGCCGACTAGCAAAAAACCGACGAACGTGGGAACCTAAAACCGCTTAACTAACATTTACAAACACTTTCT
>JBGTDT010000180.1:0-34457 GCA_041748155.1 Thermosynechococcaceae cyanobacterium | reverse complement strand
GGACGCACTCGGAAAATTGCATGATTGCCGGAGTGGTCAACGCCGAATTTGAACCCATCATTCCACTTTCAATTCGTCACTCTGATGGCAAAATCTTCGCACAAGATGTGATCGTTGATACAGGTTTTAATGGATGGCTTTCCTTGCCTCCAGACTTAATCGCTCAGTTGAATCTACGATGGAAACGGCGAGGACGAGCGATTCTTGGAGATGGTAGTGAGTGCGTTTTCGACGTTTACGAAGTGGTTGTAGTCTGGGATGGAATTTTGTTAACAATCCCAGTTGATGAAGCTGATTCAGAACCGCTGATTGGAATGCTGCTGATGGAATGCTATCAGCTAACGATGCAGGTCTTTAGAGATGGTACTGTCGAACTCTGCAAAGTGAACACGGTCTGACAAACTCGTTGCATACCGACCGTATTGAGTCTCTCCGTTAAGTTCGAGAGGTTACTAGCGGCGGGTGATGGGTAACGTTAGACGGATTAAATACACTACTTCCTGATGGGGTGACAAAATAGGAGATTTGGAGAGGCGATCGCTCTTGTAGGAATTGAGCAAGAAGCAATTACTGTTTGAATTAGAGCTGTTGCGGGCGATCGCAGTTGGCTTAGGTGGGAGCGGTGGCGATCGCTAGAATAGAGTAGTGGTGTTTTAAGGATGCAGTAATTTTGCCAACAGGCGAACAAGGCAAATCCTGCATTAGGCTTTGTCAATATCTGACAAACTTCTACCGTTCTATAGACCTTGTACGCTTCGATGAGCGCGCAGGCATTGTGTACATCTTCGCAGGTGAGAATTTGCAAGTTGTGATTTACCGCGATGGTGATTGGAGGTTTAGATGAAACCAGACTTTGATACCATGAACACCGCTGAGCTGAGAGCTTACCTCCTTTCGCATAGAAAGGATGATGAGGCCTTCTACAAGCTAGCTGATCGACTTGAAGCCGATTCTGAATCTTCTATGCTGTATCCCTGTCCTGACACTCCAGAAAACATAGCCATTATGGAAGAAGCACTTCAGGAGTACGTAAAGAAATTGGAAGAGAACTCCTAAGCGTGAAGGGTTTGCAGTAATCAGCACAAGTGAGATCTCACTTTCACTTAAGAAGTGCAATTTTCAGAAAAGAGTAGCCCACTTTGACAAATGGGTGATCGCGGCTAACAGTTTGGGAACCTTGCTACGAGACAAAGGGAGACTTGGGTTTTATCGGCGATCGCTTTGGTTTATTCTTAAGGAATAATCAGCGATCGCTCCAAACGGGGGCAAGGTGTGTAGTATTCCCTTCTAACTCTAAGCTTGAAAAGTTGACCTTTGCAGTGAAACTCAATCCATTGTTTATAAAGCGCTTGACATTGACAATAAACTGCCTCGCATTACCAATACAATTGCCTGCACTAGCAATGCAACAGCCTGAATTGCAAATGTGACACGCTACATTGGCATTTTTGCCACTCACGTTGCAAATGTGACCATTTACATTGCCAATGCAACCTACTACATCAGCATTGCAACTGCTCAAGTTAGTACTAGAAGGGTTAGATAACTTGTTGTAAAGGGCACACTAAGGACAACAATTCTTACTCAGGTGTGTATCATGACAACTTCAAACTCAAACCGCCGTTTATCCCCGCAAGTCATCGATCAAGATGTAGATTCCCTGAATGGTCTTAAAGCCATTCCCAGCTATAAAACCAGCCGTAGCGAAGCAACCTCAGAGACCTTGCAGCAAACCTATCAGACCATGCTGGTTCAGCAGCAAAACGAAACTGAAAAACTCGCGCTCTATCGCGCTGCCTCTGACGCGGCTCGCCTGGCTGAGTGGGAGTTTCATAACAGCGTCCTAGCGATGAAGGAAGTTGTGCGAGGGCAATTTGGGTCAGACAGCGATGAAGCTCAGGCGGTTGGATTAAAGAAAAAGTCAGACCGTAAACGCCCGACGCGCCAGAAAGCTTCTGCTGTTAGCTAGTAACGCCAGTCGTTATTGATGTACGCCTCTAAACAGGTGCAGACTATCCCCGGCTGCTCCTATCCTTGAGCATAAAGTGCTTAAAACCTTGCTTCTCTACCAGCAGCCAATTCTAGGTGAGGGTTAGGTGAGGGTGCAGAGTACTTTCCTAAAGCGATCGCCATAATCACCCTCTCTGCAGTCATGAACCCGACCTAGAGCAAGTTACCGCAGTATCGGTAGGGCAGTACTTTGAAGTTTTCTGTGGAGCAAGAAACAAGTGTCAGCTATGCCGTGTGTAGCTGGAAGTGTCGAGGTGGTCAAAAAACGCAGTGTTATGGAACTAGATCGAATTACTCTCAATCCAAATATCTGCCTTGGTCAACCTACAATTCGTGGAATGCGGATTACAGTAGGCTTTGTTCTAAAACTTTTAGCGAGTAATCTATCGATTCAGGAAATTACAGAGTCATACCCTGAACTAGAGCCTGAAGATATTCAGCAAGCTCTCAGCTATGCTGCCTGGGCAGTTTCAGATCAACTCATTGACGTTCGTTCTGCGTGAGTGGTCTTCGGTTCATTGCAGATGTCCACATTTCCCCCTTAACAGTCGCAGCTTGACAGCAACAGGGCTACGATATTCTGCGTGTTACTGAAGTTCTCCCCGCAACAGCCCCTGACGCAGAGATTCTGGAATTTGCAAGGGCAGAGAATCGAATTGTACTTACCCAAGATTTAGACTTCTCGGCATTGGTTGCTTTGGGTGGCTATGTTCAACCTAGTTTAGTCACGCTTCGACTGTCTTCTGCCCAGCCTGATATTGCATCGCAGAGGTTGCTAGAGGTTTTGCCACAGTTAGAGCAGGTGCTTGTTGAAGCTTCAGTCGTTACGATAGAGGACAATGCTGTCCGTTTTCGCAAGTTGCCTATCCAGTAGAACTTTTCGGGTAAAGAGTATCGTGGCGATCGCTACTAACAGTTTGGGAATTTTGCGACCGAACAACAGAAGATTAGGGTTCGGAAGCGGTCGCTCATCATTTCCTCAGCGTAAATCAGAGCGATCACTAACTGTTATCCAGTAGGCAGTTGCCCACCTTGCTTTTTCCGTGAGGGACTATAGAGACGCCCTCTAGGAGGCTATGAGTATGACTCCGGCATCCAACGGACAAGCAGCGATCATCCGTACAGAACGCGGACTCGCGATCGCAGATTGGAAAATGTGATCCGTGGGCTGCTTGTTTGACCTGAAATCAGAGCGATCACTGTGATGCCAGTTAGGACAGTGAGGGGCGATCTCATTAGATGGACCAGGGGCGATCACCCCTTTGCTGCATATAGAGCACTCTTCCCACCTCATTGATTTTGAGGCATGATTACAGGAATTATTTGCTTGGCGTTTTTGCGGTAAATGTTGAAATCGCTATCAAGAGTTAGCAAAAAGCTCTCTGGATATTGTTCAGCCATCCGAACCAGACAGGCATCAGCAAGTGATATTGGTACAGACTGGTAACGGGTGAGTAGTTCACTAACGACGCCAGGTTCTTCATTCAGACAAAAGGGTATCTGGATCATTCCAGCATTGACCAAAGAAATAACTGCTCCCTGACCAGGGTAGATATTTCGTAAGAGGAAGCAAGCCTCTGAAAGCACTGCCTCACACGTCAATAAAGGTGGCTCAATCGTAGCTAATTCTGTTGTCACCCAACTGTGAAAACGATCCTGGCGCTTGAGAAAGGCTACTAATGGACCTGTATCGAGTAGGACTTGCCGCCTCATTACTCTCCATAGTCATTCAAGTACTTCTTGTTACTAGAAAGATCATCAGGTCCTCCTTCCAGGCAGCCAACCCATTTCTGAGCAAGGCTAAGAAAGGACCCTACTGGCTTTCCATCTTGGTTGGAAAGCTCTCCCCTTGGTGTTTTGGTCTGCAGGAACTCGACAAAGTCAAGCACCTCCTGCTGCTTTTCGGGAGGTAATGCCCGTAACTTTTCTACAACCGCCTGTTCAATACTCATGGCTACTTCTACCTTGCTTGCCGATCCGTTACAGTTTCAAATTACCTCGACTCAGCTCGAATTACTGGAAGCTTTCATAAATGCAGTCCACCTAACGAGCGCAACTGTAAAGTGCGAGGGGTGATTGTAGGCTGGGCAAGTGCAATCGGTAGGGCTGCTTGTTTGACCTGAAATCAGAGCGATCGCTGTTGTGCCAGGAGAGGCGATTGTCATTGGGTTGTAAAGCTTCTCAGAAGGCGATCGCTGCTACTTAATGCAAAGGTCTTAAACTAGCCCCACTAGAAACAGACTCAGGCTGACCACAGACCTCGGATAAGAGAGTCACCCAGGAAACAGGTACGGAGACAACATCAACCGTCTCTCCTGCTTTGAAGACTTCTAAAGCATAATTTCTCAGCGAAGGTATCTCCCAGAGCGGCTAGTTCTCTAGCTTTCTGTTCAAAGCATTTAACAACTTCCACAGCCTCTGCCAGTTTTGCCTCTTGCTCCTCAGTCAGGTGTGGTCATTGCAAGTTCTTGAAGATGGCGATCGCCCTGCTCACCAACATTTTACTCCCCAGCAATCGTCCTAGAAACTCAGACAAATCTTCTCCAGACTCTTGAATTACTTCGGCGAATACCTCAATTGATGAAATCTTCCTGCTAGAAATTTCACGTCTTAACCAGTTTGACCCTCCTCAACGATGGTAGCTAGCGGCTACGAGATAGAAATGGCAACTCAACCAGCTCACCTTTGCCCTCACCCAAATAAACTTCCAGACCCGCACTGCCAGCTTTGGTGCGAATATAAACTAAACCGAAGAAGCCCTCTGTCGTTTTAGCAAAGCTGGTAAGCTTACCTACCTTACTCCCCTCCAGCGTCACGACTGTGCCGGGCTCAGCAGGTTGACTCAAACGTACTCCCCAGAGCTGTTGTTTGACACCCTGGTAGGTGTTGAGTCGGGCAATGGTTTCCTGGCCAATGTAGCAGCCTTTATCAAAGGAAACTGTTTGCCAAAGTCCGGCCTCCAAAGGATTGTAGTCTTCAGTCAGCTCGTGGTCCGGTTTAGGCCGACCTTGAATGATACGAAGTTGCTCCCAGCCCTGCTCACCTAGAGGCATAGCTCCCGCGTTGATTAGAGCACCCCAAAGCGCTGCGGCTTGCTGCATATTTGTGATCAGAGTGTATCCTTCAGTCGCTAAGCCACTGCCAACCGCTACTCGGACTTCTGTGCCACCTATGTTTAACAGTTGGTGGCTATTGCCGGGACTGCCAATAATTCCACTGGCGTTATCACTGTCATTAAGAGACTGGAACAGGGCGCTGGATTTGGGTCCAATCAGGCTAAAGACTGCGGTTGTCTCTGTTACATCCTTAATTTGGACGCGATCGCCAAAGAAAATAAACCGATCCAGCCATTCCAGCAGTTTCTGCCGCCGACTGGGGGAAACCAGCAGCAGCACGGCTGCTTCAGTCACGTAAGCACTAACTAGATCAATTGTCCGTGCCGTTGAGGTGACAAAGATAGTATCACAGCCCTGTCCCGGTTTGAGTGGCTGGAAGTTATTTGTACTCTGGTTATGTAAAAAAGTCAGCCGATCGGTGTCTAAAACCTCAATCCGCCCCCAGTGGGACCGATCCACTAAGACGACTCCAGTCTGAGCAGCTTGAAGGGCGGCGAGATCGTTGCCAAAACTAGTTGGAATCCGTAGATCTGCTACCAGCTCAAAGGTTGCTCCAGCCGCTTGTTGAAGATCGCGCAGTCTATCAATTGTCATGCTCTTAACTATGCCGCTTAGTTCTCCTATGATGGCAGAATTAGGTTAGCCTTTGATCTGGTTAAGGGTCAGTCGAGTCACAGAATGAAGCTTACAACTCGTGGACACTACAGCGTCAAAGCACTGCTGGATCTAAGCTTGCAGGCAAAGTACGGGCCAACTTCCGTCAACGCGATCGCCCGACGGCAAGATCTGCCCGCACCCTACCTGGAAAAACTTCTAATCGAGTTACGACGGGCTGGACTTGTACTCTCTGTTCGCGGCTCTCAGGGTGGCTACCAGCTTGCGCGATCACCCGCCCAGATCTCCCTGGGACAGATTTTGGAAGCAGTAGGTGAAACGATTGAACCGTTATCCCATCATTATCCCAATGCAGGTCAAGCAGAAGACTGGGTGACGTTTACCCTCTGGAAGCGGCTGCATCAAAAGTTGAAAGAAGGACTCTACAGTATTTCCCTGGAAGACCTGTACTACGATGCTCGGAGTTGGCAAGCTGCTCAAGGAGAAGCAACCAGCTTTGTCGTCTAGCCCGTGGATTTAGCGACTTTGAATCTAGTCACACGAGCATTACTCATCATCCATATCCGCAAACAGGGACTTTAGATTACGCCTCCCACTGACAACCCTTACAATTTCAATCCCATCATTCACAATCAAGTAGAAGACGATGTACCCATCCAAGGGAAGTCCTCTTAGTCTAGACGTAAGTTTTCGTACTGCCGTCCCATGCTAGGAAAGCTAACCAGTTGCCGACATCTTTGATTAAACCCCCGCAGAAGACCTTCACCAGCATCAACATTTTCTACTGCAAAGTAGTCAGAAATTGCTTGTAAATCACGAGAAGCAGGCTCAGAGATAACATACTGACTCACTGTTGAGCCTTTTTTGCCTGCTTTAACTTATCTAAAAGCTGATTGACAAACGTTTCACCATCGATTCCTTCCCCGCGCTCAAGTGATGCAATTCCTTCATCAACTTTTGCGCGGGTTTCGATCACCCACTGTTCATTGGCTTTATCTTGTTCATCTAACAGGTACAATGCCGCTTGAATTACGTCATCCACGGTTTGGTATCGACCGCTTTGGAGCTTGGCGTGAATGAAGGCTTCCTGTTCTGGTTTGAGGGTAATGTGCATGCGCTATTCTTCTCGCTGCTTCCATCATAGGAGTATCTCTTAGTGCTGACTATCGCAGAAAGTTGATGTACTGAACTCACCTCTGAGCCTCTTTTGCCTACTTCAAACCTATCAACTGGGCATTATCTACTTAGGTCTGACATGTGTTGCAGAGATTTTTAGGAGATGAGGCGATGAGTGAAGTAGATAAAGGTTATGAGTTGAAGGTGCTGAAGATAATTATTAATAAATACTTAGACGAAACCGTGTCAGATACGTCGGAAGGTCTTCAGTCACTCGAAGTCAATTGCGATCAGATTGTGTGGGAGTTAGCTACAAAAATCTATAGCCAGAGTGGGCACAAAGTTGAATTCTCTATAGTGCGAGATGTGATTGATTCTCGAATTAGGACAATAGAAGCTGAGCTGGAAGTGGTTCATCAAGTCGTTGAGGAAAACGCTCACCGAGTTGCTGAAGAAAAAGTTCGCCGAGCTGCTGAAGTGGCTCGTTGGACTGCTGCTGAGGAGGCTCGTTTGCGTGATCAGATGACCCCCGTATTAGAAAGATTGGGAGGAGATGAGGCCAAAGTCAAGGTCTTTGTTAAGGTTCGGGCAATAGTCAGCGAGCAGTTAGGTGTGGGTGAGAGCGCAGTGGATTTAGGTAGTCGCTTCTATGAACTAGGTGCTGACTCTCTAAATGCTGTTGCGCTAATGATGGCATTAGAAGAAGAGTTTGATATTGAAATACCTGATGAGGAAGCTGAGGAAGCTAGTGAAGTTAAGGAAGTCGTGGACTTGATCTATGGGAAACTGTCAGCTTAGAGACATTCAAGACTAGCAGATAAACACTTATTGGCTGATTCTTCCATTGTCGTTTTAATCCTGGCTGCCCTGCTGGATTACGCAATTGGCGATCCTTGGGGTTGGCCTCATCCAGTTCGAGTCATGGGTTGGGTCATTGGGAACTATACTCAGGTTGTTTTACGGGCTTTCAGTGGGCCAGTCATCCGGCGCTGGGCTGGGGCTTTGTTAGGTGTGGGATTGATCGGCGGCAGTGCGCTTGTGGGGTGGCTAATTGTTCAAGGGGCAAGGATACTGCATCCCGTCTTAGGGGTAGCTGTAGAAAGTATCCTGCTGGCAACCTGTTTTGCCGGACGAAGTTTGAGAGCTGCGGCTGAGGATGTTCTAGCGCCTTTAGAAACTGGTAACTTGGAAGCTGCTCGGAGGATCTTGGGCCGCTACGTAGGCAGAGATACTCAGGCCCTATCAGAACCTGAGATATTGCGGGCTGTACTAGAGACGGTGACGGAAAATGCAACAGATGGCGTCATGGCTCCTTTGTTCTACGCGTTAATCGGACTGAGTTTTCCCAGTGTCGGTAGTGTTCCCCTAGCCTTGGCCTACAAAGCCGCAAGCACCTTAGACTCTATGGTTGGCTATCGAGAAGTACCCTTTACCCAGATCGGCTGGTTTAGTGCCCGGATTGAAGACGCGCTGACCTGGTTGCCCTGTCGCCTAACCGTCATCACCCTAGCAGTCCTCTCCGGCAAGCCCCGGCATGTCTGGCAGGTTTGCCAGCGGGATGCCGAGGCAGACCCAAGCCCAAATGCTGGTTGGAGTGAGTGTGCCTATGCCGCTGTCCTGGGAGTTCAAATGGGGGGAACAAACTGGTATCGAGGGGTTGCCAAGCAAAAACCATTGTTGGGAGATCCTTTACAGGCCATTACCCCAGATCGGATCAAGCATGCCTTACAGTTAACTCAGTCTAGTTTTTTGGTTTGGCTACTGCTCGGTCTGGTAGTAGTCACTACGCTGCAGTTCTGAAGTTGACCTAAACTGGACTGAGGTTGCTACCAGTCGGGTTAACGCCCAGTCCATAGCGTCCTATTCCCTGTGACTTAGAGAACTTTCAGCTAACCCAAAGACCACAAAAGCAGTGTGTGGTTCAACGAACCCAAAACCTTGATAAACCAAGTTTTTCCCCTCGCTCAACCCCATGTCTTCAAAAGTGGTAGAAATTCTCTCTGCAGAAGAACTACGCCGGACGATGACCCGTCTGGCTTCTCAAGTGGTGGAACAGTCCAGGGATCTCTCAAAACTGCTGCTTCTGGGACTTTACACACGAGGGGTTACTCTAGCCCAGCGGTTGGCTAACCAAATTGAGCTGCTCGAACAGGTCCAGGTACCAGTGGGGGCATTAGATATCACCTTCTACCGGGATGATTTGGATCAAATTGGAATTCGGACACCCGCAAAAACTTTCATTCCCTTTGATTTATCTGGCAAAATAATAGTCCTAGTGGACGATGTCATCTATAGTGGTCGTACTATACGGGCCGCCCTAAATGCCATCAATGACTATGGTAGACCTGAGGCTATCTGGCTAATGGTGCTGGTAGATCGAGGCCATCGCCAGCTACCCATTCATCCTGACTTTACGGGCAAGAAGCTGCCCACGGCTCACGAGGAACAGGTCAAGGTGTTCCTAGAGGAAATTGATCAACGGGATGTGGTAGAGCTAAGAACCTGAACGACCTAAGTTGAGACTTTTACAATGATTTGCTACGGTTTATTACAGTTTGTTACTTGTTAATTCACATTTCAGACAAAATTGCTTTTCGCTCTCCAGTTCTAAGCTTGGCACCTGCTGCCTTAGAGATTAGTAGAGAGACTTCATACTTGTCATCGTTTAGACAGTTCATCAAGCCTGATCTTCGCCTAAACAGTCGCTCTAGAGGGGTATTCTCAGGATAGCAACTATGCAAGACCCTGATATCTTGCAACCATACTGAACTCATTAGCGATCGCCTACTTCATGGCTACTCTTTATTAATCAGACCTATTTCAGATCACTTCTATTAAGGTAAGCTGCTTCCTGACTATGACCATCACTGTTACCCCTGAGCAAATTGACCGGATTGTCTGGAATCAGTATCAAGATCCGTTTGAGGTACTCGGTCCCCACCGGATTGAACGAGAGGGGAAAACAGCCTGGGCAGTCCGAGCCTACTTACCCAACGCTGATGCTGTGTCTGTAATCTGCCCCCAAGAGCGAACCGAGTATCCGATGCAAGCTCTGCACAATCCCCACTTTTTTGAATGTGTTGTCGAGCTCCCAGAGCTGTTTAGT
Source organism: Thermosynechococcaceae cyanobacterium (assembly GCA_041748155.1). Lineage (GTDB taxonomy): Bacteria > Cyanobacteriota > Cyanobacteriia > Thermosynechococcales > Thermosynechococcaceae > JBGTDT01. Next base: position 24,494 of record JBGTDT010000180.1, on the reverse strand, counting down.
TATCAACTCCGGATTAAAGAAGGGGAGAATGAGCGGGTAATTTACGATCCCTACGCGTTTAAGTCGCCACGGGTGACCGACCTGGATATTTATCTTTACTCCGAAGGCAATCATCACCGGATTTATGAAAAGCTCGGTGCCCACCACACCCTGCTAGAGGGAGTTGAGGGCGTCTATTTTGCAGTCTGGGCTCCCAACGCCCGCAACGTCTCTGTGATCGGCAACTTCAATCACTGGGATGGTCGCAAGCATCAAATGCGTCAAGGCTCCTCTGGCATTTGGGAGCTTTTTGTGCCTGAGCTAGGAGTCAGCGAGCACTACAAATACGAAATCAAGAATCAGGCTGGCCATATCTACGAAAAATCTGACCCCTTTGGTTTTCAGCAAGAAATTCGGCCCAAAACCGCTTCGATCGTGACGGATTTAAACTCCTATACCTGGGGCGACAATCCTTGGATGGAAAAGCGGCGCCACGCTGACCCGCTAGCTCAGCCTATCTCCGTCTACGAAGTTCATCTTGGCTCCTGGATGCACGCCTCCTCAACGGATGTTCCCCGTTTAGCTAATAGTCAAACTGGACCAACGGTAACGGTCTCTGAGCTAAAACCAGGGGCCAGGTTTTTGACCTACTACGAGCTAGCGGAGCGTCTCATTCCCTACGTAAAGGAGTTGGGATTTACGCACATTGAACTAATGCCTGTGGCGGAGCATCCCTTTGACGGGTCTTGGGGTTACCAAATTGCTGGTTACTACGCGTGTACGTCTCGCTTCGGCACCCCTCAAGACTTTATGTCCTTCGTCGATCAGTGTCATCAGCAAGGAATTGGCGTCCTGATTGACTGGGTTCCTGGCCACTTTCCTAAAGATGGGCACGGTCTGGCCTTTTTTGATGGAACTCACCTTTATGAGCATGCTGATCCACGCCAAGGGGAGCATAAAGAGTGGGGAACGCTGGTCTTCAACTACAGCCGTCACGAGGTGCGTAACTACCTAGTCGCCAACGCCCTATTCTGGTTCGATAAGTACCACATTGATGGTATTCGCGTTGATGCAGTTGCCTCCATGCTTTATCTAGACTACCAGCGCAAGCCGGGGGAGTGGATTCCCAACCAGTATGGAGGCAGAGAAAACCTGGAGGCAGCAGATTTTCTGCGTCACTTGAACCATACCCTGTTTAGCTATTTTCCTGGTGTTCTTTCGATCGCAGAGGAATCGACCGCTTGGCCGCTGGTCTCTTGGCCGACCTACGTCGGAGGCTTAGGCTTTAACCTGAAGTGGAACATGGGCTGGATGCATGACATGCTCGACTACTTCCACATGGACCCCTGGTTTCGCCAGTTCCATCAAAACAATGTCACCTTTAGCATCATGTATGCCTTCACCGAGAACTTCATGCTGGCGCTCTCCCATGATGAAGTTGTTCACGGCAAAAGCCACTTGCTAGGCAAAGTCCCTGGGGATGAGTGGCAAAGGTTTGCAAATCTACGCTGTCTGTTTTGCTTCATGTTCACTCACCCTGGCAAAAAAACCCTGTTTATGAGCATGGAGTTTGGTCAGTGGGGGGAATGGAACGTCTGGGGTGATTTAGAGTGGCATCTCCTACAATACGAGCCCCACAAGAAACTGAAGCGCTTTGTCCAGGACCTAAATCATTTATACCGAACTGAAGCAGCCCTCTATTCCCAAGACTTTGCCCAGAGCGGGTTTGAATGGATAGACTGTAGCGATAACCGTCATAGTGTAATTTCCTTTATCCGTAAGGCCAAAGATTCGAGCGAGTTTATTTTGACTGTTTGTAACTTCACACCTCAGCCCCATAGTCATTACCGGGTTGGTGTACCAGAGCTAGGATTTTATACAGAATTACTGAACAGCGATGTCTATGACTATGGTGGCAGCAACCTGGGCAACTTAGGGGGCAAGTGGACCGATGAGTGGGCTTATCACAATCGACCCTACTCTCTAGATCTTTGCTTGCCGCCACTGGCAACTCTGGTTCTGAAGCTAGATCGTCAAAAAACAGAAGCAGCGGTTAAAGCTTTCCGGCCAACCAAGTGAAAGATCTTTAGGCAGCTCATTTGATTGCAGCCCCGCCAATCAAGGCAGGCATGATACCCTGAAAGAGCGTCATTGCTTAGCGGGATGTAGCGCAGCTTGGTAGCGCACGTCGTTCGGGACGACGGGGCCGGAGGTTCGAATCCTCTCATCCCGATTCAACTCTAGATATTAGTTTAAGTCAACGAACTCAAATTAATCGGATAGCTTTTGGTTTCCCCAAGCTTACTGCAAAAAAAACTGAAGAGTCTAGCAATTAGTGGAAACCTACCTTGTTAAGACAAGAACGCCCATCATGCCAGTGAAGATTGCGTAATGGATTGCCTGACTGAATCCTACTTGATGAGATAGCCTGACTTGTTCTGGCCCTAGGGGAAATCTTTTCAGGCTAGGCCCTAAGTAGGCATATTCTTCAGTCAAGCCAAACTGGGTAGCAACCGGAACAACAACGATTTGCAGATACCACTGCTGAAAAGCTTGGAGCCAAGGGTTTCGTGGCTGGTGAAAGTCTAAAATTGCAGCTTTGCAACCGGGCTTAAGGACTCGGTAAACCTCCCGGAGGCAATCAGAGATACTTGCTACATTCCGGAGGCCGTAACCCATTGTGACTGCATCGAAGGTTTTGTCTGCAAAGGGTAAAGCCAGCGCATCTGCCTCAACCCAAGTAATTTGAGCGTCTTGAGGGCTAGCCTGCGTCTGTTGACAAATGGTGTCTAACCGACGTTTTGCAACTGCCAACTGCTCAGTCGAAAAATCTACCCCGTAGACCTGACCGGCAGGCCCAACTTGCTGGGCCAGCATCTGGGCTAGGTCACCACTTCCACAACACAAGTCAAGGCAGGTTGCACCTCGGGCAGGATTGCTCCACTTTACAGTCATTTTTTTCCAAATCCGGTGCTGACCCAAGCTTAACCAATCATTGAGTTGGTCGTAGACCGGGGCAACTTGATCAAATAGAGCCCGAATTTCCTCAGAAGTAGGAGACACCAGACCGCTCGGATAGGTGAGGGGATAATGTATTTGCAGCAAAGACTGACTCAAATATTGCAGCTTGGGAGGAAGCAGTATCTGCCTCAGCAAGTTCAGACCATGTGAATCCAATAACCTCAGGTTCATCATCTAAGGGAAGTTGATAGCGAACTGCGTGGGTCATGTAGCCCAAGTATCCCTCCATTAAAAAGTAGACCACGATTACTCCAGCGGCAGAGATCGCAACTAGTGTCCCTGCTAGCATTAGGGCAAACTCACGGTGGTTGAAGGCTGCCCGCATCAAATGCAGTGACCACATCACCAGCCCAATTACGATCAAGAGCAGAATAATCATAAGTTTACATACTGTAACAAATAATAGAACTAAATACCTCCTATTGCAGTAGAGAAAGATTTAAGCAGTAGGTTTTGAGCTTGAGCAGATTTAGACTATCCGCACAGGGACTTGGTGGATTGCTAAATGCCGTTTAATTTGAGCAATGGTTAACTGTCCATAATGTAACCGGGAGGCGAGCAAGGCTGCTTCGGCCTTTCCAGTGGTCAATGCTGCTTGAATATGCTCACAGGTTCCGGCTCCGCCGGAGGCAATTACAGGAACCTTGACGGTTTCAGCAATTCGTCGAGTTAGTTCTAGGTCGTAGCCCGCTTGGGTTCCGTCGGCATCCATGCTGGTAACTAGGAGTTCACCAGCACCGCGCTGCTCGACTTCCTGAGCCCAGGCGATCGCATCTAAGCCAGTATTTTCCCGCCCGCCCCGAACAAACACATCCCAACCTGGATTGTTAGGGTCTGGACGACGGCGGGCATCAATGGCAACAACAATACACTGGCAACCAAAGCGATTGCTGGCCTGGTCCACTAGGCTTGGATTGCGAACCGCTGCAGAATTAATGCTGACCTTATCGGCTCCGGCTCTTAGCAAATCTTTAATTGTGGCTAAGCTTTGAATCCCGCCCCCAACCGTTAAGGGAATGAACACTTGCTCGGCGGTGCGATACACCACGTCAAAGATAATACTCCGGTCTTCGTGGGTAGCCGTAATATCTAAAAAAACCAGCTCGTCAGCTCCGGCTCGATTGTAGACCTGCGCCAGTTCTACCGGATCGCCCGCGTCCTGGAGGTTGACAAAATTAACCCCTTTGACGACTCGTCCTGCTTTTACATCCAGGCAGGGCAGAATTCGCTTTGCCAGCATTTAATTTGCCCTTAGTCTGACTACTTCAACCGCGTCGCTGGTCACAACTCATTCTTAACTAACAGCGATCGCCTCTTTAGAATACCTTGCCTGTGGCTCTTCAAGTCCCAAATAAACGGTGGATCAGCTCGTAGCATCCGCTGTGGAGGTAAGTCAGAAGATGTCGCTTGAGGGATTGAGCTTACCGCGCAGCAAAGCTGGCTCCAGGGGAGACGATTGAGGACTTTTACCCGGTTGACGAAAGTAGCAGTGGGGTCTGGAATTTGTAGTTGTTGCTGGGGGCTAGTCTTTGCATATCGCCGCATATTCCGGCCAGAAAAATGGCAAGGATAACCACCGGAACCAGGATGATTATTTTCTGCTGAAGTCGCTGCCAAGCCAGCAGATCTGCCGCGATCCAGGCGTTACTGTACCCTGCCCGGTAAAACACTTGATAAAGACCCGAACGGGTAGCAAGGTCTGTGACCTGCTGATTGCTCAATCCATTCAAGCTGGAAAACTGTTTGGAGGAAGCGGTTTTAACTGGGTCAAACATTCATCCAACTCCTTTGTAGTAACGCTGTTCAACCCACAGCCGCATTTCTACTTCAGAGGCGAGTTGAGTGGATTTGCCTGTGGCTGGATCGCAGGCGTGCCACCAAGTATTTCCAAACCGGTCCAGACTTTGCCAAATGTGAAGTTCAGGTCTGCGATGGAAAACTGTGACCAGATGCTGCCAGGCCCTTGAGAGTAGGGCTGGTTCGTTGCTGCGATCATTAGTTGAAATTGTTGCTTGTGTGAGTGCCTGAACAACGACTTTGCCACGACAGGTTGGCAAGAACGATTGACCAGGATGCAAAATGTAATCAAGCGGATCGCCAGATTGGGTCAGCCAGACGATACCGCGCTCACAGGTAACCTTTAATTTAGGTACAGCCCTAGCCTTCCATACCTCGTAAGCTGCTAGCTGCATTATCTTGATTGAAGTTTGGGTCGCAACCAGTTCTAGTTTTTGGTAGTTCAGCCACTGTGTGAGCGTTCTCATCGACAAACTCCTTAAAATGCAATTCCCGCTTGAGGGTATGCATCCACTCTATTCAGGGCGTTAGGCCCGAATCAAAGCACAGCTTGCATCGCTTCCATGAATAGAATTGATAGATAATTCTCTCTTCTGTTTGGATAATTGAGTCACCCCTCGTCGGGACTTCTGCTATGAAACTGTCTCAGCTTCGGGCACTTGTTGCAGTCGCAGACCACAAAAACTTCAGTGAGGCTGCCTTAGAGATGGAGCTTTCCCAGTCAGCAGTCAGCCACGCGATCGCCAGCCTGGAAGAGAAGCTGGGGGTACTGTTGTTTTTTCGAGGGCGGCATGGCGCTGTTCTCACCTCTGTAGGAGAGCGGGTTGCTAGCCATGCTCGTCAAGTGCTACACCTGCTGGATGGCATCGAGAAGGAAGCCTATTTGGAGAAGGGCCTGCACGGGGGTCAGGTCCGAGTTGCTACGTTTCGGAGTGTAGCGACTCACGTGCTGCCCGCAGTTATTGCCCGGTTTCGCAGCCAGTTTCCAGAAATCACGGTAACGATGACAGAGCACAATGACTACCTGGGGGTAGAGCAAGCTCTGCGGGCCGGTCAGGCTGATATTGGTTTTACCTATATACCCACTAGCGATGAGTTTGATGCCTGGGAAATCCTCCGAGATGAGTATGTGGTTCTACTACCACCCACCACAGCGTTAACCAGTTCCTCGCTCACTTGGAAAGACCTAGCCGCTTATCCATTGATTTTTCCCTCTAACAATGCCTGCTACGCCAAACTCTACAAGTACTTGATGCTGTCAGAGTTTCCCCTCAATGTTGCCTACGAGGTGAATGAAGACTCCACGATTGTCAGCATGGTCGTTCAAGGCTTAGGAGCGGCGATTCTCCCCCGCCTTGCTGCTGAACCGATCCCAGCAGAGGTGCAGGTTTGCAGCTTGCCTGATCCGCTAGAACGGGTAATCGGCGTAGCGATTTTGGCGAATGGCCTTCAGAGTCCTGCCGTGTTTGCCTTTCTGGATGCCCTGCGTAAAACAGGTCGATTCACATTCAACCCCCATGATGGTCGCAAGCACTGCTGATGCTTTGGTGGGCTAATCTGAGGCCCGCTTAGCATCCCTGCTTAGCATCGCTGGGGATAGGGAAAGTGGTTACTATGAGAAAACTGGCACCAAGTTAGGGTCCAATCAGTCAGGACTACTGCAAGAAGGGACGGTTGAGATGAGCTTTGTTTTGACGTTTTTAGGGAAGGGCGGCGTGGGTCGCACCACTGTGGCGATCGCAGCCGCCAAGCAGTTTGCCGCCCAAGGTAAGCAGGTTCTCTTCGCCAGTCAGGAACCTGGACCAGCCTTGAGCCTGGTGCTTGGCACTCCCCTGGGTCCCAATCCCCAGGAAATTGCCCCTAACCTTCAAGCTGTGCAGTTTCAGGCTACGGTACTGCTAGAGCGTAGCTGGGATCAGGTGAAAGAGCTGGAGGCTCAGTACCTCCGTACGCCGTTTTTCAAAGAAGTGTTTGGGGAAGAACTAGGGGTGCTACCCGGGATGGACAATGCCCTGGTCCTAAACGCGATTCGGGAGTACGACGCTAGCGGCAACTACGATGTGATTGTCTTTGACGGCAGTGGGGACCAAACTTTGCTGCGAACCCTGGGAATGCCTGAGATCCTGAGTTGGTATATGCGGCGGTTCAGTAAAGTGTTTAGCGATTCTGACCTGGGCAAAACGGTCTCACCGTTTATCCAGCCGGTTTCCAGTGCCGTCCTGAATGTCAACTGGGCCAGTAACAATTTTGCTCAGCCCAAGGGCCAGGTGGATAGTTTGCTAGAGCAGGGCAAGGCAGCAACCGCTGACCCTAACCATGTTGCAGCTTACCTGGTGACCAATACTGATCCGGTGGCGATCGCCACGGCCCGCTACCTCTGGGGCAGCGCTCAACAAGTTGGTCTGACAGTGGGTGGCGTACTGCTCAACCAGGCTGAAGTCACTGAAGCTGTCACCCGTGAATTTGCTCCCCTTAAGGTCAGCGCCATCCCGCCACAGTCCCCGGATGACTGGCAACCCTTGATTGAGGCCTTGCCAGATTTCAGCCAAGCGGCTCAGTCACCAAGACCCGTTAGTGTGGATTTGCCAGCCCGAAAAGTCAGCCTGTTTCTACCCGGTTTTGATAAAAAGCAAGTTAAACTCACCCAGTATGGTCCAGAGGTAACCGTGGAAGCAGGTGATCAGCGACGAAATCTCTTCCTGCCAGCGGAACTTAGGGGTAAGCAGGTCACAGGCGCTAAGTTTCAGGATGGCTATTTAATCATCTCCTTCTAGTGCTCTCAATTGCTAAGAGCGTTACGGCTTTGAAGAAGGCGAGGAATTGTCGAACTTAGCTGACATGATACCCCGGTTTTCCAATAGGCTTTTAGGTCTTTAAACCTTGCTTTTCCAGGTCCACCCGTGAGATACTCCTGGTTAAACTGAGAATTAAGCACGGTATTCCTACCGACTTACCGTAGATTAAATAGACGCATTAGCGAGATAATTATGGACCAGTCTACAGCCCGGATCAAAATCCGTATCCCCAAGGATTATCACCAGGAACCCGTTATCTCTCGTCTAGTCTCTCAGCACGGCTTGACAGTAAATATCTTAGCCGCATTGTTGAGTGCCAATGCCCGCGAGGATGGCTGGTTTGACCTAGAACTCCGAGGAACTGCCCTGCAGATCCAAAGTGCTTTAGTTTATTTCAATGAACTTGATTTAGAAACTTGGTCCCAATTCAATCCCCAGGAAGCAGACTGGGTCCTTAGTTCTTAGGTAGTGCAGCCCAGTCAGACGACTCTAGCGGTACCGGATGCATACAAGTTTCGATCAGGTTTTCAGCACCACCGCTAACAAGGATGATAGGGACTTTTAGTCGCTGACTCAGTTGCGCTACTGTCATGTCATCAAGAAAACGGGTTTCCCCGTGCTTCAGCATCAGTGAGGGCAAGAGGAGGCCATCGCCCAGTTCTTTCTCCTCTAAAGCTTGCAAAATGTCCTGCCCTGTTAGCAGGCCCGTCACAGTCATGGTTTGACCCCAGTAGTGACTGCGTATGGCTGCAAGTTCAATTTTTAATCCCTCAACTTGGTTCAGGCGCTTCAAAATGGGTTGGAAGGCTTGTTCGACAGCATTTCCGACAATCCAAGTGAATTTTCGAGGCAAAGAGAGGCGCTGGGGCAGCAGCTTGGCTGCGGCGTGGAATTGTTTCAAGAATTGGCGAATTGAACCAACACCGTTGCCGATTTGGGGATAGTCTTCGTAGCCAGACTCAGGCGGAAGCTCCTGGCCGCCAATCAAAAACCACTCATCGGCAAGCCAGGCAAAGGTAGAGCCTAACTGCTGGCGGAATTTAGTCTGTAGGGCCTGCACTTGGGTGATAACTTCCTGGGCTTTCTGGGTCGTGACTGAGATTAACTCATCCTCAGGGGGGCGAAACCGGGTCAGACCGACTGGTACCACTGCGACAGAGGCCACTGTTGGCACTTCTCCCGTGTGAAATTGAGCTAGATCAAGCAGTGTCCGCTCTAGGTGAGCCCCATCGTTGATACCAGGACAAAGCACAACCTGAGCATGAATTTGCAAACGGCGGGCCTGGAACCACTGTAATTGCCCCAGAAGCTGACCTGCACGGGGATTCTTGAGAAGTTGAGTGCGGACCTCAGGCTCCGTTGCATGAACTGACACGTACAGGGGAGACAGCCGCATCTGCTCAATCCGCTGCCACTCTGAGGCGGGAAGATTGGTCAGGGTTAGATAGCTGCCATAGAGAAAACTCAGCCGGTAATCGTCGTCTTTAAGATATAAGCTTTGCCGCATGCCATCAGGCTGCTGGTCAATAAAGCAAAAGGGACAACGGTTGTTGCACTGAATTAAACCATCAAAAAGGGCGGTGTCAAATTCTAGTCCCAAGTCAGCATCGTAATCTTTCTCAATTTCAATCTGATGGGTTTCTCCGGACGCATCCAGAACTTCCAGCGCCAGGGCCTCATCAGCACACAAAAACTGGTAGTCGATGAGGTCACGCGGGTGTTTGCCGTTGATTGAAACCAGGCGATCGCCAGGCTCAAACCCAATCTCAGCCGCAATTGAGTCAGGTAAAACTGTGGTAACCAGAGCAGGACGAAGAGGTTGGCTCATGAGGACAATCAAAATAGATGGGAGGGCAGGAATGTCTCAGGTCATACCCCAGCGCAGTGACAACACCTTCCCCTATTCTAGAGAGTCTGGTTCAAGCGTTTTGCAACAACCCAGCGGCGATCGCCGCCAGGATACCCACCCCAAACACCAGACGATACCAGACAAATATCCAGGTATTCTGAGTTTGTAAGTACCGTAGTAGCCAGGCAATTGAAGCATAGGAAAAAATAGTTGCTGAAATGATGCCAGCAATCAGGGGAACGGGTCCAGCCTCCCCAAATCCGGCCTCCAGGGCATCCTTGAGTTGGACTAACCCTGCCAGTACGATCGCGGGAATCCCAAGCAGAAAGGAAAATCGTGCTGCCACTGCCCGCTCCAGGCCCATAAATAGACCGGCGGTCAGGGTTGAACCAGAGCGAGACACTCCTGGTAATAAGGCCAGAGCCTGGGCCAGTCCCATCCAGACACCATCTTGCAGAGTTAAGTCATCAAAGTTACGCTTACGCTCTCCCAAGCGCTCTGCCATTCCCAGCAATAGGGACATGCCAATCGAGTACAGCGCGATCGCCCCTAAACTCCGGAGCGGTGAGTTATCAAAGTCTGGAATCAACACTTTGATCAGGACGCCAAAGAAAACAATTGGCAGCGTTCCCAGAATAATTCCCAGTCCAATCCGAAAGTCGTTGGCCTGATAATCTGAGCGGGCGATTGCCTTGAAGGCCCCGGTTGTAATTTGCGTCAGATCCGGCCAAAAATACCAAACGACAGCCACAATACTGCCCAGTTGAATCACCGCCGAAAAGGTAACCCCTGGATCGCCCCAACCCAAAATTACGGGGACGACCTTGAGGTGCGCTGTACTGCTGATGGGCAGGAATTCCGTCAACCCTTGCACGGCACCTAGAATAATCGACTGCAGTAAATTGAGCTGCACAAATGGCTCGGCAGTGTTCGCTTGTGCTGTGGTTTCTGCCGATTGGGCGATCGCTGGCAATTGTGTACTCAATGCTCTTAGAGGAACTGCAACGACAGCAGCCGCAACTCCCACGCTGGCTAGCAGGAAAGATTGATACCTTGATAAACCCATATTGCCCCTAGCTATATCCCCAGCATGGTAAACCGTCCTAACCTCAGGTTCAATGCGTTTTCAAGCACAATCCTCCCATACCCAGCAGCGAGATAGGTCACGGGCTAGTCAGTGGCACTGCATAGAAGAAGACCTCCTAGGGGATAAAATAAGCAAGATACCCCCTAGGGGGATACGCCTGTGGTATGTTAACAAAAGTAAACAAAATTAAGTAACATTAAACCATAATTGTCTTCCATTTATTCCCTATGCAAGCAGCCAAATCAAGTCAAATCCTCTCTGTAGAGACCTCTTGGGGACTCGGCACAACCTCCGCGTGGCTGGTTTTTGGCTCAGCCGTCTTTCTTGTTTCTGTGCCTGTTTTTATTCAGGCTCCCCTGGTTCGCCTCTTACCCGAACTGAGTCTGATCATGACAGCGGGTTGGCTGGTTTTGAGCTGCTGGCTTTTATCACGTCCTGCAACGCGACTCTGGGGGGATATACTGTTTGGGTTTACACTAAGCTGGCTGGCGGGTTCCCTTTACTGGGGCTGGTTGCGCTGGGAGCCTTTGCTGCACTTGCCAGTGGAGGCAATAGGTCTACCCCTTGTTTTGTGGGGGTTGAGCCGGAACTGGTACAAGGCTGGCAACTTTTTCTATTTAGGCTCCCTTTTGGGGACTGTAATTACGGATCTCTATTTTTATGCCGTCGATTTGATTCCCCACTGGCGGCAATTGATGCAGGTGGATACCAGTCTGGCATTGCCAATTTTCCAGGCAGCGATCGCCCAAATTGAAACTCCCTGGGGTGCAGCCTGGGCGGCGGCTTTGGTCATTGTACTGCTAGCAGCAGGTCTATTACCCCTGACGCGACCAGGGGTACGCATCGCCCAACTCAAGCAACTTCACTGGTGGGCCTTTTCTGGAGCTGTTCTAGGGACGCTTTTAGTAGACGGATTATTCTGGCTGACTGCATCTACAACAGCGTGATTCCGTTCTGAACCATCTGCCTTACCCCTCAAAATAAGATTTTCTAATCTAAAATCTGAAGATTGAGCCCTTAAGTTTAGGACCTCTAAGTTTTTCTTAGGGTACTCAAGCTCAAAACTCAAACCTTCTGATCTGAAACCTTAGTTTTTTGCCTCTAAGGTTGAAGCGTAAAGCTCTAAAATTCAAAGATAAAACTCCTCTATAAAACTTTTTAATGTAAAGCCTCACCCTTTGACCCTCTCAGGCTGAAGCATCAAGAAAACAGGCAAACACTGCAAGCCGACAATCTGCAATTGACCGTAGGAACTGAAACATAGGTAATTTACTGGCAAGGGTGCGACGATTGAAGTAGCTCTTATCGAGCAGCTCTTCCTAGTAAACAAAGTGTGGTTAGTTGAGCGAAGGGCTGCTGAGATTAAGTCAGAAGTAGCTGCTGCTCAGCCTACTCCGTGCTGATTGCTCTGTAGCTTCCTGCTGACTCAGGGCAGGGTTGCGCTTTAACTTCTTCAACAGTTAGGCTTAAAACTGCATAGCAAAGAATCAGAGATCGGATATCGTATTGACTGAGATTGCAGTGGTTTTTTTTGATAGGTTTGGAGCAATGAGTCACGTCAACGCCTCTGAGAGCCACGAGTTTAATCAACTGAAGCAACTAAAAACAACTTCTAATTCCGAGTCAGATGTTGTGCCAGGAGCTTTAGCAGCGCCCACATCCCAGTCGATCCAAACTTCAGAACCAGAGCCAGCCAGTTGGGATAAAGCGACCCTTCTACAAGAGCTGGCAGCGACTCGCCAGCGCTTACAGTCCCAGGAAAGCCTAGTTGAGCTTTTAACCAAACAATTGGCAAGTAGTCAGGCCCGCATAGTTCGGTTAGAAGCTGACTTAGGGCTTGTCCAGCAACGGCAGACTCAACAATCTCACCTTTTGCAGGAAACCGAAACTGCCTGTCTGGACTTGAGAGCCCGTCTCTTGCGGCAACAGCGTCAGACTTTTCAGTTTAAGGCAGCCTTAGAAAAATGCTTAGAGCCGTCTCCCCCGCAAAATTCCCTTTATTTGCATCAAAACTACACTTCAGCAGCGAGTACTCACGCAGTGGCTGAGCTGAGAATGCCGTCGCCAATCAAGGGCACGTTCTTTCAGCCGGACTGCACAGATGTAGACTTTTCGGACTACCCTACATCCCCAGTGGGGAGCCTGCCTGTTAGCCAAACCCGGTCAGGAGATAATCCCCAGGACGCAGTCTACTCAAGGGGTACAAAATCCTCTCCAGAGCCAGAGTTGGCTTCGGTTCAAACCGACCACTTCCCCCTTGTCTTCAAAGAACAACCGATTCAACCCTGGTCTGCTGCTGACCCTCAATTGGTCATCAGTGCCACAGCGTTCCCCCACCAGTCGGCTGTTGATCCCGCCTCTCTACTGCAAGCTAAAACCTCAGACATGAATCAGGCTGGCATACAGTCAGGCTCTCACCCCTCTGATTCGATATTCTCAATTCCACCGCATCTTCAGCCCTCACCAACTCACTTCACCGTACAGGCAAGCAAGGTCACATCCCCCGCCGATAATTCATCGCCTATTGCCGCTGCAACCAAGCTGACCCTAGAGCCCTTTCAACGGCCTCAAGTTAGATCGCAGCGAAAGTCTTTGGCTGCTGTTGAGTTGCCCTGCTTTCCTCGCTATCAATCTTGAAATTTTGACCTACCGCGTGGTGGGCTTGGTCGCTTCTAAATTGAGGACAGGTTGGCCCATTCCGGCTCTCCTGAAGAGATAGATGTTTCTGCTCAAGAGTGGCAAGATAGCCTTTAACCGCTTCTGATTAACGTGGCGACGAGGAGTCCTGGAAATGTGTGGAATCGTTGGATATATTGGCACCCGATCAGCTAGCAGTATTTTGCTTGAGGGGCTGAAGAAATTAGAATACCGAGGCTACGACTCGGCTGGGATTGCCACAGTCTGGGAAGGTGAACTGCACTGCATTCGAGCCAAGGGAAAACTGCACAACTTGCAAGAGAAGCTGGAAGGAGTTGAGAACCAAGCCCTGATTGGGATTGGGCATACTCGCTGGGCAACCCACGGTAAACCAGAAGAATACAACGCCCATCCTCACCGGGATGCGGCAGAGCGGATTGCAGTGGTTCAAAATGGCATTATTGAGAACTACCGGGATCTACGTCAGGCGCTGAAGCAGCGGGGGCACAACTTTCGCTCGGATACCGACACTGAGGTAATTCCACACTTGATTGCTGAGTTTCTCTCCAAGATGGGAGTTAAGCCGGACAACGGGCCTGCTCCTTCCCTGCTGGAAGCGGTTCAGTGGACGGTGAATAAGCTAAAAGGGGCATTTGCGATCGCCGTAATCTCGAGCGATCATCCCGATGAATTGGTCGTGGCTCGCCAGCAGGCCCCGCTGGTAATTGGGTTTGGTCAAGGGGAGTTTTTCTGTGCCTCGGATACCCCGGCGTTGGTTCCCCACACGCGCGCAGTGCTGACGCTAAATAATGGCGAACTGGCCTGCCTGAGGCCGACTGGGGTTGAAGTTTACAATTTTGCTGGCGATCGCCTCAAGAAATCGCCTCGCACCCTCAATTGGAATCCAATGCTGGTAGAAAAGCAGGGATTCAAGCACTTCATGCTCAAGGAAATCTATGAGCAGCCCGGTGTGGTTCGCGCTTGTTTAGAAGCTTATCTGAATCACAGTTGGACGCCAGAGGCGACTCCTGCTGCCAGTCCGATCCACCTAGGTTTGGCCCCTGAGCTTTACACCAACTTAGAACACATTCAGATTGTTGCCTGTGGGACAAGCTGGCACGCCGGTCTAGTTGGCAAGTACTTGCTAGAGCAACTGGCCGGGATTCCCACCAGTGTCCAGTACGCCTCTGAGTTTCGCTACGCGCCTGCGCCCTTGACGCCTAATACATTGACAATTGGCGTCACCCAGTCGGGAGAAACGGCAGACACCCTGGCTGCCCTGGAGATGGAACTCCAGCGCCGGGACGGCCAACCCGCTCAGTTTCAAGCTCGGTTGTTGGGAATTACGAATCGACCTGAGAGTTCCTTGTCTCACCTGGTGCCGCAAATCATTGATACCCACGCCGGCATGGAAATTGGGGTAGCGGCAACCAAAACCTTTGTGACTCAGCTCGTTGCTTTTTACCTGCTGGCCTTAGAACTGGCCTTTCAGCGGCAAACCCTGACACCTGCAAGGCTGGAGCAAATTATTGCTCAGTTGAGACAGCTTCCGGCCCAGCTTGAGCTAATTCTAGAAGGCCAAGAACGCTACATCGAAACCCTGGCCCACGATTTTACCGAAACCCATGACTTTATTTACTTAGGCCGGGGGATTAACTTCCCGATCGCCCTGGAGGGGGCCTTAAAGCTGAAGGAAATTAGCTACATCCACGCCGAAGGCTACCCGGCAGGAGAAATGAAACACGGACCAATCGCTCTGTTGGATGCCAAGGTGCCGGTGGTGGCGATCGCCATGCCCGGTAGTGTGTTTGAAAAAGTGCTCTCCAATGCCCAGGAAGCGAAAGCCCGCGATGCCCAGTTAATTGGAGTTATCCCGTTGAACCGACCGGAGGCCGCAGAGACTTTTGACGCGATTTTACCCGTCCCCGAAGTTGACGAGTTGCTCTCTCCTATCCTGACCGTGATTCCGCTACAGTTACTGGCTTATCACATTGCGGCTCGTCGGGGTTTAGATGTCGATCAGCCTCGGAATCTCGCAAAATCTGTAACCGTTGAGTAGATCCTTCCACTCAAGCGGTGTTACTAGCTAAAAGGAACAGCTTTCTGGCGCGTCGGGCGTTTACGGTCTGACTTTTTCTTTAATCCAACCGCCTGAGCTTCATCGCTGTCTGAGCCAAATTGCCCCCGCACGACTTCCTTCATCGCCAAAACGCTGTTGTGAAACCCCCACTCAGCTAAACGAGCAGCATCAGAAGCAGCGCGATAGAGCGCGAGTTTTTCGGTTTCGTTTTGCTGCTGAACCAGCATGGTCTGATAGGTTTGTTGTAAGGTCTCTGCTGTTGCTTCGCTGCGGTTAGTTTTATAGCTAGGAATAGTCTTAAGACCGTTCAAAGAATCCACATCTTGATCGATGACTTGTGGGGATAAACGGCGGTTTGAGTTTGAAGTTGTCATGATACACACCTAAGTAAAAAAGATATTGCCCTTAGTGTGCCCATCGCAATAGCTGATTTAACCCTTGCACTGCTAAATTGACCCGTTGTAATGCCAATGTAGTGACTTACATTCGTAATGTCTGAGGTGACAATGGCAATGTCAGTGGTAAACATGCCAATGTAGCCTGTCGCATTCCTAATGTAGGCTGTTGCAATGCTAATGCAGGTTATTGCATTAGTAATGTGAGTCAGTTCATTCCTGTTAGTAGTAGTCTAGAGGGCAATAACTTGAGCGATCGCCTCTTTTCTGCGTAAGTCTTGTGCCTACATCTTTGGGATGCTGCTTGTTGTGAAAGCCGATGTAGCGCAGATGGAGCTTTCTTCAGTGCGATAGGAGTCATGCTTGAGGCAAATGGCCTCACGAATTTATTCCGCATTGCGTCTCCGCAGGAGAATCGAGCAGTTTCTTGGGGCAGAGTTTCATTATCAGGAATAAAAAGTCAGCATTATGAGGTGATTCCCAAGACGCTGCCGGATCTCATGAGAAAAACCACGGAGCTTTTTAGTCTAATCACCCAGAGCAGAATAGATAGACAGACAAAGTCTGTCTAATCAATAGTTAGAACTCTTTACAGGCACTGCTGATGACCGCCAAGGAAAAGATTAAGGGCGAACTGTCTGAGCTCGTCAAAGAGGGCAACGAGCTGCTCAAGAAATTTCAGGACACGGAGAAAAAGCCGTCCGTGCATCTTCCCTATCAAGCTTGGTACTCAAAAGCGCTTCGCGCTGTGGAGTGGCTTGCCCGAGACCGCTATGAAGAGTTCCGTCACTATTACGAACCAGATCCAAAGCGAAAGTCATTTGGGTACGGAACTTATGTAATTCAGGATTACCTTAAGAACATCAAACCTGGAGCCTACGAACTTCAACACTTCGACTGCCGCGGCCAAGCTGCAATGGGGGTTTACAACCAGCTAGTAATGTTGACCTCAGTCGTTGCGCGAGCCAACAACGCACTGGGCGACATCCAAGGCACCCTCTACGCCGAACTTCAGGATGAAGAGATTGACAGCGCTGCCTCGTTGCTCAAAGTCAACGTTCGTGCAGCCGGCGCTCTGGCAGGAGTTGTATTGGAGGCACACCTCCAAAAGATTGCTGAGGCACATGGCATAAAAATTGCCAAAAAAGCTCCAACTATTGCCGACCTCAACGAGCCCCTTAAAGCTGCCGGTGTCTATGATATATCAGTGTGGCGCAAGATTTCGTACCTCGCTGACATTAGGAACCTTTGCTCGCACAAGAAAGCGTCTGACCAACACAGGATCAATGTTCGGAGCTTGTTGACGGGGTACGTTGGGCTGTGAAAAACATCGCGTGACGAGTTCTAACAATTCATTCAAGCCGAAGCCGTTTCGCGGCTCGGCTTAATTCAGGCGTTAGGTAGCAGAGGTTATCGAGGGGACGGTACTGCAAGGGGCACCTATTGGCATTCAAAGTCAAGTTACCTCAAGGTTACTGGTGAGGTGGTACTTTGGGGCTATGGGTGGGGCGATCGCACCCGAAGACAGTGTTGAATCCCTGAGCAATGTGGCATGATTGGCGCTAGGATCGCTCAGGTAGGATATATGGCTACTTATCAAGATATCCGTCGTCAAGTCGAGAATCTTACACCGGATGAGCAACTCCGTTTGTTGGAGGAGTTAGTTGCAATTGTGCGTCGCCGCATGACTCCAAAACCTAAACCTAACATCATGGAACTAGAAGGATTAGGCAAAGAAATTTGGCAAGGCATTGATGCTCAAGAGTACGTCAATCAGGAACGAGCTTCGTGGAATGGCTAATCTAGCTCCAGGGCAAGCTTGTTGGTTTGGACACTGCACCACTCATCTACTTCATTGAGCAGAATGCAACATACATAGAGGTCGTTCGTGCCTTTTTCCAAGGGATAAGTCGGGGTGAGTTTCAAGTTGTTACGTCTACGTTGACACTAACGGAGGTATTGGTTCACCCGCTTCGGACGGGCAATGTTGAACTAGCTGGGCAGTATCGCAACATTCTTCTTGGCCAAGAAAATCTAACCACCTTTCCTGTTTCTCCAGTAATTGCTGAGTTTGCTGCCCAACTGAGAGCAACACAGAACTTGCGAACTCCAGATGCAATACAGATTGCAACCGCTATTCAGGGAGGTGGTATGTTCTTCCTAACCAATGATGCTCGTTTACCTGCTATTCCAGACTTGGAAATTCTGGTTCTAGATAAACTCCTCAATCTATAGAGGTAGAGCAGCAAATAGCAAGCTAACACTGCACCGGAACATACCAATATTTTGGTTAAGTCACAAAGGTCATCTACATCCGGTGAGCTTGATCGCTAAGACAAAAACAAGGACAATTGCCAAACCTCAACTCCGCTCTATCGAAGTAGAAGCAGCCCGACTACTGATCGATGAGCATTTGGGTCTGCTTGACTGAACCAGGCGAATTGGCCAGACAGGTGGGTCGCGGGGCTACCGGAGTCTTGGCTCTGCTTGATAGAGAAGTTCAGCGCAGAGGAGTCTAGCTTCAACCTGGTCTTTGTTCTTTGTCCGGGTGTCTGAAACATTCACGATCAGAAAAAAGTCTAGGTATCTAAGGAAGTGTGGACCGGAAGTGGACAGATTTGCTTGCTTCGGTTATAACCCGATTACTGTACGGCTATTCCTACTCCTGTTTGAGTAACAGGGGTTCAGGAGTGTAATACCATCAAAGTTAAGACAAACTCATACTGATTTCAACTTTCATCCGAATTTGTATAACGGAGCTCACTCCACCATCATGGCCATTGCAAATACTAAGACTAAAACTGCTAAGCCTACCTTTAGTGCAGATATGGTTCGTACCTACTTGCATGAGATTGGTCGTGTTTCTCTACTCACTCACGAGCAGGAGATTATCTACGGCAAGCAGGTACAGCAGATGATGGAGCTGTACAGCGCAAAAGAGTCTCTGGCTGAAAATCTAGGTCATGAGCCAACCTATCAAGAATGGACCCAGGAAGTTGACCTGAGTCAAGCCGAACTTGACGCCATCCTTGAGCAGGGTCAGCGGGCAAAGCAGAAGATGATTGAAGCAAACTTACGACTGGTTGTCTCTGTTGCCAAGAAATATCAAAAGCGCAACTTAGAGTTCTTAGACTTGGTCCAAGAAGGAGCTTTAGGTCTGGAGCGGGGCGTAGAGAAGTTTGACCCAACCCGAGGCTACAAGTTCTCGACCTACGCCTACTGGTGGATTCGTCAGGCTATTACCCGTGCGATCGCCCAGCAAGCCCGGACTATTCGCCTACCAATCCACATCACAGAGAAGCTAAATAAGATCAAAAAGGCTCAGAGAGTCTTGTCCCAGAAACTTGGCCGGAATGCTACCCCTGCTGAAATTGGTCAAGAGCTGGAGTTGCCTGCTGCTCAGATCAGAGAGTACCTTACCCTAGCCCGGCAGCCTGTCTCGTTGGATTTGCGGGTTGGCGACAATCAAGATACAGAACTAGGGGAACTGCTTGAGGACGAAAGTCCTTCACCAGAACAGTACACTACTGGCGAAGCCCTGCGTGATGACATTCATGGCATGCTGGATGAGCTGACTTCTCAACAGCGACAAGTTCTAACCTTGCGCTTCGGCTTGGACAATGGACAAGAGCTTTCTCTTGCCAAAGTGGGGCAAAAACTTAACCTTAGCCGTGAACGAGTGCGCCAGCTCGAACGTCAGGCTCTAGACCATCTCCGTCGCCGTAAGTTCAATAGTCGTGAGTACTTAGCGAGCTAGCTTATCATCTTTCTCTAGCTACTCCTCGCCTCCTAGCATCTAGGAGGCGATAGTTTTTTTAACAGCTTGGGCTGGGAATACTGTTGCTGTAACCCCAGCTAAGTGAACGCTCTCAAGCCTGATCTAGCTACTACCTGATAACCCTTCAAATTCTCTAATTTACGCCCAAGAAAATTCTCTCCTACGAGAGAAGACCTTGGATTGACTTTTCAGCTAGGGTGTTGACGTATTACATACTTTTTATTTACCTTTAAATTAAGGACATTAAAGTGCTTAACCCAATTGAGGGGAGAAGCTTACAAATTTGCTATTTCACAAAACTCTTGCTGGCAGGTTTACTCATAGGTATAGGTATTTCAACAAGTCTTTATCCTGTACTTGCACAACAGAGAGCGAACCAAAGTAGTGTAATCGTACCTGTCTCTGCTTTAGATACTTCGATTGTATTTGCCAAGCTAGCTAACGGCAGCCCGTCAGCCGATGGCGTTTATCTTTTCGGTCAATCTGCTAAGCCTGGACAAATCCAACAGGAATACTTTGTTTTTGAGCTAGAGAATGACAAGGTGATGGGTGCTTTTTACATGCCCTATTCTTCGTTTGACTGTTTTTATGGGCATCTCAAGGCAGGGGAATTAAATTTAACAATTACTAGCAGCTATGACAAAGCTGCATATCCCTATTCTGTAAGTCTGAAAGACTATCAACCTATTTCTTCGATGAGCACTAACGATCAACGAATCTTGAATACCTGTAAAGCGGCCTACCAAGCCCAGCTCAGTGAGAAGTAAGGTAAATATTAAGACAACTTCTTAGTCATCTTCTAAGCTGAGAGACTGCCAAGAAATAAAGTACTCGATTAAGAGCTTCAGCAATCTTGAGCAAACTGTAAGTTTTGCAGATTTTAGAATGGTGTTATCAATACTTCGGTAACGTTTCCACGTTTTGCTGGATCAACATTAATGATTCTAGACGCTGGTATCTCGTAGATTTTGAACTTATTGTAAAGTTTGCGAATAAGTGGACAGTCCGAGTTCGATAACATTACACTTACTTTACGCTTAGCAAGTTCCGCAAAGGTATCTCGTAGTCTCACTTGTTCTTCTTGGCTAAAAGCGTAGCGGCTGTAGGCGGTAAAATTGCTGGTAGAACTAAGCGGATGATAGGGCGGATCGAAGTAGACAAAATCTTGGTCAGTTTGGGCATAACTAAGAACTGAGTCAAAGGATCTCACTTCAATTTGAACAGATTGCAGCACATTTGAGACCGAACGAAGTAGACCGGGGTTACAAACCTTAGGATTTTTGTAACTACCCATAGGAACGTTAAACTCCCCTTTAGAGTTTTCTCGATACAGACCGTTGAAACAGGTTTTGTTGAGATAAATTAGACGAGCAGCTCTTTCTACGGCGCTGCCTTGGCCAAGACTGCGATGGCCTAAGGTTGGTTGGAAACCATCGCGAACCTGATAATAGTAAGCTTTGCTATGGTTTTGCTGATGCGTTTCTAAAAGCAAGATGACTGGCTCGACCCAGTCTCGCACACAGCAATAGACGTTAACAAGCTCTGGATTAATGTCAGTTAGGACTGATCGAGTTGGCAGCAGGTGAAAAAAAACAGCACCCCCACCTAAAAACGGTTCATAGTATGTCTGAAAGTGTTGAGGAAAGTAAGGGAGGTATTTTTGAATCAGTCGGGTCTTTCCCCCGGCCCATTTTAGGAAAGGACGCGGGGTAGCAACTTGAGCAGCAATCTGTACAGAGTGCTTACCCTTAGTAGATTGTCCTTGACGGTTGGCTAGTCGGGGATAAGTTGACATTTCTCTCAGGCATCAGCAGGGGAATCGTGTCTCAGTCAGGCCAGTGCCCTCTCCAGACTAGAGGTTTATTCCCTAAAATAAACTTAGTTACAAAGCCAGCTAACTTGTCGTCGCTATCATCAGTCTCCAAGCTAGCCCCAAGTTGGCTTCATTAAACTGAGAGCATTGCAATGAAAGACTTTCTGATCAACATATCCCGTTATCCTCGCTACTTGATTGCCCTGATCTTGGGAATTTTTTGGAATGCGGTTGAGCCGCTGGTTCCCTTCTTGAAGCGCCCGGTTACTGCGATCGCCTTGGTCGGTCTGTTTCTGGGCGGTTTATCCTTTCTTACCTTTACCTTACGCGCTATGCTCGGCCTTAGTGTTGTTTAAATCACACTGACAGCCTGAGCTGAAGCAAGCGTTGATCCGTTAACAAGCAGACTAATTATGGCTACTAGTCGTCGCACATCTCGTGTTGCCCAGCTCATTAAGCGCGAAGTCAGCCTGATGCTGCTCCACGGCATCAAAGACGATCGCGTTGGGACAGGAATGGTTAGTGTTACGGATGTAGATGTTTCGGGCGATCTGCAACATGCCAAGATTTACGTCAGCATCTATGGCACAAACGAAGCCAGAGCTGAGACGATGGCAGGCTTAAAGTCGGCAACAGGCTATGTCCGCAGTGAACTGGGGGCGCGGGTCCGGCTGCGCCGGACTCCAGAGGTAATTTTTGTAGAAGACCGTTCCATAGAACGCGGTAATCAAGTCCTAGCACTGCTCAACCGGCTGAGCGAAGAGCGGCAGCAGTCCCCACCGGTTGAGGAGACACAATCTCAGCCCTTGGCGGAGCCTTTTGAGGAAGCCGAGTGACTATCACAGTGGGTCTTGGCTTTACCCCTGCCCTGCCCGACCCTGAGCACCTTTCGCTGGCAGAACAGGTGGCTCAAATGTTAGTGGTCCGGGCTGCTGGCTATTTATTTGACCACCAGATTCAATACCCAGCCTGGGAACCGACCACAGAAACACTCCAGCACTGGGTCCAAGATTTTGGCGTCGGCGGGGTGATCTTGCTGGGCGGAAGTGCCGGAGAATTGGCGCTGCGATCGCAGCAGCTCCAAAGCTGGGCTAAAATTCCCCTCTTGCTTGCCGCAGATATTGAGGAGGGTGTGGGCCAGCGCTTTGCTGGGGCTACCTGGTTTCCCCCACCAATGGCGCTAGCGGCGATTGCCCGCCAAGATCCAGCAAAAGCCCGGCGCTACGCTGAGCAGATGGGAGCCTGCATTGCCCAAGAAGCGCTCTCGATTGGTCTCAACTGGTTGCTGGCTCCGGTTGTAGATGTGAATAACAATCCTGACAACCCGGTGATCAATGTCCGAGCTTTTGGTGAGACACCGGAGCAGGTGAGTCAACTGGCGATCGCCTTTTTGCAGGGCGTTCAGCGCTACCCGGTGTTGACCGCAGCGAAGCACTTTCCGGGACACGGTGATACCGCTAGCGATTCTCACCTGGAACTGCCGGTGTTGTCGCACTCGTGGGATCGCTTGCGGGAGATCGAACTCCCCCCCTTTACTGCCGTCATTGCTGCCGGGGTAGATGCAGTCATGAGTGCCCACCTGCAAATCCCGGCCTTGGACCCGGAGCGTCCGGTCACCCTCTCCCCCCCGATCTTGACGCAACTGCTACGGCAGAAGCTGGGCTTTGCCGGACTGGTGGTTACCGATGCCCTGGTCATGGGCGCAATCACGCAGCGCTATGGCTCTGAGGAAGCAGCCGTTTTAGCCGTAGAGGCAGGAGCCGATATTATCTTGATGCCCGTAGACCCACCCGGCGCGATCCGGGCAATCTATGATGCAGTCAGACAGGGACGAATTTCCCTAGAACAAATTCGGGCTTCTCTGGAGCGGATCTGGCGGGCCAAGCACAAGGTCTGCTTCCCAATCAAACAGATTGCCCATCCATCTCCACTGATTCAACTAGGTCAACTGGCTCAACCGCAGACCACTGCCACTGCTGCTCAGATCCTGCGAGACGCCATGCAAGTTTACTGCCCGACTTGCTTACGGCCAGAGATCGGGACTGAGAGTCACTTGCGTAACTTGATCCTGGTGGATGATAGTTTGAATTGCAATTTTTTGCATCGACAGGCCCCGGCGATCGCCCTGCCCCAGCAAATGGGCTACAAACTCCAGCTAGTTGACAGCCACACTCCTAGCCAGCCCTTAGATTTGTCCGCCGATGTTCCAGGCACACTGGTGCAACTGTTCATCCGGGGTAACCCCTTTCGGGACAGTGCTGGCCTGACCCAGGTGGCCCAGAACTGGCTACAAGCCCTGGTTAAGGTGGGGCAACTGCAAGCCCTGGTGGTCTACGGCAGTCCCTATACGCTAGAGCAGTTATTGCCACTCCCGCCAGCGCTTCCCTACGTGTTTACCTATGGGCAGATGCCCGCCGCCCAGGCGATCGCCCTAGAAGCCTTGTTCGATTTAACCCCCCTAGTTCAGTCAACGCGATCCTTAGAGATTCCTGCTCAGAAACCTTTCACTGATTAGATCGTTATCAGTTCTCCTGCAATGGTTGCCCACACTACAACTAGGCTGTATTGGCGAAATCTTGTTGAGCAGGTAGTTTTGTAACAGATTTAGGTCCTGACTATGCATTTTGATACCCAGATTAGCGTCAAAGAGATTCTGCGAAACCAGGAGCGATCAGGCTTCCTCGAACCCTTTCACAAGGTCGTATTCCTGATTGACTCTAAAGGAATCGATCTAGTGGAGATTGGTTTATGGGTTCATCCTTGCTATCCAGACAGCGAATTGGTTAAAGTCGCGCGATCATTTCTGGCTGGGCGGCTCACAGACATGACGACGATCGCTGCGGCAGAGGCTTATTCACCGTCCGAAGTAGATACCCTTTGGCAAAAGGTGAAACCAGTTGAGGGGATACCTAAGAGGGGTTAGTAAGACGCCGCAAACACTCAAATCTCGAAAGGTTCGAGCTGGGGGTAGCTCCACTTCTGCTGGTAGCGTTCAGCCACCAAGGGCTGGACAATGAACTTGGGGGGACGACCGTCCTTGACATCGATCCGCAAGGCAGAGTAAGGTCGCCGCCTGTGTGATCCTTGACCACTCCTGCCAACGAATAACTGCGAGCGGGCAATAGACCTCTTGCATGAATCAGATGATCGTTGGCAGAAGTAATTCAAAGTTGTAGATAGCCGCAATTAAGTTGAAGCGTAAACCAAACCGCTTGCGTCGATTACGGTAGCGCTCTGCCAAGATCTTAAACACCTTAAGCTTG